>NZ_JBVHMN010000003.1:0-497027 GCF_055558435.1 Streptomyces sp. NPDC025784
TTCCCCACTGCTGCCTCCCGTAGGAGTCTGGGCCGTGTCTCAGTCCCAGTGTGGCCGGTCGCCCTCTCAGGCCGGCTACCCGTCGTCGCCTTGGTGAGCCACTACCTCACCAACAAGCTGATAGGCCGCGGGCTCATCCTTCACCGCCGGAGCTTTTAACCCCCACCCATGCGGGCAGGAGTGTTATCCGGTATTAGACCCCGTTTCCAGGGCTTGTCCCAGAGTGAAGGGCAGATTGCCCACGTGTTACTCACCCGTTCGCCACTAATCCACCCCGAAGGGCTTCATCGTTCGACTTGCATGTGTTAAGCACGCCGCCAGCGTTCGTCCTGAGCCAGGATCAAACTCTCCGTGAATGTTTACCGGTAATCCGGTCGAACACCACGAGAGCGGAACAACCGGTCGGAATAGGACCGGTCGTTCACAGCGTCCTCGCTGTGCGCCTACCAGGCAGTGCCCGGCAGGACTTTTTCAAAGGAACCTCGTCCCAGCCGAACGGCCGGAGACGGGGTATCAACATATCTGGCGTTGATTTTTGGCACGCTGTTGAGTTCTCAAGGAACGGACGCTTCCTTTGTACTCACCCGAGAGACTCTCTCAGGCTTTCCTCCGGGCAGTTTCCCTTCGGTCTTGCGTTTCCGACTCTATCAGATCTTTCCGATCCGATTTCCTCGGTGCTTTCCAGGTTCCCGCTTTCGCGTTTCCCTTTCCGGCGGTTCCGACTCTATCAGACTCTTTCGTGTCTGACTCCCAGTCAGGGGGGTTTGTCTTCCCGGCCGTTGGGCCCTTCCGACGTCCCAAACTTTAGCGGATCCTCCCGGCGGTTCCTAATCGGGCCGTCGAGCCCGAATCGAATTGAATTCGGGCACGCCGAATTCACCCCGGTTGGGAGATCGTGCTGGTGGTTGAGTTGCCGCATCAGCGGCGGAGGTGCTGTCGCAGAACCGTTACGGCCCCGTGGCAACTCGAAGAACCTTACGGATCCGGCAGGACGATGTCAACCATCCCTGTCAAGATCTTTAATCGAGGTCGCTGAGCCGGCCGCTGGCGTCCGGCTGGGCGTGCTCCACACGCCGCAGCAGGCGGGTCAGGGCCTCGCCCAGGACGCCCCGCTCCTCGGCGGACAGGTCCTGGAGCAGGTCCTCCTCGAAGACGGTGGCGAGGCGCATCGCCTCCAGCCACTTCTCCCGCCCCTCGTCCGTCAGCTCCACGATCACGCGCACACGGTTCGACTCGTCGCGCTCCCTGGTGACCAGCCCCTCCGCGACCATGCGGTCGATGCGGTGGGTCATCGCGGCCGGGGTGAGACCCAGCCGCTTGGCGAGGTCGCTCGGGCCCATGCGGTACGGGGCGCCGGAGAGGACGAGCGCCTTGAGGACCTCCCATTCGGCATTGCTGATGCCGAGGGCGGCGGTCTGGCGGCCGTAGGCGACGTTCATACGCCGGTTCAGGCGGGAGAGCGCCGACACGATCTTCTCGACCTGGGGGTCGAGGTCCTGGAACTCGCGCTGGTAGGCGGCGATCTGTTCTTCGAGGGTCGGCTCGCTGACGCCGGGAGTGTCGCCCATGGCGGCAGTATCGCACGGCGTCGCTTGGCGTTGAAGTCCTTCAAGGTGTAGAGTTCAACTTCTAACTTTAGCTTCGAAGTCTTCAGGTCTGCATTCATGCCCCCTGAACATGCGCCGGTAACGGCGACATGGGCAGGGGGCACGTCCGTGGCCCCGGGACTTCACGACCAAGGCAGGTGAAAGTGACCAGGGCGATGGGCGCAGCGATGCGCCGGATCCACGTGGGCAACGCTCTCAGCGCGTTCGGGCTCGGCTTTACGGTCCCCTTCCTCTACGTCTATGTGGCGCAGGTGCGGGGACTCGGCTCCATGACGGCGGGCGTCGTGCTCGCCGTCTTCGCCGTCGCCGCCCTGGTCGTGCTGCCGTTCGCCGGACGGGCCATCGTCCGGCGCGGCCCGCTGCCGGTCCTGCTCGCCGCCCTGCTCACCGCCGCCGTCGGAGCGCTCAGCCTCGGCCTGGCCGGCAGCGCGGCCACCGTGCTGCTGTCGGCCGCGGCGCTCGGCGCGGGTCAGGCCGTGATGCAGCCGTCGCTGGCGACGATGATCGTGGACTGCTCCACCGCGGACACCCGCTCGCGCGCCTTCGCGATGCAGTTCTTCCTGCAGAACCTCGGCCTCGGCGTCGGCGGCCTGATCGGCGGTCACATCGTCGACACGAGCAGGACGAGCTCGTTCACCCTGCTGTTCGCGATCGAGGCGGCCATGTTCCTGCTGCTCGTCGTGATCATGTCGACCGTGCGGATGCCCCGCGCACCCCGGATCGAGGGGAACGCGCCGCAGGCCAGGGGCGGCAACTGGAAGGAGCTGCTCGGCAACCGGGCCATGGTGCAGCTCTCCGTCCTGGGCTTCGTGCTGTTCTTCGCCTGCTACGGGCAGTTCGAGTCGGGTCTGTCCGCGTACGGTGTCGAGGCCGCCGGGATCTCCACGTCCGCGCTCGGCACGGCGATGGCCGCCAACACCGCGATGATCGTGGTCGCGCAGTTCGCGGTCCTCAAGTTCGTCGAGCGCAGGAAGCGGTCCCGGGTGATCGCCGCGGTCGGGCTCATCTGGGCCGTGGCATGGCTCGCGGCCGGGTACGCGGGACTCGGGCACGGCAGCCGGACCATGGCCACCGCCGCGTTCGTCTCGACGTACGCGCTCTTCGGGCTCGGTGAGGCGATGCTGTCGCCGACGGTCGCCCCGCTGGTGGCCGATCTGGCGCCGTCGGGCATGGCGGGTCAGTACAACTCCGCCTTCGCCCTGGTGAAGCAGCTCGCGCTGGCGATCGGTCCGGCGGTGGGTGGTCCGATGGGCGCGTCGCTGCACGGCCCTTACGTCGTCACGTTCCTGCTGTTCTCGCTCGGCATCACGTTCCTCGCCGTGCGCCTGGGCCGGCAGCTCACGCCCGTGCAGAACCAGCCGTCGCTCGTGAGGAGCCGGGTGGTCGCGCAGGGTGGCGCGCCGGCGGAGCCGGTCACGGCGAGCGCCTGACGCACGGACGGACCGGCACGGACGGACGACGGCCGTCAGCACGGAGCACCGTGGTGACGGCCGTCGTCGTGTCTCAGCGCACCGCCGTGACCAGGTTGGCCGTGAACGGGACGGTCGCGCTGCCGTCGGGGGCGGTGCGGTCCGCGAGGTGGGCGTGGACGGCGCGGCCGGCCCGCGCGAGGGCCTCCTCGCCCCGGGTGTCGATGATCGTCTGGCCCCAGGAGGTCGAGGAGAGCTGGCCGGGTGCGTAGGCGTCCAGCGGCGGGAGGGCGACTCCGAAGCCGACCTCGCGGGCGGTGACGTCGTGGAAGCCGGCGGTGCGCAGGGCGGCGGTGAGGCGCTCGGCGGTGCCGGAGAAGGCGCCCTCGTAGTCCGCCGCGACCTCGGGTCCGCCGTACTCCCTGACGGCCTCGTACTGGGCGACGAAGTACGGGATCAGCTCCCGCGCGGCCCAGGCGGTGGCGGCGAACCGGCCACCGGGCCGGGTCACCCGGGCCACCTCGGCGAAGGCGGCGTCGAGGTCGGGGAAGAACTGGACGCCCTGCTGGCAGACGACCGCGTCGAAGGTGGCGTCCTCGTAGGGGAGCTTGTCGGCCGGAGCCGTCGTGAAGTCGATGTCCGGGTACATGCGGGGCGCGTGCGCCCTGGCCACCCTGATCATGCCCTCGTTGACGTCCGCGCCGAAGACCCGGCCCCGCGGGCCCACGCGGGCGGCGACCGCACGGGCCACGAAGCCGGTTCCGCAGGCCAGGTCGAGGACCGTGGCGCCCGGATAGAGGTCGACGGCGTCCAGGGCCGCGTCGACGAAGGGCGCCATGAACGGCGCGGCGTACCGCTCGTACCGCTCGGGGGCGGTTCCTTTGAGCTGAAAGCCCGTTTCGTCTGCCATGGGGAGCTACTAGCACCGGCAGGTGCGGACGGCTAGATGGCGCGCGGAGGTGCCTCCGGCGTGCACCCCCTGCCGCCCGCCCCGTCCGCGCGCCGGGAGATCTCAGGCGACGGGCGCACTCACGTGGTGCCGCCGCGGGGCAGGACGAACTCGCACCACACCGCCTTCCCGCCGCCGGGTGTACGGCGCGAGCCCCAGGCGGAGGCGATCGTGGCGACGATGGCGATACCGCGGCCGGCCTCGTCCCCGGGCTCGGCGCGACGCCGGCGGGGCAGGTGCTCGTCGCCGTCGGTCACCTCGATGGTCAGGCGCCGGTCGGTGCGCCGCAGACGCAGTCGCATCGGCGGGGTGCCGTGCTGGAGCGAGTTGGCGACGAGCTCGCTGACGGCGAGGACGCCCAGGTCGTGCAGATCCGCGGGGAAGCGCCAGCTGGTGAGGACACCGGACGCGAAGGCACGCGCGCGTGGAGCCGCTTCCACCCCGCCGAGGAGCTCCAGGGCGGCGTTGCGGAACAGGTCGCCGTCGGCTCCGGTGCGCGCCGGGTGCTGGAGGACCAGGACGGCCACGTCGTCGTCGTGGTCGGCCGTGACGCCCGCCGAGCGGACCAGCCGGTCGCAGACCACCTGCGGTGTTCCGGTGGCTCCCGCCAAAGCGCGCTCCAGCGCGGCGATCCCCTCGTCCAGGTCCTCGTCGCGGCGCTCCACGAGACCGTCCGTGTACAGGACGGCCGTGGAGCCGGGACCGAGCGGGACCGAGCCGGAGGCGTGCAGCCAGCCGCCGGTGCCGAGGGGCGGCCCGGTGGGCTCGTCGGCGCGGTGGACGGTGCCGCTCTCGTCCCGTACGAGGATCGGCAGATGACCGGCGGACGCGTACACGAGACGCCCCTCGTTGGGGTCGTGGACGGCGTAGACGCAGGTGGCGATCTGGTTGGCGTCGATCTCGGTGGCGAGGCCGTCGAGGAGCTGCAGGACCTCGTGGGGCGGCAGGTCGAGGCGGGCGTACGCGCGGACGGCGGTACGCAGCTGGCCCATGACGGCGGCGGCACGCACGCCCCGGCCCATGACGTCGCCGATGACGAGGGCCGTCCGGCCGCCGCCGAGGGTGATCACGTCGTACCAGTCGCCGCCGACCGCGGCCTCCGTGCCGCCGGGCTGGTACGTCGCCGCGATGCGCAGGTCGTCGGGCTGCTCCAGCTCCTGGGGGAGCAGGGAGCGTTGCAGGGTGACGGCCGTCTCGCGCTGGCGGCGCTCGCTGGCGCGCAGCCGTTCGGCGGCCTCGGCGTGGTCGGTGACGTCGGTGGCGAAGACGAGCACCCCGCGGCCCTCGCCGTCCGGGGCGATGTCGACGGGCGTGCAGGTGAACGTGTAGGAGCGACCGCTCGGCACCTTGCGGGACTTGACCGTGCGGGACTTGGCGCTGCGCAGCACCTGGTCGAGGAGCGGGAGCAGGCCGAGCGCGTCCAGTTCGGGCAGTGCCTCGCGCGCGGGCACGCCGACCGGACGGGCGCCGAAGGCCGCCGCATAGGCGTCGTTGACGTAGGCGAGCCGGTGGTCGGGCCCGTGCACGAGGGCGACGAGCGCCGGGACGCGGTCGAGGACCTCGCGCACGCGCAGTTCGTCGACGGCGAGGGCGGGCGGCGCGTCGCCGGTCAGCTGCTCGACGCGGGCCGCCGGCACGGAGCCTTCCCCTCGTGGGTCCGGGGAGACCGTGTGCTCGGTCCGCGCTGCGGCGCGGCGCTGCGTTCCGGGGAGCCGGGCGCTCCAGCGCGTGAAGTTCACAGTGGGGAAAGCCTCGTGTTGAGAAGGGCGAGCGGTTCGCCCGCCCGAGGTCGTGGACCAGTCTGGCAGTCTGGCGGACCGGGCCGACATCCGTCAGACGCCGGTCCGGCCGGTGGAGTTCCGCGGTCCGGTCAGGACGACCCCTTCGGGTCGTGAGGAGGCTTTCCACCGGCCGCGAGTTCGAACTCCGCACGGGGGTGTTCGAGCGAGCCGAGAGACACGATCTCCCTCTTGAAGAGCCCCGCCAAGGTCCATTCGGCGAGCACACGGGCCTTGCGGTTGAAGGTGGGCACCCTGCTCAGGTGGTAGACGCGGTGCATGAACCAGGCAGGATAGCCCTTCAGCTTGCGGCCGTAGACGTGTGCGACGCCCTGGTGCAGTCCCAGCGACGCGACCGAGCCGACGTACTTGTGGGCGTACGTCTCCAGGGGCTCGCCGCGCAGGGAGTGCGCGATGTTGTCACCGAGGGTCTTGGCCTGCCGTACAGCGTGCTGGGCGTTGGGCGCGGTGTCCGTGCCGGGCTTGTCCACGGTGACGTCCGGGACGGCGGCGGCGTCCCCCGCGGCCCACGCGTGCGGTGCGCCGTCGACGGTCAGCTCGGGGGTGCAGCGCAGCCGGCCGCGCTCGTTCAGCGGCAGGTCGGTGGCGGCGAGGATCGGGTGGGGCTTCACGCCGGCCGTCCACACGACGGTGCGGGTCGGGAAGCGTGCGCCGTCGCTGAGGACCGCGACACGGTCCGCGCACGATTCGAGGCGGGTCTCCAGGCGTACGTCGATGTTGCGGCGGCGCAGCTCGGTGACCGTGTACCTGCCCATCTCCTCGCCGACCTCGGGGAGGATGCGGTCCGAGGCCTCGACGAGGATCCACTTCATGTCCTCGGGCCGGACGTTGTGGTAGTAGCGCGCGGTGTAGCGGGCCATGTCCTCCAGCTCGCCGAGGGCCTCGACGCCCGCGTACCCGCCTCCGACGAAGACGAAGGTCAGCGCGGCGTCGCGGATCGCCGGGTCGCGGGTGGAGGAGGCGATGTCCATCTGCTCGATGACGTGGTTGCGCAGGCCGATGGCCTCCTCGACCGTCTTGAAGCCGATGGCGTAGTCGGCGAGGCCGGGGATCGGGAGGGTGCGCGAGACGGAGCCAGGGGCGAGGACCAGTTCGTCGTAGGCGATCTGCTCGGCGCCGGCTCCCTCCTCCTCGGTGGCGAGGGTGGTGAGGGTCGCGGTGCGCTTGGCGTGGTCGATCGACTGGGCCTCGCCGATGACGATCCTGCACTGGCTGAGGACCCGGCGCAGCGGGACGACGACGTGCCGCGGGGAGATCGAGCCCGCGGCGGCTTCGGGAAGGAACGGCTGATACGTCATGTACGGGTCGGGGGACACGACGGTGATCTCGACGTCGCCCCGCTTCAGTTCGGCCTTCAACTTCTGCTGGAGGCGCAGGGCCGTGTACATCCCGACGTAGCCGCCGCCGACAATGAGAATGCGCGCACGTTCCTTCACCACCCCATGACGCACCCGACAACAGCGTTTGTCCACAGCCCCGACAATTTGTGTGACCGGTCGCCGACAACGCGAAGAGTTGGCCGATTTGCCGGGCTCTGCGAGAAAACCGCAGCTCAGAGCGGGTGTCAGGGGGGCACGGAGGGGGCGCAATCGGGACGTAACCGGCCCGTACTCCGATCGGGGGGCGCTCCGTGCGGAACCTGCCCCTTCTGAATTGACTGCCTCTCAACTATGTTCGTGTGTCGACGGAGTGTAGGGGGATGCGCTCCACGGGTCCGACGGGGACCCGTGCGGACGAGTTCGTGCCCCACGCTCCGGCTATCAATGGCGGGGAGAGTCTCCGGGGGGAGACGTCATTACCGGGGGAACGTTATGCACATTCAGGACTCTCATTGGTCTTCCGCGTCTGCCATCGCGCCCGGCGGCGCGGCGGGCGGCAACGGCCGGGTGCCGGCGGACGGATCGCGCACCACACCGCTGCGCGTGGACGCACAGCGCAATCTCGAGCACGTCCTGCGCGCGGCGCGCGAGGTCTTCGGCGAGCTGGGGTACGGCGCGCCCATGGAGGACGTCGCCCGGCGCGCCCGGGTCGGCGTCGGCACGGTGTACCGGCGCTTCCCGAGCAAGGACGTCCTGGTCCGCCGCATAGCCGAGGAGGAGACCTCAAGGCTGACCGACCAGGCGCGCGCGGCACTCGGCCAGGAGGACGAGCCGTGGTCGGCGCTCTCGCGCTTCCTGCGCACCTCGGTGGCCTCGGGCGCCGGACGGCTGCTGCCCCCGCAGGTGCTGCGGGTCGGTGTCGCCGACGACGGCTCCGAGCCGGACGAGGCGCGGGTGCCGCAGCAGCGCTCGCAGCCCACACCCGAACTGCGGCTCGTCGAGCAGCGGCCGGCACCGGTCGAGGAGGAGTCGATCCTCGCGGCGGACGACGCCGGCGCGGCGGCCCTGCTCGACGTGGTGGGCCGACTGGTGGACCGGGCCCGCGCGGCCGGCGAACTGCGCGCCGACGTCACCGTCGCGGACGTCCTCCTGGTGATCGCGACGGCCGCCCCGTCGCTGCCGGACGCCGCCCAGCAGGCCGCGGCCTCGGCCCGGCTCCTCGACATCCTGCTGGAAGGCCTGCGCTCCCGCCCGGCGTGACCCACGACAGGGGGCGCGCGGTGTGAAGCGCGCGGTCCTGCCGCCCCGGCCCCGCGCCGATGCGCTCCCTGACAGGGGCGCCGGTTCGGACCGCCGGCTCACGGCCCACAGCGGGTCGTACACACGAAGCCGTGGCCCTGCGCGGGCCGTGCGCACAAATCCACGGCCCGATGCGGGTCGTGGGCCCGAAGAACACGGACCCGTTGCGGGCCGTGCGCCGACGGCCGCGGAGCCGGTGCGCGCGGCCCCCGCACCACACTCCACCCCTATCCGGACATAAGGCAACTCCCGTTCGAACAACGGCTGTTGACCATTCCCCGAACGAGTGACCAGTAGTACTGCCGGGTGGGAAGTCCCCCCGGACGAGTGGTTGGCCCGTACGGGAAGGACCCGCCCCTGGAGCGTGTGGCACGCTTGCCCGGTATTCGGGTCCGAGTGTGCAGGCGGGGGCTTTCCGCGATGAGTTTTGACGGGCGGGACGAGTCACCCGGCGACGGTGGCGCGGATGGCGACGCGGAGACCGGCAAAGGCCCGGGAACCGGCGGAAGCCCGGAAGTCGGCGCGAGCCCGGGGGCCGACAACACCCCGGAAACCGGCGACGCCCCGACCCCACATGTGCCCGGGCAGGTGCCCGGCAACGTGCCCGGACAGGTGCCCAGCCAGGGCGGACGCCAGGGCGTCCCCTGGGCCCCCGTGCCCACCGGCGGAGCCCCCGACGCCGGCGTCCCGGCCCAGCGCGACCGGCGCGAGGACGGCGTGCTGCCGCCCCCGGTCGAACCGCCGCCGTCCGACGCCGACCTCATCGCACGGATGCGCGCGGGCGACGACACCGCCTACGAGGCGCTGTACCGGCGGCACGCGGAAGCCGTCCGCCGCTACGCCCGCACCTGCTGCCGGGACGCCCACACCGCCGACGACCTCACGGCCGAGGTCTTCGCCCGCATGCTCCAGGCGGTACGCGGCGGCAGCGGCCCCGAACACGCCGTCCGCGCGTACCTGCTGACGACGGTCCGCCGCGTCGCCGCGAACTGGACGAAGTCGGCGAACCGTGAGCATCTGGTCGACGACTTCGCGGTGTTCGCCGCGCAGGCGGCCCGCGGATCCGAGGTGTCCGACGACGACACGCTCGACCTGGGCGCGGACGTGCGCGCGATGCACGAGGCCGAGCAGTCCATGGCCATGCGGGCCTTCCGGTCGCTGCCCGAGCGCTGGCAGGCCGTGTTGTGGCACACCGAGGTCGAGGACGAGTCGCCGAGCCAGGTGGCCACCCTCTTCGGCCTCGACGCCAACGGCACCCGCGTCCTCGCCAGCCGCGCCCGTGAGGGCCTCAAACAGGCCTACCTCCAGGCGCACGTCAGCACCACGCTCACCATGGACGAGGAGTGCGCCCGGTACGCCGACCGGCTCGGCGCCTACGCCCGCGGCGGGCTGCGCACGCGCGCCGAGCGCGGACTGCGCAAGCATCTGGAGGAGTGCGCCAAGTGCCGGCTGGCCGCCGGCCAGATCAAGGAAGTCGCCGGCGGCATCCCCGCGGTCGTGCCGGTCGCCGTCATCGGCTGGTTCGGTGCCGCCGGGTACGGAAAGGCCGTCGCCCTCGTCGCCGGCGGCGCCGGGGCCGGAGCGGCGGGGGCCGCGGGCGCGGCGGCGGCGGGCGGCGGCTCCGGCGGGGCGGGCACCGGAGGCGGCGCGGCGGCCGCGGAAGGACTCGGGGCGCCCGTCAAGGCGGGCATCGCGGCAGGTGTCGTGGCCGTCGCCGCGACCGCGGTGGCACTCGCCCTGGCCGGTAACGACAGCCCGGCGAAGCGGCCCGAGGCCAAGCCACCCGCCTCGCCCGCCGTCGAGGCGCCGCTGCCGTCACCGAGGCCTCCGAAGCAGGCGCCCGCGCCGAATCCCCCCGCCCCGGCGCCCACCCTGCCCCCGAAGCCGACACCCAAGTCCTCCCCGAGACCCACCCCCGACGCGTCCCCCACGCCCACTCCCACGCCCAGGCCCACCCCGACGAAGGCGCGGCCCACGCCCCGCCCGACACCACCGTCACCACCGACGCCGACCCCGCCGCCCCCTCCCGCGCCGGTCGTCTACCAGTGGAGCGAGCTCGGCTACAGCGTCGAGGGCGACCACACCGGGCCCGAGATGCGGCTCGGCGAGAGCAGCTGGGTGTGGCAGCGCGACCGCCTGTCGATCGCGAACGACCGGTACGCCCACGGGGTGACCGTGCACGGCCGGTCCTCCGTCACCATCGACCTCAACCGCGCGTGCTCCTCGTACGACGCGACGGTCGGCGTCGACGACCTGACGATGGGCCTCGGCAGCGTGCGCTTCTCCGTCCACGCCGACGGGACGCGGCTGTGGCAGTCACCACTGATCGAGGGCGGCGACCGGGCCGTCCCCGTCCACGTCGACCTCACCGGCCGCAGGACGGTCCGCCTCGAGGTCGAACCGCACGGCCCGTTCGACTCCGCGTCGCTGGCGGACTGGGCGGAGTCCAAGTTCCGGTGCAGGTGAGCGCCGTACGCCGCTATCCGGCGGTTCGCTCCCGCAGCGCGGCGGCCAGGTCCCGCAGGGCGTCCTGAGTGGTGAAGTCCGCGCCGGCGGCCCGCTCGGACGCGTGGCGGGCCGGGCCGAGGGCGGCGAGCGCGGCGGCCTCCGTACGCGCGGCGACGGTCTCCTCGCGGGCGGGCCGCGGATGGCCGCCACGCCACCGTGCGCCGGCGGAGAGCAGCCGGACCGCGAGCGGATGGTCGCCGAGCTCGCCGACGAGCCCCGCGGCGACATCGACGAAAGCGGCCGCCACCACGTCGGCACACCGCAGATCGACCGCCTCCCGCAGGGCGTCGACCATCTTCCGCAGACCGATGAGCGGCCCGGACTCGGCGACCGTCACCAGCGCGTCGACCCAGTTGAGCGCCGCGGTGAACTGCGGCGGCGGGCTGCCCAGGGCGGACTCGGCGCGCGCCCGCTCGCACAGCTCGCGCGCGAAGGCGACCTCCCCTTCGTCCAGAACCATCTGGGCACGCAACAGATGGACGAACGGCCTGGAATCCATCACCCCGTAGCGGTCGGCGGCGGCGCCCGCCTCGTCCAGGATCGCCAGGGCCTTGGACCGCTCGCCCGAGCGGTACGCGACCTCCGCCAGCCGCGCGATCAGGAACGGCGTCTCCGCGTACGCCCCCACCTCGTGGGCGAGCCGCAACGCCTCCTCGTACTCGCCCTTCGCCTCCCCGAAACGGCTGCGCGCCATGGCCGCCTCACCGGCAGCGCTGCACACCTGGGCCCGCATCCAGCGGTCGCCCACCCGACGGCTGAGCACGCGCAACTCCGCCAGGTCGTCATCGACGCCGGGCATGCCACCGGGGGCGTCTACGACCATGTGCGTGCGGAACATCAGCATGACGCCGACCTCCCATTCGCCGCCGTACTCACGGCAGTTGGCGATCGCCGCGTCGAGTGCGGGCTGCGCGTCGGTCGCCCCGCCGAGGAAGTAGGAGGCCAGCGGCCAGACGAGTCCCGGCATCCGCGCCGCGTCCGGGCCACCCGTCTTGAAAGCGGCCTGCACACGCTCGATGTACTCCCGCGACCAGTCGTCCGCCCAGTCGCCGGGCGGTCCGGCTTCCAGCTTCATGAACAGGTCGAACATGCGCAGCCTCATCCGCATCGGACGCAGCGGATGGGACGCGTCGCGCCCGGGTTCCTCCAGGAACACCGCCACGGGGTCGACCGCTTGCAGCGCGGCGAGGAACGAGTGCGTGTCCTCCCCCGCGGGCACCGTGCCCAGTTCGGCCGCCGTGCCCAGCCGCAGCACGAGCTCCGTCCAGTCCGTGCCCTCACGGCGGTAGTTGCGCAGCCACCAGAACCAGCCCATGGCGAGGACCACGGAGCCGGCCGTCTCCTCGTCACCGGCGACGACCGTGCGGTGCAGGGCCGCCCGGATGTTGTCGAGCTCGGTCTCCAGCCGGCGGATCCACGGGAGCTGCGCGGCGGAACGCAGCAGCGGTTCGGCCTCCTCCACGAGCGCCCGGACCCACGCGCGGTGCCGATGCTCGGCCGCGGCACGCAGCCCGGGGACCTCGGCGGCGCGCTCGGCGGCGTACTCGTGGATCGTCTCCAGCATGCGGTACCGCATGCCGCCCCACTCGTCGTCGTACGGCGTCGCGACGATCAGGGACTTGTCGACGAGCGCCCCGACGAGATCGGTCGCCGGTCCGGTGCACACGGCCTCCGCCGCCGCCAGGTCCCAGCCGCCGGCGAACACGGACACCTCGCGCAGCACCGTCCGCTCCCGCTCGTCGAGCAGGTCCCAGGACCAGTCGACGACGGCACGCAGCGTCTGCTGGCGGGGCAGCACCGTACGGCTCCCTGAGGTGAGCAGACGGAAACGGTCGTCGAGCCGGTCGGCGATCTGGCGGGGGGTGAGCAGCCGCAGCCGCGCCGCCGCCAGCTCGATGGCGAGGGGAAGACCGTCGAGCCGCCGGCAGATCTCGTCCACCGCCGCCGCGTCGTGGAACGCGACATCGGCGTCGGGACGTACGGCCGACGCCCGCTCCATGAACAGCCGGCGGGCCGGATCCGGTGGCAGGGGCTCGACCGGGCGCAGCAACTCGCCCGGCACACCGAGGGGTTCACGACTGGTCGCGAGGATCGTGAGCCCGGGGCAGTGCGTCAGCAGGGTCTCGGCGAGCTCGGCCGCCGCGTCGATGACGTGCTCGCAGTTGTCGAGGATCAGGAGCTGGCTGCGCGGGGCGCAGTGCTCGACGAGCAGCGCGACCGGGTCGTCCTGCGGCACGCCCGCCATCTCGTTGGTCATCAGGACGGTCTCGCGCAGGCCGAGCGCGTTGACCACGGCGCCCGGGACCGCCTCGGGCCGGTCGAGCGGGGCCAGCTCGACGAGCCAGGCCTGCGGGAGCCCGGCGGCGGCCTCCTCCGCGAGGCGCGTCTTTCCCGAACCGCCCGGTCCGGTCAGGGTGACCAGGCGGGCCCTGCCGAGATCCGAACGGATGGCGTCGAGTTCGGGCTCCCGCCCCACGAACGAGTTCAGCCGAGGGCGCAGATTCCCGCCCCGCAAGGGCTCGGCCGGCCCGGCCTCAGGACCGTCCCCGGACGGCCCATTCAGCAACTGCGCGTGCAGGGAACGCAGTTCCGGCCCGGGATCGGCCCCCAGGCTCTCCAGCAGTCCGCGGCGCACCTCCTCGTACGCGGCGAGGGCGTCCGCTCCGCGCCCCGCGTCGCGCAGGGCGCGGATCAGCAGGACCTGCAACCCCTCGTCGTACGGATGGGCCGTCGTCAGCTCCCGCAGCTCGGGTACGACGTCGGAGGCACGGCCGAGCCGGAGGTCCGCCTCGGCCCGGGCCCGCGTCGCCTCCAGACGCAGCGCCTCCGGACGGGTCGCCGCCGAGCGGTCGGGCAGGTCGGCGAGGGCCGGGCCGCGCCACAGGGCCAGGGCCTCGCGCAGGCGGTCGGCCGCGGTGGTGGTGTCGCCGCGGTCCAGAGCGGCCCGGCCCTCCGCGGCGAGCCGCTCGAAGACGAACAGGTCCACGTCGTCGCCGGTGGCACGGAGGCGGTAGCCGCCCGCCTCCGAGGTGACCTCGTCCTTGCCGATGGCCCGGCGGAGACGGCCGACCAGCGCCTGGAGCGCGGCGGGGGCGTCCGCGGGGGGAGCGTCCGCCCAGACCTCGTCGATGAGGGTGGCCGGGCTGGTGGGGCGGGCGGGGCGCTGGGCGAGTGCGGTGAGCAGGGCGCGTACGCGGGGGCCGCCCACGTCCACCTGGGTTCCCCGGTCGTCCTCCGCCTGGGTGATCCCCAGAATTCTGTACCGCACCCGCCCATTCTCGCCGCCCGCGCCCGCCGGAACACCGCCTTTCCCCGGCGAGCCGGTCCGCACCCCCACCAGCGCCCTCCCCCGGGGCTCCGCCCCGGACCCCCGATCGGCCTCGTCCTCAAACGCCGGACGGGCTGGGAGGTGCGCCCTCCGCTCCCAGGCGGGACGGGCCGGGTGGGGCCCACCGGCACTCGTAAGGCGCCCGGAACTCAGCCAGATCGGCCTGAACGGCCTCGTCCTCAAACGCCGGACGGGCTGGGAGGTGGCTCCCTGTCCTCAATGCGGGACGGGACGGGACGGGAGCCAGCGCCCGAAGTGAACTGCCGCCGGACGGAACGGGAGCCAGCGCCCGAAGTGAACTGCCGCCGGACGGAACGGGAGCCAGCGCCCGAAGTGAACTGCCGCCGGACGGAACGGGAGCCAGCGCCCGAAGTGAACTGCCGCCGGACGGGACGGGGGCCAGCCTCGGACGACGACGGCCTGGGAGCTGCCGCCGGACGGGCTGAAGGGGCGGCCGGACGCACTGCAGAAGGGGCCGGACGGGCTGAAGGATGACCCCGGCGCCAGAGGCCGGCGGGAACCCGCGAAGGGACGCACCCCGAGATGGACGCACCCCGCGATGGACGCACCCGCAGTCGCCCACTCACCGAAGGGGCCGTGCCGGTGAATCGAATGCCCGTTGCGGACGGCAACACGACCCCACCGCACCGACACACCGGACCACACGAGGGCTGCAACGGGCGGATCACCGGCACGGCCCCGACCCACCCACCGCACAGACGGCGAAACGGCCACCGCACCGACGGCACCCGGCTCAGGCGTGACGCCCCGCCCCCGCCCCCAGAGCCCGTCCCTGCGGCACTATCCCCGCGGGAACGGCCCGCTGGCGAGCCGGAGTCCCCGTCCAGCACGTGCCGCGGCGGGACAGCAGCCGGCGCAGCCACACCTCCAGGGAGACGAGATCCGCGAGGCCGTCCAGCGGCAGGGTCTCGCCCTCCGAGGCCGCGCGGAGCGCCTTGCGGACGACCCGGGCCTCGACCAGCCCCGCCTGAGCGAGCAACGGCGTGTCGAACAGCCCGATCAGGGGATCCGCGAACGCCCGCAACCCCGTCCGCGCGGCCGCCGCCGACGACGCATGGGAGGGCGCACCCCACCCCGGTGGCAGGTCTCCCACTCCGGCGCCCTCCAGCACCGTACGGAGAATCGCCGCCCGCGCCCCGGGCTGCACCCGCAGCGCCTCCGGAAGGCTCCGGCACGCCCGCACCACCTGGTTGTCCAGGAACGGAGCGTGCAGCCGCTGGAAGCGGATCTCGGCGGCCTGCTCCAGCACCCGCACGTCCGCCGCGTGCCGGGCCAGCGCGGCCCGCGCCCGGAAGTCGCCGGGCCGCTGCCCGGGTCCGATCCCGGCCCGCCCTCCACCCGCCTGGAGGCGAACCGATACTTCAGCCAACGCCTCCCCGGTCAGCCAACGCGCCGCGGGCCCGGGTCTGGCCCAGGTGAGCGCGGCGAGCGACGCCCCCACGGCCCCGCCGGGCTCCTCGAACCGCCGGTGCAGCAGCCGCTCGGCGAGGACGTCGACCCCGCTGCGGTAGGGCGTACGGGCCAGCTTCCGCGCCGCGGCGTACACGCGCGCGGGGACCATCACCGACCCGTCGGCCTTCGCCAACGCGGCGACGGGCCGCACCAGATGGCGCCGCTTGCGGTCCATCAGGAGGTCCGCGAGCCGGGCGGGGTGCGCGTCGAGGACCTGCCGGGCGCCGTACCCCGTGAAGTGGTCCGCGCTGCCGGAGGCGAGACGCGCGCGGTGCCGTGCGGCCGTCACCAGGGAGGGCCCCGGCTCGTCCGTCAGCGGGCCTTCGAGGTCGGCGTAGGGGAGGACCTCCTCGCCCCCGGCGACGACGACGTGGTGCAGCCGGGGATTGGCGGCCAGCGTCCCGGCCCGCTCCAGCTCGGCCTCCCGCCCTCTGACGGCGAGGTCGTTGAAGGTGACCGCGAGCAGCCGCTCACCGGCGCCGGTGCCGTGCCCGAGGACCGTGCCGGGCGCCCCGGGAAGCCCGGCGGCGAGCAGCGCCAGCGTCCCGGACGCGGGTCCGCCGGAGAGGTCGGCGCCGATGCCCGGCACGGGCATGCCGCGCGCGGCGCGCCGCTCGGCCGGCCCCATCCCGGGCACCGGTCCGGGGTCCACGTCGGTGCCGGGCACGTGCCGCGGCGCGGCGAGACGCGCGCGGACGGCCTCCACGAGGGCGTCCCGCACGGCGTCCACGGCGCTGTCGGGGTCGGCGGACGGTGCGGCGACGGCGAGGGACGCGACGGGTTCGTACCCGGCGATCTCACGCGCCCCCGCGCGCAGGATGAGCGCGTGCCCCGGCGGGATGCGTCGCACCCCTTCGTACGGGGTCGAGTCGTGCACGGCGTCCGGGACGTCGGGGGCGGCGAGCAGGGCCGCGAGATGCCCGAAGTCGAGGTTGGCCTCGATGAGGTCGGCGAGGGGCAGCGCGGCGGTCGCGTACGCGGTGCCGCCCGCCCAGGGCGTGTAGAAGACGGGCCGGGCGCCCGCGAGGTCGCCGCAGACGGTCACGCGCCGGCCCACCTGGACCACGGCGGTGTAGCTGCCGGCCCAGTTGGTCAGGTGCCGAAGCGCCCCGCCGCGCGCGGCGAACAGCCCGACGCGGAGCTCCTCGTCGGAGGCCGCGCAGGTGCCGAGGACGGCGATGCGGTTCTGCGGGTCGGCCTTCACGACGCGGACCTCGTCGGGGCGCCAGTCGCCGACGGCCCAGAGGGGGTCGGGGTCGCCCCACAGGAGTTGGGAGCCGACCGGATGCACGGTCTCGCCGTCGTTTCCGGTGGCGCCCGCAGAGCCGATCTCAGGCGCTCTGGCGGCGGTACTGCTCCACCCCACCAACCATCGCATCGCCGCCTCCACAGGCTGTGGACAACCAGTGCACCGCACGAACTGGGCACCATGCTGCCACGAAGGAAGCGCGCGGGAGGGCCCCTGCGGCGGCTTGCGCTCCCTGAAATGCGCCCCTGTGCACGCGTCCACGCCGCTCCGCACCCGCCACGCGCCCACCGGGACACGCCGCCACGGGCACGGAGAGCCGGCGCTCAACGGCCTTGCCCCACAGGCGAGTCCACCCGGGAACCCGGCGCGTCCACCCCGTGCCGCAGTCCGCACGGGGCCCACGCGGGCTCCCCCGACCCCCGCCCGGGCCGACGCGAATGCGCCCCCGATACGCTCCCCCAAAACCCCCTACGCGCCCTCAACTGACGTGGTAGGAGCCCTGTTCGCCACGGAAAGCCGCCATCGATTTTCAGCCAAATCGGCTACGGGCGCGCAGGCATGCACACTCTCCGTACAGGCCCTGCGCACCGCTTCGGCAACGCACAGTCCGGGAGGCGGAGTTCGCCTCCCGGACCGGTCCGCCGCCCGCGGGGATGGAGGCGGCGGTGTCCCCCAGCCCACTGGATCCAGTACAGCGGGCCGACCCACGCAGGGTCCATGGAAGCGCTCCCCGGATGGCCGGAGAAGAGCGCACGGGCGGGCGCACAGCCACACAGCGGGAGCACATCGCAACCGTCCGTACAGTCGTACGGACCACAATCCCGCCATCCGGAAGAACGCCCCTTAACGCTTGGGATCGGGCGAACTACGCTGGGTTTACGAATGCCGCGTGGTTATGCCAGCGCGGCAGCCGTCTGTGTCGAGGGGTGGCGCATGTCCAGGGAGCAACGCGGGCCGAACGAAAAACTCGGCGCCGTTCTCGCCCTCGCGGGAATCAGCAACGCAGGACTCGCGCGACGCGTCAACGACCTTGGCGCCCAACGCGGGTTGACTCTTCGCTACGACAAGACGTCGGTGGCGCGCTGGGTGTCGAAGGGAATGGTGCCGCAAGGTGCGGCGCCGCACCTCATCGCCGCCGCCATCGGCCAGAAGCTCGGCCGCCCCGTGCCGCTCCACGAGATCGGCCTGGCGGACGCGGACCCCGCGCCGGAAGTGGGCCTCGCCTTCCCCCGGGACGTCGGACAGGCGGTGCGGTCGGCCACCGAGCTGTACCGCCTCGACCTCGCAGGTCGCCGCGCAGGTGGCGGCGGCATCTGGCAGTCGCTGGCCGGCTCCTTCGCAGTGAGCGCATACGCAACTCCCGCTTCCCGTTGGCTGATAACACCGGCCGACAGTTCGGTGGCGCGCGAGGTGAGCCCCGGTGAGGGCTCCGGAGCACCGCTGAAAGTCGGCCACAGCGACGTGCAGAAGCTGCGCGAGGCGGCCGAGGACGCCAGGCGCTGGGACTCCAAGTACGGTGGCGGCGACTGGCGTTCGTCGATGGTGCCCGAGTGCTTACGGGTGGAGGCGGCACCCCTGCTGCTCGGCTCGTACTCCGACGAGGTCGGCAGGGCCCTGTTCGGGGCCAGCGCCGAACTCACCCGTCTCGCGGGCTGGATGGCCTTCGACACGGGCCAGCAGGAGGCGGCCCAGCGCTACTACATCCAGGCGCTGCGTCTCGCGCGCGCGGCCGCCGACGTCCCCCTCGGGGGCTACGTCCTGGCGTCGATGTCCCTGCAGGCGACCTATCGCGGATTCGGCGACGAGGGCGTCGACCTCGCCCAGGCCGCCCTGGAGCGCAACAGGGGACTGGCCACGGCCCGCACCATGAGCTTCTTCCGTCTCGTCGAGGCACGCGCGCACGCACGCGCGGGTGACGCGCAGGCGGCGGGCGCCGCCCTGAAGGCCGCCGAGGGCTGGCTGGAGCGGTCCCGGGAGGGCGACAACGACCCTTCCTGGCTCGGCTTCTACTCCTACGACCGCTTCGCCGCCGACGCGGCGGAGTGCTACCGCGACCTGAAGGCGCCCCGCCAGGTGCGCCGCTTCACCGAGCAGGCGCTGTCGAAGCCGACGGAGGAGTTCGTCCGCTCCCACGGCCTGCGTCTCGTGGTGTCGGCGGTCGCGGAGCTGGAGTCGGGCAATCTGGACGCGGCGTGCGAGCAGGGCGTCCGGGCGGTGGAGGTCGCGGGGCGCATCTCCTCGGCGCGCACCACCGAGTACGTCAAGGATCTCCTGCACCGGCTGGAGCCGTACGGCGACGAGCCGCGCGTGGTCGAGCTGCGGGAGCGCGCACGGCCGCTGCTGATGGCTCCGGCCTAGCGGCGCCGGGGCCGGGCCCCCGAGAAGCGGGACGACGCGGGCCGGTGCGCGTCCTCGGGGCACCTTCCGGGTTTGAGGGCATTGTCAGTGGCGCAGTGCACTATCGAGTCGGGAGGTGTGGCAGGTGCGGAGCACGTACGACTGCGATGTGCTGGTGATCGGCGGCGGGATCGTCGGACTGTCGACGGCGTATGCGATCACGCGCGCGGCGCCGGGCACGCGGGTGACGGTGCTGGAGAAGGAGCAGGGCCCCGCCCGCCACCAGACGGGACGCAACAGCGGGGTGATCCACAGCGGGGTCTACTACCGCCCGGGCTCCCTCAAGGCGCAGTACGCGACGCGGGGCGCCACCGAGATGGTCAAGTTCTGCGCGGAGTACGGCATCGCGCACGCCGTCACCGGCAAGCTGATCGTCGCCACGGAGAAGCCCGAGCTGCCCCGGCTGCACGCCCTGGTGCAGCGCGGCCGGGAGAACGGCATTCCGGTGCGCGAGCTGGGCCCCACCCAGATCGCGGAGTACGAGCCGGAGGTCCGCGGGCTCGCCGCGATCCAAGTCGGCACGACGGGGATCTGCGACTTCGTCGCGGTGGCCCGGCAGCTGGCGGAGGCCTCCGGGGCCGAGATCCGGTACGGGGCCGAGGTCGTCCGCATCGACCGCCGCCCGGCCCTGGGCGCCGCGGTGCGCACCGCGGACGGCGCGATCGTCCGCGCCCGCGTCCTCGTGAACTGCGCGGGCCTGCACTGCGACGAGATCGCCCGGCTCACGGGTGACGACCCCGGGATGCGCATCGTGCCGTTCCGCGGCGAGTACTACACGCTGGCGCGGCCCGAGCTGGTGCGGGGACTGGTCTATCCCGTGCCCGACCCCGCGTTCCCCTTCCTCGGGGTGCACCTGACCCGGGGCATCGACGGCGGCGTCCACATCGGCCCGAACGCGGTGCCCGCGCTCGCCCGCGAGGGGTACGACTGGAGCGTCGTACGCCCCCGTGAGCTCGGTTCGACGCTGAGCTGGCCCGGTTCCTGGCGGATCGCCCGACGGCACTGGCGGTACGGCGCCGGGGAGCTGCGGCGCTCCCTGTCGACGGCGGCGTTCACCACGGCCGTCCGGCGTCTGCTGCCCGCGGTGACCCCGGAGGACCTGGTCCCCGCTGCGGCCGGCGTGCGGGCCCAGGCGGTCCTGCGCGACGGCACCCTGGTGGACGACTTCCTGATCAAGGAGGGCCCCCGGACGGTCCACGTGCTGAACGCGCCGTCACCCGCGGCCACGGCCTCGCTGCCCATCGGAAGGGAGGTCGCCCGGAGGGCACTGGCCGCACTGGCCGGCACATGACACCCCGGTGCCCGGCCGGACCCGCCGCCTGCCCCAGCCCCAGCCCCAGCCCCAGCCCCAGCCCCAGCCCCAGGGGGACCTCGTCCCGGACCCGGATCCCCCACCCCGCACACCCCCGTAAAATCGACACCACTGTGTCTGACTTCCTTGACTCCCCCGAAGAGGCCGGGCCGGCCACCGACGCCGGCTCGCTGCGGCATACCCGTGCGAAGGGCGAGCCCCGGTTCCCCGACGGCCCGAAGGCCGACCCCGCCGGGTCGCACTTCGAGCGGCGCATCCGGAGCTTCCAGCCGCGTCGCAGCCGGGTGACGGCCGGGCAGGCGGACGCGCTCCAGCGGCTGTGGCCCAAGTGGGGTCTGGACATCGACGGGCAGCGGACGATCGATCTGGCCGAGCTGTTCGGGAGCGACTGTCCCGTCGTGCTGGAGATCGGCTTCGGGATGGGCGAGGCCACCGCGCAGATGGCGGCCGAGGACCCGAAGACCGGGATCCTCGCGGTCGACGTGCACACGCCGGGCCAGGGCAACCTGCTCAATCTCGCCGACCGCAACGGCCTGTCCAATGTGCGCGTGGCCAACGGCGACGCGATCATCCTGCTCAGGGAGATGCTCCGGCCGGAGTCCCTGAGCGGTCTGCGGGTGTACTTCCCCGACCCCTGGCCCAAGAAGCGGCACCACAAGCGGCGGCTGATCCAGCCCGAGTTCCTCAGCCTGGTGGCGACCCGCCTCAAGCCGGGCGCCCTCGTGCACTGCGCCACCGACTGGGAGCCCTACGCCGAGCAGATGCTCGAAGTGCTGAGCGCGCACCCCGACTTCGAGAACACCCGGCCCGACGGCGGTTACGCGCCACGTCCCGCCTTCCGGCCGCTGACCCGTTTCGAGGGCCAGGGACTGGACAAGGGTCATGTGGTGAACGACCTTCTCTTCCGGCGCGTACAGCACCTCGAAGAACACCCGGACCAGCAGTCCGCCGACGGCTGAAGGGCCGCTGAGGCCCCGGGAGCCACCCGGGCGTCCCTTCGGTGTCCGCGCGGGTGCCCCGGGCAGCACGAGGCACCGTCGCGGGCTGCGCCCCTCCCTCGTTAGGGTCGATGCCGTGGCCACCTGCCCTCCGTACCCGACGTACCCGACGCACCCCGGCGGTCCCGCCGGCGGTGGGCTGCGGCACGCGCACTGGTGGCAGCGCCGATGGGTCCGGTACGGCGCGCTGATCACCCTGCTCGCGATGTCGGGGCTCGTGATCCTGGCGCTCGTCCGTGAGCAGACCGGCACCGAGGGCTTTCTGGTCGGTCTCGGTCTCGCCGTGTTCCCCGTACCGCTCCTCGTCGCCGCGTTCCGCTGGCTGGACCGTGTCGAACCGGGCCCCTGGCGGAATCTGATCTTCTCGTTCGCCTGGGGCGCCTGCGCCGCCGCGCTCATAGCGATCGTCGCCAACAGTTTCGCGACCAGATGGATAGCGACGTCGACCGCGGACCCGTCGAGCGCCGACACGCTCGGCGCGACCGTCATAGCGCCGATCGTCGAGGAATCCGCGAAGGCGGCGGCCGTGCTGCTGGTCTTCCTCTTCCGCAGACGGGACTTCACCGGGATCGTCGACGGGGTCGTCATAGCCGGGATCACGGCCACCGGCTTCGCGTTCACCGAGAACATCCTCTACCTCGGCACCGCGTTCGGAACCGACCAGCTCAGCGGGGAGCGGGGGCTCGCCTCCCTCACCGCCGCGACCTTCTTCGTCCGCGTGGTCATGTCACCGTTCGCGCATCCGCTGTTCACCGTGCTGACCGGCATCGGTTTCGGCGTCGCGGCGCTGTCCGCGGAACGCCAGCATCTGCGCCGCGTGCTGCTGCCCTTCGGCGGACTGCTGCTCGCCATGGGCATGCACTCCGTCTGGAACGGCTCCTCGACGTTCGGGGAGTACGGGTTCTTCGCGGTGTACGCCGCGTTCATGGTGCCCGCGTTCGGCCTGCTGACCTGGCTGGTCGTCTGGACACGGCAGCGTGAACTGCGCACCGTGCGCACGGAGCTTCCGGCGTACGCCGTGGCCGGCTGGCTGACCCCGGTCGAGCCCCATGTGCTCGGCTCCATGCGGGCGCGGCGGCTCGCCCGCGAGTACGCGGGGCATCACGGCGGGAAGGCCGCGGCGCGCTCGGTCGCGGAGTACGAGGCGTACGCGACGTCGCTCGCGTTCCTGCGTCACCGGGGCCGCCGCGGCCGTGCCGGCGCCGACTTCGTCGTGCGGGAGCGGGAGTTGCTCGACGAGCTGTGGCGGCGCAGGGAGATCGCCCGACCCGCCCTGGCGTACGCGGCGCGGGCGGTCGCGCCGCGCATTCCGGCACCGCCGTGGCCCGCCCACGCAAGCGGGTACGGCTACGGGTACGCCTGGGCGTACCCACAGCCCGCGGAGCAACCGCAGGGACCGCCGCACGGGAACCCGTACGGCCCGGTGGCCCCGTACCCCGCCCACAACCCCTACCGCACCTGACGGCTGCTCCCGTCAGGCGGACGCCTTCGTCGGGCCGCCGTCGGCGTCAGGCGGACGCCTTCGTCAGCTTCGCCAGCTCCTCTTCCGTGAGGACCAGGTCCGCCACGCCCAGCAGCGCCGGGAGCTGTTCGGCCGTGCGGGCGGAGGCGATGGGGGCCGCGACCGTCGGCTGGGCGGCCAGCCAGGCCAGGGCGACCGTGGCGACCGGTGCGCCGTGCGCCTCGGCGACCTCGTCGAGGGCGGCCAGGACGCGGATGCCGCGTTCGGTGCCGAGGTGCTTGCCCGCCCCTGCGGCGCGGGCCGAGTCGACGCTCGCGCCCGGGCGGTACTTGCCCGTGAGGAAGCCGGACGCGAGGGCGAAGTACGGGACGGCGGCGAGGCCGGCGTGGGAGGCGACGTCGTGCAGGGGCCCTTCGTACGTGTCGCGTGAGACGAGGTTGTAGTGGGGCTGCAGGGCGACATAGCGCGCGAGGCCCTCGCGGTCGGAGAACTCCAGGGACTCGCGGAGCCGCTCGGGGGAGATGTTGGACGCGGCGATGTGCCGCACCTTGCCCGCCCGCACCAGTTCGTCGAGCGCGCCGATGATCTCCTCGACCGGCACCTCCGGCTTGTCGAAGTGCGTGTAGTAGAGGTCGATGCAGTCGGTGCCGAGGCGGCGCAGGGACGCGTCGGCCGCCGCCTTGATGTTGGCGCCGGACAGGCCCGGGTACCGGGGGTGCTGGCTGACCTTGGTGGCGAGGACGACGTCGGCGCGGTTGCCGCGCTTCCTCAGCCACTTGCCGATGAGGGTCTCTGACTCGCCGCCCTCGTTGCCGTCGGCCCACGCCGAGTAGGAGTCGGCGGTGTCGATGAAGTTGCCGCCGGCGGCGGTGTACGCGTCGAGGACGGCGAAGGAGTGTGCTTCGTCGGCGGTCCAGCCGAAGACGTTGCCCCCGAGGGCGAGCGGGAAGACCTCGAGGTCGGACGGACCGAGCTTGCGGAGAGGTGTCATACCTCGCCCCAACACCCGTACCGGATGGGTGTATTCCGCATGCATCCGAGGACACCCGAACGCACCCGACCGGCAGCCCTGACGTCGGGGGGTTGTCGTCAGGACCGCCGGAGACCGATGCCGCGGAGGAGGTGGCGCCGCCTCGGCGGAGGAAGTGCGGTCGTGCCTCAGGAGCGGAGTCCCTCGCAGCGGGGCCGGCCCCCCGGCTCGGGATGAAACCCGTGGACCCGGGGCGCGCGGCCCTGGGTCGGGTGGAGACCCTCGGCCAGGGGAGATCCCCGGCGCAAGGGCGGAGACCCTCGGCCAGGGGAGATCCCCGGCGCAAGGGCGGAGACCCTCGGCCAGGGGAGGTCCCCGGCGCAAGGGTGGAGCACCTCAGCCAAGGGAGGTCCCCGGCGCAAGGGCGGAGCACCTCAGCCAAGGGAGATCCCCGGCGCAAGGGTGGAGCACCTCAGCCAAGGGAGATCCCCGGCGCAAGGGTGGAGCACCTCAGCCAAGGGAGGTCCCCGGCGCAAGGGTGGAGCACCTCAGCCGGGGATCGGATCCCTCGGCACGGGTGGGGAAACCCTCAGCCCGGGGCCGGAGCGCCTCGGCGCAAGGGTGGAGACGGTCGGCTCAGGGGTTGAGGCCCTTGCCCCGCAGCCACGCCATCGGGTCGATGGAGTCGCCCCCGCCGGGGTGCACTTCCAGGTGCAGGTGCGGTCCGGTGACATTGCCCGTCGCACCCACGCGCCCGATCACTTCGCCCGTGGTGACCTTCTGCCCGGCGGTGACACTGATCGACGACTGGTGGCAGAACCACAGCTCCGTGCCGTCGTCGAGGGTGAGGACCGTGCGGTAGCCGTACGCGCCGGCCCAGCCGGCCTCCGTGATGGTGCCGCCGTGGATCGCCTTGATGAGCGTCCCGGTGGGCGCCGCGAAGTCGAGGCCGGTGTGGTAGCCGGAGGACCACATGGAGCCGGCCTCACCGAAGGTGGAGGTCAGCGTGTACGAGGAGGTGGGCAGCGAGTAGCTCTTGGCGAGCTCGGCGAGGCGCTCCGCCTCGGCCTTGGCCTTGGCTTCCTCCTCCGCCTTCTTCTTGGCGGCGGCGGCCTTGGCCTCGGCGGCGTCCTGCTGCTTGGCGGCGGTCTCGGCGGCCTGCTTCGCGGCGGCGGTCTCGGCGGCCTTCTGGGCCGCGCTGTCGACCTGGTCCTGCTGCGACTCGGCCTGCTGCATGATGCGGGCACGCAGCGCCTCACCGGCGTCGGCGCTGCCCTGCGCGGCGTCCGCGCTGGTCAGTCCGGCGGTGGTGAGCGGGGTGCTGGAGCCCTTGGGCGCGCTGGATTCGCCGTCGGAGATCAGGGCCTTGGCGGACTGGGTGACCGAGGAGAGGTCGGGCAGCGAGATCGAGACCGGCGGCTTGCCGGGCGCCGCGGTGGCCATGCCACCCGCGCCGACGGCGGCTATGACACCGACACCGAGGACGGTGGAGCTGCGGGCGAGTCCTCCACCGCGCTGCTTGCTGACGCGGTGCCGGCCGCGGACGGGTCGGACGGAATCCGCGGTGGGATTCCACTCCTCCCAGGGGCCCTCGTCGTTGCCGTACGCGTAGCCGATGGACTGGGTTTCGTCCGGCGCGAACGAGGTTGGCTGGGCAGGCCGGTTGGACGCCACGTGGGCGCGCTCCTTTCCTTCCTTCTCGCCTACCGGGTTAGCTGACGGGTTCGGAGCAGGAAGGTCTCCTACGCGCGTCCCTCACGGATATGACCGCGAAGAACGCCCGATTCACCCCAAGTTGGTGGTTCCCCGGCTCCCTTGCGGGATTCGGCGCGTGCGCACGGAGCCGCCTCTTGTGACGGCTGGGACGACCGCGCTGCGTTATCGAACGTTAATAGACGCGGACCCCGGATTCCAAGCCGTTCGGATTGATCGTTAACGCTTTTGGCCTGGACTTTGGGGGCACCACCGCCGGAAACCGGGCGAGTTGACCGCACCTCGTAAACACACCTTCTCCTGATGGTGTGTCAGTCGTTATGCGGAGGGGTACGGTCCGGTCACCCCCGGTGACAACGATCAAGGACGCCGTACGGCGAGCAGCGCCATGTCGTCCGTCGTGCCGCCTCCCGCGTGCCGCCGGACCTCCTCGGCCAGGACGGTCAACAGGGCGTCGGGACCGGGGAATACGCGTCCGGCGAGACGCGCCGCCGGGTCGTAGAACTCCCCACGCCCGTCGCGCGCCTCGGACAGACCGTCGGTGTAGAGGAGCAGCGTCGCCCCGTGCGGGAACTTCTCGCACACCGCGCGATCGGGCCAGCTGCCCAGCTCGCCCATCCCGAGCGGCAGTGCCGGCGGCCCGCCGTCGAGCGTGACGAGCGTGCCGTCGGCGTGCAGCAGCAGGGGCGGCGGATGGCCGCGGTTGAGGATCCGCACGGCACATTCGCCGTGCGGGACCTCCGCGAGCACGGCCGTGGTGAAGCCCTCGAAGGCGTCGAGGCCCTCCCGTCGGGTGCCCTCGCGCGCCAGCGCCCGTTCGAGACGGCCGGCGACCGCCTCCAGGGTCGCCTCCTGCTCGGCCGCCTCCCGGAAGGCGCCGATCACGACGGCGACGGCGGCCACGGCGCCCATGCCCTTGCCGCGTACGTCGCCCACGACCAGACGTACGCCGTGCGACGAGTCCTGCACCGCGTAAAGGTCGCCGCCGATGAACGCGTCGGCCTGCGCCGCCTCGTAGCGTGCGGCGACCTCCAGGCCGCCGATCCGCTCGGCCGGTTCCGGCAGCACCGCGCGCTGCGCGGACTCGGAGACCTCCCGGACCGAGGCGAGCCGTTCGTCGCTGCGGCGCACGAGGACGTTGATGAGCGCGGCCAGGCCGGCGGCGGTCGCCACGGTGACGACTTCCGTGACCGCGTCGACGTGTATGACGATCCCGAGCCTGAGGTGGACCGCGAGGACGGCGACGACGGCCAGCAGGCCGGTGAGCGCCGTGCTCAGCAGCGTGTAGAGCGGCGCGGCCACCAGCGGGGCGGCGGTGAAGAACGGGGCGGCGGTGAACTCCCTCGGGGTCAGGTAGTCGTAGAGGACCCCGGCGACGACGAGCAGCGCGGGCAGCACCCGGACGAAGGTCCGCACGGAGGAGACCCCACGCTCCCCGGCGCCCGCCGGGCGGGACCGCCGGGTGTCCCCGAGGCCGGGGTCGGGCACGGCGTCGCCCGGCAGCCGTCCACCGGACCGGTCGTACGGGCCCGTGGCCGCCGGCCGCTCGCTTCCTGGTCGCCCCACCCGTCCAGATTTCCCGGCACGGGGGCGGGCAGCGACCGGTGTGGACCGACCGGGGGAATGCGCGAGGTCGTGCCCGGCCGCCGCCCGGGGCGCGGGACAAGGACGCGGGCCGACGAGCGGGAAGGGGTCGGGGAAAGACCAAGGGCCGGACTCGTCATTCCGAGTCCGGCCCTTGTTTCAGTAGCGGGGACAGGATTTGAACCTGCGACCTCTGGGTTATGAGCCCAGCGAGCTACCGAGCTGCTCCACCCCGCGTCGGTGAAACCAGTGTACGCCATCCGCGGGACCCGAAGCACACACGTTTCCCCGCGCCCCCGCCCGGCGTGTCGCGCGGGGCCGGGGGCTACCCGAGCAGGTGCCGGTTGGGCGCCTTCGCCCGCTCCTCGAACTCCGGCAGTTCGACGACGTGGACGCCCGCGGCGGCGAGCAGCCCGCTCCCGTCGGCCTCCGCGACGAACGTGTCGGGCTCGCGCCACGCTGTCACCACGCGCCGCACCCCGGCGTCGAGGATCAGCCGGGCGCAGGGGGCCGGCCGGGAGGCGCGTCGGGCGCACGGCTCCAGGCTGCTGTACACGGTGGCGGAGGCCAGCCGGGGGTCGGCGGGGTCGATCTTGGCCAGCGCGGCCTCCTCGGCGTGCACGACCGGGTCGTCGCCCTCCCGGGAGTGACCGCGGGCCAGCTCGGTGCCGTCGGCCGCGACCACCACCGCGCCCACGCTGAACGCCGTCTGCGAGGGCGGGCACTGCGCGGCCAGCTCGCAGGCGAGGGCCAGCCACTGCCGGTCCGCGGCACCGGCGAGCTCCCCGGTGCCCGGCGCCGTGGGGACGTACCGGATGAGGACGACGTCTCCGACGGCCCGCGTCTCCACCAGGCGCATCCGCCCGGGGGGATAGGCGCCCGGGCCGAACAGCCGCGGCGCGTCCGGCTGGCCCACGAAGAGCGGTGCGACGGCGAGTTGCAGCTCGTCCGCGAGCCCTTCCCGCATCAGCTGGGTGTGGACCCGCCCGCCCCCCTCGACCATGAGGCGGCGCACCCCCCGGATGTCGTGCAGGTGCTCCAGCAGCGCGCGCCAGTCGAGCTCGGGGCCGGTGGAGACGATGTCGATGCCGAGGTGGTCGAGTCCGCGCAGGGCCTCGGCCGCCCGGCCCGCCCCCTTGTCCGTCGTGTAGACGGCCTTCTCGCCGCCGGTGTGCCAGAACTGCGCCGCCGGGTCGAGGTCGCCGGAGCCGCTGACGGTGACCTTCAGCGGGTACTCCGGGCGTCCCGCGGCGACGCGTGCGGCGCGGCGCTCGGCCGAGTTGACCAGGAGCCGCGGGTTGTCCGCGCGGATCGTGCCGGCTCCGACGAGGATCGCGTCGCTGGACGCCCGCACCTCGTCGACGCGGTCGAAGTCGGCCGCTCCCGAGAGCAGCAGCCGCTCGGGGCCGGTGTCGTCCAGGAAGCCGTCGAGGGAGACGGCGGCGGACAGCAGGACGTAGGGATGGGGCATGGGAGACGCACCCTCCGGCTCTCGGCGGTTCGAACCGGCTCGCGGCGGCCCGGCCCGACTGGCTCAGTGGTTCAACTTTTAAACAATACCTAGACTGGCAGCATGACGACCCGCTGGCTCTCCCCCGCCGAACAGCGCGCCTGGCGCTCGTACGTCTCCGCCTCCTCGCTCCTGGAGGACACGATCGACCGCCGGCTCCAGGCGGAGGCGGGCATGCCGCACCTTTACTACTCCATCCTCGCCATGCTCTCCGAGGCGCCGGACCGGCGGCTGCGCATGACCGAGCTGGCCGAGATCCTGAAGATCACCCGCAGCCGGCTGACGTACGCGGTGACACGGCTGGAGAACGACGGGACGGTGCGCCGCGAGGGCTGCCCCACCGACAAGCGCGGCCACGTGGCGGCCCTCACCGATGAGGGCATGGCCGTCCTGGAGCGGACGGCGCCGGGACACGTGGAGACGGTACGGGCGGCGCTCTTCGACCATCTCACCCCGGAGCAGGTCGGCCAGCTGGAGGAGATCTGCGGGGCCATCACGCGGGCGATCCAGGGCGAACAGGCCGGGACCTGCGGGGAAGATCTGCCCTGGCGGCGGCGTTCTTCGTGAGGTCCGCGCGCGAGACGCGCGGACCGAGGGGCACGCGAGTCGCCGCCGGCCTCGGACCGCGCCGCACGGCACACCGGGCAACAGGCGACGCGAAACGCATTGCTTGAACTTTAAAGCATCATGTAGTGTCTCCCTCCGAGGGCTTGCTTCAAATCTGAAGCACCGTCTCGAACGAACCCGCTGGACGGAGAGACAACATGCGCGACTACCCCACCGCCACGGTGCGCACCCGCGTCCGCGTACCGCTGCGCTTCGGTGACGGCTACTCGGTCGACGCGGAGCTGGTCACCTTCCACGGCCTCGCCGACGAGCGGGAGCACCTGGCGGTCGTGCTCGGCGAGCCCGGGCCCGACCCGCTGGTGCGGCTGCACTCCGAGTGCCTGACCGGCGACGTCTTCGGCTCGGCCCGCTGCGACTGCGGCCCGCAGCTGCGCGAGGCGGTGGAACGGATCGCGGACCGTGGCGGCGTGCTCCTGTACCTCCGTCAGGAAGGCCGCGGGATCGGCCTCTACAACAAGCTCGACGCGTACGCCCTCCAGGACCAGGGCCTCGACACGTACGCCGCCAACGCCGCGCTCGGGCTGCCCGAGGACGGCCGCGACTACACGGCCGCCGCCCAGATGCTCCGGGCCCTCGGCATCGACTCCGTGGACCTGCTCTCCAACAACCCGGACAAGGCCGACCAGCTCCGCGACCTCGGCATCACGGTCGCCCGGCGTGTCCCGACGGGCGTCTTCACCACCACGCACAACGTCCGCTACCTGCGTGCCAAGGTCCTCCAGACCCAGCACACGCTGCCGCTGCCGGAACTGACGGCGGGCTGACGCCCCGCCCCGCGGCGCCCGCACGGACGACGACGGCGCCCCACCCGAGACCGGGTGGGGCGCCGTGCGCGGTAGACCCTGTGGGACTCGAACCCACAACCAATGGATTAAAAGTCCACTGCTCTGCCAATTGAGCTAAGGGTCCACGCACCGGCCGATGCCGACGCGCCGCACCGGCCCGCGCCGATGCATCCCCGAGCATAGCCGGACGTGGCCGGGACTCCGATCGGGTATCGGCGCACCGGCCACGCCAAAAGCGCGCTAGGTCACGGATCGACCGGTTCGGGCGCACCCCTGCGCGCCGCCTCGCGGGCGATCGTCCGTTCGTGGTCGGGATTGAGGAACCAGTGGCGGGCCGAGGCCAGCCACCAGGTCGCCGCGAACCCGAGGACCACGAGCACCGCCACCGGGGCGTAGTTGAAGGTCTCCCAGGTGACGGGCGAGACCTGCGGCAGCATGAACAGCACCGTGATCACCACGACCCAGGAGACCGCGACCACGCCCACGAGGCGGGACCAGCGGCCCAGGTGCCAGGGGCCGCGCTCGAAGGCGTCGCCCTTGCGCACCCGCAGCAGCGTCGGGATGACGTACGCGACGTACAGTCCGATGACGGCGATCGAGGTCACCGCCGCATAGGCCGTGTAGTTGATCAGGTACGGCAGGCCGAGCACCAGCGCTCCCATCGCGGCCAGCCACACCGCCGCCACCGGCGTCCGCGTCCGCGGGTTCACGGTGTGCCACACATGGGAGAACGGCAGCGCGCCGTCCCGCGAAAAGGCGTAGATCATACGGCTGTTGGCCGTCACCGACGCCATCCCGCAGAACAGCTGCGCGCCGATCACGACGAGCAGGAGCAGCTTGCCCGCCGTCGCGCCCAGCGCGTCGAGCAGGATCTGGGCAGGAGGCGCGCCCGTCGCCGAGTTCAGTTCCGCGTCGTAGGACTGGATGGCGTACGTGAAGCCCAGCAGCAGGACGAAGCCGGCGATCCACGACGTCCAGATGGACCGCACGATGCCCTTGGGGCCCGCCGTGGACGCGTCGTGGGTCTCCTCCGTCATGTGGGCGGACGCGTCGTACCCGGTGAACGTGTACTGGGCCATCAGCAGGCCGATGAGGACGACGTACACCCCACTGCCCCAGCCCGTGTTGTTGACGAACTCCGTGAACACGAAGGACGTCGACTGGTGGTGGTCCGGCACGAAGGCGAGCGCGCCCACGATGACCGCCACGCCCAGCACGTGCCACCACACGCTGATGCTGTTGAGCAGGGCGACGATCCGGACCCCGAAGGTGTTCAGCAGGCCGTGCAGCACCAGGATCCCGGCGAACAGGACGACGGTGCGGCCCGGGGTCACCTCGAAGTCGAACTGGAGGTTCAGATAGGCCCCCAGGAAGGAGGCCGCGCCGAAGTCGATGCCGGCGGTCACCGCCACCTGGCCGAGGACGTTGAACCATCCGGTGAACCACGCCCAGGCCGCCGCGCTGCGCTCCGGGGCGAGCCGGTGCGCCCAGAAGTACAGCCCGGCCGAGGTCGGATAGGCCGAACAGATCTCGGCCATCGCCAGCCCGACGAACAGCGTCATCAGTCCGACCGCCACCCAGCCCCAGGTGATCACGGCGGGGCCGCCGGTGTTCATGCCGAACAGATACAGCGTCAGACAGCCCGACAGGACCGAGATGATGGTGAAGGAGACCGCGTAGTTGGAGAACGCCGACATGCGGCGGGCGAGAACCTGCGTGTAGCCGAGCTGGGCAAGCCGTTCTTCGTCCGACAGCCCACTCGCGATGGCGTCATCTTTCATGCCCCCAGCGATTCCCTTGCCGGGGGCATGACATGCGCCCATCGGTTGGCCAAAAGAGGCCCTAGTAGCCCTGCCATCCGCCGGTGATCTTCACCCGCGAGCCGAAGGAACCGTTCCCCTTGCCGTCGTTGCGGTACGGCGTGCCGTTCCCGTCCCGTGTTCTCGGGCGAACGGGAGGACGTCTGTGCGGCTCCCGTTCGCCCGAACGACGACGTGGCCCCCACCCGACTCGGGTGGGGGCCACGTCAGTTCACTGCTTCAGCGGGCGTCAGCCGTTGCGCTTCCAGCGCGGCTTCTCGTCGCGGCGGCCGAAGGAGCCGGTGCCGCGGTGGTCGTCACGACGGCCGTACGGGCGGTCGTGGCTGCCGGAGCGGAAGCCGCCGGAGGGGCGGTCGCCCTGACGGTCGCGGTTGAAGGGGCGGTCGCTGCCACGGTGGCCACCGCGCTCGTCGCGGCGGTCGCGGTTGAAGCCACCGCGGTCGTCACGGTTGAAGCCGCCACGGTCGTCACGACGCTCGAAGGAACGGCCACCACGGTCGTCACGGCGGTCGCGGTTGAAGCCACCGCGGTCGTCACGGTTGAAGCCGCCACGGTCGTCACGACGCTCGAAGGAACGGCCACCACGGTCGTTGTCCCGGCGGAAGCCGCCACGGTCGTCACGACGCTCGAAGGAACGGCCACCACGGTCGTCACGGCGGTCGTCGCGACGGTCGCGGTTGAAGCCGCCCCGGTCGTCACGGCGCTCGTAGTTGCCCCGCTCGTCGCGGCGCTGACGCGGCTGCTCGTAGGCGGGCTGCTCGGCGACGGCAGCCTCCGCGGGCTCCTCCGCCACGACGGCCTGCTCGGCGGCCTCGGCCGCCGCGGCGACGGCGGCCTCCGGGTCGTCGCCCCGCTCGCGCGCGGCACGGGCGACCAGACGGTCGGCCTCCTCGCGCAGCTCGGCCGCACGGCGCGTCGCACGCTCCAGCTGCTTGGTGAGGTGCGAGACCTCACGCTCGGCCTGCTGTGCGGCGTTGCCCGCGGACTCGGCCTGGACCTCGGTCATCGAGCGGGCGCCGGTGATCTCGGCGACCTCGGGCTCGAAGGCCGTACCGGAGTTGATGATGTGGCGCGAGGCGTCGACGCCCGCGTCCTCCATCAGCCGGAAGATCTGCCGGCGCTGGTGCGGCAGGGACAGCGACACGACGGTGCCGGAGCGGCCCGCGCGGGCGGTACGGCCGGAGCGGTGCAGGTAGTCCTTGTGGTCGCCGGCCGGGTCCACGTTCAGCACCAGGTCGATGCCGTCGACGTGGATGCCGCGCGCGGCGACGTCGGTCGCGACGAGCGCGTTGACGTAGCCGTCCTTGAAGTCGGCCAGCGTGCGGGTGCGCGCGCCCTGCGTCATGCCGCCGTGCAGCGCGTCGGCCTTCACGCCGGCCTCGCGCAGCTGCTCGGCGATGCGGTCGGCGCCCAGCTGGGTGCGGACGAAGATGATCGTGCGGCCCTTGCGGGAGGCGATCGCGGCGGTGACCGGCGCCTTGTCCTTGGGCTTCACGATGAGGATGTGGTGCGACATGGTCGTCACCGCGCCCTGGGCGGCGTCGACCTCGTGCGAGACCGGGTCGACCAGGTAGCGCTTGACCAGCGTGGAGATCTCGTTCTCCATGGTGGCCGAGAACAGCATGCGCTGGCCGCCGGCCGGGACCTGGTCGAGCAGCTCGGTGACCTCGGGCAGGAAGCCCAGGTCGGACATCTGGTCGGCCTCGTCGAGGACGGCGACCTCGACGTTCTCCAGGGAGCAGGCGCCGCGGTTGATGATGTCGCGCAGTCGGCCCGGGGTGGCGACGAGGATGTCGACGCCGCGCTCCAGGGCGTAGATCTGGTTGCCCATCGACGTACCGCCGCAGACGACCTTCATCTTCAGGCCGAGGACGTCGCCGTAGGGCTGGAGCGCGTCGGCGACCTGCATCGCGAGCTCACGGGTCGGCGTGAGGATGACGGCGCGCGGCTTCTTCTTCTCGGTACGGCCGTCGGCGAGACGGGCCAGGGTCGGCAGGCCGAAGGAGAGGGTCTTGCCGGAGCCGGTGCGGCCACGGCCGAGGATGTCCTTGCCGGCCAGGGCGTCCGGGATGGTCGCGGCCTGGATCGGGAAGGGGGTGGTCACGCCGTTCTGCGCGAGCTTGCGGACGACACCCTCGGGCAGACCCAGGTCACCGAAGGTGATCTCGGGGGCGCTCTGCGTGCTCTCGACGGCCTCGGTGCCCTCGTTCTCGTTGTTCTCGGGCACGACGACGTGATCAGTACTGGAAACGGACATGCGAAATGCGAACCTTCCGGAGTTCTACGGCACGCGCCCAAACTCCGTGAAGTCGCAATCGACCGCCTCAATGCGGTCCGGCCACGGCAAGGGAGAGTACGCGCCAACGCGGCGCTCTCTGCAATGGCGCCGGGCAAATGGGATCAAACGATCTACCACCATACGCACCCACCACCCCTGAAGGCAAACCGAACCCGAAGAAGCAGGTCAGCGGCGTCCGCGGGGTGTCGCGGCCCGCGCGCCGGTCAGGCCGGCGCCCCCGCCTCGGGTGCCGGCTCCCGCTCCACGAGCTGCGCGGCCTGCTGCTCGTGCGCCGAGGACGACGGCTCCGCCGTGCCGGGATCGGTGGCCGGCGGCGGTGTCTCCGGCGGGGGCGGGGGAGGTGTCGGCTCGGCGGTCGTCTGCGTGGGGGTCGGCTGCCCCGGCGGCGGCTCGGGCACCGTGGAGGACCCCTTGCCGCCCTTGTCCGTGCCCTTGGCGGAAGCCTTCCCGCCCTTGGAGGGCGACGCCGACGCGGACTCCTCGCCGGATGCGGACTCGCCGGGCTTCGCCGCGCGGGAACCCCCCTTCGCCCCCTTGCCCCCGTGGGAGCCTGCGCCGCCTCCGTTCACCGCGCCGGCGCCGCCGGGGGCCTGTCCGCCGTGCTGTCCCGCCGAGTGCGAGGGCCCCGGCTGCTGCCCGTCGTCACCGACGTTCATGCAGCCGGCCGCCGCGGCTGCGGCCAGGACCGTGACGGCCAGTCGGACGGGTACGTACTTGGCACGCACGGGCAGCCACCTCCGAGGGCGGGTACGGGAGTCCCCCTGCCCAACTCCCGCCGCCCGCAAGAGGACACGCGCCCCGGCGGGCCGGCCCGGCGGAACCGGCCGCCGTCACCCGTAGCCGAGCGCGTGCAGCCGGGCGTCGTCGATCCCGAAGTGGTGCGCCACTTCGTGCACCACGGTCACCTCGGTCTCGGCGACGACGTCCTCGCGGGTGTCGCACATCCGCAGCGTCGGACCCCGGTAGATCGTGATCCGGTCGGGGAGCACGCCCGCGTACCACTCCCCACGGTCCGTCAGCGGAGTCCCCTCGTACAGACCGAGCAGCTCGGGATCGTCGGCGGGCGGTTCGTCCTCGACGAACACCGCCACGTTGTCCATCAGCCGGGTCAGTTCCGGGGGGATCCGGTCCAACGCCTCGGCGACCAGTTCCTCGAACTCCTCGCGCGTCATCTCCAGCACACGGCCATTGTCCGGCACGACACCGCCGTACGAGAGCCGGCGACGCCCGCACGCGAGAGCTCGCGACGACGCCCCACGGGGGCGCCGACGAGGGCACGCGCGGGCCGACGGTGCACGCGCGGCGGGAGTCGGCGGGCGACGGCCCGTACGCCGGAGGGCCGCGCCCGCATACCCGCCCGCACACCTGGGCATACGGGACCAATGGCCCGCGTCCCCGCTGCCGTGACCGCCACCGTGCACCGCGTACGAAACGGCGTACGCACGGTGCCCCGCGCCCTGACCCGCCGCCACCGCCCGCCCCGGACCCTCACGGCGGTCGACCTCGACCCCCAGCCGCGCCCCTGGACCCGCGCGCTCGGCCTGCTCTGCGTCGTCCTCCTGGGCGCCTGGCTGGGACTGCTGGTCGTCGGCAACGTCCGCGTGCCGGTCGGCCCCATGAACACCACGATGACCCTGCGCCCCTCTCTCACCGGCGGCACCAAGATCAACGTGTCTCCGCTCGGCGCGCTGGAGCTGCGCAGCCACCAGGCCCCGATCCGCCTCGACGTGGATGTGGACCAGCTCGACCCGGTCCGCTCGCAGGCCCTGGTCGACCACCCGGAACGGCTCTCCGGCCTCCAGGACGAGGTCGCCCGCGACGTCGAGCACGGCACCCTCGACGTCGCCGTGCGGTCGTGCATCGCCGTCGTGTCCGGCGCCACGGCCCTCGGCCTCGCCGTCTACCGCCGCCCGCGCCGCGCTCTCGCCGCGGGCGGGCTCGCGCTCACCCTGCTGGCCGCCTCCGGCGCGACCGCCTTCGCGACCTGGAACCCGAACTCGGTCCTGGAGCCGAGGTTCTCCGGACTGCTCTCCTCGGCCCCCTCCCTGGTCGGCAACGCACGCAGCATCGTCAGCGAATTCGACGTCTACCAGAAGGAGTTGGCCCGCCTGGTGACGAACGTGACCAAGCTGTACGACGTCACGTCCACCCTTCCCGCGTACGAGCCCGACCCGACGACGATCCGTGTGCTGCACGTCTCCGACATCCACCTCAACCCGGCGAGCTGGAAGATCGTCGCCTCGCTGGTGAAGCAGTACTCCATCAACGTGATCGTCGACTCCGGCGACACCATGGACCACGGCACGGCCGCCGAGAACGGCTTCCTCGACCCCGTCGCCGACCTCGGTGCCCCGTACGTCTGGGTCCGGGGCAACCACGACTCCCGCGTCACCCAGCGCTATCTGAAGCGGATGAAGAACGTGCACGTCCTGGACGACGGCCGGGCGGTCACGGTGGCGGGCGTGCGGTTCGCCGGCATCGGCGACCCCCAGTTCACCCCGGACCGTTCCGTCGAGCCCGGCGGCGGTGCCGCGGAGGAGCTCGCGGGCGCGCGGCTCGCCTCGGCCCTGCGCGACCAGCGGGCGGCGGGCACGCCCGTGGACGTCGCCGTCGTCCACGAACCGTCCGCGGCGCGCGAGACGGACGGCGACGTGCCCCTCGTCCTGTCGGGCCATCTGCACCACGAGGAGATGGAGGTCATGAAGTACGGCACCCGTCTGCGCGTCGAGGGGTCGACGGGCGGCAGCGGCCTGCGCGCCGTGGAGGGCAAGTACCCGGACCCCATCGAGGCGTCGGTCCTCTATCTGGACCGCGACACCCGGCGCCTGCAGGCCTGGGACGAGATCGAGCTGGGCGGGCTGGGCCTGACGACGGCCGAGGTCAGCCGCCATCTCCCGAAGGAGAACCAGCCCGGCGCCACACCGACGCAGACCCCCTCCCGCACGCCCTCTCCGAGCGCCCCGTAAACCGTTTTGGCGATACCTCCCGCCATCCCATATGCTTCTCACGTCCCCGACGCGCTGAGAAGCGCGCAGGCGGGCCGATAGCCCTCATCGTCTAGCGGCCTAGGACGCCGCCCTTTCAAGGCGGTAGCACGGGTTCGAATCCCGTTGGGGGCACGCAAGACGGTGTGCGACACTAGGTTCGCCTGTTCGCACACAACAGCTTGGTCCTGTGGAGCAGTTTGGAGTGCTCGCCACCCTGTCAAGGTGGAGGCCGCGGGTTCAAATCCCGTCAGGACCGCTGAGGTTTCCACGGAAGCCTCGTGGCTGGGTAGCTCAGTTGGTACGAGCGATCGCCTGAAAAGCGATAGGTCGCCGGTTCGACCCCGGCCCCAGCCACAAGAACGAAAACCCTCTCCGGGTGCACCGGAGGGGGTTTTCGTCGCTCCTGGGACCTTAGGGGGGTTTCTTGAGACATATCGCCAGAGGACTGGTGACGGCCGGTGCCGTCCTGGTCGGCACCTTCGCCGTACCTGGCACGGCCCACGCCGCAGGGCCGAACATCACGAACGCGTACAGCGACCAGGCCGACTGGTCGGTGCTCGACGTGCGCCTGAACTACAGCGGCTCGATCGACAAGATCACAGCGAGGCTCCGCCCGGTCGGCAGCAGCCAGTCGGACGTGCCCGTGGCCACGATCACCGACTTCACGCACAAGTACGACTACAGCCCGTGGGACGGCACGTGGGCCTCCCAGCCCATCCATCTGGACACCCTGGGCGACTACACGGTCGACATCGAGGCCACGAACTCCTCGGGCGAGACCACCGTCCGGCAGGACGCCGGCACGCTGCACTACGCGAAGCAGCCCGTGATCACCGGTTACTCGGTCACACCGACCGAACCGGACATCGAGCACAGGACGGTCACGGCCACCGGCGACATGGTCGTCCGCGACCCCAGCACCCGTGAGACGGTGCCGCTGCCCGGCGCCACCGTGGACCTCACGTTCGACGGGAACGACGAGGCGACCGCCGTCACGGACGACGCCGGCCACTTCTCCGCCTCCCACGTCGTGACGGAGGGCGGCTGGACCTTCGCCCAGTACAACGGCGGCCTCGGCTTCGCCGCGAGTCCCTGGGTCGATGTGAGGCCGAAGGCCGCGCCGACCCGGTTCGTCCTCGACAAGAGCAGCTTCCACGTCACCGCGAACGACAAGTTCACCGTCACCGGCACGCTCCAGTACCAGAGCGGCACGGAGTGGAAGCCGCTGTCCGGCATCCCGCTGGAGATGGACTACAAGGACTGCACCACCTGCAGCCCCGTCCAGTCGACCACCGACGCGAACGGCCGCTTCTCCTTCACGGAGTACGCGTACGGCAGCAAGGTGATCTACGAGGTCGGCTTCCCGCCGTACCCGTACAACCCCTTCATCCAGCGCACCGCGACCGCCGACGTCACCGTCGCGGCCACCGCCACGACGAAGTTCAGCGAGTTCACGGCACGGCTGGACGAGTACGCGCGGCTGGACGTGACCGGCGTCGTCGACCTCGTCGGGCGGGAGGGCAACGACAAGATCGCCGTCGACATCCAGTACTCGCCCAACGGCAGCACCGGCTGGAGCACCAAGAAGACGGTGCAGACCACCGACGGCTCGCAGTTCGTCGTCGAGAAACTGCCCGGCTACACGGACGGCTACTGGCGGCTGCGCTACGCCGGCACCACCACCAAGGACATCAAGGGCGGGGTCAGCAACAGCCTGCACAGGTACCGCGCCCTCACCCGGATCAAGGACGCCAACGCGTCCCCCGAGCCCGTCACCAAGGGCCGGACGATCACCGTCAAGGGCGTGCTCCAGTCGCGCGCGGCCGGCACCACCACCTGGAAGGCGTACGGCGCCAAGAAGGTGCAGATCCTCTTCCGGCCCAAGGGCAGGACGACCTGGTACCTGATGTCCACCGTCACCACGACATCGAGCGGGTCCTTCAGCAAGGGCTTCAAGGCCCAGCAGGACGGCACCTGGGTACCCGTCTTCCTGTATCCCGACAGCAAGCACTTCGTGGGCGAGGGCCGGGAGGACTACGTCGACGTGCGATGACACCCGCGCGGACGGCTTGAGCAGGGGCGGACCCGAACGGGTCCGCCCCTTGTCCGTGCGCCGGGACAGGCGTGATCGCCGGTGCGGCCGGCTCGCTTGGCACCGCACTCGGTCGGCGCTACCTTCTGGCTGATCGAACGGGTTCCATGGGGGGCGGGGAAGACATGAGCCGGGACGAGGCCACGGTCGTTCGGGACACCGAGCTGGAGAGGTACCGGGCGCGGTACGGGCTGCTGTCGGTCGTCATCAGCAATCTCGCCATCGCCGGCGTCGCGGTCTTCGGGGTCTGGCGGCTCGACGGCGACAAGGCCGTGATCGTCGGCGTGCTCACCTCCGCGTTCACCGCGGTGAGCAGCATGACCACCGCCTACCTGGGCATCAAGGCCATCTCCAACACCGCCCGGTCCATGGCCCCGGGAGCGGGTCCGGCCGGTCACCGGCGGGAGCCCGTACCCACCCGGGAGCCCGCGCCCGCCGCACCCGCCGCGGCAGCGCCCGAACCTCCCGCGCAGCGCGCTCCCTGACCCCGCGGCCACGCGCGAGACAAAAGCGTTCGCCAGTCATTTCGCCGAGGTGAGATCCTGGACCGCGTATGTCTACGCATCCCGCCCCCGCCCTGGGCGATCTCGCCCCCCGCCTGGCCGAGCTGTCCCTGCGCGACGCGCAACGGCTCGGGCGCAGGCTCGAAGGCGCACGCAAGATCCGCAAGCCCGAGGCCCGCACGGCCGTCCTCGCCGAGATCGAGGCCGAGGTCGCCAAGGGCGAGGCCCGCATGGCCGAGCGCGCCGCGCGCATACCTGCGGTCACGTACCCCGAACAGCTGCCGGTCAGCCAGAAGAGGGACGAGATCGCGGACGCCATCCGCGATCACCAGGTCGTGATCGTCGCGGGCGAGACCGGCTCCGGCAAGACCACTCAGATCCCCAAGATCTGCCTCGACCTGGGACGCGGCGTGCGCGGCATGATCGGGCACACCCAGCCCCGCCGTATCGCCGCCCGCACGGTCGCCGAGCGCGTCGCGCAGGAGCTGGACACCCCCCTCGGCGAGGCCGTCGGCTGGAAGGTCCGCTTCACCGATCAGGTGAACCAGGACAACACCTTCGTCAAGCTGATGACGGACGGCATCCTGCTCGCCGAGATCCAGACGGACCGCGAGCTGCGCGCGTACGACACGATCATCATCGACGAGGCCCACGAGCGGTCCCTCAACATCGACTTCCTGCTGGGCTATCTCGCCCAGCTGCTGCCCAAGCGGCCGGACCTCAAGGTCGTCATCACCTCCGCGACCATCGACCCGGAGCGCTTCTCCCGGCACTTCGGGGACGCCCCGATCGTCGAGGTCAGCGGGCGGACATATCCCGTGGAGGTGCGGTACCGGCCCCTTCTGGAGGAGGACTCCGAGGACGCCGACCGCGACCAGATCACCGCGATCTGCGACGCCGTCGAGGAGCTCCAGGCCGAGGGCAAGGGCGACATCCTGGTCTTCCTCTCCGGCGAGCGGGAGATCCGTGACACCGCCGACGCGCTGACGAAGAGGAACTACCGGTTCACGGAGGTGCTGCCGCTGTACGCCCGCCTCTCGCACGCCGAGCAGCACCGGGTGTTCCAGCCGCACACCGGCCGCAGGATCGTTCTGGCGACCAACGTCGCCGAGACCTCGCTGACGGTCCCCGGGATCAAGTACGTCATCGACCCGGGCACCGCCCGGATCTCCCGGTACAGCCACCGCACCAAGGTCCAGCGGCTGCCCATCGAGCCGGTCTCGCAGGCGAGCGCCAACCAGCGCAAGGGCCGCTGCGGTCGTACCTCCGACGGCATCTGCATCCGCCTGTACTCCGAGGACGACTTCGACGCGCGCCCGGAGTTCACGGACGCGGAGATCCTCCGTACGAACCTCGCCTCCGTCATCCTCCAGATGACCGCGGCCGGTCTCGGGGACATCGAGAAGTTCCCGTTCATCGACCCGCCGGACCACCGCAACATCCGTGACGGCGTCCAACTCCTCCAGGAACTGGGCGCGTTGGACCCGGCCCAGAAGGACGTTCGCAAGCGGCTCACGCAGACCGGCCGCAAGCTCGCCCAGCTGCCGGTGGACCCGCGCCTGGCCCGCATGGTGCTGGAGGCCGACAGGAACGGCTGTGTGCGCGAGGTCATGGTGATCGCCGCCGCACTCTCCATCCAGGACCCGCGCGAGCGCCCCTCCGACAAGCAGGCGCAGGCCGACCAGCAGCACGCCCGCTTCAAGGACGAGACGAGCGACTTCCTCGCCTTCCTGAACCTGTGGCGGTACGTCCGTGAGCAGCAGAAGGAGCGCGGTTCGTCCGCGTTCCGTCGCATGTGCAAGCAGGAGTACCTGAACTTCCTGCGCATCCGCGAGTGGCAGGACATCTACTCCCAGCTGCGCACGGTCGCCAAGCAGATGGGCATCCATCTGAACGAGGAGGACGCGGCCGACCAGAGCGTCCATGTGTCCTTGCTCGCGGGCCTGCTCTCGCACGTCGGGATGAAGGACGTCAAGGACGGCGCGAAGAACGAGTACCTGGGTGCCCGCAACGCCAAGTTCGCGGTCTTCCCGGGCTCCGCTCTGTTCAAGAAGCCCCCGCGGTTCGTGATGTCCGCCGAGCTGGTGGAGACCTCGCGACTGTGGGCGCGCGTCAACGCGAAGATCGAGCCCGAGTGGGTCGAGCCGCTCGCCGGGCACCTGCTGAAGCGGACGTACAGCGAACCGCACTGGGAGAAGGACCAGGCCGCGGTGATGGCGTACGAGAAGGTCACGCTCTACGGCGTGCCGATCGTCGCCCAGCGCAAGGTGAACTACGGGCGGATCGACCCGGAGGCGTCCCGGGAGCTTTTCATTCGCAATGCCCTCGTCGAGGGCGACTGGCGCACGCACCACAAGTTCTTCGCCGACAACCGCAAGCTGCTGACCGAGGTCGAGGAGCTGGAGCACCGGGCGCGGCGCCGCGACATCCTCGTGGACGACGAGACGCTGTTCGACTTCTACGACCAGCGGGTGCCCGAGCACGTGGTGTCCGGGGCGCACTTCGACTCCTGGTGGAAGCACAAGCGCCACGACGAGCCCGAACTCCTCGACTTCGAGCGCTCAATGCTGATCAACGAGCGCGCCGGCGACGTCAGCAAGGACGACTATCCGGACACCTGGCGGCAGGGCCGGCTGAAGTTCAAGGTCACGTACCAGTTCGAGCCGGGCGCGGACGCGGACGGCGTGACCGTCCACATCCCGCTCCAGGTCCTCAACCAGGTCACGGACGAGGGCTTCGACTGGCAGATCCCGGGCCTGCGCGAAGAGGTCGTCACCGAGCTCATCCGCTCCCTCCCGAAGCCGATCCGCCGCAACTACGTCCCGGCCCCGAACTTCGCCCAGCGGTTCCTGGAGCGGGCGGTTCCCCTCCAGGAGCCGCTCACCGTGACCATGGCGCGCGAGCTGAAGCGGATGGTCGGCGTGCCGCTCACGGCCGACGACTTCGACTGGTCCCGGGTGCCCGACCACCTGAAGATCACTTTCCGGATCGTCGACGAGCGGCGCCGCAAGCTCGCCGAGGACAAGGATCTGGAGGCGCTGCAGCTGCGCCTGAAGCCGAAGGCGCGCAAGGCGATCTCGCAGGCCGCGGCGGCGACGGCCGAGCGCACGGGCGGCGAGTCCCTGGAGCGCACCGGGCTGGCGGACTGGACGATCGGCTCGCTGACGCGCGTCTTCGAGACGCGCCGGGCGGGCCAGCCCGTGAAGGCGTACCCCGCGCTCGTCGACGACGGCGACACCGTCTCCGTGCGGCTCTTCGACACGGAGGCCGAGCAGCAGCAGGCCATGTGGAAGGGCACGCGCCGGCTGATCCTGCGCAACATTCCGGTCAACCCGGGCAAGTTCGCGTCGGACAAGCTCAGCAACGCCCAGAAGCTCGCCCTGTCGGCGAACCCGCACGGCTCGGTGCAGGCCCTGTTCGACGACTGCGCCATGGCGGCGGCTGACAAGCTCATCGGTGACTTCGGCGGCCCGGCGTGGGACGAGGAGTCGTACCGGAAGCTGTACGACAAGGTGCGCGCCGAGATCGTCGACACGACCGTCCGCACCGTCGGGCAGGTGCAGCAGGTGCTGGCCGCCTGGCAGGCCTGTGAGCGCCGTCTGAAGGGCGTCAGGAGCCCCACGCTGCTGACGAACCTCACGGATGTGCGCGGCCAGCTGGACGCCCTCGTGAAGCCCGGCTTCGTCACGGAGACCGGGCTGCGCCGGCTGCCCGACCTGATGCGCTACCTGGTCGCCGCCGATCGCCGGCTCCAGCAGATGCCGACGAACGTGCAGCGGGACACCACGCGCATGGAGAAGGTCCACGAGATGCAGGACGAGTACGCGTGGCTGCTGGAGCAGCTTCCGCAGGGCCGTCCGGTCCCGCCGCAGGTCCTGGACATCCGCTGGATGATCGAGGAGCTCCGGGTCAGCTATTTCGCCCACGCGCTCGGCACGGCGTACCCCGTCTCCGACAAGCGGATCGTGAAGGCGATCGACGCCGCAGCACCGTGACCGAGCCCGCACGCTGGGTGAGTTCGACCCCGGGCCCACCCTCCTGTACAGTCTCTTCTCGCAGCGCAACGCACGAATCGCACTGCGAAACCTGGTCCTGTGGAGCAGTTTGGAGTGCTCGCCACCCTGTCAAGGTGGAGGCCGCGGGTTCAAATCCCGTCAGGACCGCAGTGAACGAAAGGCCCGGAGCTTCGGCTCCGGGCCTTTCGCATGTGCGGGCAGCGGCGTGTCCGTCGGCACACCCAAAAGCCCCGAAGGCCCGGCAAGCGCCACAGCGGCCCGTACGCGTCCACAGCGGCCGTGCGCGGCGGAGGGGGACCGCGAGGGCGCACCGTCTCTTGACGGCGTCACTTTCCGCCGGTACCCCGGAAACCAGGGCCCTCGACCCCCTGGAGGTGCGTATGACGGTGTCCGCTAGGCACGAGACGCGAGCACTGCTCCGCGCCCACCTGTCGGCCGCCTCCGGGTACCGCCATCTGACGCGGCACTGCCCGATCTGCCACCAGCTCCTGCGACTGGCCATGGAACCCGGCTCGCGGGGCGAGGAGGACGTCGAGAGCGCCGCCGAGGACGAAAGCCCCTCGAAGGCGTGACCAAAGACGTGCGACGCGGTCACCACCCGATGGCACGCTGGGCGTGCGCCCCGGCGCATACGGCCCCAACTCCCTTAGCTCACAAGGCTCGCACGTAACAAGGACTGTGGCATGTGACGGGAGTCACCGCATAAGTTTTCAGAAGTGCGGAACTTACACCCCGCCTACAACTGGTCAATTTAATATGTGCAATTGCACCCCTGATCAGGGCCTCGCACAGGAGATCCGACACCGCCCCCCAGACTCCGACAAGGCCGCTCACAGGCCGGCCACCGGGGCGTGGTCCGGGCACAAAAAAGATCGCGCTGGACCCGGCGGAGTCCAGCGCGATCGACGACGCACCCTTGTCACTTGCCTAGAAAGCCTGGGCGTGGGCTCTGTTGGGGCAGAACCCGCGTCGCTTGGAGCTTTGGTGTGGACATCTCGACAGGTTGGGGGACCTGCCGATTTGCCCGGTTATGTAGTTGTTCAGGCCTCGCTGCGCTGCTGCGGGATACCCGCGAGCAGCGCGCGGACCTCAGCCTCGCGGTAACGGCGGTGCCCGCCGAGCGTGCGAATGGATGTGAGCTTGCCGGCCTTCGCCCACCGCGTGACCGTCTTGGGGTCGACGCGGAACATCGTGGCGACCTCAGCCGGGGTCAGCAGCGGCTCGGCATCAGGGGTGCGAGCGGTCATGAGCGGCCTCCTCGGGAGAACCGAACCTTCTCGGTTCTTTCCTCTAAATTCTGCACCTTGACCCGCGTTGCCCGAAATGGTGGACGCGAGTCGAGTCGGTTATAGGACGAACGGCTTGTCCTCGGCACTACAACTACACCATCTGTCCAGCCGCGTCGGCCAAACCGATGGAATTGCCCTCCCAGGTGTTCATCAGCGACGGAAGCCGATGGACCATGCCATAGCGGACAGTCACGCCACTGTGACGATCAGTCACAGGGCGATCAGGAGTCATCAGACCCCCCATAGCGTGCAATGCTGAGATTCCACCCATACGTGGGCGGATAGAGTCCTCCCCCGGACTCCTTGTCCTATTTTGACATGGGGAGGGGCAAGCGATGCAAGAGTCAGGTAAGTGCCATCCGTCACCCTTGACGCACGCTTGACGCATAAGCCCGGATCAGGACCTACGTCCTGGGGTGAGGGTTCTTCAGCGTGTGAGGACCATACGCGAGTTCGACACCCGGCCGGTGAGAAGCAGATCACACTCCCAAAGACCACCACGGGCGGGCCCTTCGCCCGCCATGGGTCAGTTCGCGGAGCGCCGGTCCCGGACCGCGCGCCAGCGCTCCACCAGCCGCCCGTACGCCTCGCCCGCCGCGGCGCCGTCCCCGGCGCGCAGCGCCTCGATGCCCTCGGCGACGTCCGCGGCCGAGTGGTCGCCCTCCAGGTGCCCGGCCGGCAGGGCGTGCACGAGCCCCCCGTAGTCCAGTTCCACCAGCGAACGCGGGTGGAACTCCTCCAGCCAGCGCCCCACGTCCACCAGGCCCTCGATCAGGGGGCCGTCGTCGAGGGTGTCCTTGAGTGTCTTCAGGGCCCGGGCCGTCCGCCGCCGGGCCTGCACCATCGGTGTCCGGTAGCGCAGCACCGGCTCGGCCCCGCCGGGCCCCGCCCCCTTCTCGTACTCCCGCTCCTCGTCGGAGACCAGCACGAACCAGTTCAGCGGCACCTGCCAGGTCGCGGTGCGGATCCACGGGCGGGCGTCGGGGTTGGCGGCCAGCCAGCGCTCGTAGTCCTGGGTGGCCTGGTGGCGCACCAGCGGCGGCAGGACCGCGTCGAGCACGGGCGCCGGGAACTCCTCGGCCAGGTCGCCCAGCGCCAGCCAGCCGCGCAGCCGGGTGAGCCAGGGGCAGACGCACACCACTCCGTCGACCTCCAGCACGAAGGCCTCTCCGCTCTCGTGCACCGGGACGGGCACGGGCGGGGTGGGCAGCAAGTCGGCCAGCGAGCGGCGCAGTTCGTCCTGGTACGAGGGGCGGTCGGTACGGCGGGCGTAGCGCGCCCAGTGACCGCGCTCCGGTTCCGGGAAGGCGGCCAGCGGTTCGTACACCCGTAGGTACGACGCGTAGGGGACGATCACGGAGGACACCTTCGGCACGCCTGCTCCCTCCCCCGTCGGCAACCGGGAAAACCAGCGAAATCCACGCACGACCTGACGAGAAATCTATGCAAATCGAACCATGGCTGTACGTCACAGGTAGGTGATCCTGAACACTGCACCGATAGCGGGCGGGTGCAGGCTCTACCCTCATGCCCACGGAGCCCGCCACCCGCACGGACTCCGCACTCAACCGCCGCTTATTACCTGGGAGTCACCACAGTGACCGACGTAACCGACGGCGTCCTGCACACCCTGTTCCACTCGGACCAGGGCGGCCACGAGCAAGTCGTGCTCTGCCAGGACCGCGCCACCGGCCTCAAGGCCGTCATCGCCATCCACTCCACCGCCCTGGGCCCCGCCCTCGGCGGTACGCGCTTCTACCCGTACGCGAGCGAGGAGGAGGCCGTCGCCGACGCCCTCAACCTGTCGCGCGGGATGTCGTACAAGAACGCCATGGCCGGTCTCGACCACGGCGGCGGCAAGGCCGTGATCATCGGCGACCCGGACCGGATCAAGTCCGAGGAGCTGCTGCTCGCGTACGGACGGTTCGTGGCCTCGCTCGGTGGCCGGTACGTGACCGCCTGCGACGTCGGCACCTACGTCGCCGACATGGACGTCGTGGCGCGCGAGTGCCGCTGGACCACCGGCCGCTCGCCCGAGAACGGCGGCGCCGGCGACTCCTCCGTACTCACCGCCTTCGGTGTCTTCCAGGGCATGCGGGCCTCGGCCCAGCACCTGTGGGGCGACCCCACCCTGCGCGGCCGCAAGGTCGGCGTCGCCGGCGTCGGCAAGGTCGGGCACCACCTGGTGCAGCACCTGCTCGACGACGGTGCCGAGGTCGTGATCACCGACGTGCGGCCCGAGTCCGTGCAGCGGATCCTGGAGCGGCACCCCTCCCGCGTCACGGCCGTCGCCGACACCGAGGCACTCATCCGCACCGAGGGCCTCGACATCTACGCGCCGTGCGCGCTGGGCGGCGCGCTGAACGATCTGTCCGTGCCGGTGCTCACCGCCAAGGTCGTGTGCGGTGCCGCCAACAACCAGCTGGCGCACCCGGGCGTCGAGAAGGACCTCGCGGACCGCGGGATCCTGTACGCCCCCGACTACGTCGTCAACGCGGGCGGTGTCATCCAGGTCGCCGACGAGCTGCACGGCTTCGACTTCGACCGGTGCAAGGCGAAGGCGTCGAAGATCTTCGACACGACGCTGGCCATATTCGCACGTGCGAAGGAAGACGGGATTCCGCCGGCCGCCGCGGCCGACCGGATCGCCGAGCAGAGGATGGCCGAGGCGCGGCGCCGCTGACCCCGGAACCGCACATTCCGGCCCCTCGGCCACTTGTCAGGGACCCGCCGACAGAACGCTTAGAGAGAACTCTCACGTCTGTCGGCGGGTCGTACGCCAAGAAGAGGTTAAAATCGCGGTTGACCAGCGGGGACGGGGCACCTCGCGGGTTCTGGGCGAAGGCGCGTCCTGCGGGCGACGTACCGTATGGGCGCGGGCTCAGGTACCGTGGAAGCCCTACGGACCGGTCTCTCCACGGAGAGCCCGTTCCAGATCATGAACGCGTGTCAAGACTCTGGGGCCACCGAGCCCCGTATCCGAGGGGGTCGAGCCATGGGGCGCGGCCGGGCAAAGGCCAAGCAGACGAAGGTCGCCCGCCAGCTGAAGTACAGCAGCGGCGGGACTGACCTGTCGCGTCTGGCCAATGAGCTGGGCGCTTCGACTTCGAGCCAGCCGCCGAATGGCGAGCCGTTCGAGGACGACGACGAGGAAGACGACCCGTACGCCCAGTACGCGGATCTCTACAACGACGACGACGAGGACGAGGACGATCAGTCCGGTCCGCAGTCGCAGCGTCGCGGCGCTTGACGCAAGCGTCCTTCGCAGTTCCCGCGATCTCTCGTAGCGGATTTCTCGTAGATCTCGCCTAGCGGACGTCTCGTAGCAACTGCATCTGTGCACCTCACCCGGTCCGGGCCCTCAGCGCCGGACCGGGTTTCGTGCTGCCCGACGGGCCTCAGTTCGCGTAGTCGCCGACCAGCTCCGCGCCCGTCGCGTGGTCGCCGCGCTCGGTGATCTCACCGGCGATCCAGGCGTCCACACCGCGGTCCGCGAGGGTGGCGAGGGCGACGTCCGTGGACTCCTCGGGGACGATCGCGATCATGCCGACGCCCATGTTGAGGGTCTTCTCCAGCTCCAGCCGCTCGACCTCGCCGCGCTTCCCGACCAGGTCGAACACCGGGGCGGGGGTCCAGGTCCCGCGGTCGACGACCGCGTGCAGGCCGTCCGGGATGACACGGGCCAGGTTGGCCGCGAGCCCACCGCCGGTGACGTGGCTGAAGGCGTGCACCTCGGTGGTCCGGGTCAGCGCCAGGCAGTCCAGCGAGTAGATCTTGGTGGGCTCGAGGAGCTCCTCGCCGAGCGTGCGGCCGAACTCCTCGATGTGCTGGTCGAGGCTCAGGTTCGCCCGGTCGAAGAGGACGTGACGGACCAGCGAGTACCCGTTCGAGTGAAGACCGGAGGCCGCCATGGCGATCACCGCGTCACCCGTACGGATGCGATCCGCGCCCAGCAGCAGGTCCGCCTCCACCACGCCTGTGCCGGCGCCGGCGACGTCGAAGTCGTCCGGACCGAGCAGGCCCGGGTGCTCCGCCGTCTCGCCGCCCACGAGGGCGCAGCCGGCGAGGACACAGCCCTCGGCGATGCCCTTCACGATCGCGGCGACGCGCTCGGGGTGGACCTTGCCGACGCAGATGTAGTCGGTCATGAAGAGCGGCTCGGCGCCGCACACCACGATGTCGTCCATGACCATCGCGACCAGGTCGTGACCGATCGTGTCGTAGACGCCCATCTGGCGGGCGATGTCGACCTTGGTGCCCACGCCGTCGGTGGCGGAGGCGAGCAGCGGGCGCTCGAAGCGCTTGAGGGCCGAGGCGTCGAAGAGGCCGGCGAAACCGCCGAGGCCGCCCAGGACCTCGGGGCGCTGCGTCTTCTTCACCCACTCCTTCATCAGCTCGACGGCGCGGTCGCCCGCCTCGATGTCGACGCCGGCAGCCGCGTAGGAAGCACCGGAAGGACTGGTCTCAGACATTGCCTGGGATCTTTCGGGTTGGTGAAACGGGGCTCTGCGGCGCTTACGGGCGACGGATGGCGTCAGCCGCGGCCGTGGCGGCGGGACCCGCCGCCAGCTCGGTCTCCAGGAGCTGCTTGCCGAGCAGCTCGGGGTCCGGGAGCTCCATCGGGTACTCGCCGTCGAAGCAGGCCCGGCACAGGTTCGGCTTGGCGATGGTGGTCGCCTCGATCATGCCGTCGATGGAGATGTACGAGAGGGAGTCGGCACCCAGCGAGACGCCGATCTCCTCGATGGTCATGCCGTTGGCGATCAGCTCGGCGCGGGTCGCGAAGTCGATGCCGAAGAAGCAGGGCCACTTCACCGGGGGCGAGGAGATCCGGATGTGGACCTCGGCGGCGCCCGCCTCGCGGAGCATGCGCACCAGGGCGCGCTGGGTGTTGCCGCGCACGATCGAGTCGTCGACGACGACCAGGCGCTTGCCCTTGATGACTTCCTTGAGCGGGTTCAGCTTCAGACGGATGCCGAGCTGGCGGATCGTCTGCGAGGGCTGGATGAAGGTCCGGCCGACGTAGGCGTTCTTCACCAGACCGGCACCGAACGGGATGCCGGAGGCTTCCGCGTATCCGATCGCGGCGGGCGTCCCGGACTCCGGGGTCGCTATCACCAGGTCGGCCTCCACGGGGGCTTCCTTGGCGAGCTTGCGGCCCATCTCGACACGCGAGAGGTACACGTTCCGGCCGGCGATGTCGGTGTCGGGACGCGCCAGGTAGACGTACTCGAAGACACAGCCCTTGGGCTTCGCTTCCGCGAAGCGAGAGGTGCGCAGGCCGTTCTCGTCGATGGCGACGAACTCGCCCGGCTCGATCTCGCGGACGTAGCTGGCGCCGCAGATGTCGAGGGCGGCGGACTCGGAGGCGACCACCCAGCCGCGCTCCAGACGGCCGAGGACCAGCGGGCGGATGCCCTGCGGGTCGCGGGCCGCGTAGAGGGTGTGCTCGTCCATGAAGACGAGGCTGAAGGCGCCCCTGACCTGCGGGAGGATCTTGGCGGAGGCCTCTTCGATGGTCAGCGGCTTGCCGTCGTCGTCCACCTGGGCCGCGAGCAGCGCGGTCAGCAGGTCGGTGTCGTTGGTGGCCGCCACGCGCGTGGTGCGGCCGTCCTGCTTGGGCAGGTCGGCGACCATCTCGGCGAGCTGAGCCGTGTTGACGAGGTTGCCGTTGTGGCCGAGCGCGATGGAGCCGTGCGCGGTGGCACGGAACGTCGGCTGGGCGTTCTCCCAGACGGAGGCGCCAGTGGTCGAGTAGCGGGCGTGACCGACCGCGATATGACCCTGGAGCGAACCGAGGGAGGTCTCGTCGAAGACCTGGGACACGAGGCCCATGTCCTTGAAGACGAGGATCTGGGAGCCGTTGCTGACCGCGATTCCCGCGGATTCCTGGCCCCGATGCTGGAGGGCGTAGAGCCCGAAGTAAGTGAGCTTGGCGACCTCTTCGCCCGGAGCCCAGACTCCGAAGACGCCGCAGGCGTCCTGGGGGCCTTTCTCACCGGGGAGCAGATCATGATTGAGTCGACCGTCACCACGTGGCACGGGTCCGAGTGTAGGCGAGATCGACCACTGGTCCGAATTGGGGATACGGGACCCTGATGGGTCACCGTTCGGCCACGGCACTGACGACGGAGCCGTTTGTGCTGGTCAGCGTGAGGGTCCGGTGATCCAAGTCGTAGCGGACCGTGCTGTCGAAGAAGCCCAGGAGGGTCTTCTCGGTGGCCATGAGTGAGCCGTCGCACATCATGCGGGTGGTCTTGGCCCTGCCGAGGGTGAGGTGGCCGTCGCGGACGGTGGCCTCGGCGGACACGTGGTTGCAGCCGAGGCGGCCGGACAGCGTGCCGTCCTTCTTGTCGAGCACGAAGTGGGCGTCGGCGCCCTTGGGCAGGGACTGGGAGACGTTCGCGTCGCCGAGCGCGGTGACGGTCCACTTCGTGCCGTAGAGGGGGGCGTCCTGCTCCTCGGTGAGGTTGACACGGTCACCGTCACGGGTGGTGAGGGTGAGCTTGTCGCCCTTGACCTCGCTGGTGAGCCCGCCGTCGGCGAGCGCGCGGCCGAGGCGCTGCTCGAAGGCCATGGGGGCCTTCTGGCAGCCCATGTCGGTCATGCTGACGTCCCCGAAGTCGACGCGGTCGCCCTTGACGGTGGCGGTCGAGCCGAAGCTGTTGCAGCCGGCGTTGCCGCTGACGCGGCCGTCCGCGCCGATCCGCAGGTAGGCGCTCGCGGGTGCCTTCGTCGTCGTGCCGTCCACGGTGAGGCTGTCGACGGTCCAGTGGACGCCGGTGACCGGTGACGAACCCGGTCCCACGGAGTTGCTGCCGCTGCCCGGCTCGGTGCCGCAGGCCACCGCGAGGGGGAGCAGGGTCAGGGCGGTGAGGGTCAGTCGCTGCTTGTCCATGCCGATGTGACGGGAGGGGTGGGGTGGTCGGTTCCCCTCGGGGGTGACGGCGGGCGCGCCCTGGAGGGCAGCGGCCCGTCCCTGGGATGACGGCGGGCCCGCGACCGGGGGCGGCGGGCCCTGCGGGCAGGCCTCACGGACAGGGCCCTCGGACAGGACCCGCGGACAGGGCGCGGCGGGCTCGCCGCGCGGGCGGCGGTACCGGGACCTCTCCGCGCGGTCGCGGGCTCGGCTCAGGAAGGGCAGTCGCTCAGCTCATGAGGGGCAGCAGGCCGCCGAGATCCGCCCGCTCCCCGCTCGCGCTGACATTCGCGTCCTCGACGGCCGCCTTCCACTCCGTGCGTCCGGCAGCCAGCCGGATCCAGGTCAGCGGGTCGGTCTCGACGACGTTCGGCGGGGTGCCGCGGGTGTGCCGGGGGCCTTCCACGCACTGCACGACGGCGTACGGCGGGATCCGCACCTCCGTGGACGCACCGGGCGCCTTCACGGCGAGAGTGTCGGCGAGCAGCCGGGTGCAGGCGGCGAGCGCCTGGCGGTCGTACGGGATGTCGAGTCCGGGCACGGCGCGGTTCAGGTCGTCGGTGTGGACGACGAGTTCGACGGTGCGGGTGACCAGGTAGTCGGCGAGCGGCAGGGCGCCGGCGCTGGTGTCGAGCAGCCGGGTGCCCGGGTGTTCGGCGAGGAGCGCGGTGAAGTGCCGTTCCGTGTCGGCCAGGTGGGCGGCGAGGTCGGGGGTCCGCTCGGCGAGCTCATGGGCGTACGCGGCGATGGCCGGGGAGTCGGCGTGGATGGCGGACGGCCAGTCGAGCAGCGTGCCGTCCTGCCGTGCCGGCTCGGGGCGGCCGAGCAGCACGCCCACCGCGCCGAGGGCCGTCCCGATGTGCGCGACGAGTTCCCGCACGCTCCAGTCGCCCAGTCCGGTGGGAAGCGCGAGGTGCCCCGGTGTCAGGGAGTCGACGCCCTGCCGTACGTTCCCGAACTGGGCGAGGACCGCCGCGCGGATCTTGGCGGGGTCGTACGTGCGGACGCGCTTCTTGGCCGGGGACATGCCCGCGAGCCTATGCCTTCACGGCGTATCCGCTCAGGCCGTCCTCGATCAGGGCGAAGGCGTGCCGGGCGCGTTCGGCGGCGTCCGCGGCGACGGCGTCCGGGCTCTCGCCCGCGGCGATGCGGTCGTGGTGCTCCTCGATGAGGGCGTTGCGGGCGGCGCTCAGCATGGCGGCGGCGATGACGGCGAGCATCGGGTCCCCGGTCTCCTCGGCGAGGAGCGCGGCCAGGTCGCGGGTGCCCTTCTGGGCGCCGAGGACGGCGCGTTCCATCAGGACCGGGGTCTCCATGACCAGCCGGCGCACCTGGCCGGCGAAGGGCTCGGCGTGCAGGCCGACCGCCGGGTCGCGGGTCTCGACCATCTCCAGGAACTGCCGGCGCACGGCGTCCACCGCGGACTCGCCGGGGTGCCGCTCGCGCACGGCCCGGGCGGCGTCGCCGAAGTGCTCCTCCATGGGCCGGAAGACCAGGTCCTCCTTGGAGCCGAAGTAGTTGAAGACGGTCATCTTCGACACCTCGGCGGCGTCGGCGACCTCCTGCACGGACACGTTGTCGAAGCCGCGCTCGACGAACAGCGCGACGGCGATCCGGTAGATCCGCTTCGCCGTCTGGATCTTCTTGCGTTCGCGCAGTCCCATCGCTTCGGCCATACCGGCACTGTACCAAGGCGAAATTTGAGCCAGGCCGAAAAATCATCCGAGCAAAAACATTGACTCGGTATATCTATGGAGTCCACGCTGGTCCCCATGACCGAGACCCAGCGCAAAGTCGGCTTCCTCGTCTGCCTCGTGACGATCGTCCTGGCCCTCCTGGACCTCCAGATCGTGTCCGCGGCCACCGTCCCGATCGTCCGGGACCTCGACCCCGACCACGGCATCGACAAGATTCCTTGGCTGATCAGCGCCTACGCCCTCGCCTCGGCGGCGATGCTCCCGCTCTACGGCAAACTCTGCGACACCCTCGGCCCCAAGCGCGTCTTCACCGGCGCCATCGCCACCTTCCTGCTCGGCTCCGCCGTGTGCGGCGCCGCCCAGTCGATGGCCCAGCTCATCGCGGCCCGCGCCGTGCAGGGTCTCGGCGGAGGCGGGTTGATGAGCGTCACGATGGTCGTCATCGCCCACCTCAAGGGCCCCGAGGAGAAGGGCGCGGGCAAGGGCGGCAACACCGGCGGACTGGTCGCCGGCGGCGCGATGGCGATCGGCCCCTGGATCGGCGGCCTGCTGGCCGACCACGCGAACTGGCGCTGGATCTTCTACGTCAACCTGCCGGTCGGCCTGGTGGTGCTGACCGCCTCCGCCCTCGCCCTGAAGCTCCCCGGACAGCACGTGCGCCGCCCGGTCGACTACCCGGGCGCCCTGCTCGCCGCGGCGTTCTCCAGCGCCCTGCTCCTGGTCACGGACTGGGGCGGCAACCGGTACGCGTGGTCCTCCCCCGCCGTCGTCGGCCTGATCGTGACGGCCGTCGCCACCCTCGCCCTCTTCCTGTGGCGGCAGACCCGGGCACCCGAACCGGTGCTCCCGCTCTCCCTGTTCCGCGTCCGTGAGGTGCGCCTCGGCTTCGCCGTCCAGGCGATCCTCGGCGGCGCGATGATGTGCGCCATCTACTACGTGCTCGTCTACCTCCAGGTCGCCCGCGGCATCAGCAGCTCATCGGCGGGCCTCTACCTGGTCCCGTTGGCCGTCGGCCTCACGGCGGTCGGGCTGCTCTCCGGCCCGCTCGGTGCCCGCGGCTGGTCCGCGCGCACCTTCACCGTCAGCGGCACGGTCACCACCGCCGTCGCCTTCGCCCTGCTGGCCACCACGACCGGACCGCACACCTCGCTGTGGCTGGTCCGCGGGGAGCTCCTGCTGGCCGGCGCCGGGTTCGGGCAGCTCGTGGGCCAGCTGATCCTGCTGGTGCAGGACTCCGCCCCGCGCCACCAGCTGGGCGTCGCCACCACCGGCATCCGCTTCTTCCAGACCCTGGGCAACGCCCTCGGCACCGCCGCCTTCGGCACCGTGCTGGCCCGCCTGTACGCGGCGCACGGCCCCGGGGGCGACATCAGCGCGCTGGCCCGGCTGACCGGAGCCGCCCACGCGGACGGGGTGCATGCCTTCGTCGACGCGACCCGGTCCGTCTTCTGGTGCGGTGCCGCACTGATGGGCCTGGCCGCGGTGCTGGCGCTCAGGCTCCCGCGGCCCGACCGCACACGGACGGTCGCCGGGTCCTCCGCGGAGCGCACCGCATCGGTCACGGCATGACGAAGGCCCCGCCCGTGGGAACGGGCGGGGCCTTCCGACGTGTGCGATCCCTGCGGGCTACGCGAGCAGCGCCGGGATGGTCGCCTCGTGGGCCTCGCGCAGCTCCTCCAGCGAGAGCGCGAACTCGCCCTGGACGTCGACCGCGTCACCGTCGACGACACCGATGCGGGTGACGGGCAGACCCCGCGCACCGCACATGTCGGTGAAGCGGAGCTCCTCCGAACGCGGGACGGCGACGACCGCGCGGCCCGCCGACTCCGAGAAGAGGAAGGTGAACGCGTCCAGACCGTCGGGCACGACCAGACGCGCGCCCTTCCCGCCGAGCAGCGCCGACTCGACCACGGCCTGCACCAGACCGCCGTCGGACAGGTCGTGCGCGGAGTCGATCATGCCGTCGCGGGAGGCCGAGATGAGGATCTCGGCGAGCAGCCGCTCGCGCTCCAGGTCGACCTGCGGCGGCAGACCGCCGAGGTGGTCGTGGATCACCTGCGACCAGGCCGAACCGCCGAACTCCTCGCGGGTGTCGCCGAGCAGGTAGAGGAGCTGGCCCTCTTCCCGGAAGGCGACCGGCGTACGCCGGGCCACGTCGTCGATCACGCCGAGGACGGCGACGACCGGAGTCGGGTGGATGGCCGCCTCGCCCGTCTGGTTGTACAGGGACACGTTGCCGCCGGTCACCGGGGTGCCGAGCTGCTGGCAGGCGTCGGCGAGCCCGCGGATGGCCTCCGCGAACTGCCACATGACGGCCGGGTCCTCGGGCGAGCCGAAGTTCAGGCAGTCGGAGACGGCGAGCGGCTTGGCACCGGTCGTCGCGACGTTGCGGTACGCCTCGGCGAGGGCGAGCTGCGCACCCGCGTACGGGTCGAGCTTCGCGTACCGGCCGTTGCCGTCGGTCGCGATGGCGACGCCGAGCCCGGTCTCCTCGTCGATGCGGATCATGCCCGAGTCCTCGGGCTGCGCCAGCACCGTGTTGCCCTGCACGAAGTGGTCGTACTGCGAGGTGATCCACTTCTTGGACGCCTGGTTGGGGGAGGCCACCAGCTTCCGGACCTGGTCCTTCAGCTCCTCGGCGGTCTCCGGGCGCGGGAGCTTGTTCGCGTCGTCGGCCTGGAGGGCGTCCTGCCAGGACGGACGGGCGTACGGGCGCTCGTAGACCGGGCCCTCGTGCGCGACCGTGCGCGGGTCGACGTCGACGATCTTGCCGCCGTGCCAGTAGATCTCCAGGCGGTCGCCGTCGGTGACCTCACCGATGACGGTGGCGATGACGTCCCACTTCGCGCAGATCTCCAGGAAGCGGTCGACCTTCGCCGGTTCGACCACCGCGCACATGCGCTCCTGCGACTCGCTCATGAGGATCTCCTCGGGCGAGAGCGTGGAGTCGCGCAGCGGTACGTCGTCGAGGGTGACGCGCATGCCGCCGGAGCCGTTCGAGGCCAGCTCCGAGGTGGCGCAGGACAGACCGGCGGCGCCGAGGTCCTGGATGCCGACGACGAGCTTCTCCCGGAAGGCCTCCAGGGTGCACTCGATGAGGAGCTTCTCCTGGAAGGGGTCGCCGACCTGGACGGCGGGCCGCTTCGACGGCTTGGCGTCGTCGAAGGTCTCGGAGGCGAGGATGGAGGCGCCGCCGATGCCGTCGCCGCCGGTACGGGCCCCGTAGAGGATGACCTTGTTGCCCGAGCCGGACGCCTTGGCGAGGTGGATGTCCTCGTGCCGCATCACGCCGATGGCGCCGGCGTTGACCAGCGGGTTGCCCTGGTAGCAGGCGTCGAAGACGACCTCGCCGCCGATGTTGGGCAGGCCCAGGCAGTTGCCGTAGCCGCCGATGCCGGCGACCACGCCGGGCAGGACGCGCTTGGTGTCGGGGTGGTCGGCGGCGCCGAAGCGCAGCGGGTCGACGACCGCGACCGGGCGGGCACCCATCGCGATGATGTCGCGCACGATGCCGCCGACGCCGGTGGCCGCGCCCTGGTAGGGCTCGACGTACGACGGGTGGTTGTGCGACTCGACCTTGAAGGTCACCGCGTAGCCCTGGCCGACGTCGACGACGCCGGCGTTCTCGCCGATGCCGACGAGGAGGGCGTCGGACTGCGGTGCCTTCTCGCCGAACTGGCGCAGGTGCACCTTGGAGGACTTGTACGAGCAGTGCTCGGACCACATGACCGAGTACATGGCGAGCTCGGCGCCGGTCGGGCGGCGGCCGAGGATCTCCACGACCCGCTCGTACTCGTCCTTCTTCAGACCGAGTTCGGCCCAGGGCAGCTCGACGTCGGGGGTCGCGGCCGCGTTCTCGACCGTGTCCAGAGGCGTGCGGCTCATGCGTTGACCAGCTTCTTGAGGATCGAGGTGAAGAAGGGGAGGCCGTCGGTACGACCGGTACCGATCAGCGGCTCGACGGCGTGCTCGGGGTGCGGCATGAGGCCGACCACGTTCCCGGCCTCGTTGGTGATGCCGGCGATGTCCCGCAGCGAACCGTTCGGGTTGAAGTCCAGGTAGCGGAAGGCGACCCGACCCTCGGCCTCCAGCATGTCGAGCGTGCGCTCGTCGGCGACGTACCGCCCGTCCATGTTCTTCAGCGGGATGTGGATCTCCTGGCCGGCCGTGTAGTCGGCGGTCCAGGAGGTCTCCGCGTTCTCCACCCGCAGTTTCTGGTCGCGGCAGATGAAGTGGAGGTGGTCGTTGCCGAGCATCCCTCCCGGGAGGAGGTGCGCCTCGGTGAGGATCTGGAAGCCGTTGCAGATGCCGAGGACCGGCATTCCGGACTTCGCCTGCTCGATCACGGTCTCCATCACGGGCGAGAAGCGCGAGATGGCGCCCGCCCGCAGATAGTCGCCGTACGAGAAACCGCCGGGCAGCACGACGGCGTCGACCTGCTTGAGGTCCTTGTCCTTGTGCCAGAGAGCGACGGGTTCGGCACCGGCGAGCTTGATCGCGCGCTGCGTGTCGCGGTCGTCGAGGCTGCCGGGAAAGGTGACGACTCCAATACGAGCGGTCACTTTCCGGCCCCCACCTTCTCGTCCTCCACCTTGACGGTGAAGTCCTCGATCACGGTGTTGGCGAGGAAGGATTCCGCGAGTTCACGGATGCGGGCGAGCGCGGCGTCGTCCACCGGTCCGTCCACTTCCAGTTCGAATCGCTTTCCCTGACGTACGTCGGAGACACCTTCGAAACCGAGGCGCGGCAGTGCACGCTGCACCGCCTGGCCCTGGGGGTCGAGGATCTCCGGCTTGAGCATGACGTCGACTACGACGCGTGCCACTGGCACTCCCGGTGTGTGGTGCTGAGCAGGTCCCTTCAGACTACCCGCACAAAATTTCTACTCGCGTAGATTCGTAGAATCCTACGTGACCCCCATCACGATCCCGCATCGACGCGGGGACCTCCACGGAAAATCCTGGGAAAAACCGCAGAAGAACGGCAGGGGCCCATTGCCTTCGGACACGCGCAAGGTTTTAGTCGGGCTTCACAATGCAATGCCGGGCACTGTACAAAGGAATTGGCAATAGCCGATACTTTGCCCAATAACAGCCGGACAGTCGACATCTCCCCGACAACTCCGTGACGTCTGTGCACGTCATGACCGTTGATCGCAGAGGTGTCGCACGAAGGGACCGATATTCGTGGCGCAGCGTGTCGTGGTCACTCTCTTTGACGACATCGACGGCTCAGAAGCGGCGGAGACGATCGCCTTCGGACTCGACGGCAAGTCGTACGAGATCGACCTCAATCCAGCCAATGCCAAGAAACTGCGTAAGGCGCTCGCGCCCTACGTCGAGGCCGGCCGCAAGCGGGCGAAGTCCGGGAAGGCGTACACGCACACCGCGCTGACCCCCGACCCCGCCGCCGTCCGCGCCTGGGCCCGCTCCAACAAGATGGACGTGCCGCCCCGCGGGCGCATCCCCAAGAAGGTCTACGAGGCGTTCACCGAGTCGCACTGACCGCACGGGTCCTCCGGGGCACCCGCGAGGACCCGTCACCGGGCCCTGGGAACAACCGACTTGCGCTGACCCCCCGCTGATCAGCTAAAGTCTGGAGCACGCCGAGGGGCAAGGCCGAAGGGCCGGACCCCGAGGAGTCGTGCGGGTGTAGTTCAGTAGCAGAACATCCCCCTTCCAGGGGGAAGGCGCAGTGTGCAATTCCTGTCACCCGCTCTGCACCTCTTACCGATCGAGCTTGTCGATCAGGTAGGGTGGTGCTCGCGCCGATCGGTGAGAGCCGGTCGGAGGCAATGCGGACGTAGCTCAGTTGGTAGAGCGCAACCTTGCCAAGGTTGAGGTCGCGAGTTCGAGCCTCGTCGTCCGCTCCACGGAGCAAAGGCCCCGGTCATCGACCGGGGCCTTTCTCGTGTCCGCTTCCGCGGCGACTGACATTTGTCATGGGGAGCGATGACACCGCGCACTGCCGACCCGCCCGGTCCGCGGCGACGCTGAATTCATGAACACGAACGAGCACGGCGACGTGATCGAGGTCACTGATCTGCGCCGCGTGTACGGGGGAGACGGGCGGGGCCGGGGAGCGTTCGAGGCCGTGCGTCACGTCACGTTCTCCGTCGGCCGCGGTGAGATCTTCGCCCTCCTCGGCACCAACGGCGCGGGCAAGACCTCCACCGTCGAGGTACTGGAGGGCCTCGCTCCCCCGGCCGGCGGCCGGGTACGGGTCCTCGGGCACGACCCCTACCGGGAGCGGGCCGCGGTACGGCCCCGGATCGGCGTGATGCTCCAGGAAGGCGGCTTCCCCTCCGAGCTGACCGTCGCGGAGACCCTGCGGATGTGGGCGGGCTGCACCAGCGGAGCGCGGCCCACGGCCCAGGCCCTCGACCTCGTCGGCCTCACCCGGCGGGCGGACGTACGCGTGAAACAGCTGTCCGGGGGCGAGAAGCGCCGCCTGGACCTGGCCCTCGCCCTCCTCGGCCGCCCCGAGGTCCTCTTCCTCGACGAGCCGACCACCGGACTCGACACCGAAGGGCGACACAGCACCTGGGATTTGGTGCGCGCACTGCGCGACGGCGGCACGACGGTGCTGCTGACCACCCACTACCTGGAGGAGGCGGAGGAACTCGCCGACCGGCTCGCGATCCTCCACGAGGGGCGCGTCGCCGCCTCCGGCACACCCGCCGAGGTCACCGGCGCGCAGCCGTCCCGCATCTCCTTCGAACTGCCCGACGGCTATCACCTCGGAGACCTGCCCCCGCTCACCCGGCTCGGCGTGTCCGGCCACGAGACGGCCGGCCGCGCCGTACGCCTGCGCACCGACACCCCGCAACGGACCGCCACCGAGCTGCTGCTGTGGGCGGACCGGGCACAGGTCGAACTGCGCCGGCTCGACGTGCGCTCCGCCTCCCTGGAGGAGGCGTTCCTGCGGATCGCCCGGGATGCGGCGGCACACGGCACGGACCACCGGGACAAGGAGACGGCGGCATGAGCGCAACGACGGCGGATCCCGGCCGGTTGCCGGTGAGGACCACGGCCGCGGCGCGGCTCCGCGCGCTCGCACGTGCCGAGCTGACCCTGCTGGGGCGCACGAAGGCGACGCTGGCGACCGCCGTGTCCGTGCCGCTCCTGATGCCGCTCATGTTCCGCTCGACGGTCGACGGGATGGACCTGAAGGGCACCGGGCTCACGGTCGGCTCCGTGCTGCTGCCCTCCTCGATCGGCTTCTCCCTCCTCGTCGCCGTCTACAGCTCGCTCGTGAGCGTGTACGCGGCCCGACGGGAGGAACTCGTCCTCAAACGACTGCGCACCGGGGAGGCGCGCGACGCGGAGATCCTCGCCGGGGCGGCCCTGCCGTCGGTGGCGATCGGTCTCGCCCAGTGTCTGGTCCTGACCGTCGCCTACGTCGTGACGCTCGGCGTCGGGGCACCGGCATCGCCCCACCTCGTCGTGCTGGGCCTGCTGTTGGGACTGGTGACCTGGCCCGCGCTGGCCGCGGTCACCGCGAGCTTCAGCAGGAGTGTGGAGGGTGCCCAGGTGGCCGCCCTGCCGCTGATGATGGTCTCGCTGCTCGGTTCCGGCACCTTCATCCCGCTGGAGACCCTGCCCGACCGGCTGGCCTCGTTCTGCGAACTCCTCCCGCTCACCCCGGTGATCACCCTGCTCCGCGGCGGCTGGACCGGGCACCTCTCCGCGCACGACACCCTGGGCGCCGTGGGCACGGCGGTGGCCTGGACCGCGATCGCGGTGTTTGCTGTACGACGGTGGTTCCGCTGGGAGCCGCGGCGGTGACCGGGAGAGAGCCGGGCGCGCGAGCGGCGGAACCGGCGGGCACGAGCCGGGCCGGACGGCCGACGGCGGGGACGGGAACGAGCGGGCCGCGCGGCCCGTTGCGGGGGTGCACATGAGCGGGCCGGACGGCTGGTGGCGGGCGAAGAGCACACCCGCGAAGGTCGAGACGTACACCCGGTGGTCGTTCCACTCCTTCGCCGTGATCGAGGCCGTCACGCTCGGTCTCCCCCTCTTCGGGAGCGTGTCGCCGGCGCCGGCCTGGCTCCTGTTCGTGCTGGTGTGCGGCCACTCCGCGCTGTGTGCGGCGACCTCGTCCCGGGCGCTGGACTGGATCCGCGGCAACCGGGAGCAGCCCCGGCGGCTCTCGGCCGCGCTGGCCGCCGCCACGTTCGTGATCGCGCTCGTCGCGCTCGCGCTGGAGGGTACCGACTGGCGTCCGGCGACCGAGGCCGAGGCCCGGGTGGGCACCTCGCTCTTCGTCGGCGTCATCGCCTTCGGTGCCGGCACCCTCGCGCTCGCCACCCGCAACCGGAGCCGGATGACCCAGGTGGTGGTCGGCGCCGGCGTGGGCGCGGGGGCCGTCTCCTTCCCTCTCGGCCTCCCCGGCCCCGCCGCGCTCGTCACGGCCGGGGTGGTGCTGCTCGCCGCGGGGTTCCTCACCTTCACCGCCGCGTTCTCGGTCTGGCTGCTCAACGCCGTCTACGAACTCGACGAGGCGCGCGAGACCCGTGCCCGTCTCGCCGTCGCCGAGGAGCGGCTGCGGTTCGGACGCGACCTGCACGACGTGATGGGCCGCAACCTCGCGGTGATCGCGCTCAAGAGCGAGCTCGCCGTGCAACTGACGCGACGCGGCCGGCCCGAGGCCGTGGAGCAGATGGTCGAGGTGCAGCGGATCGCCCGCGACTCCCAGCGTGAGGTGCGCGAGGTCGTCCGCGGCTACCGCGACGCCGACCTGGGCGCCGAACTCGCGGGCGCCCAGGGCGTACTGTCGGCCGCCGGCATCGACTGCGAGGTGACCGGCTCGGCGGCCGGACTGCCCGCGCAGGTCCAGTCGGCGCTCGGCTGGGTCGTACGGGAGGCGACCACCAACGTGCTGGGACACGGCGACGCCGGGCGGTGCACCGTCTCGCTGCGCCTGGCGGAGGGCCGGGTGACACTCACCGTCGAGAACGACGGGGCCCCGGCTGTCACGGACTCCGGACGGCGGGGCGGCGGTTCCCCGCCCCGGCCGGGATCCGGGCTCGCCGGGCTGCGGGAGCGGCTGAGGGCGGTGGACGGGGTGCTGCGGGCCGGGCCCGCCGGTGACGGGGTGTTCCGGCTCACGGCCGAGGTGCCCCTCCCGCCGGTCCCGGACCGACGGGCCTCGCCGTCCTCCGTTCCGCGACACGTCAGTGAGGTCACCCCATGACATCCGTACCGCCCACCACACCCGTCACACCGGCCCCATCCGTTCGGCCCGTACGGCTGCTGCTCGCCGACGACGAACACCTCATCCGGGGAGCGCTCGCCGCGCTGCTCGCCCTGGAGGACGACCTGGTCGTCGTCGCCGAGGCGGCGACCGGGCCCGAGGCGCTGGCGATGGCGCGGGCCCACGAACCCGATGTCGCCGTCCTGGATCTTCAGATGCCGGGGGCGGACGGTGTGAGGGTGGCCACATCCCTGCGGGCCGAACTGCCCGGCTGCCAGGTGCTGATCGTGACGAGTCACGGACGGCCGGGGCATCTGAAGCGAGCGCTTGAGGCGGGTGTGCGCGGGTTCGTCCCGAAGACGGTCAGCGCACAGCGGCTCGCCGAGATCATCCGGACGGTGCACGCCGGAAACCGCTACGTGGACCCCGAGTTGGCCGCCGACGCGATCTCCGCCGGGGACTCGCCACTGACGCCTCGCGAGGCCGAGGTGCTCGAATTCGCCGCCGACGGGGCGCCCGTCGCGGAGATCGCGGAGCGGGCCGCGCTGTCCCAGGGAACCGTGCGCAACTATCTGTCGTCCGCCGCATCCAAGCTGGGAGCGGAGAACCGGCACGCGGCGGTGCGTCTCGCACGTGAGCGAGGTTGGGTATAGTGGCTGTCGCGCCACGGCGCAATGCGGACGTAGCTCAGTTGGTAGAGCGCAACCTTGCCAAGGTTGAGGTCGCGAGTTCGAGCCTCGTCGTCCGCTCCGGTGAGAAGCCCCCGATCTGTCTCAGGTCGGGGGCTTCGTCGTATGTCCGGGAGCCGGGTGTGCCTGCGGCGGGCCGCGGGTGCGCCTGCGCCGGGAAGCCTGGGGGCCTGGACCCGGCCCCCAGCACGCCACGAACCGGAGCGCCGCCGCACGTGCGACGGAACCCGGCTCGTCGCCGGGTCCCGTCGGGAGTCGCGCCGGGGGGGCTACGACCAGCTGGTGCCCGTCAGACGCTCGTACGCCTCGATGTACTTGGCGCGGGTCGCCTCCACCACCTGCGGCGGCAGCGCGGGCGGCGGCTGCTCGCTCCTGCGGTCCCAGCCGGACTCGCCGGAGGTCAGCCAGTCGCGGACGAACTGCTTGTCGAAGGACGGCTGGGCGTGGCCCGGCTCCCACTCGTCGGCGGGCCAGAAGCGGGAGGAGTCCGGGGTCAGCACCTCGTCGGCCAGCACGAGCGTCTCCCCTTCGAAGCCGAACTCGAACTTGGTGTCCGCGAGGACGATGCCCCGCTCGCGGGCGATGTCGCGGGCACGGCCGTAGACGGCGAGGGTCGTCTGGCGCAGCTGGGCCGCCGTGTCGGCACCCACCTGCCGGGCCACCTCCTCGTACGACACGTTCTCGTCGTGCTCACCGACCTCGGCCTTGGTGGCCGGGGTGAAGATCGGCGAGGGCAGCTCCGAGCCGTCGACGAGGCCTTCGGGGAGGGCGAGGCCGCACACGGTCCGGGACTCCTGGTACTCGGCGAGGCCGGAACCGGTGAGATAGCCGCGCGCGACGCACTCCACCGGGACCATCCGCAGCGACTTGCAGATCAGGGTCCGGCCCTCCCAGTCGGCGGGGGCGCCCGGCGGGAGCTCGGCGCTCAGCACGTGGTGGGGCGCCAGCTCGGCGAGCTGGTCGAACCACCACAGGGAGAGCTGGGTGAGGGTGCGGCCCTTGTCGGGGATCTCCGTGGGCAGCACCCAGTCGTAGGCGGAGATACGGTCGCTGGCGACCATCACGAGGTCGCCCGCCTCGTTCTGGTACAGGTCGCGCACCTTGCCGGTGTGCAGATGCACCAGACCCGGCACCTGAAGGGGCTCGGGCTTTTCGACGAATCCGGACACGGTTCCTCCCCGTGGTTCTGTCCAAGTGGCTCGATTCTCCCGTATGCCGGGAGCGGCTCCGGCCACGGGGGTGCCGGACGGCGCGCGGCGCCCCCGGCGTCCGGCGCCCGGTCAGTCGCGTTTGCAGATGCGGTCGAGGAGGTTGGCCGTGGCTCGCTGGATACGGGTGTCCACGTGCCCGGGACGGTCGAGCGCCGGGGACCATGCGAACGTTCCGGATGCGAAGACGAGGGCGCCGGACGGGGCCCGGTACAGGGAGGTCTCCTGGTGCCGGACCGTTCCCTCACTGTCCTCGTAAGGGGAGTGGGCGAGCAGGATCCGGCCCTGGTGCTCGGGGAGCGGGGTGCGCGGGAAGTACCGGTCGGCCTCGCCGGCGACCATGCCCTCCAGTTCGTCGCCCTCGTGCGCGCCGGTCGCCTCCCACAGCCAGTGGTCCGCGTTGCGGACGACCAAGGGGTGGGGCTCGGGGACCCGTCCCGCGTACTGGATGCCGATGATCTGCTGCTCCGGGCGGTCGATCTCCCGCCACAGGGCCGGCCTTCCGGGGCCGCGGCGCTTGCGGCAGGTCAGCAGCCGGTCGGCGACACCCGACGGGGAGGGCCCCAACTCCACCTGCCAGTACATGGTGTTGGCGGAGAGGAAGACGAGCGAGGTGCCGTGCTCGCGGGCGAGTTCCACGGTGCGGCGCATGTGCGCGGACCAGTACTCGTCGTGCCCCGGGAAGACCAGGCCGCGGTAGCGCGAGGGGTCGACGCGGCCGGCGTGCAGGTCGCGGGCGTCGGCGTACGCGAGGTCGTAGCCGTACCGCTCGGCCCAGCGGATGAAGTCGTAGGCGTGGCCGACGTGCAGGGGCAGGCCCGCGCCCGCGTACGGCCGGTCGAAGGAGACCGTCGTCGCGGCGTCCGCCTCGCCGAGCAGCCGGCCGGCCTCGTCCCACGCGTGGTACAGGCTGGCGCCCGTGTGACCGTCCTCCGGGTACAGGTTGTACGCCTGCCAGGTGACGTCCGGGAGCAGGAGCAGCAGGTCAGCGGGGTGGTTGTCGCGGATGGTGAACGGCACGTGGGAGCGATAGCCGTCGAGGGTGGTGAGCACCGCGACATAGGCGCCGATGCTCCAGTACGACGGGATCTGGAGGCGCCAGGACAGCCACCAGTGGTGGCAGGAGACGGTCCGGTCGGCGGTGAGCGGCGGGGGCTGGACGATGCCGGACAGCCGTGGGCTGGTGGTGATCTTGCTGGCGCCGTCGCCTGCGTAGTGCCCGATCCGGTAGATGTCGACGCTGAATTCCTGCGGCGGGTCGACGGTGATGTGGAAGTCGATGGCCTCGCCGGGCGCCGCCGCGCCGGTGGAGGTGAAGCCCTTGATCTGGCGGTGGACGTCGTCGGCGGAGCGGGGGCCGCCGGCCCGGGGGTGCGGGATGGCCCGCACGGCTCGCGCCTTGGCGTCCCGCTCGTCGCGGGGGTCACGCACGAGGGTGGCGCCCTGGGACGGGTCGATGTGGTCGATGTACCAGGGGACGACGTGACCGGTGTCGTCGAAGTAGTGCTCGTCGCCGCGGAGCCACGGAACGGGACCCTGGCCGAAAGGATCCGTCACGGCGTGCGCGAGCGCGCCCGACTCCCAGCGGCGAATCTGCTCCGACCCCATGCCTGCTCCCCTCCCTCGTGCCCCCGTCGTCTGTCTGTAAGCCCTTGCCCTGTGCGCGATCGGTCCCAGCACATCACATTACGCACGCACTCCGTCACCGTTCGTCGCGAATTGACGCGAGTGGAACCCTGGGCTCCGCCCGTACGTGCGGGTCGCGGGCCCGTCCCGTCGCCTCGTTCGCGCCCGTTGGGTGCGCCACGACGAGGCCGTCCCGCCCGGACCGAGGGTGCGGGCCGAGCCGGCGGGAGTCTGGCGGACGGGGACACACGGGGCGAAAAATCGCCGACGCCGGCCGCCGTCCCGGGCGAGCCGCGCGCCGCGGACGAGAGAGCCCCGGGCGTGCCGCGCGACTCGGACGGGTGAGAACGGTCGGGAACCGTCGGGTCGGCGGGCGCCACCGCGCCCGTGCCGGCAACCGGCGCCGTCGAGCCGGCAGACGTCGAGCCGGCCGGCGTCCTCGGGTCAGACGAGGCGTACCGGCTTCTCGGGCCGGACACCGAGGTGCGAGAGCCACTCCCGCAGAGGGTCGGGATCCCCCGTCTCGACGAGGGTGCGGACACGTGGTCCGAGGTCTCCGGCCCGCTCGCCGTCGACGAGCAGGGAGGGCCCGTCCAGCCAGTCGAGACCGGGCGCCGCCCCCACCGTGTCCATCGCGGAACAGCACACCATCGCCGTGACGTGGTCGGCCAGCAGTTCCCGGCCGGTCCTGGGCGGCTGGAGAGGAAAGAGGGGAAGCGTCCCGTCGTCCCACAGCGCCCGGTCCGGGTCCTGCTGCTCCGCGCCCCCGCCCGGTGCGGGCGCCGCGGCCGGAGCCGCCGTCTCCTCACGGGCGAGCTCCGCGGTGAGCCCGGCCGCCAGCGCGGCCGAACGCTCGCTCCCGAGGCCGAGCTCGTCCTCGTCCATCCCCATCCCCGCGTACGCCGCCGGGCCTCCGCCCGCGCCGTCATCGGCGTCCGGGCCTGCCGCGGGCCGGTCCTCCGGCGGCACGGAGAGGTGGTCCATCACCCTCGCCAGCGTCGGGCCCTCCGGGTCGGGTGCCGCCGGGTCGGCCGACGGCCGGATGCCCAGTGCGTCCAGCACCCGGTGGAGGCGGGCCGCGTCGGTGCGCCATTTGCGGTCGACGACCTCGTCCGGATACTCCTGCCAGTCCACCGGCGCCCAGTCGGGACCTGGTTCGGCGGGGCCGCCGTGGAAGAGGCGGGCGGCGAGGAGGGAGGTCGCCTCGTCGATCGCACCGGGCTCTTCGAGCAGGTCGCAGGCGGGGCGCTCACCGAGCCGGGAGGCGAATCCCTCGGCCAGACGGTCGCGGCGGGACAGTTCGGTGAGGGCCGCGACCACGCCGGCGTCCAGCCGGGACGGCCAGCGGCCCATCCGCCAGGCGGGCAGCGCGACGCGGGTCAGCAGCCGGTCCCAGCCCGCGTACGCCAGGCCCACCTGTTCCTGGGCGACGATCCGCAGGCCGTAGTCCACGGCCTGTGCACGCTCGGCCGCAGCGGCCGCCACACCGCGCTCCATCTCGGCCGCGTGGCCGCGGCAGCTGCGCAGCAGCAGACGGGTCACCCAGCCGACGCCCGCGCGGACCGTCCGGGGCAGGGAGCCGCCGGTGGGCGCCGCGGTCACGGCCACCGCCGCGTCCAGGCCCCGTACGAACCGGCGGGCCGCGGCTATGTCGGGTTGCGCGGACGGGCCCGTCCCGGCGACCACCGGGGCGAGGACCGCGCGCAGCTCGCCGACCCGCATCCACCACAGGAAGGGGGAGCCGATGACGAGGACGGGGGCCGAGGGGGAGCGGCGGGACCGTGCGGACAGGCCCCGTACTCCGTGGGCTCCGCGTATGCCGCGCAGTGCGTCCAGGCCGTCCTTCTCGTCCCGCTCCGCGGGGGGCGGGCCGTGCGCCGGATGCGTACGGTCCTCCAGCCAGCTGTCGCAGTCGGGGGTGAGCGCTATCGCGGAGGGGGCCGGCACGTCGAGGCGGTCGGCCAGGTCGCGGACCATGCGATACAGGTCCGGGGCGGATTCCTCGGCGATCGGGACCGTGGGGCTGACGGCGGGCCGGGCCCGGGCGACGACGAGGGCGATGCCCGCGGCCGCGAGGAGGACGACGACGGCCAGGACCGTCACGACCCAGCGCGTGACGCCCCAGTGCCCGCCGACGATGTGGCCGGTGGAGCCGCCGACGAGCAGCACGACGGCGACGGCCGCGGGCAGCAGGGCGACGGCCAGCGCTCTGCTGCGGATGCGCAGCACGGCGAGAGCCCGGGAGCGCGCTGCCTGCGCGCCCACCTCCACACCCATACCGGTCACGACCGGACGTCACCCCCTACGTGTCCGTCCGGCACAGGCTGTCGCACAGCCCGTGCCGACGGATGTCCTGGCGTTGCTCACTCCCCCACTGTGGCACCCGCCACGGACATCGCAATGCCGGTGGGCCAAGTGCCGGAACGCTTTCGCCGCACCCTAGTTGGGGCCCCGGCCCCCGTCAGCCGGATAGAACATCGGTCACTCGATGGAATGGCTTTGGGGAAAGGTGAATGACAGTGGGCAATGATCAGGCCCCGGATTCCTCGCGGAGTCCGGGGCCCTGGGCCTGGCACGACGGCGGCGGACCGCACGAGCGGAGCGGGGTGCCCGGGCCGGCAGAGACGGCCCGGGACGACCGGAGGCGACCGGGGGTCAGGCCTCCGCGGCGGCCTTCGCCGCGATGTCCGTACGGTGCTGCGAACCGTCGAGGCCGATCCGGGCGACCGCCGCGTAGGCACGCGCACGGGCCTCGGTGAGGTCGGTGCCGGTGGCCGTGACGGACAGCACCCGGCCGCCCGCGCTGACCACGGCGTCGCCGTCGCGCTTCGTGCCGGCGTGCAGGACGTACGCGTGCGGGGCGTCCTGGGCGGCGACCTCGTCGAGTCCGGTGATCGGGTCACCGGTGCGCGGAGTGTCCGGGTAGTTGTGCGAGGCCACGACCACGGTCACGGCCGCGTCGTCGCTCCAGCGCAGCGGTGCCAGGTCGGCGAGGGTGCCCTCGGCCGCGGCCCGCAGCACACCCGCGAGGGGGGTCTTCAGGCGGGCGAGGACCACCTGGGTCTCCGGGTCGCCGAAACGGGCGTTGAACTCGATGACCCGGACGCCGCGGCTGGTGATCGCCAGACCGGCGTAGAGAAGACCCGAGAAGGGCGTGCCGCGGCGGCGGAGTTCGTCGACGGTCGGCTGGAGGACGGTCTGCACGACCTCCTCGACGAGCTTCGGGTCCGCCCAGGGCAGCGGCGAGTACGCGCCCATGCCGCCGGTGTTCGGGCCCTCGTCGCCGTCCAGGGCGCGCTTGAAGTCCTGGGCGGGCTGGAGCGGGACGACCGCCTCGCCGTCCGTGATCGCGAACAGGGAGACCTCGGGGCCGTCGAGGAACTCCTCGATGACCACGCGGTCGCACGCGTTGGCGTGCGCCCTGGCCTGCTCCAGGTCGGCGGTCACGACGACGCCCTTGCCGGCCGCGAGTCCGTCGTCCTTCACGACGTACGGGGCTCCGAAGGCGTCGAGCGCCTCCTCGACCTCCTCCGGCGTCGTGCACACGTAGGAGCGGGCTGTGGGCACGTCCGCCTCCGCCATCACGTCCTTGGCGAAGGCCTTGGAGCCCTCCAGCTGCGCGGCCTCCTTCGAGGGACCGAAGCAGGGGATGCCCGCCTCACGCACGGCGTCGGCGACACCCGCGACGAGCGGGGCCTCCGGGCCCACCACCACCAGCTCGGCGCCGAGCTCCGTGGCCAGCGCGGCGGCGGCGGCACCGTCGAGGGCGTCGACCGCGTGCAGCTCGGCCACCTCCGCGATGCCTGCGTTCCCGGGGGCGCAGTGCAGGGCGGTGACGTCGGGGTCGAGGGACAGGGAACGGCACAGGGCGTGTTCGCGGGCGCCGCTACCGATGACGAGGACCTTCACGGGGTCAGCCTAACCGCCGGGGGCCGATGCCTTTGTGGGGGCTTCCGAAGCGAAGGGCCTCGGGCGTTGGTGGGATCCTCCAGAAGAAGGGGTGCGGACGCGGCGCGGACCACCGTCACTCGTTCGAGAACTCCTCCACCACGGTCGCCCCCAGTTCGCGGACGATCAGGTCGTGGCCGGAGAGGGCCGACTCGTCGAGGTCGGGGTCGTCGTCCTCGGGGATGTCGTCCTCGATGGAGACGGGGGGCGGCTCCGGGGCCGGAGGCGGCGTCGGAGCGGGAGCGGGAGCCACGGCCGGGGCATGGCCCGCGGACGGGCCGCCCTGCGGGCCCGTGGGGCGGGGGGCCGGGGCGGAGGGCTGCTGGACGGCCGGGCGCGGAGCGGCCGGAGCCCCGCCGTACCCGCCGCCACCGCCGAAGCCCGGGTTCGCGGGGGCCGACGGCGCCGAGCCGCCCGAGGCGTCGACGATCGCCTCGATCTTCCACTGGATGTTGAACTGCTCGGACAGCGCCTGGCGCAGCACGTCCTCGCTGCCGCTGCTCGCGAAGTTGTCCCGCGCGCCCGCGTTCACGAAGCCGATCTGCAGGGTGGTGCCGTCGAAGCCGGTCACGGCCGCGTTCTGGCTGAGCAGGATCCAGGTGAAGCGTCGGCGGTTCTTCACCGCCTCCAGGATGTTCGGCCACAGCTGGCGGGGGTCGATGCCGCCGGCGGCCGGGGCGGGTGCGGGTGCGGCCGGGGCCTGCGCGGGGGACTCGGCGGCGGCCGGAGCCGACGGCGGCTGAGGCTGCCCGCCGCCCGCGGGGGCCGCCGTCGGCCACCCGCCGGGGCGCCGGCCGCCGCCGGCGGCCGTGGCGGCGGGCCAGGCACCGGGGGCACCGGCCGAGGGAGCACTCGCGGCGGGCGCGACGGCCGGGGGCGGCGACGGGGCGGCAGCGGGCGGGGCCGCGGGCGCGGCAGGAGGCGCGCTCACCGCGGGCGCCGCAGGTGCCGCGGGCGCGACGGTCTCGGGGGCCGGTGCGGCGCCCTGCGGGGCGTCGGCGGGTCCCGCCCCGCGGACCGCGGCTCGGGCCGCCGCCGGACCGCCGCCCGGGGGAACCGCGGCCACGGGGGCGACCGGTGCCGCCCCGTGCGCCTCGGGTCCGGGCACGTAGCCCATCGCGGGCGCGCCCGCACCGGCCGAGAGGCTCACACCGCGCTCGACGCGGTCCAGCCGGGCCATCACGGACCGCTCGTCCCCGTACGCGGCGGGCAGCAGCACACGCGCGCAGATCAGTTCCAGCTGGAGGCGGGGCGAGGTGGCGCCGCGCATCTCCGTCAGTCCTTCGTTGACGAGGTCGGCGGCGCGGCTCAGCTCGGCGGCGCCGAAGACACCGGCCTGGGCCTGCATGCGCTCCACGACGTCGACCGGGGCGTCGACGAGCCCCTTCTCGGCGGCGTCCGGCACGGCCGCGAGGATCACCAGGTCGCGCAGCCGCTCCAGCAGGTCGGCGACGAACCGCCGCGGGTCGTTGCCCCCCTCGATGACGCGGTCCACGACCTCGAAGGCCGCCGCGCCGTCACCCGAGGCGAACGCCTCGACCACCGAGTCGAGCAGCGACCCCTCCGTGTAACCGAGCAGGGAGGTCGCCATGGCGTACGTCACACCGGCGTCGCCCGCACCCGCGAGCAGCTGGTCCATGACGGACATGGAGTCACGCACGGAGCCCGCGCCGGCGCGCACGACGAGCGGGAGCACCCCGTCCTCGACGGGAATGCCCTCGCGGCCGCAGACCTCGCCGAGGTACTCGCGCAGGGTGCCCGGCGGGACCAGCCGGAACGGGTAGTGGTGGGTCCGCGACCGGATGGTCCCGATGACCTTCTCGGGCTCGGTGGTGGCGAAGATGAACTTGAGGTGCTCCGGCGGCTCCTCGACGACCTTCAGCAGCGCGTTGAAACCGGCCGACGTGACCATGTGGGCCTCATCGATGATGTAGATCTTGTACCGGCTGCTCGCGGGTCCGAAGAAGGCCTTCTCCCGCAGGTCACGGGCGTCGTCCACACCACCGTGCGAGGCGGCGTCGATCTCGATGACGTCGATGGATCCCGGGCCGTTGCGTGCCAGGTCACGGCAGGACTGGCACTCGCCGCACGGGGTGGGCGTGGGGCCCTGCTCGCAGTTGAGGCAGCGGGCCAGGATGCGCGCGCTGGTCGTCTTGCCGCACCCGCGCGGACCACTGAACAGGTACGCGTGGTTGACCCGGTTGTTCCGCAGCGCCTGCTGCAACGGGTCGGTGACATGCTCCTGCCCGATGACCTCGGCGAACGACTCCGGGCGATAGCGGCGGTACAGCGCGAGAGACGACACGCATACGAGGTTATAGGCGCCCACCGACAACGCGGACCGCCCCGAGCGCATCCCCGGACGACGGCCCGGCCACCCGCCACGACCACCGGCCGGAACACCTGCCCGGCCCCCGCACCGGGCCCACGGCCTCCACCGGCCCCCGGCGTCCCCGCCGCACGCAGCCCGGCCCGGCAGCATCCCTGCCGGCCCCTCGGCCTCCGCGGCACGCGCCCGGCCCCGCCCCGCAAACGCAAGCGCCCCCCACGCACCCGCCAGAGCCGACCTACCCTTGCTGCCTTCCGGCCCTGGGGGAGTTCAGTCAGATAGCGCCACGTGAGGGGCTCCGCACAGGGTACAGGATCCTGACCGGGGGAACGAGTTCGCGAGCACTCCTCAACGTCTTGTATTGTTTGCCGCGGAGGATTCGCCTAGAGGCCTAGGGCGCACGCTTGGAAAGCGTGTTGGGGGCAACCCCTCACGAGTTCGAATCTCGTATCCTCCGCCAGTGCCTCACCGGGCACGATGTCGAAGGGCCCCGCTGCTTGCAGCGGGGCCCTTCGACGTTGCTCAGCCCTCGTTGTCCTGGTTTTTGTCCACAGCGGGTGCCGAGGGTCCCCAGATGGCATCGGCAATCTTCTTGGCGACGTCCTTCAGCATCGCGTCCGGCACGTGGAGGTACCGCGCCCGCATGCGGGCGGACGTACCCGGCTCCCAACCCATGATCTGGTCGATGACCCGGGCCGGGACTCCGAGCAGCATGAGCACCGTCGCGGTCGTGTGCCGGGCGTCGTGCAGCCGGCCATCCCGCACCCGCGCGTCCGCCAGGAGTCGCTTCCAGTCGTGGTAGTCCGTGTTCGGGCTCAGCGGCCCGCCTAAGGCCTTGGTGAACACGTAGTCCGACTCGATCCACAGATCACCAGCGCCCTTGCACTCTCGCGCTTGGGCCTCCGCGTGCAATCGGAGCATGGCGACCAGCGGGCCGGGCAGCGGTACCGCGCGACGCCCCGCCCGGGATTTGGTGTTCTTGGTCTCCCGGCGGACCTGAAGCCGGTCCGGGCAGTACCCCGGCTTGCGGCCGCACGGTGAGGCGTCCGAGCATCCGTGCTCGTACCTGGGGCGCAGACGGTTCCGGCGAAGCTTCAGGTACTCGTTGTCCAGGTCGACGTCAGACCAGCGCAGTCCGAGTGTTTCGCCCTGCCGTAAGCCGAGCGCGAGTGCCAGCATCCACCGTGCGCTGTTCCGGCGCTTGTTCACTTCGAGTAGCAGCCGCTGTACTTCTTCCAGTGAGTAGGGCTCTACCTCGTCTTCCGCATCTTCCATCCGTGGTGGCTTCGCCAGCGCAGCGGCGTTCTTCGCCACGTGACCGCGCCGTGCTGCTTCGCCGAGGGCGGTTCGGATGGTGCGGTGTGCCTGGTGCGCCGTGCCGGCCTTGCTCCCGCTCTGTTGCATCCGGCGATACAGGCTTTCCAGGTGCTCTGGCTCCAAGCGGTCGATGCGGTGCTTGCCGAGCCCTGGCACCAGGTGCACGCGAACTGCCACCTCGTAGCCGTCGTACGTGTTCTCACTGATGACGGGCTTGGCGATGTTCTCCACCCAATGCAAGAGCCACTTCTCTACCGTCCACGGCTTTCCGGGCTGACGTGCCGAACCCTCGTCGCGCTGCTTCTCAAGTCGCCGGACCTCGTCCACGAGTTCCTTGCGCGTCGGCCGGGTCAGGTGCCGCCGGTAGGGCGCCCCATCCTCCTTGTAGCCCATGGGCACGCGAGCGTGCCAACGATCGTCCTTGCCGAAGTAGATGGCCGATTCGCCGTTCGCGCGGCGCGTGCGCTTCTTGTCCTCTGCCACGAGCGGGCTCCTTCAAAGTGCGTAGATGCAGGTCGGAGCGTCACCCGACATCGGGTGACGCTCCGAAAAGAGAGAGGGTCAGGCAGCTCGCCGCTGGGCCCGAAGGCGAGCCACGTACTCGCCGGGGGCCTCGGCAGGAATCCGGCGCAGGCTGCCTACCGGGACGGATTCCAGCTCGCCGTTACGAATGAGTCGGTAGCAGGTGGTCCGGCCGATGCGGAGGCGCCGTGCGGCCTCTTCGACGGTCAACAACACCAATGTGGGGTCATCGACCTCACGGAACTGAGGCGTGTCCATGGGTGGGGCACTCCTTCGAGTGGGGTGCGGCTGGTATCGCGGACCTTCTAGTCCGCGTCTGTCCGAGGTGCGGATTTCTGCGTCACCGCGTCACCTGCGTCATTTGAGGCTCTGACCTGTGGTTTTGGGTGACGCGGCGGATCGGGGCTGCGTCACCGGTGCGTCATCGGCTGCGTCACCGGGTGACGCGGGTGACGCGGGATGACGCAGAGCAAGCCGCCTGCGTCATCGCTGTTGGCGCAGGTCAGCGGCCGTTTTCCGGCCCGGGTGACGCAGGTGACGCAGCGTCTTCCTACTTAGGACAAAGAAGGGGTTGCCTGTAGTAGGCACGGCCTTACAGATCGAAGAAGGAGCCGCTGCGCGGCGCGCCCCTTGGGGCGGCGTCCCGCCGAACAGCAAGAGGAGCACCGTCCCTCCCGGCGCCATCCCGCCCGATTAGCCCTTGTCGCTTGTCGTGACAAGACGGGGCCGCACTGCGGGGTTAACCCGATATAGGCTCTGACCTGCGAGCCGACAAGCGACAAGACAAGCGACAAGCGGACCAGGCCCGTGGGTAAGCCCGGACGCGGCGGCGGAAGGATGCTGACATGCCTAAGCCGATGAGCTTCACCACATGGTTGAAGACCCATGCTGATCAGCGCAATGCCATTGGGGATCTCGCGCGGGACGTCTCCACTGACCCCGACTGGCCCTCACACAAGGGAAGACAGGGCCAGCTTGACTATCTCGAAGAGTGCGGCGCCATTGGCGCAGCTATCGAGACGCTCGAACGTGCCTGGACTCAGTACGAGGCATACCGGGCTGCTCAGACAGATACCTGAGCGGTCAGGAACGCGGATGGCTTCATCCGCCGTAGATCATGGGCGCGCCAGAGCCCGGAACCTGACTGGAACCTTCGAGGTCAACAAGCAACGACAGACAACGACCACCAACAACCGACTAGACGCGGGTCAGTTGCGGTGCGCGCCCCGCTGATCAGGGCCAAAATACGGGCGGTCGAAACCCAGGGCAAGAAGGAGTAGGCCGTGCTCCTCTTGCTGTTCGCTTGAGCGTGCGGATCGCGGGTCAGAACGCCCGCGTCTGCTCATGCGGAGGCAGGGCCAGGGCGACCGTGCGGGTCATTTCGAGGTAGCGGCCCGTCTTGGTGCGGCCCGAGTCGATGAGGACGTCCCGGGCGGCCAGCGTCGGTTGGAGGCGCTTGAGGCGGTCAGAGAGGACTTTGCCGGTGGTCGGCCACCCCTTGGGCAGGGGACGGCATTCGTCGCCGCTGTAGAGGAGGCTGAGGCATGACAACCACTCGGTGGACGTCATCTGCTGCGCGCCCTCCGGCTCGATGGTCTCGGCGTGCCGGAGGACGGTCTGTGCGAGGAGATCGCCCTCGATCACGTCGTCGTTCAGATCGTCCAGACTGGCCCGGTACGCGGGCAGAGCCCCGAGTCCGGTCGCCGCGTCGAACTGCGCACACAGATGAGCGAAGTCCGCCATCCGCAGGTCGGTGGGCGTCTCCGCCTCCACGGCGCGTACCTTGACCGTGAGGTCCAGGAGCGAGCCGAGGACCACGGGTAGCACTTCCGCGTAGTCCGCCCACAGTTCGGCCTCGGTGCGCCGGACGCGGGGGCGTTCCAACCGCAGGGGCAGGAGCCGTTCCGCGAGGTCGGGGCGGATAACGCCCACGTCGATCCCGGTCAGGAGGAGGGGCCGCCGGTAGCCGACGCGAAACACGTCCCCGTCGGTGAACAGAGCGCGCTTGACGCTCTCGGCTCCGGTGACGATGCAGCACATCGCGTCGGAGAGGTCCGGCGTCATGTGGGAGAGGTTGTCCAGGGCGGTGATCCATCCTGCGGCCACGGCCGCGATCAGGTTTTCTTCGTCCTTCGGTGCCCTGCGCAGGTCGCCGCTCATGCCCTCGATGATCCTGGTGAGCATCCGGCCCCCGGTGGACTTGCCCGCTCCCTGCGGTCCGGTGAGGAACGGCGCCGGGACCGGCACGGACGGGCCGAGGCAGCCGATGAGCCATGCGATGGCCAGGCACTCGGTTTCGGCGTTGGCGAAGTTGCACAGCCGCATCAGCAGGTCGATGCCCTTGCCGTCGGTGTCCTTGGCAGGCAGCGGGAGTTCTCCGGTGAGCTGCGTGCGCCGCCAACACACCTCCCGCGGGTCGGGGGTGAGGATGTCCCAGCCGCTGGGGTGGATGCGGACGGACTGCCCGTCATCGCGCCCCAGGTCCAGCCACGTCGCCCCGTCGAAGCCCGGGGCCACGCGGATGTTCACGGCGTGCGTGTCCTCGTACAGCGCGAGTGCTTCGATCAAGTCCAACGCCTCCTTGAGCGCGGTCCCGTTGAACACGCCGATCCCGTCCCGGTACATGCCGACGATGAGTTCTTGGCGGTGGCTGCCCGTCGTGCCCTGCGAGCGCATCGGGCGTGCCACCGGATGGCCGTTGCGCTGCGCATACACGGTCCCGTCCGCGGTACGGAAGTACCGAAAGTGGGCCTGCGCGTAATCCGCGATGACCTCGCGGGCTGGATTCTTCTCGTCCTCAGACATGGCTCAGTCCCAACGTGGTCAGGGCGTTGGTCCACGCGTCCGCGCAGTGCCGGGACGATTCGCCCTTGGCCTGCGCGGCGGTGAACAGCCGCGCGGTGTGCGCCTTGGTGAGGCAGCCGCACCGGCCGTGCATGGACAGCACCGCGAGGAAGGTGCGGTAGACGGTGGCGTGCACCGCCTCGCGGGCCCCGGTGATGCGCTGCTCCGCCATGGCAATGCCGCGTTCGAGGTAGGCCGGCGTGCGGTGCGGACACTTCTCCCGCTGGCCACCCAGGGGCACTGAGAGCGCCTGTGGCGCCCTGCGAGCCGTGGACGGCTCCTTTACTGCCAGGGCGCGCACAGCGTCCGGGAGAACGGCCATACCGCCCATACCGGTTCCGAGCCAACGGGCGTATGCCATAAGGGACTTGACGTCGACACCGGGCCGGACCGCGTTGGCAGACTGCATGGCGCCCCGGTAGATCCAGTGCTCACCGCGAGTCGTCGGCACGGTCCGCGTGGTGGGCAGGCTCGCGCGGGCCCACGCGATGGCTTCCGCGTTGTCGAGGTCCACAACCGTGAGGCCGGCGCCGCCGGGGTGGTAGGCCACGCCCGCCGCTTCCCGCCACGCCCGCGCCCATTTCGGCGAGTTGATCGCGCGGGGGTCAGTGGTGGCGGCGGCCCAGCCGTGGCACGGGTGCGGGCAGGCGCAGGGACCCGGGGTCTTCATGTTCGGCCGGCCACCGCATGCGTTCTTGGCGCAGGTCGGGCAGTTCCCGAACGGCACCTTCCCCGCTCGTAACGGCAGTACGGGCACCCCTGAAGCTGCCAGGGAGAGAGCGGCACGCACGTGCTCTCCCCGACTGTCGGTCGGTTGCGTCATGCTGGATGTCTCCAGTTCCTTGATGAGTTGCTGGACAGCAAGGGCGGCCCCGTTCTTTGGCGAGATGCGGGGGCCGCCCTTGGCGTAGCTAGCCGTGGAAGTGGTTGCGCTTAATCACGGCCTTGCGGATGTTGACCGTCGTGCCGCTCTTGGAGCCACCAGCACTGAAGATCTGCACGGCGATCCATCCGCCGAAGATCACGGCGGCGAGGGTGATCAGTTGCGTGATGAGCGCCGTGAGTGCGGCGACGAACGTCGTCAGGAGCAGCAGCCCGCCGCACACCGCCCCGAACCCCACGCCCCCGAGCGCGATGTTCACCGCCGTACGCGATACGGCGGGCTTGGCCGTGAGGGGTTCGGGCTGGGCGGGGTTGATGGCGTAGCCGGTGACGACTCGCCCGTCGGGCAGGACGACGCTCGCGACCGCCGGGATGGCGCCCGGCTGCATGGGGATGAGGGGCGCCGGCGTCCTAACGGCGGGCTGTATCGGGGTGGGTCGTTGGACTTCGACGGCCGCATCGGCGCGGTGGCTGGTGGGGTGTTCGGGGTACATGCGGAATCCCTTCCGGTGCTCGGTCAGGGAGGCGGAGGCACACCCTTGGAGGTGGGCTGTGGAGGGGGTTTTCGGGGTCTGACCTGGGGTGCCTCCCTGACTCCCTGATGGATCATTCGTGCAGCTCAGGGGCAGGGAGGTGGGGCAGGGAGGGGTTCAGGGAGTTCTCCCTGCCTCCCTGACCCGTCGGGGGTCGGCTCCCTGTCATCCGTCGGCGGAAGCGGAACCCTCGTTGTCGCGGTTGGCGAGCGCGCGGGTGACGCGGTCGCGGCTGACGACCATGACGCCGTCGGACTTGTGGGGCTCCGCGCCGGCGTCGTCCAGGACGCGCTTGAGGTCCAGGAACGACCAGCCGCCGTAGGCGGCCTCGTTCAGCGTGGCGAGCCGCTTGAGGACATCCTTCGTGCGCACCCGCGACGTGTCCCCGACGACGGAGGCGATGTCGGCGAGCGGGTCACGCTCTTCCCCGCGCTCGATCACGGTGAGGGTGGTGACCCCGTCGCGCAGGGCCTTGGCGCGGTCGGTGATGGCTTCGGCTGCGTCGTCGTCGACGTAGTGCGTGCGCACGGTGATGGACGACTGGCCCTTGGGGATGTCGATGCCGGACGACGCGACCACGAGGGTGCCCTGGTCCAGGCCCGGACGCAGCAGGTTCGGAGCGGCGCCACCGTCAACGGCCTTGTCACCGAGCGCCATGCGAGCCTGCGATTCGGTGCCGAGGGCGAGCGATGCGCGGGTGTGGGCGCCCTCGCGGACCAGCTTGGGAAGGTTCTGGTCGGTGGGGTCCTGCGTGCCCTGCCACATCAGCACGTTCACCGCGCGGCCCTGGTTGTGGATCTTCCGGACGGCCATGAAGTACCGGGACGTGGCCTTGGAGCCGCCGTAGAAGCGGCCCTCCTTGTCCTTGAGCGGGCACATGAACGCGACCTGCGCCTCGTCGACCAGCACGATCAGCGCGGGGAACTGCGTTCCGGGCGGGGCCATCAGGCGGCGGTTCATCTCGGCAACGGCGCCTTCGACCATCTCGGTCACCTGAATCACGTGCTCATCCGTCGGGCCCTGGATCAGGGTGGTGGCGAGGCCGTCGAACATGGCCCAGTCGCCCACACCTTTGAGGTCGCCCATGAGGAACTGGACCGACTTGTCCAGTGCGAGCCACAGTGCGAGGGAGCGCAGGGCGACGGTCTTTCCCTGGTTCGACAGGCCCGTGATGAGTAGGTGGCGCTGATACAGGGACAGCGCGGCGGCATCTCCGCGCAGGTCCTGCCCCCAGGGGGCGCGGCCCTTGGCGTAGTCGGCGGTCAGTGTCTCGTCGGTGACCAGCGGGGACGGGCCGATCGGCTCATCGAGCGCCCCCGAGTCGGCCACCCACAGCCGGACCGTGCGCGCGGCCTGCGGGATCGTGATGAACACCTCGTGCTCGTGCCGGGTCAGGTTCTCCGCGAGCTTGCGGCGCCGGTTCTGCACCTCGATCGTCGACACCCCGGAAGGCAGGGTGACGTCGACCTCGACACCGCATCCAGCGATCCGGATCGGACCGAGCATCGACGCCCCGGCGTCGCCCATCTCCTTGATGGCGTTGCGCAGCGCCGGTACTCCGAGGTCGCGCAGTGCCTTGACCACGATCGACGGGGTGATCGGCTCACCCTCGTCGTTGCGAACGTTGTCGGGGAGCGCCCACGCGGGTGCGGCCTGCTGCCGCTTGCCGATGGCCCACAGGGCGAGCAGGGCGAGGAACGGGCCGATCGTGAGGGTCGGTCCCCACACCACCTGAACGATGGTGATCAGCAGGTTGATGAAGTCGACCACCGCCATCAGCGGCGTGACCACGTCAGAGACGTCCTTGGTCGCTATCGCCATGACGACCCCGAGCGCGACCAGCGAACCGACGCCCATGCCTGCGGTGACTGCCACGCCCTTGGCGGCGTCGATCGGGGAGTGCAGCAGGTCCATGCGGCGGCGGTGGCGTGCCTCGCGGAAGTGCTGCCCGCGCTCCTCCCACTCCGCGGCGACCTCGTAGTTCCCGGCGGCTTCCGCCGCGCGGAGCATCCGCTCATAGCGGGAAGCGGTCCGCCCGTCCCACGTCCGCTTCGCTGCGATCCTCGCCCCGCCGGCGACGTACAGGGTGTGCCGGGCGACGGCACGCACGGTGGTCTTCGTGGTGTCGTGGGTGACCACGGTCTTGACCGCGCGTCCGGAGCGCACCCACAACGGAACGGGCGCGGCCGGTGCGGGGTCGGGGACCACGGTCAACGCGGTCACGGTGGCGGGCTCGGTCGATTCGGTGCTCTTGTGCAGGTGAACGACGTTCTCACTCATGGTGAAGGACACTCCTGACTGCCCCGGATCGGGGTGAAGGTGAGGGGAAAGCGCTGCGCGGGACGGGGCGCCGGACGGGCGCGTCACCACCAACGGGACTTCTTCGCGGCCTTGGCCTGCGCTGCCTCGGTCACCAACCGCTGCCGCTCGATCTGCAACGCGGTGATCTCCGCGATGAGCCGCGTCTCCGCGCCAGTGGAGACGGAGTCGACCCGGCTGTCTGCGCGGGCGGTGCTCTTGCCTCGGGCGATTCGGTAGGTGCCGCCCGCGAGCGCGGCGAGCATCTGGCGGCGCTCGGAGCCGGTGAGCGGCCACAGCTCGCCCCGGCGGACCGCTTCGAGCTTGCGGTTCGTCTCGCGGATCGCGCGGTCGATGCGGCGGGTGTCGGGCTTGCCCATGGTCAATCCCTTCAGGCCTGCGGGGTGAGCTGGAGATGGATGTCGGCGAGCCGACCGGTCGCGCCCTGCGCGCCAAGCCATGCGCCCACCTCGCGCTGAACGCGCGTCCAGCAGAAATCGGCGGGGACGGTGACGGTGCCGTGCGCGAACGCGCGACCCTTGCCGGGCACGCTCACCCACGCGTCCCACGCGTAGGTGAGCAGAGTGGTATTCGTGCTGGTCACAGCGGAACTCCAGGGTGTGTGGGGTGAGTTCAGGCGGTGTGCTGGTCGGCGTCGTTGGCGTGGCAGAGGCCGCACATGCCGAGCGATGGAGGGATGCAGTAGCCGACATCGAGCTGGCAGAGCGGGCAGGTGCGCCGCGCGAGCATCGCCAGCGCGAGCGCACCCCACTTCCGCGACGTCATCGGACGCACGGGCTTCGCGTCGTCGATGCGGTACAGGTAGGCGACGCGGACGTTGCCGCGACGCCGGTTGACCCGCATGAGCTGCGCGGCAATCTCCTGACCTCCGGGGCGCAACCCCCGCGCGCGCAGCTGGCGACGTGTCGCGAGCCCATCGGGGGCCAGATGCCACGGGTAGGTGGGGATGCCGTGTATCGCGCCGTCCGGGTCGTAGCAGGTGCCTAAGGTGCCGGACATCAGGCCGTCGCCCCGGACGCAGTCGCGCGCTCCGCACGAAGCGTGTCCCGCAGCATGCGGGCGTTCGCGGGCGAGGTGTGGATCGTGCGGCGGATGCCCTCTGCCGTCAGATCGGCCAGCGGCCAATCGGCGGTCGCGGTACGCGCCTCATCGAGCAACTGATCGGGGGTGCGCTTCGGCCGCGGTGATCGGGCCGCGTCGGGCACCCGACCGGTCGCCCCACGCGGACGCGGCGACTCTGCCGCCACCGATCCCCGGTCGATCGAAGCGACCGGGGCCGGGGCCGTGGTCGGGATCGGCTTGACGGGCGGAATCGACTTGCCCGCGTCGACCGCGACCGGATCCGGCACGACCAACCGCGTCATCGTGACCACGGGCTGAGAGGTCGATACCGGCAGGTCAGCCATAGACCGATTACTGATAGTCTCGGTAGATTCCTCCGCATTTGCGTCCGGCGCCGAGATCGGGTCGGGACGGTAGTGGAGCACCTTCGCCACGAGGTCGGAGCCGAAGTAGATCGACCCGACCGGAAGCGACGTCGCCAGCAGAACCAGGGCCCAATTCGCCGGGTCCCAATCAGCGAGCCGCGTCCAGTCGAGTTGAGCATCGTGCAGCTTGGGCACGAGGCCGTGCACGTAGTTGAGGACCAGCGAGGCGAGCGTGTAGGTGCCCAGCACCCGCAGCGCAAACGTCCGATCCCGCCCCGCGAGCACGAGAGTGGCGATCAGGGCGAGGGCCATCAGGCCGTCGACCACGAACGGGTAGAGCGTCGCGGCCGTGTCGTCTGCGCCGACCGCGTTGGCGATGTCGCGCAGGGCGTTCCATGAGACGCGGAACGCCATGGCGACCACGGCGACCAGGGCCAGCACGAGGGCCGCGCGTCCTTTGCGGTGCAGGTTCATGCGGCACCGCCGGCCCGTCCGGTGGACTGGTTGGCCAGCTCGCGGCGGGCGGTGAGCACGCGGCGGTGGGCGCGGCGGATGCGGCGCTGGTCCAGCTCGGTGGGGGTGCGGTCAAGGGTGATGATCTGTGCGTCCAACAGGTCGATGTCAGCCGCGATCGCGGGCATCTCCCGATCGATGGCGTCCAGCTCCGCGTCCGTCGGTTCGATCCAGTCGGCGAACGCGGTAACAGCTTCCTGAACAGTCACGATGGGGCTCATGGGTCGTGTTCTCCCTTGTCAGGTGAACGGCCCGAACAGCGCCCCCGGAGTTGCCGCTCCGGGGGCGCGCGCCGTTGAAGTCGGAACATCCGGCTCCCCTCAGCGCTGCTCGTGCGAGACGAGCAGCGGAGGCAACCGGCCCGCAGCGTTGAGCTGCGGAGGGGTCGAGTCGCGCTGTACTCATACGCGGGACCAGAACCCGCGCACGCCGCCCTCTTGCTTGCAGAGGTGAGGCGGTCTCCCTCAAGCGCACTGTTGAGTTTTCAAGCAACGGACGCTTCCTTCGTACTGACCCCTGCGGGCTTTCCTCTGGGCGCACCTGTACGGCAGTGCTGTACGTGACACCTCATCCGACTTGTCTGGAGGAGTGCCTTGGCAAGAGACTGCACGAGTCGGGCTTGGAGAGTCAAGCCCTCTGGTCTAGCTTGTACGGAGGAGTCGGAGGAGAGGGGATGCCTACGTGGTTCGACGCGGCATGACGAAGTCGCAGGAAATTGCCTTTGACCTGCGCGAACAGATCCTGTCCGGCGCGCTAGCGGGGGGTGAGGCACTCCCCAGCGAGTCGAAGATGATGAACCAGTACGGCTACAGCCGCGAGACCGTCCGCGCTGGAGTTCGTCTCCTGGTGGAAGAAGGACTCGTCGTAACCGGACAGGGCCAGGGAAAGTACGTCCGTGAGGACTACCCGCCTGTCGTGTGGAACTGGACAACGCTGGAGAGTCGGAGTCGCCACGCCAACGCCGTCGAAGGGCGAACCGCCGGCGACCAGTGGGCGAGTGTGATCGCGGAGAATGGGAACGCCCCCCGCCAAGACATCACGGTGTCGATCGTCGAGCCTCCGCCTCACGTGCGCGAGCGCCTCGAACTCCCCGCAGATGGTTTGGCTGTGGCGCGCAAGCGCGTCCGGTTCATAGACAATCGGCCTTACGCGCTCGCCGACTCGTACTTTCCTCAGGAACTCGTAACCGGCACGCCTTTGATGGAGCCCCGAGACGTCTCAGCGCCCGGCGGCATCCTGGCCTCTGTGGGGCTCGTGCAAGCCAAGTACGTGGACGAAATCGCTGTACGCATGCCGACTCGCGAAGAGGCTGCGCTACTTGTCCTCCCTGCGGCGACACCCGTCGCAGAACACACCCGAACGGGCTACGACGAGGACAATCGCCCCCTGCGCTGCATGGTTACCATCCTCCCCGGAGACAGGCACAAGATCCTCTATGAAGTCAGCACGGACTGAATACCTCCGCCCTGCAGCGGCGGAGGATGTACCTGCCCTATTGGCTCTGCGAACGGAAGCAGAGGGATGGCTACGCAACAAAGGCACGGACCAGTGGAGCGACCCAGAAACTGGGGAACGAGCCATCGCAAAATGGCGCGCCAGCATAGATGAAGGGCGTGCGTGGGTCGTCGTTGGCGAGCACGATCAGGTGCTGGCCACCGTCAGTCGCGGCCCAGTCGACCGAGATTTCTGGACGGACGCCGACCACCCTGAAACAGCTCTCTACCTGTACAAGCTGATCGTCGCCCGGCAAGCGTCCGGCCGGCAGCTTGGTACGCGGGTTATCGACTGGATGTCCCGCCTCGCAGCGCTGGAAGGACGAACATGGGTGCGCATTGACACCTGGCGCACGAACTCGGGGCTGCACTCCTTCTACGAGCGGTTGGGCTTCGAGCATGTCCGCACTGAGGAACCACCCCACAGACGTTCGGGGTGGCTCGCGCAGCGGCCCGCAGGTGAGCTTGTCATGCCTGACGACCTTCTGCCTGTCACTCCGCGCGTAGGAGAGCGTGGGGATGCAGTCACGAGCCTTGAAATGCCGCTTCAAAGGAGTCGGGAGGCCGGCAAGAGTGACGCAGCTCCGTCTTAGGCTTTCATATTTCACCCCGCCCTGCGGTTTCCCCAGTGGTCACGCGTCGGGCGGGGTGAGATCCCGTTTTGAGCCCCTCTATGAAGCGCCGCTAGGTTTGCACCGCATTGAACCTGAACCATCTGTCTGAAAACATTGAGGCAACCGCAGGTCCATTCGGTAGAAGCATCGCCCTCTCTCGCCATTCCGTCCTTCTAGCGCTGGCCTGCCAGCCGGGCACCCCGCTGTACCAGCGCTTCGCGAGAAGCTGGGCATCCTCTTTTTGGTTCGTCGCGATATGCATTCCAGCCAGTGCTACGACGTCTTCCAGTCCTCTTGTTCCGTACGCGTGCAAGATGCGAACAACGATTGTTGTATCGCCTTCCGATCGGAGAAGTTGCAGGAACTTGAAAACGTCCCGAGGTGACGCGCTTTCGCTCCAATATACGAGGGTGAATCTGAGGATCCCGTAAACTGGACCGCCATTTCCCCAACGCGCGTGTAGCCTCATCAGATCGGCAGTTGACTTGGAGTTGGCGATACTGGTTGCCAATAGTTCTGTCAAATTGGTCCAACGGTCGCCCGAGTTTTCCCTCAGGACTGCCTCGGAAATTTTCGCCGCTTCTTCCATGGATGCGAAACGGATAGCATCGTCTAGCAGCCGAACTGAATCCAGGGATCTTCTGCGAAGCTGCGTAACTTGCTTCCAGAGCGAGACGATATCCTCGTCTGAGAAGTGCGCGGCGGCTATAGATAGAATTCGAGCAGCATCATTGAAGCGTTGTTCCTTATAGCAGGCAGCTACTTGAGTGGCCACTTCCTTCGGAGTGAATGGGTAATTATACTCTCGCGTGCTCTCCATTTCTTCTGCCAATATTATCTCTGCTCGCGCTAGCTTCTCCTCAAGGTCGACACATCGCTCTTCCGCCTTGTGTCGCAAGTCGGAGATTTGGGCGAGTTGGATTTTTAGCTGGTCTATCTCTTCTCGTAGTTTCTCCCGCTCGTCCTCTTGCCGCATGTTCTGGCCAGTTAGCTCAAGAAGCGAAGCTTCGCTTTGAATCCGTTCGGCCACCCAGTCGGTACGCAACTGCTCCAATTGCTTACTTGCATCGTGGGCAGCCGCTTCCTTCTGGTCGAGAAGTAATTCCAGCGCCTCTTGTTGTCGTTGATACTGCCGGATTATGCGCTGCGAGCTATCGATCTTGTCTCGCAGATCCTCAAGTTCGAAGGCTTGTGGATCTGTGGCCCGAAGGGCCGACAAGCGGAGTTTCCGAATGCGTGTCCGAGTTTCTTCTGTGATCGGACTCCTTCTGTGGCGCTCCAGTTCGGAGAGCAGGCGATCGACGAAGTCCTGCGTAGCCACGCGCCGACCGTTCAGATAGCGGGACACGGTGCTCTTGTCCATGATCACGCGTGCGGCGTACCGCTGCTGAGGGATCTCAAGTCCGTTGAACAGGGTTGTCAACGCCGTTGCGAGCGCAGCAACTTCCGGAACGTGGCTCAACTCGAATTCGCTCAAGCGGCGTCCTGACCTGGCGACTTCAGACATTCGTTAGCCCCCCCGGCTGAGTGAGTGCGTGTCAAGAAGGTGGCAAGCGTTGCGGCGTACCGCAACCCCCTGTCTCCCGCTCAAGCTCTCGGCAACGACAAACTGTCTCGCATTGAGGAGCCTCAAACCCGCATGGACAACCTGGCCTACGTGATCGCGCACGTTCGAAGCACGCAGAGGGTATTCCTCTTGATCATCGGAATCATCCCCTTGCTGCTTCTCACTGCTGCGGTGCTCCCCTCCGTGCTACTGCTCCCGTTCTTTGGGGCTCACGGGCTTCAGCGCGCGGAGTCCTTGATTCATCGACTCACCGCGTGGATGCGGATCCTCCTGCACGGGAGTCGCCCGGGTGGGGGCTGACCTGATGGCCAACCTCGCGGCCATCCTGTGGCCAGGCCAGCCTCTGTCAAGCACACGTCGTCGAGGAAACAGCAGGTCGAAGGCGATCTGCGCCGCGCCAGCTAGGCGGTCTTGAAAACCGCTGCGCTCCTAGCCGGTACGGACTTCCCCAGCTCATCAGGCCCCGGCTGCCAGTCCCTAACGGGACTCGCAGTCGTGTTGCTGCTACTCCTAACCGCGCCAACGGGCGTGCCTCTGCCGTGCCCGCACGGGGGCACGGCAGGGAACCGCGGGGTGACCCACGGGAACCCGCAGGTCACCCCTTAGCCAGCTCAGCGCAGATGCAGTTACGCGACCTTCCAACCTGGCGCTCCGGGTTGACTGCTTCATCCGCCAACCGTTGTACTTCCACGCATGTCAGGAACGGATGACGGGCAGTCACTCGAAGCTCACCCCGCCGTCCTGCGCCCCGTGGTTGCGGCGCAGGACTACGTGGAGGGGAGGCTGACTCAGTACCAGAAGTGGTACGACAAGAAGGCTGTCAAGACCAAAGCGATGCATCTCCGGATGAGGACGATATCCGTCGTCGGAGGAGCCTTGGTCCCCGTGTTAGTCAACCTCGACCTGTCATTCGCGAAACTCACGGCCACGGTGCTGAGCTTGATCGTTGTCGGCTCCGTCTCCTTGGAGAGCGTGTACCGCTACCGCGAGCAGTGGAAGAACTACAGGTCGACCGAACAACTCCTTGGGCATGAACGGATCTACTTCGAGACCAAGGTAGGACCCTACTCAGGGCTCTCGGAGAATGAAGCCTTTACGACCTTGGTGGCCCGTGTAGAGAGCGCGATCGCCAACGAGAACTCTGCGACCCTCAACGTGATGACCTTGGGCGGCCAGGTAAGCGCCGACGTTCAGACGCCACCCGGCATCCCAGGTGCCCGACGAGAGCTTCAGTAGACCGGGCGTGCCACTCATGTGCCAGAACAGGCGGGGGCTCAAGGGGAATCGTGGTACGCCCAGGCACAGCAGCCGGACATCGCTGAAGGCAGAGAACCCGCAGGTCGCGCCAGCAGCCGCCCGACCTCGCTCCTAAAGCAAGTGTCGGTCGGCTCGTTGTCCTGGTCTTTGTCCAGTGCACCCACGACCACCACCGTTCATGGACGTACGAGCACCCCGTCTGACCTCCCAAGCGAACCCCCAGCGAACGCCCCCGGACGGCCGCGCGCACAGTTGGAAAGCGTGTTGGGGGCAACCCCTCACGAGTTCGAATCTCGTATCCTCCGCCAGTGCCTCACCGGGCACGTTGTCGAAGGGCCCCACCGCAAGGTGGGGCCCTTCGACGTTGTCCGCGGTGATGGCGGCGGACAGGGCGGACGCACTGCACGGGACGAGCGGCTCTGCCGAGTCGGGCGGGCGTGGCGGTGACCAGCACCGTCGCGACGGACTCCGGCACACACGGCCGCACGCCGTCGGGGCTCCTCGATGTCGGCCGTCCCCGTGAGGCGTGTCACACCTTCGCGCGGCTCAGCCGATCTTCACGGACTTCTCGACCGTGACCTGGTCGATGTCGGTGGTGCGCACGGTGACCTTCATCGTCCAGGTGCCGGCGATCGGGAGGGTGACACCGTCGGTTCCCCAGTAGCCGCCCTTGTCGGTGAGTTCCGCGTCGATGGGGCCGACCTTCTGCGCGGCGAGGGTGAAGGTGAGGCGCAGCTCGGGGACGGTCGAGATGCCTCCGTCGGGGCCGAGGACGACGGCCTGCACCGTGTTCTCGCCGACCCCGGCGGGACTCATCTCGATCTGCACCTTGCCGTGCCCGCCCGGCGTGCCGACGTCGAAGGGCACGAGGGTCGTGGACGACGTCGGGCGGTCCGCGGCGACGGTCGCGGCCGCCGTCTCGGTGGCCGCCCGGCCCGGCTGCGTGCCCGTCAGCACGGTCGTGACCACCAGGACGAGGACGGCGACGGTGACCTCGGCGAGGACCGAGCGCCGCAGTCCGCGGCGGTACTCGGCCGTCCGGTCGCCGGCGTCGGTCCCGTCCGGGGCGTCCGGGACGGTCGTGGCGTCCGTGAGGGGCGGGCCGCCGACCGGCTCCGGCACCCGGGCGGCCGGGACCGTGGCCTTCGCCCCGGTGGAGACGCGCTGCCCCGCCGCCGTCTCCTGGCCGGCCGCGAGCGCCCACCGTCGCGTCCACCGCCGCGAGTACGCCGCTCCCGCCAGCAGGAGCAGGACCGCGCCCAGCTTCACGACGAGGAGACGGCCGTACGACGTCGACGTCAGGGCGTCCCAGGAGCCGAGGCCGCGCCACGACTGGTAGAGGCCGGTCGCGGCGAGGACCGCGACCGAGGCGAGGGCGAGCCGGGAGAAGCGGGCGACGACGGCCCGGGGGAGGTGCTCGGCGGGCCGGTGGAGCGCGAGGAGCAGGGCGGTCAGTCCACCGAGCCACACGGCCATGGCGAGCAGGTGCAGCACGGAGGACACCATCGCGGCGGGCACCTGGATGCCGGCGGACGCGTGTTCGGCGACGGCCCAGGTGACGGCGAGGCCGAGGGTGAGCAGCCCGCCGAGGACGACGACGGCCCGTTCCCGTCCGGGCGCGGATCCCGGCGCGGGAGGCCGTGCGCCGCCCGGCCCCGCGTCCCCGGCGTCACCGGGGTCCGGGGCGTCCGCCGCGGCGCCGCGCAGGACCGCTCGGACGGGGAGGAAGGCCGCCGCGCCGAGCAGCACCAGCCGGACCACCAGCGCCACACCGGGTCGGCCGGTGAGCGTCGCGCGCAGCACGTCCGGGTCGAGGGCGGCGGCCGGGCCGGTGCCGCGTTCGTACGGGCCGCGCAGCAGGAGCAGCGCCAGCGTGGCCGTCAGCAGGGTCCACCAGCCGGTCAGCAGCAGGCGCCGTACGTCGCCCGGGTAGCCGCACCCCAGCGTGAAGGCCGTCGCGCCGATGAGCAGGGCCAGGCCGGTGTACGCGGCGTAGCGGGCGATGTCGTAGAGGGTCTTGGAGGCGGGGTTCTCGGTGGGCGGCAGCGCGGCGGCGGTCTCGGAGGGATTGCCGACGGAGAAGGTGAAGGCGCCGGAGACGGGGTGGCTGTCGGCGGAGACCACCCGCCAGACCACGGTGAACGTGCCGGTGCCCAGGCCGCGCGGCAGGGTCACCCGGGCGGTGTCGGACCGTCCGTCCGCGTGCCCGGTCCTGCCCGTGTGCAGGCGCCGGTTGTCGGGGCTGAGCACGCGGAAGGAGTCGTCGAGCAGACCGACGGACTCGCTGAACGTCAGGGTCAGCTGACGGGGCGCCGTCTTCAGGACGCTGCCGTCGCGCGGGTCGGTGCCGGTCAGCGCTGCGTGCGCGGACGCGCCGCCCACGCCGCCGAAGAGGACCAGCAACAGGACGCCGCCCAGCAGCGCCAGGCCCCGGACGAGGTGCCGCCGCCGGTCTCGCTGTCCGCTCACACGCCGTCTCCGTATCCGCGTTCACAGGCTCTCGGACAGATACGGACGCGCGCGGTGCGGTGCTCACCGCGGCGCCGGGGAACCCTCTCCGAAGGCCGCCGCCCGTGTCAGGAAGGCGAGTCGGGCGCGTTTCTCCGGCAAGTAGACCTCGGGGAGGTCGATTTCGGGAAGCACGATCTCTCCGGCGGGGACGAAGCCCTGCCGGGTCAGGCGGGCGATCGCCTTGGTGTTGCGGGCGTCGGGTTCGACCACGATCCGCTGCCGGTCGAGGCCGATCAGCGCGTACGTCGTGAACGCGTCCAGCAGGGCGGCCGACCAGCCCGGTCGGCCGCCGCCGGGTCCCGCGGGCCCGATCAGCAGGTGGACGCCGATGTCGCCGGGCCGCACCTCGTAGCACTCGCTGACGCGGTCAGCCTCGGGTTCGTAGGTCTGGAAGAGGGCCGCCGGAACACCGTCCTTGACCATGAGGAAGGCGTGATGGGTGTCGAGGGAGTCCAGGTGCAGATAGGTCTCCAGGACCTGCTCCTCGGTGAGCCCGTTCATCCCCCAGTGGACGGCCCGCTCGTGCGTGACCCAGTGGTGGACGACGTCGAGGTCGGCGCGCGGGTCGAGGCGCAGGACCCGCAGCGTGCCGAAGCCGTCGACCAGTTGCTCGTGCACGGGCTCGCGGTCGTCGCCGTACCGGTCAGTCATCGTGGTCCTCCGTGTTCTGCAGGGGCGCGCCGCCGTCCGCCGCGAGCCGGTCCCAGTCCGTGCACACGCGGGCGAGTTCTCCCGCGGCCCACAGGGGGAGCTGGTCGCGGTGGTGGTCCGAGCCGGGCACACCGTCGGCGCCGAACGGCACCACCCAGAGGCTGTCGTCCCGGTCGGCGAGGTCCCACACGTACCGGGCGGCGGGGCCCCGGGCGCTCAGGTCGGTGACGCCGGGCACCGCCGACGTGCACAGCACGCAGTCGTGGTCCCCGGAGAGCCCCGGCTCGTCGTACGGGGTACCGGGGACGGCACGCCAGGGCGCGAGCCGGTGGGTGTCCCCCCAGATGCGGGACGTCCGCCGGGCGGCCACCTCCTCCAGGGCCTCGCGGACCACGGCGTCGCGGTCGATGCCGTACAACTCCGGTGCCCGCAGCAGGTTTTCGAGGGCGAAGCCGACACGCGGGGTGAGGGCGAGCCAGGGGAGGAAGACCTCCGGGTACGCGGGCGGGTCGGCGAGGACGGCCAGCGCGGGGTGCGCGGCGAGGCGCCGTACGACCGCGTCACGCAGCGCCGCGAAGGCCGCCGCGTCGGCGCTGCCGGCGTCCATGTGCCGGTCCCAGCCCAGGAGCCGCTCGCGCAGCGCGGCCGCGTCGGCGCCGAGGTTCTCCCCGAGGCCGGGCAGGCGGTCCAACAGGGCCGCGGCGGAGGCGAGACGGGTGTCCATGTGCACGGCGGGCATGTCCGGTGCGGACCATGTCCGTGCCCCGTCGAGGAGCTGCCGGATGCGACGGGCGCGGTGCGGCGGGGCGAACTCCACGCCCAGCGGGGTGGCCGGGCCGCGCTGGTTCGCCATCACGGCGAGGCCGTCCTCGACCGGGCCGTACGGCATCTCGTGCCAGCCGTGCCACTCGTGTCCGGCCTCCCAGGCGGGCACGACCCGTGTGCGGTTGCCCTCACCGCGGACCGGGACGCGTCCCGCGACCCGGTGCAGAAGACCGCCCTCGGTGTCGGCGGCCTGTACGACGTTCACGGGCTCGGCCCACCGCTCGAACGCCCGGTCCACGTCCGCGACCCGGCGGGCGCGCAGCAGGGGGAGGAGCGCGCCGAAGCCGAGGTCCTCCGTGACCCGGGACGGGCAGCGCAGGCTGATGGTCTCCTCCGCGCCGATCCCGCCCACGACCACGGGCCCACGCTCCGTCTCGATCACCTCGACCTCGACGGGCTCGCCGCCGGCCACCTCGACGGTCTCCACGTGCCGTGCCACGGCCCGCCACGCGCCGTCCGGGCCCAGCGCCTCGACGGTCCCGCGGGGACCGGTGCCGGACTCCGCACCCCCGTCGGCCGGACCGCCGGGCGCCCGGCGCAGACGTTCGCGGTACAGGTCCTGGTAGTCGGCCATCGCGTTCGTGATGGCCCAGGCGACCGTTCCGGTGTGGCCGAAGTGGGCGATGCCGGGCACACCGGGGACGGCGAGACCGACGACGTCGAACTCGGGGCAGGCCAGATGGATCTGCTGGTAGACGCCCGGGGCCTCGATGAAGCGGTGGGGGTCACCGGCGATGACCGCGTGCCCGGTGACCGTGCGTGCGCCGCTCACCAGCCACCCGTTGCTCCCGGACGTGCCGGGCCCGTCCGTGGCGAACAGGGCGACCGCGTCGGCGCCCAGCCGCCGTACGACGTGCTCGCGCCACAGTTTCGCGGGGAATCCTGCGAACAGGATGTGCGTCCCCAGCCAGACGCCGAGCGGGCTCCACGGTTCCCAGCGGCCGGGGGCGAGCCCCGTCGCGGTGAACTCCGGTGCCCTGCGGGCCCCTTCGGTGAGCCCTTCGTTGACCCCGTCGACGTACGCGCGGATCCAGTCGGCGGTCTCCGGGTCGTTCTTCTCCAGGGCCGCGAAGCAGCGTCGCGCGGTGTCGTCGAGGCGGGCCTGCCGGGCGAGGCGGTCCCATGCGACGGCCTCGGCGCCGAGGAACGCGGCCGAGGTGCCCTGCGAGCGGTGGCGTTCGACCTCCAGCTGCCAGGCCCGGTCCACGGCGGTGACGCGGCCCTGCGCATGGGCGAGTTCTCGCACGCCGGTGGCGCGCAGATGGGGGATGCCCCAGGCGTCACGACGGATCTCGACGGTCACGTACCATCCCCACTTTCCTCAGGTTAGGCTAACCTTACTCACTCGCTCCGGGAGCGTACGTGCGGGGTGAGGAGTCCGTGCACCGGGCCACGACCGCGCGGCGCCACCGCGTACGCGGGATCATCGGTCCATGGACGTCACCCTTCACCTCGCCCAGCAACCCGAGGCCGACGAACTCCTCGGCCGCAGCCCGCTCGCCGCCCTCGTCGGCATGCTGCTGGACCAGCAGGTGCCCATGGAGTGGGCCTTCGCGGGGCCGTACACCATCGCCCGGCGGATGGGGGCGGACGACCTCGACGCGCACGAGATCGCCGCGTACGGCCCGGAGGAGTTCACCGCGCTGCTGTCCGCCAAGCCCGCCGTGCACCGGTACCCCGGCTCCATGGCCAAGCGCATCCAGCAGCTGTGCCAGTACCTCGTGGAGCACTACGACGGCGACCCCACGGCGCTGTGGAAGGACGTCGCCACCGGGGACGAACTGCTCCGGCGCCTCAAGGACCTCCCCGGCTACGGGCCCCAGAAGGCGCAGATCTTCCTCGCCCTCCTCGGGAAGCAGCTCGGGGTGCGCCCCAAGGGCTGGCGCGAGGCCGCCGGCGCCTACGGCGAAGCGAAGTCCTACCGCTCCGTGGCCGACATCACCGGACCCGAGTCGCTCGCCAGGGTGCGCGCGCACAAGCAGGAGATGAAGGCCGCCGCCAAGGCCGCGAAGGCCTCCGGCAACTGAGCAGGCCCTGTGCCCCCGGGCCCGACCGCGCGGCCCCTGGCAGCTGAGCCCGCTTCACGGCCCCCGGCGCCGGACCCGACCGCGTGGCCCTGCCGGCTGAGCCCGGCTCACGGCCCCGGCAGCTGAGCCGGACCGTGTGGTCCCCGGCAGCTGAACCCGGCCTTGCGGGCCGGGCCGCCGTGGCCGGGCCGCCGGTGGCCCCAGGATGCCCTCGGCACCCGGGCCGACCCGCTGCCGTCCGCACCCCGATCCCGGGCGTCCCGGGCGTGCGGGTCCGCAGCCCGGATGCGGAGAGACGGCGGCCGCGGGGACCCTCAGGTACGCCAACAGGGCGGATCTGCCGCCCGGACCGGTGCGGCGACGGGGTCCGAGGGGGACATGACCTCTCATGAGTCCCTTCCCGCGCCCCCCGCACCCGCTGCGCCGGTGCGCGCGGGCGCGGGAAGGGACTCGGGCCCGCCGCTGCGCACGACTCCTCGTCCTGCTGGTCGTCGCGATGCTCGCGGCCGGCCCTCATCCCGAGGCCCTCGCCGCCTCCGCGCCCAGCATCACCGCGGAATCCGGCGCCGCCGAGCACGACGTACTCGACACGGCCCTGCGTCCGCCGGTCCGCCAGGGCCACGGCACGCTCTCCCCGCTGCGCGTACCCGTGGCCGCGGGACTCCCGGAGCCGGAGCACCGGCTCGTCCTCGTCCGGGCCCCCGCGCCCGCCTCGCACTCCCCCGCCCTGCGGTCCCTCCGCTGCGTGGTGCTGCGCTGCTGACGGTCCCGGCCCTCGACCGGTCGCCCACCAGCGCGAACAAGCACACACACGAAGGACTCAGGACACAGCCATGCCCAGCGACCCCTACGCGGTGCTGCGCGCCCTGCTGCGCGCGGAGGCCGTACGCAACGCACCGAAGCCGGAACCCCGGACCGAGCCGGACGCCCAACTGCCGGACGGGCCACCCCCGCACACACCCCCGAAGGAACAGGGCGGCGACTGACGGAGCCGGCGGTCGCCCCTGCCCGGGGCGACCGCCCTACCTACGGCGCCGGGCCGTCCCGAAGATCGACCGGGTGATCTCGCGCCCGATCTGCGTCCCCACCGACCGGGCCAGCGACTTGAACAGACCGCTGCCGACGACCTGTTCGACGACCGAGGCCTCCTCCTTCGGACGCCGCCCGCCGGCGGACCGCGCGGCCTGCGGCGCATCCCGGCCGGTGTCCCGCTCCGCCGCCTGCGCGGCCTGCGCCGCCGTGAGCTTCTCGTACGCCGACTCCCGGTCCACCGCCTGCGCGTACCGCCCGTACAGCGGCGACCCCTGCACCGCCTGGTCCAGCGTCCCCGCATCGACCGGCCCCATCAGGGACTGCGGCGCCCGCAGCCGGGTCACCGCCACGGGCGTCGGCGCGCCCTTCTCGCTGAGCACGGTGACGACCGTCTCGCCGGTACCGAGACCGGTGAGGACCTCCTCCAGGTCGTACGCGGAGTCCGGGAAGGTCTTCACGGTGGCCTTCAGCGCCTTCTGGTCGTCCGGCGTGAACGCCCGCAGCGCGTGCTGGACGCGGTTGCCGAGCTGGGCGAGGACGTCGCCGGGGACGTCCTTCGGAGTCTGCGTCACGAAGAACACACCGACCCCCTTGGAACGGATCAGGCGCACGGTCTGCGTGATGGAGTCCAGGAAGGCCTTCGAGGCGTCGTTGAAGAGCAGGTGGGCCTCGTCGAAGAAGAAGACGAGCTTCGGCTTGTCCGCGTCGCCGACCTCAGGCAGATCGTGGAAGAGGTCGGCGAGCAGCCACATCAGGAAGGTCGAGAAGAGCTGCGGCTTGTCCTGGACCGCGGGGAGTTCGAGCACGGACACGACGCCGCGCCCCTCGGACGCCGTGCGCAGCAGCTCGCTCGTGTCGAACTCGGGCTCCCCGAAGAACGGGCTCATACCCTGCGCCTCGAACGCCGTGAGGGACCGGAGGATCACTCCCGCGGTCGCGGTCGACAACCCGCCGATGCCCTTCAGCTCCTGCTTGCCCTCGTCCGACGTCAGGAAGGCGACGACCGCGCGCAGATCCTTGAGGTCGACGAGCTCCAGGCCCTTCTGGTCCGCGTAGTGGAAGATCAGGCCGAGCGACTGCTCCTGCGTCCGGTTGAGCTGGAGCACCTTGGACAGCAGCACCGGGCCGAAGCTGGTGATCGTGGCGCGCAGCGGGATGCCGTGGCCCATGCCGCCGAGCGCGTAGAACTCGGCGGGACAGCCGGCCGGCGCCCACTCCTGGTGGACCTCGCCCGCACGCTCCTGGACCTTCGCGCCGGGCAGGCCGGGGGCCGAGACGCCGGAGACGTCGCCCTTGACGTCGGCGAGGAAGACGGGCACGCCCTGGGCCGACAGCTGTTCCGCGATCAGCTGGAGGGTCTTGGTCTTGCCGGTGCCGGTGGCGCCCGCGACGAGGCCGTGCCGGTTGAGCATCGGCAGCGGGACGCGGATCTGCGCGTCGGGCAGGCACCGGCCGTCCCAGATCAGGGCGCCCAGATCGAGAGCGGGACCGGAGAACGCGTATCCCGAGGCGATCTTCAGGGCCTCCTCGGGGAGCGCGGGTGCGCCACCGGTCGTCTCCGGGTGTCCCTCGGGGGTGGTGCCCGCAGTCCGGGGAGCGGCGTCCGGGGCGCCGCCCGTCGTCGGAGCGGCCGTGGCGGGATCCGTCCGGGGTCCGGTGGCCGCGGGCACGGTCTCGCTGTCACTCATATCGGACCCCTGTTCCCCATTTGCATGGATTTACGGCACCTTTTCCAGCGTCGCACTCCGTCGCCATGGCTGCGCCCGGAAGCTCTTGGCCGGTAGGCTTTCCGTGTGATCTTCAAGCGCATCGGAAACGGCCGGCCGTACCCCGACCACGGCCGGGAAAGCACCCGGCAGTGGGCGGACGTCGCGCCGCGCCCGGTCCGCCTCGATCAGCTCGTGACGACCAAGGGCCAGCTCGATCTGGAGACCCTCCTCGCCGAGGACTCCACCTTCTACGGCGACCTCTTCGCGCACGTCGTGAAATGGCAGGGCGACCTGTATCTGGAGGACGGCCTGCACCGCGCCGTCCGCGCGGCACTCCAGCAGCGCCAGGTGCTCCACGCGCGCGTGCTCGAACTCGACTGACGCGACCGGCCGGTCCGGTGGGAGCGACTCGCCCCGCGGACCGCAGCAGCCGACGGCCGTCCTCATCCCCCGGCCGCCCGCATCCCCCGGCCGCTCCGGCCGCCCGGAGCGACACGGCCGCGGATTCGGATGCGCCCGTACGGCCGCGGGAAACCCCGCGTCGACCTGGCGCCGCTCCCGACATTGACCCTTTTGGGTTGGACTGAGCTCCGTATGATGATCGTTTAGTAGGCATCATGGTCCGGGCGCACTACGCTGCGCCCATGAGCATGCTGACTCCCCCTGGCATGGGCGGCCAGTACCGGATCACGGGGGACAAGTACCCGCGGATGCGCCGACCCCGAGGGCGCCGCAGGCTCGCCTTCCTCGTCGTCGCCTCCGTCACCGCACTCGGGCTGATCGGGTGGGGGACCCTGCAGCTCATCGACGTCTTCACGGGCGGCGACAAGGCCTCGGCGAGTTCCGCGGGCTGCACGAAGAAGACCGGCGCCGCGGCCGAGGCGTCCCCGGCCGCCCGGACGTCCACGACGTCCGCCGCCGCCGGAGCCGTGCCCGAGCCCGGCCGGATCACCGTGAACGTCCTCAACGCCACGCCCCGCAGCGGGCTCGCCAAGAAGACCGCGGACGAGCTGAAGAAGCGCGGCTTCAAGATCGGCGACGTGGGCAACGCGACGGCCGCGTACGACAAGAAGGTCAAGGGCCCCGGGCTGCTGCTCGGCTCGAAGGCCGCCTACGCGACCGTGCTCCCCGTCCTCGGCACCCAGCTCTCCGGCGCCGAGCTGAAGACCGACGGACGCGCGAAGGCCACCGAGGTCGACCTCATCATCGGTACCGCCTTCACGTCGCTGACGAAGAAGGCGGACGCCGACAAGGCCCTGGCCGTCCTGGCCCAGCCGACACCGGCGCCCTCCGCCTCCAAGAAGAGCTGCTGACGCGAGGAGCCGCCGCCGGCCCGAGGGCCCGCGGCGGCTCCGGGAAACCGCTGCCTACTCCGCGGCGCCGTACATCCGGTCACCCGCGTCGCCCAGCCCCGGCACGATGTAGCCGTGCTCGTTGAGCCGTTCGTCGACCGACGCGGTCACGACCGTCACCGGCGTGCCCGCGAGCTCGCGCTCCATGACCTCGACGCCCTCGGGAGCGGCGAGCAGGACCACGGCGGTGACGTCGTCCGCACCGCGCTTGATCAGCTCCTGGATCGCCGCGACGAGCGTGCCGCCGGTGGCCAGCATCGGGTCGAGGACGTACACCTGACGGCCGGACAGGTCGTCCGGCATACGGGTGGCGTACGTGGAGGCCTGGAGCGTCTCCTCGTTGCGCACCATGCCCAGGAAGCCCACCTCGGCCGTCGGCAGCAGCCGCACCATGCCGTCGAGCATGCCGAGGCCCGCCCGCAGGATCGGCACGACGAGCGGGCGCGGGTAGGAGAGCTTGACGCCCGTGGTCGAGGCGACCGGGGTCGTGATGTCGACCTGCTCCGTGCGCACGTCGCGGGTGGCCTCGTAGGCGAGCAGGGTGACCAGCTCGTCGGCGAGCCGCCGGAAGGTCGCGGAATCGGTGCGCCGGTCGCGCAGGGTGGTGAGCTTATGGGCGACCAGGGGGTGGTCGACGACGTGGAGACGCATGTCGACAACAGTAGCCGGGGTCCGGCACCCCGCCACTGCCCAGCCCGGCAAGGCCCCGCCCGTACGTTCGCCCGGATGCCGGCATCAAACCGCCCACCGGAGGGAAAGTGGGAGGGACTGACCTGGGGTGGTGTGTCCATGCGGAACCGGGACGAGGAGCCCGCCGAGCAGCCCGAGACCGACGCCGAGCGCAGGAGGCGGCGCGCCCAGTTCCTCCGCGACCTGGCCGAGGCACGCGAGTTGCGCGACCGTGTCCAGCCGCGCCGCGCCAAGGCCGCACGCCTGCGCCACGCCATGCGCATGCGCACCTTCCGCTGGTAGCCGACCGCTCCGAACCGGCGTCCCGCCCACGCCGTGTGACCTCGTGTCCGGGCGAAGAGGTGCCCGCACGACACCGAGGGCCGCGTACGATCCGCTGTTAGCGATCAAAAGAGGCAGACACAGCAGGCCGAAGACGTCCCCTGAACGCTCTGTTTCTGCCACGATTCCGAGTGGGTGGGGCTCGGAGCTGCACGCCCCGCCCACAGCCTCCGCCGGGGGGACCCCCAACCGGCACGCCTATGACCAGTGGGAGAGTCACGGTGTACTTCGCCGCACTGCTCGCGCGCACCGAAGACGGGTGGGAAGCGAGCGACACAGAGCTCGACGATGTGGAAACCCTGTCGGATCTGACCGACCTGGCCCGTGAGGCCTCGGACGAGGACACGGTTCTCGTGCTGATCGAGCAGGAGGACGCCTGGTTCGGCGTCGTCCGCGTGGACGGCGAGGAGGACCCTCGTATCTACGTCTCGGACGCCGCCGCCGCGTCTCGCAGCTCGTACGGCGAGATCCTGCTCACGGACGAACTACTAGGACGGGAGCCCGGCGACGACGACGCCGACCTGGACTCCCTCGACCTCGACGGCACGGAGGACGGCGAACCCGAGTCCTCCGACGACGGGGACGACGAGACCGAGGCCGGCGACGCCGTGTCGCACAGCCCCGTCGGGGACCGCGACATCCTCGCGGACCTCGGAGTGAGCGAGAAGGAACTGCTCGCCCTGGACGAAGGCGACGCGCTCAGCACGATCGCCGACGCCCTGGGAGCGGCCGAGGTCCTGGAGACCGTCCGCTAGGTTCGCCCGGGTGAGCACCACTCATCAGGCACCCCGACCCGATCCCGTGCGCGACCGCTGGCGGGCCGCGATGCGGCTCGCCCTGGACGAGGCCCACCGGGCCGTCCGGGGCGGGGACGTTCCCGTCGGCGCCGTCGTGCTGTCCGCGGACGGTACGACGGTGCTCGCGACCGGACACAACGAGCGCGAGGTCACCCACGACCCGACGGCGCACGCCGAGATCCTCGCGCTGCGCCGTGCCGCCGCCGAGGTCGGCGAGTGGCGGCTGTCCGGGTGCACGCTCGTCGTCACCCTGGAACCGTGCACGATGTGCGCGGGCGCGCTCGTGCAGTCCCGGGTGGACCGGGTCGTGTACGGCGCCCGCGACGAGAAGGCGGGCGCGGCCGGCTCCCTCTGGGACCTCGTGCGCGACCGCCGGCTCAACCACCGCCCCGAGGTGATCGAGGGCGTCCTCGCGGACGAGTGCTCCCGGCTGCTCACCGACTTCTTCCGCGACCGCTGACCGCCGATCGCCGAGGCCCCTCAAACGGATTTCAGACCATGGCCCACCTTGGGGTAGGGTCTCCCTCGGTAGCGTGTCCGAGCGGCCGAAGGAGCTCGCCTCGAAAGCGAGTGTGGCGCAAGTCACCGAGGGTTCAAATCCCTCCGCTACCGCTTGAGAAGGGCCTCGTCGAGAGACGGGGCCCTTCGTGCGTCCCGCATCCCTTCGGCGTCCGGCCGCGCACGCCGGGCCGTCACGCCCCGGGCCGTCGTGCCCTCGCCCTCGCACCGCCGTGTCCGCGCGCCCGGGCCGTCCGTACGGGAAGAGCCCCGGCGCCGCTCAGTCGCCGGGGCTCTTTTTCCCTCGCCCGAGGAGAACGGGGGAAGCGGCATCGGGGGGACAAGCCGCTTCCCCCGACGGAGAGGACCCGCAAGTCCACGCCGCGCCATCGGGGAAGCGGCGGCGGGGACCCCGCAGTGGAGTCCGTCCCGGCCCCGCGGACTCCTGGTCGAGCCGCCGGGGTCCTTCCATCGTGGGCCGCGGCGTGTCCGGACGGGCCCGGCAAAAGACCTGGACCAGCGGGCCGTTGGTCCTTAAAAGCGGCGTGAAGGTTACACTCACCGCCGGCAACAGGGGGCCCACCGGGCGCAGAAGTCACAGGGAGGCCGCGATGGCGGTGAACTCGAAGAAGATCGCCATCTATGTGCTCGTGGTCTTCATCCTGTACGTGATCATCACCGATCCGGCCAAGGCCGCGGACTACGTGCAGATAGGGTTCGAGGGCATATCGAGTGCCGCTCAGGCCATCGGCGACTTCATGACGTGGATCGCCGACGGGGCGAAGAACTGAGAAGAACCGGTCCGGCGGGCGGCGCACAGAACCGCACCACCAGGGAGTGCCCGTGATCCGCCATCTGGTCCTCTTCAAGCTCAACGAGGGCGTCGAGCGCGACGACCCGCGCGTCGTCGAGGGTGTCGCCGCTTTCCGCGCGCTCGGCGACCAGATCCCCGAGCTCCGGTTCTGGGAATGCGACTGGAACATCACCGACCGGCCCATCGCGTACGACTTCGCGATCAACTCCGCCGTCGAGGACACCGACGCCCTGAAGCGCTACCTGGAGCACCCTGCCCACCAGGCGGGTGTCACTCTGTGGCGTGAGTTCGCGACCTGGGTGATCGCCGACTACCCCTTCTGAGCCCTCCCGGCGGCCACGGCTCCCCGGCCGCGCTCCGCCCACGTTCCACCTCCTCCTCGGCCCCCTCGCCACCTCGTCGGCCCCTCGCCGCAACGGGCGGGGGGCCTTTCGCGTACCGCGCCTCAACTCACCCTCAACACGGTGTTATGCGGTGCTTGCACACAGTGCACATGTCTTGTGATGCTATGACCGCTTTTGACGGAGAGTTGACGGATGAGTTGACGGATGAAGAGGTGGCGTTGACTGTGTCGGCCAGTACTGCGCCGCCCCAGGAGGGGGCCTCGGCTCCGGCCCAGGCGCCACCCCAGGACGTCACGCCGGAACGGCGCCGCGGCGCCGACACCCGCGCCCTCACTCAGGTCCTCTTCGGCCAGCTGAAGACCCTGGAACCGGGTACGCCGGAGCACAACCGCGTACGCGGCGCGCTCATCGAGGCGAACCTCCCGCTCGTGCGGTACGCGGCCGCCCGTTTCCGCTCCCGCAACGAGCCGATGGAGGACGTCGTCCAGGTCGGCACCATCGGGCTGATCAACGCGATCGACCGCTTCGACCCCGACCGGGGCGTGCAGTTCCCGACCTTCGCGATGCCGACGGTCGTCGGCGAGATCAAGCGGTACTTCCGCGACAACGTCCGCACCGTCCACGTACCGCGCCGCCTGCACGAGCTGTGGGTGCAGGTGAACAGCGCGACGGAGGACCTGACGACCGCCTTCGGCCGCTCGCCGACGACCGCCGAGATCGCGGAGCGGCTGCGCATCACCGAGGACGAGGTGCTCTCCTGCATCGAGGCGGGGCGCTCGTACCACGCCACCTCCCTCGAAGCGGCCCAGGAGGGCGACGGAATGCCGGGCCTGCTCGACCGGCTCGGCTACGAGGACCCGGCGCTCGACGGAGTCGAACACCGCGACCTCGTACGGCATCTGCTCGTACAACTGCCCGAACGCGAGCAGCGGATCCTGCTGCTGCGCTATTACAGCAACCTCACCCAGTCCCAGATCAGCGCCGAACTGGGTGTCTCGCAGATGCATGTGTCAAGGCTGCTCGCCCGCAGCTTCGCGCGTCTTCGATCCGCAAACAGGATCGAGGCGTAACCGACAGGAGCGAATCGCTCAACGGCGTCTTTCCCGACGGTTGCGTGCTGAAAAACCGTCAGACCCCCTCTTTCCAGGGCCTATTCACCCTCCCCATGTCGACATGTCACTACAGCGTGTTGCCGACATGTGACATTCTGCCGGAAGCGCGTTTGCCGCGGCCCCGCCTCCGGTATTCAGGTGGAGGCTGCGTTCCTCCGACGGGAGCGACTGCCGCGACCGTCCGCGACCCAAAGGGGGTGGCATGTCCGCAGACCAGGGCAGCTCGAAGGTGCTCACGCTCACGAAGAGCGAGGCAGCGCACGACGCGCTTCACGACGTCCCTGCCGCCGAGGCCCCGGAAGCCGTCACGGCACTCCCGGCCCCGGAAGCCATCGACACCCGCACCCTGTCCCGCTCCCTGTTCCTGCGGCTGACCGCGCTCGACGAGAACAGCCCCGAGCGCGCCTACGTCCGCGACACCCTCATCGAGCTCAACCTCCCGCTCGTGCGGTACGCGGCAGCCCGCTTCCGCTCCCGCAACGAGCCGATGGAGGACATCGTCCAGGTCGGCACCATCGGCCTGATCAAGGCGATCGACCGCTTCGACTGCGAACGCGGCGTGGAGTTCCCGACGTTCGCGATGCCCACGGTGGTCGGCGAGATCAAGCGGTTCTTCCGCGACACGTCATGGTCGGTCCGCGTCCCGCGCCGCCTCCAGGAGCTGCGCCTGGCCCTCACCAAGGCCAGCGACGAGCTGTCGCAGAAGCTCGACCGCTCCCCGACCGTCACCGAACTCGCCTCCGTGCTGGGCGTGTCCGAGGAGGACGTGGTCGACGGCCTCGCCGTCGGCAACGCGTACACCGCCTCCTCCCTCGACTCGCCGGCCCCCGAGGACGACGGCGGCGAGGGCTCCCTCGCGGACCGCCTCGGCTACGAGGACACGGCTCTGGAGGGCGTGGAGTACCGCGAGTCGCTCAAGCCGCTGCTGGCCAAGCTGCCGCCCCGCGAGCGCCGGATCATCATGCTGCGCTTCTTCGCCAACATGACGCAGTCGCAGATCGGCGAGGAGGTCGGCATCTCGCAGATGCACGTCTCACGACTGCTGACCAGGACCCTGGCGCAGCTGCGCGAAGGCCTCATCTCGGACTGAACGACCTACCGAGGGTTCATAATTGACGGATCGTCAGCCACACTGGCGCGATGCGTCGAGAGTCGATACGCGGTCGCCGTGGTGCCCTTGTGGCCGCCTCGGCGACCGTGGTCTGCCTGGGTGCCGTCCTGGCCGCCTGCGGGAGCGGCGGGGACGGTGACGGATATGTCGCCGTAGGGGCCGCCGGGGGGACGCCCGGTGCGTCCGGGGCCGTCGCGGCCCCCACGGGAGACGTGTCGCTGATGCCGCTGGACGGCGCGGCCGGGGATTCCGGGACTCCCGGCCGCAAGCAGAGTGCGGAGTCCGGGGGAGCGGACGCCACGGCATCGGCCCCGGGCTCGGGCTCGTCCGGCACGCTTCCGGACCCCGCCGCCGACCCCGGTGACTCCGGGAGCACCTCGGCCCCGTCGTCCGGGACCGGCGGATCCGGCCGTACGGGCACGGGTTCGGGCGGGACTGCGAGCCACGGCCCGTCATCGCCCGCCACGCCCCCGTCCGGATCGTCCGCGACGCCCGCCGGGCCCGCGGCGCTCGCCGTGGGCGCTCCCAGGCGCGAGGCCACCGATCAGCGGTGGTGCGAGAAGGTGACCGTCTCCTTCCGCAACACCGGTGGGACAGCGGTGCGTTCGGGCACGGTGACCTTCGGTACGCACATCATCGGGGCACTCGGGATCGACTGGGCGACGATCGAGTCGTCCGAGGACCTCCCCGCGCCGATCGCCGCCGGCACGAAGAAGGACAAGACGTGGACGGTGTGCGTCGACGCCTGGCGCGTGCCCCTGGGCATGCACATCGAGACGCAGGACGTGTCCGTCCACTGGAAGTAGGCCGAGGCGGGCCCGGCCGTCAGGGACGCGAGGGCGCACCCGGGCCGTTGCGCGGCCCTCCCCGGGCCGTCCGTCCGGCCCGGGACGGCTGTCGGCCGGACTACTTGAGCGCGAGCCAGGCCACGGCGGCCACGACCACCACGGCGAGGACGACGCCGACGATCAGACCGACGCGGGGACCCGCCGGAGCGGCCGCCTGCTGCTGCCGGCCCTGGGGGGCCTCGTCGACGAAGGCGCGGAACATCTGGGTGCTGCCCGCGGGGTCGTAGTTGCCCTCGGGGCCCTGGGTGTTAGCCATGAGCCAGGACCCTAGCGAATACGCGGGGCCCGCCCAAGTGCCGGGTTCCCCTTCATGGCGCGTGACGTGCTTCCCGGCCCGGCTGCCGCCCGCCCCGTCCGCCCCTGTTCCGCCGGAACGGCCCGGCGGGCCGCCGGTGGGGCTCACAGCGGGGCCGAAGGAGGGCACCCGGCCCCACCTGCGGGTTTACGTTCGCCAATACTTGCCTTTGCCAAGTTTTTATCCCGGCGACCCCGATTTAGTTTGCCTGCGGCAACCAACCTTCTTATGGTTGCCCTAAGCAACGAATACGGGAGGTGCGATGGCCGAGCAGGAGCAGTACGAGGAGTTGGCTCGTCAGCTCAGCGCCATCGGTGCCGTGAAAAGGGACATGGGCCGCATCCTGCCGCCCGACTGCCCAGGGGGGTCCGCCGCCGTGCTCACCCTGCTCGGGCGTTACGGCGAGATGCGGATGAGCCGGCTCGCGGAGCTTCTCTCCGTGGACATGTCGGTGACCAGCCGCCATGTCGCGCACGTCGCCGACCGGGGCTGGATCGAACGGTTCCCCGACCCGGCCGACAAGCGCTCACGCATCCTGCGCCTCACCGTCGCGGGCCAGGAGCAGCTCGACGAGCTGTCCCTGCGCACGTCGCGACTCCTCGCCGACCGGCTGAGCGACTGGTCCGACCACGAGGTCGGACTGCTCATCGAGCTCATGGGCCGGCTGCGCGAGAGCTTCGGCGACTGCCGGGCCACCCCGCGGCCTCCGCACCCGCATGCGACAGACGCAACAGAACTGACCACCCGTACACCCGCATAAGTACGTAAGAAAAGGAAGCCCATGGCAACGACCACACCAACCGGTGTGCGGGGCTCTCACGCCAAGCACGGAGGCGCCGCGGACGGCGCTCCGATGACGCACCGGCAGATCATGGAGGCGCTCTCCGGGCTGCTGCTCGGCATGTTCGTCGCGATCCTGTCGTCGACGATCGTCTCCAACGCACTCCCCGAGATCATCGGTGACCTGGGCGGCGGCCAGTCCGCCTACACCTGGGTCGTCACGGCCGCCCTGCTGTCCATGACCGCGGCGACACCCCTGTGGGGCAAGCTCGCCGACCTGTACAGCAAGAAGGCGCTCGTCCAGATAGCGCTGATCATCTACGTGCTGGGCTCGGCCGCGGCCGGTCTCTCCCAGAACGCCGGCATGCTCATCGCCTGCCGTGTCGTCCAGGGCATCGGCGTCGGCGGTCTGTCCGCCCTCGCGCAGATCGTGATGGCCGCGATGATCTCCCCGCGTGAGCGCGGCCGCTACTCCGGCTACCTCGGCGCCACGTTCGCCGTCGCAACCGTCGGCGGCCCGCTGCTGGGCGGTGTCATCACCGACACCAGCTGGCTCGGCTGGCGCTGGTGCTTCTACGTCGGTGTGCCCTTCGCCGTCATCGCGCTGATCGTGCTCCAGAAGACCCTGCACCTGCCCGTCGTGAAGCGCGAGGTCAAGGTCGACTGGAGCGGCGCGTTCTTCATCTCCGCCGCGGTCTCGCTGCTGCTGGTCTGGGTCACCTTCGCCGGTGACAAGTACGACTGGATCTCGTGGCAGACCTACGCGATGGTCGGCGGCGCGGTCGTCCTCGGCCTGCTGTTCATCCTGGTCGAGTCGAAGGCCAGCGAGCCGATCATCCCGCTGCGGCTGTTCCGCAACCGCACCATCACCCTGTCCTCCCTCGCGTCCCTCTTCGTGGGTGTCGCGATGTTCACCGGCACGGTCTTCTTCAGCCAGTACTTCCAGCTGGCCCGCGACAAGTCCCCGACGATGTCGGGCGTCATGACCATCCCGATGATCGGCGGCCTGTTCGTCTCCTCCACGGTCTCCGGCCAGATCATCACCAAGACCGGCAAGTGGAAGGTCTGGCTGGTCTCCGGCGGCCTCCTGGTCACGGCGGGCCTCGGCCTGCTCGGCACCATCCGCTACGACACGACCTACTGGCACATCGCGATCTTCATGGCGCTGCTGGGTCTCGGCATCGGCATGATGATGCAGAACCTGGTGCTGTCCACGCAGAACCAGGTGACGCCGGCCGACCTCGGCGCGGCCAGCTCCACGGTGACGTTCTTCCGTTCCCTCGGCGGTGCGATCGGCGTGTCCGCGCTCGGCGCGATCATGGCCCACCGGATCACCGACTACGTCAAGGACGGCCTGACCGACCTCGGCCCGAAGTACGCCTCCCTGGCCGGTTCCGGCTCCGACGCGAGCATCCCGGACATGGACAAGCTGCCCCGGCCGCTGCGCACCGTGATGGAGAGCGCGTACGGCCACGGCATCGCGGACGTCTTCATGATCGCCGCGGGCATGGCGCTGATCGCCTTCCTGATCGTGCTGTTCATCAAGGAGGTCCCGCTGCGGACCTCGGGCGCACTGGCCCAGGCCGCGGCCGAGCAGACCGGCACCCCGGCCTCCGAGGCCCCGGCCGCCGCTGCGGCGCCCGCCGCGGAGGCCCCCGCAGAGAAGATCCCGAGCTGGGCGGCGGCCGTCGCCGGGTCGGATGCGGAGACCGCCCCCGAGGGCACCCAGCGGCTCGCCGCCGTCGCCACCGCGACGCAGGGGTCCACCCCGCTGCCCGCGTCCGGCGGCATCCCGGTCCGCGGCTACGTCCGCGGCGCGGAGAGCTCGCCCGTCCCGCAGGCCGCCGTCACGCTGATCTCGCTCGCGGGACGCCAGCTGGGCCGCTCGGTCGCACAGCTCGACGGCTCCTACGCGCTCGACGCCCCCGGTGTCGGCTCCTACGTCCTGATCGCGTCCGCCGACGGCTTCCAGCCGCAGGCCTCGACGGTCGTCGTGAACGACGAGCCGGTCGCCTACGACATCCTGCTGAGCGGCACGAGCGGGCTGAGCGGTGTCGTGCGGGCCGCCGACAGCGGCACCCCGGTCAAGGACGCCATGGTCATCGTGACCGACGTGCGCGGTGACGTGCTGGCCACCGGCACCACCGGTCAGCAGGGCGAGTTCACCTTCGCCGAGCTGGTCCCGGGTCCGGTGACCATCGCGGTGAACGCGGCGGGCCACCGTCCGCAGGCCCTGCCCGTCGAGGTCGGCGGCACCGGGGTCACCCGGGTCGAGGTCGAGCTCAGCGCGGGTGCCCAGGTCCAGGGCGTCGTACGGGCGCCGTTCGGTCCCCTCGCGGACGCCCGCGTGACCCTGGTGGACGCGGCGGGCAACGTGGTCGGCACGGCCAGGACCGGTGCGGACGGCGCGTACGCCTTCACCGACCTGGACGGCGGCGAGTACACCGTCATCGCCACGGGCTACCCGCCGGTGGCCACGGCGCTGACCGTCAACGGCTCCGGCGTCGACGACCACACCATCGAACTCGCCCACCCCGGCGAGTAGTTCGAACCCCGGCCCGTGGGGACGCGCGCACTCTGAGCGGAGGTGCGCCCCCACGGGCCGGTCTCATTGCTGCATCGCAAGGAGTTTGACCATGGGACTGACCGCGAAGATCCGTACGCGGGACGGATGGGCCGTGTCGCACGCGGTCGTCACGGTGACCGACACGACGGGCAGCCAGGTGGTGCGGGCCGAGGCCGACGCGGACGGGGCCGTTCAGGACACCACCGCCCTGGCCCCCGGCGCCTACACGGTGATCGTCACCGCGGTCGGATACGCGCCCGCCGCGTCCAGCGCCATCGTCACGGCGAGCGGCCGTGCCGAGATCGGTCAGGTCACCCTCGCCCGGCAGGGCGGCACCGAACTCCCGCCGCCCGGCCCCTGGACCATCGACCCGGCCCACTCCTCCGTCGGCGCGGTGGCCCAGCACCTCGGGATCTCCAGCGTCCACGGCCGCTTCACCGACTTCTCCGGAACGATCGAGATCGCGCCCGACCACGTGGCCAAGTCCCGGGTCGAGGCGACGATCTCCGCCGCCTCGATCGACACCGGCAACGGCATGCGCGACGGGCACCTCAGGTCGCCGGACTTCCTCGACGTCGAGCAGTACCCGGTGATCACCTACCGGTCGGTGGGGGTGAGCCCCGCCGGCTCCGACCACTGGACGGTGCACGGCCGGCTCACCATGCACGGCGTCGTCCGCCCGGTCGACCTCGACCTCGCCTACCTCGGAACGGGAGCCGACCCGTGGGGCGGCACACGCGCCGCCTTCCGGGCCACCGCCGAGCTCCACCGGGAGGACTTCGCCATGAACTACAACCAGGTGGTCCAGGCGGGCATCTCGGCGATCGGTACGACGCTCAAGGTGGAGCTGGACATCCAGGCGGTCCAGGGCGAGTCGCTGCCGGCCGCGTGAGCCGCCGGGCCCGGCTCACGCGTCGCCCCGGCCCGCGTCGACGATCCGCCGGGCCAGTTCGCGCAGCTTGACGTTCTCCCGCTGGGATATCCGCACCAGACTGTCGAAGGCCTCCGCCGCGTCGGTGTCGAGGCGCTCCATGAGGATGCCCGTGGCCTGCCCGATCAGGTCGCGGGTACGCATGGCCTCGGTGAGCTGTTCGCGCACCGTCGCCGACTCCAGGGCGATGCTGACGTGTGCGGTGAACAGCCGGCCGATCCGGGTGGCCGAGTCGTCGAAGGCCCGCGGCTTGCGCGCGTACGCCGTCAGTACGGTGATCCGGCGCCGGTCGGCGCGCAGCCGCAGCGACAGCACCGAGCGCAGCCCGAGACCGGACAGCCCGAGCTCGCCGTCCGCGGACGCGCTGTCCTCGATGCTGGCGACGGGCGCGGTCCACAGTCGGCTCCAGTACGGATGGTCCTGCCGGCCCGTGTTCAGGGAGTCGGCCAGACGCACGACCTCGTCGGTCCACACGAGGGTCCGGTGCGTGTCGCGTTCGATGACCGAGATCCCGGCGTGCTCGGCGCCGGGCAGCAGGTGCACGGCGAGCCGGGCCGCGGTGCGCAGGGTGCCGTGGGGGCTCGGCGTCTCGTGCAGTCGCTGAGCGGCCGCCGTCAGGGCTTCGGCCAGCTCAACACCCGCCGCAAAACGGGACAATTCAGAAAACTCGGACGCAGTCACCACGAACCTCTTCGGCATGCACGGCCGAACGGCCGTGCGCAGGAGAGCTCCGCAGCACATTCCTGACTGCGAGCACAGGACGAGCAGCACTTTAGCCGTTCCGACGCGGCTGGGCGCGACCCGCCGGGAGGCCGCCACGGCCGCCGTCCGCGTCCGCGCCGTAGGCTGTCCGCATGGCTCCCAACATCGCGACGAACACCGCTGTCTCCCGGGACGACTTGCTGGACTTCGTGCGTCCCCGGCACCGCGCCATCCTGCTCACCCGCCGTGCCGACGGAAGCCCGCAGGGCTCGCCGCTGACCTGTGGTGTCGACGACTCGGGCCGTATCGTCGTGTCGACCTACCCGGAGCGGGCCAAGACCCGCAACGCCAAGCGCGACGAGCGCGTCAGCCTGATCATTCTGAGCGACGACTGGAACGGTCCCTGGGTCCAGGTCGACGGTACGGCCGAGGTGATCGACTCCCCCGACTCCGTCGAGCCTCTCGTCGAGTACTACCGCAACATCGCGGGGGAGCATCCGGACTGGGACGAGTACCGCGCGGCGATGCGGAAGCAGGGCAAGTCGATCATTCGCGTCACCCCCACGCGCTGGGGGCCGGTGGCGACGGGCGGTTTCCCCGCACGCCTGTCCCAGGACTGACCCCGGGTTCCTTCGCCCCCTCCGCCCCTACCCGACCCAGCACCCCGGGGGCTCCGCCCCCGGACCCCCGATCGGCCGGAACGGCCTCGTCCTCAAACGCCGGACGGGCTGAACAGTGCCCCCCGGCCCCGGAGGTGTGCGGGAACCCGCGACGAACGCACCCGCAGCCGCTGTCCCACCGAAGGGTCCGTGCCGGTGAATCACATGCCCGTTGCGGACGACGCCACGCACCCACCGAGGTCCTACCAGCGCCGCTCCGCACAGGGGCTGCAACGGGCGGATCACCGGCACGGACCCGACCCACCCACCGGACGGACAGCGCAACGACCCGGTCAGCCCCGGGCGACCATCGTCTCGATCCCGGCGACCAGCATCTCCAGCGCGAACGTGAAGTCCCGCTCGCGCATCTCCTCGACCGTGTCACCGCCCCGCGCCTCCATGAGATCGGCGGCGCTCGCGAGGTTGGCGGCGAACTGCGGCTGTTCGCTGATCGTGCTCATGGCCTGCCGGAAGTACTCGTCCTGCGACATCCCCGCCGAGGCGCAGCGCTGGACGAAGTGCCCCTCGATCGTGCCGAAGCCGTAGACGAACTGGAAGACGGCCGAGAGCGCCCCCATCTGCCCGTGCGGCGGCAGCCCGGTGTTGCGGACCACCTGCTGCACACAGAGCGAGAAGGACATCGAGCACGGCCCGATGTTCAGGAAGTTTCCGATGAGCGGCGACACCCAGGGATGGCGTACCAGCAGCGCCCGGTACCCGACCGCGAGCGCGCGCAGTTGCTCCCGCCAGTCCTCGCCCGACTCCGGGTCCGGCAGCCCCAGTTCACCGAAGACGGCGTCGAGGGCGAGTTCGAGCAGGTCGTCCTTGGTGTCGACGTACCAGTACACGGACATCGCGGTGACGTTCAGCTCCGCCGCCAGCCGCCGCATGGAGAACTTCGCCAGCCCCTCCGCGTCCAGCAGCCGCACCGTGGCCTCGGTGATCCGCTGCCGGTCGAGCCCCGACGGCTGGCCACCGCCGCGGGCCGACCCGCCCCGGGACGCCTTGCCCTCCAGCCAGACACTGGTCCGCGCCGGACGCTTGGCCCGGTCGGCTGCCCTCACCATGGCGCACCTTCCTCGGAGCTCGTACCGCGGGACGGTCCGGAATTCCCCGGTCCGCCCTCCCACATGATGCTAAGCGCGTGTTTCGGAGAAACCGCTACGGAGACCGGGCAGCGCCACGCGAAGAGCACCTCGCGAACAGCAGCGCGTGAAGACGCTACGCGGAGACCGCCACCGCGGAGTCTGCCCTCTCCGCCCGCCGCAGCAACGCGGCCGCGAGGAGTCCGCCGAGAAGCACCGCCACCGCACCGACCAACTGGCTGGTCTCCAGACCCGACGAGAACGCGTCCGTGATCCGCTCCCGCTCGTCCCCCGAGCCCGCCGAGGCCAGCGCGGCCGGCAGCGACGTGGCCGCGACCGGAATCAGCGCCGCGAACCGCGAGTTGAGGATCGCGCCGAGCACCGCCACCCCCAGCCCGTTGCCGAACTCGGCGAGCGTGCCGTTGATCCCGGCGCCGACGCCCGCCTTCTCCCGCGGGATCGCGCTCATGATCGCGTGCGCCATGGCGGGGTTGGCCACCGCACAGCCCGCGCCGATGAGCAGCAGCCCGAGCAGCGTGCCGCCGTAGCCGTGCCCGGCGAGCGTCGCGATGGACACGAGTCCGCCCGACATCAGCACCATGCCGAGCGCGATGGACAGGGGCGTGCCGAGCCGGGCCGTCCACTTCGCGGAGAGCCCGGTGAAGTTCAGCGCGACGACGGACAGCGCGAGCGGAGCCGTCCGCAGTCCGGCCTCCAACGGCCCGTACCCGAGGACGAACTGGAGGTGCTGCGTGAGCAGGAACAGCGCACCGCCCATGCCGAAGGTGATGAGCACGGCGCCCGCGACGGCGCCGGTGAAGCGCCGGTCCCGGAAGAAGTGCAGGTCGAGCATGGGGCCGACCGCTCCGCCCCACTGGAAAGCCCCCCAACCAGACCGGTGGCCCGGAGCAGAACCACCCCGGGCCACCGCCCGACCCCCGCAATCGGCCCGCGATCAGCCGTTCCGCTGCGTCAGGTCGTAGAACGTCGCGGACCCCACCGTCACCTTCTTGAAGTTGGCCGTGACCCAGGAGCTGATCTGGGACGACGAGCCGGAGCCACCGCCCGTTCCGCCACCCATGCCACCGCCGGAGATGAAGTAGTGGATCTTCCCTGCCGCCACGTACTTCTTGAACTGGGCCAGGGTCGGAGACGGATCGGTGCCGTTGAAGCCGCCGATGGCCATCACGGGCCTGCCGGTCGCGAGCTGGTAGCTGGCGGAGTTCTGGGAGCCGATGGCCGCGGCGGCCCAGGTGTAGTCGTCCGCGTTCTTCTCCAGCAGCTTCTTGGCCGCGGAGCTGACGTTCGCGCCGTTCAGCAGCCCGCCGGCACCGCCGCCTGCGCCCGTCGGGCCCTCGCCCCGGACCATGCCGCCCGCGCCGGGACCGCCCTGCTGGTTCTGCCCCTGACCGCCTGCGCCGTTGCCGTTCTGGGTGGTGCCGTTGCCGTTCTGGCCCGGCATGCCGCCGCCGGGGAAGCCGCCGGCCGGAGGCTGTCCCGTACCGCCGCCCTGCTGGGTGTTGCCGTTCCCGTTCTGCTGGTTCCGACCCGGCATGCCGCCACCGAAGCCGCCCCGCATGCCACCGCCGCCACGGCCGCCACCGGGACCGCCCATCATGCTCGCGCCGGCGGGACCGGCCGTCACGATGGAACCGGTGTGCCCGGTGTCCACCGTGGAGAGCGTGTACGCGGTCGGACCCGCGACCGAGGCCAGCACGCTCAGCCCCACCGCCGCGAGGGCGAGCGGGCGTCCGATCCGGGTGACGAAGATCAGGCCGAGCGCACCGGCCAGTCCGCCGACCAGGACCAGCCACTTGAGCCAGGGCAGGTAGTCGGGCGTGCGGTTGAGGAGGACGTACCCCCAGGCGGCGGTCGAGGTGACCGCGCCGGCCAGGCTGAGCGAGGCCCAGATCCTGGACCGCTCCTCCCACAGGACCGTCGCGCCCATGCCGACGACGGCGGCGATGTAGGGGGCGAGGGCCACCGTGTAGTACTGGTGGAAGATGCCGGCCATGTAGCTGAAGACGACCGCGGTCATCAGCAGCGCGCCGCCCCAGGCGAGGAACGACCCGCGGGCCAGGTCGGTCCGCCCGGCGCGGGCGGCGGTCCTCTCGCCCGGACGGAACCGGGAGCGGGTGAGCACGAGCCCGGCGACCAGCAGGATCAGCGCGGCGGGCAGCAGCCAGGAGATCTGGCCGCCGATCTCGGAGTTGAACATCCGGTTCCAGCCGGTCTCGCCCCACTGACCGGTCCCGCCGCCTCCGCCACCACCGCCGACGCTGCCGGTCTCGTCGCCGTTGATACGGCCGAGGCCGTTGTAGCCGAAGGTCAGCTCCAGGAAGGAGTTGTTCTGCGAGCCGCCGATGTACGGGCGCGAGGACGCGGGCCACAGCTCCACGATCGCGACCCACCAGCCGCCGGAGACGACCATGGCGAGCGCGGACAGACCGAGCTGCCCGAACCGCTTCTTCAGGGAGACGGGTGCGCAGACCGCGTACACCAGCGCGAGCGGCGGCAGGATCAGGAAGGCCTGGAGGGTCTTGACGAGGAAGGCGAGGCCGACCGCGGCACCCGCCCACACCAGCCACTTGGTCCGGCCGTCCTCGAGACCGCGGATGACGCAGTAGACGGTGACGGTCATGAGCAGCGCGAGCATCGCGTCCGGGTTGTTGAACCGGAACATCAGCGCGGCGACGGGAGTGAGCGCGAGCACCGCGCCCGCGATCAGGCCGGCGGCCGGGCTGAAGCGACGGCGCACGGCCGCGTAGAGGACGCCGACCGTGGCCACGCCCATGAGGACCTCGGGCACGAGGATCGCCCAGGAGCTGAGGCCGAAGATCCGGACCGACAGGGCCATCGGCCACAGCGAGGCCGGGGGCTTGTCGACGGTGATGGCGTTGGCGGAGTCGAGCGAGCCGAAGAAGAAGGCCTTCCAGCTCTGGCTGCCGGCCTGCACGGCCGCGGAGTAGAACGAGTTGGCGTATCCGGAGGCGCTCAGGTTGTACAGGTAGAGGAGCGCGGTGGCGGCCAGCAGGCCGAGGAGGGCGGGTCGCACCCAGCGCGGGTCCTCGGGCCGGCCGCGCCAGAGGCGACGGTGGAACGGCTGCCGGGGCTCACCCGAGCCGGAGCCGGAGGCGAAGCCCGGGCCGGGAGCGGGAGGCGGAGCGCCGGCGGGCAGGCCCGGCTGCTGCGGGGCCGTCGCCGTGGGCGGCTCCCACGAGGGACTCACACCCTGTGGACGGGTCGTGTCGGGCTGAGTGGTCATCGTGCGTTCCTCGGGTCGTGATCGTGCGGGCGCACCGCCTGCAACTGCATGGTCGAGTCCCCCCAGGTGCGGTCCGCGGCCTCACCGGCGCGGAACTGGGTCGTGTCGTACGGGGCTTGGTCGTGCGGGGCTTGGTCGTGCGGGGCTTGGTCGTGCGGAGCGGGGCCGTGCGGGGCCGGTACCTGCGACACCGGGCCGTACGCGGCGGCCGGACGGTGCGAGGCCACGACGTGCGACGTCCGCTCGTCGCGCCGGTCCGGGAAGACCCAGGCCCGGAAGAGCAGGAACCGCAGCACGGTCGCCGCGAGGTTGGCGGCGATCAGTACGGCCAGCTCGGTGGAGTGCGAGGGGTCGCTGCTCGCCGCCTTCAGCGCGGCGAGGGAGCCGCTGGTGAGGACGAGGCCGATACCGAAGACGACCAGGCCCTGCGCCTGGTGGCGGACGGCACCGCCCCGGCCGCGCACCCCGAAGGTCAGTCGCCGGTTGGCGGCCGTGTTGGCGACCGCGGAGACGAGCAGGGCCAGCGCGTTGGCGATCTGTGCCCCGGAGAAGGAGCGGAAGGCGCTGTAGAGCAGCAGGTAGAACAGGGTGGACAGGCCGCCGACGACGCAGAACCCGACGAGCTGGCGAGCCAGGCCGCCCGGCACGTCGGTGAGGTCCCGGTCGCGCGGGTCGTCCCCGAAGGGCCGGGCGAGCCGGTCGAGCGGCAGAGAACCGGTGGCGAGGGCGCGTCCCACCCGCCACACCCCCTTGAGGTCCTCGGTCGCGGTCTTCACGATGTGCACGGTCGAGTCCGGGTCGTCGACCCAGTCGACGGGCACCTCGTGGATGCGCAGTCCGGCCCGCTCGGCGAGCACCAGCATCTCCGTGTCGAAGAACCATCCGGTGTCCTCGACCAGCGGCAGCAGCGCCCGTGCGACATCACGGCGGATCGCCTTGAAGCCGCACTGCGCGTCCGAGAAGCGGGCCTGCAGCGAACCGCGCAGGATCAGGTTGTACGAGCGGCTGATGAACTCCCGCTTGGCGCCGCGCACCACCCGGGAGCTCCGCGACAGCCGGGAGCCGATCGCCAGGTCCGAGTGACCGGAGATCAGCGGCGCGACCAGCGGCAGCAGGGCGTTGAGGTCGGTGGACAGGTCCACGTCCATGTAGGCGAGGACCGGCGCGTCCGACGCCGACCAGACGGCCCGCAGCGCCCGGCCGCGGCCCTTCTGCTCCAGGCGGAAGGACCGGACCTCGGGGATCTCCGCCGCCAGCCGCTCGGCCACCCGGGGGGTGCTGTCCGTGGACGCGTTGTCCGCCACCGTGATGCGGAACGCGTACGGGAACGTGCGCTCCAGGTGCTCGTGCAGTCTGAGCACACATGGCTGGAGGTCCTTCTCCTCGTTGTAGACGGGGATCACTACGTCCAGGACAGGCGTACCGGCGTCTGTGGCCGGGAGGTGCTCCCGCGCCGGCAGATTGCCGGGAGAAGGGTCGGTTCGCATGCGAACGACTCTCGTCAAGCGCCCTGTTGCGCCCATGTGGTGGTGCTGTGCTGTGCCTGTGAGTGCGATGACCACGCCGCTTCGGGGGCGGGCCGCGGCACGGCGGGGCCGAGCGCGGGCAGATGCAGCGTGAACACGGTCCTGCCGGGCACGCTGTCGACGGTCACGGCACCGCCGTGCGCGGTCGCGACCGCCTGCACGATGGCGAGCCCCAGACCGGTGGATCCGGTGGCCCGGGACCGCGCGGAGTCCCCGCGCGCGAACCGTTCGAAGACGTGCGGCAGCAGTTCGGACGAGATGCCCTGGCCGTTGTCCTCGACGTCGATGCACATCCACGGTCCGCGCCGCTGGACGCGGGCCGTGACCGTCGTACCCGGCGGGGTGTGCTTGCGGGCGTTGCCCAGCAGGTTGACCAGCACCTGCTGGATGCGTGCCGCGTCCGCGGCCACCAGGGCCGGTTCGTCGGGCAGGTCGAGTCGCCAGTTGTGGTCCATGCCGGCCGCGCGCGAGTCGCTGATGGTGTCCACCACGAGCGGGACGAGGTCGGTGTGCTCGAACTGGAGGGGGCGGCCCGCGTCCAGGCGGGCGAGCAGCAGGAGGTCCTCGACGAGCAGCGTCATCCGGCCCGCCTCGGATTCGATCCGGCCGAGCGCGTGCCGCGTGTCGGGCCCGACCTGCTCCCGGCCGCGCCGGGTCAGTTCGGCGTAGCCCCGGATGGAGGCGAGGGGGGTGCGCAGCTCATGGCTCGCGTCCGCGACGAACTGCCGTACCCGCGTCTCGCTCTGCTGGCGGGCGTGCAGGGCGCCGTGCACATGGTCGAGCATCCGGTTGAGCGCGGCACCGACCTGGCCGACCTCGGTGTGCGGGTCGGTCTCGGACTCCGGGACACGTTCGCTGAGGTTGACCTCGCCGCTGTGCAGGGGGAGTTCGGAGACGCGGGTGGCGGTGGCGGCGACCTTGCGCAGGGGACGCAGGGCGAGGGTGACGATGGCGGCACCGGCGAGGGAGGCGGCCACCAGACCGGCACCGGTGACGCTGATCTCGACGTAGATCAGCGTGGTGAGGGTGCCGGTGACGTCGCTGGTCGGGACGGCGACGTAGAACTCGCCGTTCCTGCCGTCCTGGTACTGCACGCGGTACTCGCCCAGGCCGGGGACGTCCACGGTGTGGGGGCGCCTGTCTTTCGTGACAGCCGCGAGAACGGCCAGTTGACTCTCGTCGAGCGGGACCGGGTTGGTCTGCTTGACCCCGTTGACCTTCTTCGGCTTGCTGACGATCCCCTGCGTGACGGTGCCGTTCTCGACGATCGCACCGATGGTGTACAGGCCCTGAGGGCCGCGGGTCACGAAGTCGAGGGGGTTCTTGATCACGTCGTCCGGGAGGCGCCCGGGCATGTTTCCGTCGGCCGGGCCTCCGGCTGCCCGCATCGCCGTCTCCCTCAGCTGGTCGTCCAGCTGGTCGTACAGGTGCGAGCGCAGCGCGATCGTGGTGACGGTGCCGATGACCGCGCACACGACGGCGATCAGCGTCACGGACGCGACGACGAGCCGCGTCCGCAGGGTGCGCGGCTGTCCTCGCCTCTTCTGCGTACGCGGCCGTCGTCGTCCGCTCATGACGCGGCGGGCTTGATCAGATAGCCGGCACCGCGCCGGGTGTGGATCATCGGCTCGCGGCCCGCGTCTATCTTGCGCCGCAGGTAGGAGATGTAGAGCTCGACCACGTTGGCCTGGCCGCCGAAGTCGTAGGACCACACCCGGTCGAGGATCTGCGCCTTGCTGAGCACCCGGCGCGGATTGCGCATGAGGAAGCGGAGCAGTTCGAACTCGGTCGCGGTGAGGTGGATGTTCTCGCCCGCCCGCGACACCTCGTGGCTGTCCTCGTCCAGGGTGAGGTCGCCGACCACCAGCACGGAGTCGGAGCGGCGGTCGGCCGCGCCGGAGCGGCGGATCAGTCCGCGCAGCCGCGCCACGACCTCTTCGAGGCTGAACGGCTTGGTGACGTAGTCGTCCCCGCCGGCGGTCAGGCCCGCGATGCGGTCCTCGACCGCGTCCTTCGCGGTGAGGAACAGCACCGGCACGTCGGGCAGTTCGCGGCGCAGCCGGCCCAGGACGGCCAGTCCGTCCATGTCGGGCAGCATCATGTCGAGGACGACGGCGTCGGGCCGGAACTCGCGCGCGGTCTGCACCGCACCCTGTCCGTCGCCCGCGCTGCGGATCTGCCAGCCTTCGTAGCGCAGGGCCATGGACAGCAGCTCGGTGATCGACAACTCGTCGTCCACCACAAGCACTCGGACGGGGCTCCCGTCCGGCCTCAGCAGTTCGGTGCGCCCCTGGGGCGAGGTCGTGGTCATAGCGGACACCTTGCTGGGGGCCGCTGAGAGCATCCTTTCGGGAACCTGTGATTTGTCTGAGAAACCCACAGGTGTCTCTCAGGGAACTCCTGGGAAGATCATCGGCTGTTCCGGGCGGTGCGGTTCACGGGTCGATCGCGAAAAGGCGTGCGCCGTTCTCCCAGCAGACCGCGCGCAGCCACGCGTCGCCCAGTCCGAGCCGGTCCAGGGCGTGCAGCTGATGGGCGTACGGGTAGGGGATGTTGGGGAAGTCGCTGCCCAGCAGCACCTTGTCGCCGAGGCCGGCGAGGCGGTCGCGTGCCCGGTCCGGGAAGGGTGCGAGCCGTTCGGCGAAGTCGGTGAACGCCATGGTCGTGTCGAGCCGCACCTCCTCGTACCGCTCGGCCAGGTCGAGGAAGTCCTCGTACTCCGGCATGCCCATGTGCGCGACGACGAGCCGCAGTCGCGGGTGGCGCGCCAGGACGTCCGCGACCGGGCCGGGTCCGGTGTGCTTGCCGGGCGAGGGTCCGGACCCGCAGTGCATCACGACGGGCACGGCCGCCTCGGCCAGTGCACCCCACGCCGGGTCGAGGAGCGGGTCGCCCGGGTCGTACGCCCCGACCTGCACGTGTGCCTTGAAGACCCGTGCGCCCGCGTCCAACGCCTCCCGTACGTACCTCTCCACGCCCGGCTCGGGGAACAGGGTCGCCGTGTGCAGGCAGTCGGGGGTGCGGCGGGCGAAGCCGACGGCCCAGGAGTTCAGCCACTCGGCCATGCCGGGCTTGTGCGGGTAGAGCATGGCCGTGAAGGCCCGCACTCCGAACGCCCTGATCACCGCGAGCCGTTCGTCCTCGTCCGCGCGATAGGTGATCGGCCACTCGACGCCGCCGGTCAGCGGGCCGAGTCCGTCGAAGTAGTCCCACACCTTGCGCAGCACGCGGTCGGGCATGAAGTGGGTGTGCACGTCGACGAGGCCGGGCAGGCCGAGGCGCCGCCAGAACCGTGTGACGTCGGCGGCGTCGGCCGGGGCGGCGGCGCCGTCGCCGGGGCCGCCTGCCGGGAGTCCGCCGTCGCCGGCCGTGATGTCGCCCGGTGTGCCGTCGCCGGCCCGCCGCCCGCTACCGCCCGGCACGCTCGAACCCGTGGCTGTGCTCGACCTTGGCGATGTGCAGGGTGTAGCGCGTGTACCAGTGGTCGCGGCCGCGCTTCTTCGCCGCCCGGTGCTCCATGTGGTTCCGCCACGCGTCGATGGCCGCCTCGTCGCGGAAGTAGGCGACGGTGACCCCGAGTCCGCCGGGCGTGCGGGCGGCGTCCTCCCCGAGGAAGCCCGGGATCTCCTTCACCAGCTCGCTCAGCCGCTCGCCGGTCTCGTCGTAGCCGTCGTTGTCCTCCGTGCGCACGGAGGTGAACACGACGGCGTAGTAAGGAGGTTCATGTGCGGCGACAGGCGCAACGAAGTGATCGCTCATGTCGCCACTCTCGGGTCGGGCGCCCGGCTCCGTCCAGCGCCTTTCCGTACGGGACCCGAAAGGGATCGAAGTCTTGACCATTCCCCCGCCCGGTCCGCCCCGGAACGTCCCGCCCCTGCCGGATCCGCCCGAGTCCCTCCCCCCCTGGGATCCCGCCCCGCCCCTGGGCTCCCGCTCCGGCGCCGACTTCACCCCCCGTCGACCCCCGCCGCCCCTCGCCGGCTCCGGCTCAGCCGCTCGTCAGAACAGACCGTCCTGCACCCCGTCGTCCTTCACCTCCCTTACGGGAACGCGCAGTCCCGTCTCCCCGTCGGCGGCGGCGGTCAGTTCCCAGCCGGTCATGAGCCGGGTGTCCAGCACGGCGACCCCGCGCTCGGTCGCGAGATGCAGGTCGGGGCCGGCGGCGGCGAGCAGCTCACCGCTCACCACACCCCCGGCGACCAGCCCGCTCACGACGGCTTGCGCGGGCGGCAGCCCCGCGAGCCCGAACACGCCGGTGTGGTCGACGGGCTCGAACGGCAGACGCCGGAGCGACTCGGGCCAGGCGTCGAGCCGCCCCGCCCGCTCGTGCAGATCGCGGATCTCGGCCACCCTCTCCTCGGGCCCCGGCAGCGCCGACCGCACCGCCCGCTTCTCGGCGTACGGAATCCGGTCGGGCACCCTGAGCGCGGCCCGCAGCAGCTCCTCCGAGCGACGTGCGGCCATCAAGGGCCCCTGCCCCAGCCATCCGAACGTGACGGCGCCCTGCTCCCGGAGGCGCGCGGTGCCCCGCTCGACCCTGGTGATCCCCACCTTGACGAGTCCGGGGCCGAACCACGCCAGATACACGTGGTACGGCCGCGGGTCGTCGGCCATCGTGTCCGCGGCCACGGAGTGCGACCGCTCCAGCCGGGCGCACTCCTCGCACCGGGCGTCCGTCCTCCGCCCCGGCACGACCGCCCGCACCGGGCACGCGTGGCCCCGGGCCCCCACGCATGTGCGCGCGGCGCCGTCCGGCACGGCGAACGCCACCCGCCGACCGCGGACCAGCGGGCTCCCCTGCCCACCGCCCCACATCAGCACGGGCCCGTCCGCCGACCACCGCAGACCCGAACATCTCCACACCCGCCGCACACGAACGACAGTAGAGGCCGCCACTGACACCGGCCCCGGCCCGCCCGTCAGAGAGCGGACTCGGTCACGGCCTCACCCGTGTCCGTACCGTCCCGGCCCGCGTCGCCGCTCACCCGCGCGGGGACCCCCGCGGGCCGCCCCCGTCCCGCCAGCCGGCAGCCGAGACACCCCGGGTGTCCCTCCCGCGCGCCGAGGTCCCTGACCCGCCAGCCCCACTCGTCGACGGGCCGACGGCCGGGCGGCTTGCCCCAGCCGGCCAGATGCAGCGCCCACGTGGTCAGCACGCCGATCAGTACGGCCCCCAGCCCGCCCCACAGCCCCAGGGCACTGCCGGTGCAGAGGCCCAGCCCGCTGCCCGTCGCGCCGACGGTGGCGATGGCGAACCCGGTCCATCCCGCGAGCGTGTGCCCCTCGTCCCACTGGCTCATCCGCAACCCCCTCATGCCGTGACGACTAAACTCACACCTACCTCACTACCTAAGCAATTTAGCGCCTAAACCTCTCACGACGTAAGGGAATATCGATGGCTCAGGGCACGCCGCGCCCGCCCGCGACACCGGCCCGGGCCCTCTCCGCGATGGACCACCTGATCGCGACGAGCATGTTCGGCCAGCAGGAGATGGCCCAGCGGCTGAACCTGAACGTCACCGACCTCACGTGCTTCGGGTTCGTCCTGGAGGCGGGCGACGACCTGCTCACGGCGGGCGACCTCGCGGAACGCGCCCATGTCACCACCGGCGCCGTCACCGGCATCCTCAACCGCCTCGAACGTGCCGGCTACGTCGCCCGCCGCCCCGACCCCGCCGACCGCCGCCGCGTCCGCATCGCCGCACAGCCCGACGCCGTCGCCCGCGTCACGGCGCTCTACGAGCCGTACTACACCCGCCTGAACGCGCTCCTCGCCGAGTACACCCCCGACGAACTGTCCCTGCTCGACGACCTGTTCACCCGCACCGGCGCGCTGATGAGCGACTACCTGGAAGAGCTGCGCGAGCCGAACGGCTGACGGCTTCTACGACGACAGCGGCCACAGCGGCGGTCCGTACCGCCCGGGGCGCTCCTCGGCCAGGAGCCGCCGGAGCTCGTCGTGCCGCGCGCCGCCGAGGCCCAGAACCTCGGCGAGACGGCCGAACGTCGCGTGCGTGACCCCCCGGTCACGCGCCTGCTCCTCGAACCGGTCCAGCCGGTCGAGCAGGACGCGCGCATCGAGCTCCCCCGCCGGCTCCTCGCCGAGCCGTGCGGCGTTCTCCCGCTCACGGTCGATCTCCGAGAAACCGCAGATCTCCCGGCTGCTCGCCTCGACCTCGCGCAGGGTCTCCGTCTCCATGATCGCGCTGCCCAGCCGGCTGCGGGCGAGGGCGGCGTCCAGGTCCACCTCATGGACCGTCGGGCCCTCGTCGGTGAGGGGCACGGCGCGCCCGGCTCCCGCCGCCTCGCAGACGCCGCGCACTCCGCGGGCGGTCGCCGCGAGCATCGCGGCCGCTTCGGAGGGGTGCCATTCCAGGACCGTGCCGACCGCCTCGACGTCCTCGGCCGTGAAGGTATGGACGACAGGACCGAGCAGGTCGCGCAGCTCATCGGGCGGAAGTTCGCCGTCCAGCCCGGGGCCCGCCACCAGGAGCCGTACGGACGCGTTCACCTGGCAGCACGCCGCGAGGGTCAGCGCGTCGGCGAGGGGACTCTGCAGCGTCGGCTCGTCGCCACGGGCGAGGATGTCCCCGCCGACGTCCAGAAGGTCGATCGAGGCCGGCTCCAAATGGCTGATCAGCTCTTCGACTTGGCGGGTGATGCCCTCGGCGCCGTGCTCCGGGTCGATCAGCGCGAACGTCTGCGGGAGCGCGGCCGCCAGGCGCGGCAGCGTGGAACCCGCCGGGGCGATCGGGCGGGCCCCGCCCGGCACGGTCCGGACCGCCGGGGTGAGCCGTTCGAGGCCGGTGAAGCGGTCCGGCCCGCGGGGGCCCGGCACCGCGTCGCTCAGCAGGCGGTCCCAGGCGTACGTGAGGATCACCGCCCGGTCCCCGTCGCCGTGCAGAGCGCCGTCGAGCATCGCGGCGGCCACGGCGTCACCCCCGCCTCCCGCTGCGACGATCAGCCTCGTCATGACTTCAGCCTACGAGCAGTGCGGCCCGGCCTCCACGGCTCGGCGCCCCCCGTCCGGGGACCCACACCGGCACTCCCCGGGGCACACCGGCGCTGCCGGGTCCGTACCCGCGCTCCGTATTCCGGGCGCCGCGGTCTCGGCGGTTCCCGTCGCGCTCTCCTGCCGGTCCGCGCGCTTTCCGGCCGGCCCGCCGCGCGACGGATCACCGAAACGCAAGAGGCCCCGGATCTCTCCGGGGCCTCTTGCTCATGTGCACTCGGCAGGATTCGAACCTGCAACCTTCTGATCCGTAGTCAGATGCTCTATCCGTTAAGCTACGAGTGCTTGTTCTGTTGTGCTTTCGCCTCCGCTCCCCGGCCTTTCGGCCCGCTCGCGGCGACAGGAAGAACATTACATGACTGCCGCCGCCATGTGAAATCCGTTTGCCGCACCCCTTGTGAGCTGGGCAAATGCCCTTCCGGGCCGTTTCGCCGGCACGCCGGGGCCATGGTCCGGGACGCATGAACGCCGAAGCCCCGGTCCAACTGGACCGGGGCTTCGGATCTTGAGGCGGAGGCGGAGGGATTTGAACCCTCGATGGGCTTTAAGGCCCAAACCGCATTAGCAGTGCGGCGCCATAGACCGGACTAGGCGACGCCTCCCGCACAGCCGCCCGCGCGAGCGCGAGTGGTGCGTGCAGATGATGACACAGTCGAGCGCGGTGTCACCAATCGCCCCCCACGGTACTAGGCAGGCAGGCCGCAGAGCAAAGCCCGTATGACGTGGACACGGGTGTCGCGGCGAAGAACCCGGCGGGGCCGGGAACGGACACCCGGGAGGGGCGGCCGCGGACGTCTGTCGGCCGCATGACCGGATCGGCGCGCAACCGTGCGGGGCGCCCCGCGTTAGACAGTGCATGCTCCACCGAATCGTTCTCACCGCCGCCGCGTCCGCCGCCGCGCTCTCCACCGCACCGGCCGCTTCCGCCGCCGTGCCGGCCGTGCCCACGGTGCTCACCGTGTCCGCCGTGCCGGCCGCCACGTCCGCGCCGGGCCCGGCCTCGCACGGCACGCCGGTCCACGCGCGGCCGGTCCTCATGCCCCCGCCCGCCCGGGAGGAGGACTCCGGGGACCGGCTGACCGTGACCGTCCACGGCGCCGGCGGCGACGCGGACGGCAGGTACGAACTGCGGTGCCACCCCAACGGCGGCAGCCACCCGGACGCGGCCGAGGCCTGCGCCGAGCTGGACCGGAACACCACGTGGGGCAAGGACCCCTTCGCCCCCGTGCGGCCCGGGACGATGTGCACGATGCTGTACGGCGGTCCCGCCACCGCGCATGTCACCGGGACCTGGGCCGGGCGCCCCGTGGACGCGCGCTTCGACCGCACGGACGGCTGCGAGATCGGGCGCTGGGACGGTCTCGTACCGTTGCTGCCCAGCCTGGGGCCCTAGCCGGAACCACGGTCCGGCGTCCGCCGGACCCACGGCCGGTCCGGGCGGGCGAGGGACGACCGGACCCCGAACCGGAGCGGGAGCGCCGGTGGAGTGGGACGAAATGCGTGGTCACAGGTTCTACGTCTCTTCTGCGTCCGTTCTGCGTGCGACCTCCCTCTCATCCGGCGTCGCGAGCGCAACCACTGCCCGTAGACTCCCTCGCGTGACACGCTGCGGGCCGGTTGGCAAGATGGCATCCGCGGTCGGCAAGGTGCGGTAACAGGGAGGAAGCGTCTCGTGAGCAGCAGGCCATCCCGAGGCGCTGCTCGCCTCGCAGCCATACTGGACGCGCTGCCCGATGCGTTGGTGCTGGTCAACGCAAATGGGACCGTCGTCAACGCCAACACCATCGCCCTGGAGGCCTTCGAGGCCCCGGGCACGGCTCTGGTGGGCCGCGGACTCCTCGACCTGCTGCCGCAGTTCGACTCCCGGCTGATCCCCGGCTCGATGCGGCGGCCCGACACCATCGACCAGAGCGGGCGGACCAAGCCGACCAGGATGATCGCGCGGCGGACCGACGGGAGCGAGTTCCCGGTCGAAGTCACCAGTGCGAATCTGGAGAACGGCCAGCAGGCCTACGACAGCTACGGCTACACCGCCGACGAGCTGCTCATGCTGGTGGTCCGCGATCTGTCCGGCACGGTCGACACCGAGGCCGAACTCGCGCGTTCGCAACGGCAGACCGAGATGATCCTGCGGGCCGCGGCCGAGGGCGTGGTCGGCACCGACACCGACGGCCGGGTCGTCCTCGTCAACCCGGCCGCCGCCCAGATCCTCGGATACCGGGCCAGCGACCTCGGCGGCCAGGACCTGCACGCCCTCATCCTCCACTCGCGCGCCGACGGCGAGAGCTTCCCGTACGAGGAGTCCCCGCTCGCCGACACCCTGCGCTCCGGGCGCAAGCACCGGGTGCGCGGGCAGGTGCTGTGGTCGAAGTCCGGGGACAAGGTGCCCGTCGACCTGACGACCGCTCCGGTGCGCGACGGCGACCAGCTTGTCGGCGCCGTCATGACCTTCACCGACCGGCGGCCGTACGACACGCTCGCCGAGGAGAAGGACGCCGAGGCCACCCGGCACGCCGAGGAGCTCGGGCGGCACGCCGAGGAGCACGCCGAGGAGCTCGGGGCACTGCGCGAGCAGCACGCCGCCGAGCTGGCCGAGCAGCAGGAGCGGCACGCGGAGGAACTGGCCGCGGGCGACGAGCGCTACGCCGCGCTCGGCGAGCGCGAGAAGGACCGGTACGAGGCGCTGGCCGCCCGCCACGAGCAGCTGCTCGCCGTGCTCGGCCAGTCCCTGCGCGGCCCCCTGGACCAGCTGCGCGGCGAACTGTCCAAGCTCGCCGCCGACGACGCCGGCCAATTGTGGCCGGAGGCCAACCAGGTCCTGCACCACCTCGCCGCGGGCTACTCGCGGATCACGACGCTCGTCGACAACGTGCTCGGCTACCAGCGGCTCGACTCCGGGGCCGAGGAGGTCGCCCGTACGAAGGTGATGCTCGACGCGGTCGTCGCGGCCGGGGTCGAGGGTGCCGTGGACCTGATCGGGCCCGGCCGCGTCCAGTTCGCCGTGCACGCGCCGCCCATCGAGGCGGAGGTCGACCCGACCCGGCTGGCGAACGCCCTCGCGCACCTCATCGCCGACGTGGCCGGGGTCGACGCGACGGGCAACGCGCCCGTGTCGGCGGGCGGTTACATGGACAACACCGTCGTGGTCGCGGCGGCGCAGCGTGGTGAGGTCGTCCGCATCGAGGTGCGCGGCCCGTACGCCGGGGGAGACCCGGTGCACGAGCCGATCGTCCGCGGCATCGTCCGCGCCCACGGTGGCGTGCTCCAGACGCACGAGGTGCCGGGGATGAGCGGCAGCGCGTTCGTCCTGGAGGTGCCGATCGGCGGTGGCGCGGGGGCGGTTCCGGCCGGGCGGGCCGCGGACGCGCCCGGCGCCGAGGTCGCCATTCCCGAGCAGGCAGCGCCCCAGGGCGGTGGCAGGCGGCGGGCCCGGCGGTCCTCCGTGGACGCCTTCCTGGAGAGCGAGGTGGCGGCGGGGTCCGCACCCGCGGCCGAGGCCGGTGATTCCGCGCCCACCGGTCGTCGCCGCCGGCGTACGGCCGAGGAGCAGGAGGCCGGCGAGGTGTCCGTTCCCGCGCAGGGGACGGCGGTCGAGGGCCCCGGTGACGCCGGTGCGGCCGGTTCCGGCGGCACCGGCCGGCGACGCGGCCGGCCGAGTCCCGTCGAGGGCACGGGCCCGGGCGCCACGGACGACGTCTCGGAGGGCGCGGTCGTGACCGCTGCCGAGCACGCGGCGGGGACCGCCGCCGCGGGCACGGGGCTGGGCGGGACGGTGCCTCCGCAGGGTGTGCCCGTGCCCTCAGGGCGGCGCGCGCGCCGGGACGGCGAACAGCACGCGCTTCCCGCGGCGTTGCCCGCGGCACCGAGCGCGCCCGACGCTGCGGCCGCGCAGGAGCCGGCCGCCACGGCCGCGGACGCGGCGCAGCCGACCGGGCGGCGCCGTCGTGCGCTGGCCGCCGCGGCCGAGCGTGCCGCGACCCAGGACGCGGGCGCCCGTACGGTGTTCGCGCTGCCGCCCGCGGAGGCGGACCGCTCTCCCGAGTACGTCCAGGCCGAGGCCCAGGCGCAGGCGCAGTACGCCGCGAGCGTCGCCGCCGGCCGCGCACAGGCCGACGACGGCCGTCATGACGTGATGGCGCACGACCCTGCCGACGATCACACGCCGCCGCAGCCGCACCCCGTCTCCGCGCCCACCGGCCGGCGTCGGGCCCGTTCGGCCGGTGACCGGCCGGAGCCGACGGGGACCCCGGCGCAGGGAGGTCCGGCCCAGGTGGCTCCCGGGCAGGCCGTGCCGGTGCCGGGTGTTCCCGCGCAGGGCGTTCCCGGGGCGGTGGCTGCCGACGCCGCCGGGCAGCCGGTTCCCGCACAGATGCCGCAGACCGCTGCCGCCCAGGCCACTCCCGCCGCGGGCACTCCGGCCGGGGGTACCGCAGCGCGGCCGCAGCCCGCCACCGCGGTGCAGGCCGCTGCCCCGCCGGCGTGGCCCGACGCGCACTCCGACGACGCCGCGGGCACTCCGGCCGGCGGCACCCCGGTGCCGCCCGCGTCCGAGGCGCTCCCCGCGCCGGACGCGGCCCGTGCGACCCCCGCCGCGGGTACCCCGCTGCCTCCTGAGCGCCCGGTCCAGCCGCGCGCCGCCCAGCCGCTGCCCGCCGAGGCCGCGGCACCGGTCGACCCCAACTCGACGCAGGGCCGCGCCATAAGCGTGCGCACGCTCGGTCAGGGCGTCCCGTTCACCCGGCAGCCCGCCCCGAGCCGGCCGGGCGCCCAGGCGCCGGCGCCGTCCCAGACGGCCACGCCGCCCCCGCACCAGACCAACGGCTCGGGTCGCCGCCGCAAGCTCGGCACACCGCCCGAGCCCGCCGCGGAGCGTCCGGAGACGGGCGCACGGCCGCACCCGCAGGGCGGCCAGGGCCCGGCGGCCCGACGGCCGGGAGCCACCGAGGGTGCCGGACGGTCGTACGCCATAGGAGCACCGGACGAGAACGCCGACGAGGGCCCCGAGCCGCTCGACGGCCCGGGCGGTGCGGTCGAGATCGCCGACCCGCCGCAGCCGCGGCCGATGGACGACGAACTGCCCCCGGAGCCGCTGGACAACCCGCGCCGGCTGCTCGTGTGGCCCGCACCCGACGTCACCACGCAGCAGGCGCTGAGCGACCGCGGCTACCGGCCCGTCGTCGTGCACTCCCGGGAGGAGGTCGACGCGCAGATCGCCGCCTTCCCGGCCGCGCTCTTCGTGGACCCGCTGACCGGACCGATCACGCGGACGGCGTTGCAGTCGCTGCGTCAGGCGGCCGTCGCCGCCGAGGTGCCCGTCCTCGTGACGGCCGGGCTCGGCCAGGCGACGCGCGAGGCGGCCTACGGCGCCGATCCCGCCGTGCTCCTCAAGGCGTTGGCCCCCCGGGACTCCGATCAGCACCCGCCGCGCGTGCTGCTGATCGAGGAGCACGCGGAGATAGCGCTGGCGCTGACCGCGACGCTGGAGCGGCGCGGCATGCAGGTCGCCCGGGCGTCGACGGACGCGGACGCCGTCACGCTGGCCTCGCAGATGCGGCCGAACCTCGTGGTGATGGACCTGATGCAGGTACAGCGGCGACGCGCCGGGATCATCGACTGGCTGCGCGCCAACGGCCAGTTGAACCGCACTCCGCTCGTCGTCTACACCGCCGCCTTCGACCAGGCCGAACTGCCGCGCCTGGCCGCGGGCGAGACGGTGCTGTTCCTCGCCGAGCGCTCGACGAGCGCGGAGGTGCAGGACCGGATCGTCGAGCTCCTCGCGAAGATCGGCACCAACTGACCTTCCGGCGGCCCGCACCGACGGGCCGCCGCGCCGGCCAGGACAGACCCGGGCCGGGACACGACGCAGGCCGGGCCGGGAGTCGTGACTCCCGGCCCGGCCTGCGTGTGTGTCAGAGCTGGGTCACGTCCAGCTCACCCTCCGCGTACTGCCTGCGGAGCACCTTCTTGTCGAACTTGCCGACGCTGGTCTTCGGGACCGACTCGATGATCGTCCAGCGCTCCGGGAGCTGCCACTTGGCGATCTTCCCCTCCTCGGCGAGGAAGCCGCGCAGGGTCTCGAAGTCGGCGGTGGAACCCGCCCTCAGGACGACGGTGGCCAGCGGCCGCTCGCCCCACTTCTCGTCGGGGACGGCGACGACGGCGGCCTCGGCGACGTCCGGGTGGGACATGAGGGCGTTCTCCAGGTCCACCGAGGAGATCCACTCGCCGCCCGACTTGATGACGTCCTTGGCCCGGTCGGTGAGCGTCAGGAAGCCGTCCGCGCTGATCGTGCCGACGTCACCGGTCTTGAGCCACCCGTCCTCGCTGAACTTGTCGGCGGGACGCAGCGGTTCGGCGCCCTGTCCGCCGTAGTACGCGCCCGCGATCCAGGGGCCCCGCACCTCCAGCTCGCCGGCGGACTCGCCGTCCCAGGGGAGCCGTTCGCCACCGGGGCCGGTGAGGCGGGCCTCGACGCCGGCGGGGAAGCGGCCCTGGGTGAGCCGGTAGCCGAACTCCTCGTCCGTGCCCACGGCGTGCGCCGGAGGCCGGGCGATCGTGCCGAGCGGCGAGGTCTCGGTCATGCCCCAGGCGTGGCAGACCCGCATGCCGAGGTCGTCGAAGGCCTCCATGAGGGAGGGCGGGCAGGCCGAGCCGCCGATCGTGACCTGGGTGAGCGAGGAGACGTCACGGGGCTTGGTCCGGAGTTCCGTGAGCAGGCCCTGCCAGATGGTGGGGACGGCCGCGGCGTGCGTCGGCTTCTCGCTCTCGATCATCTCGGCGAGCGGCCCCGGCTGGAGGAAGCGGTCCGGCATCAGCATGTTGATGCCGGTCATGAAGGTGGCGTGCGGCAGACCCCAGGCGTTGACGTGGAACTGCGGGACCACGACGAGCGAGGTGTCGCGGTCGGTGAGCCCCATCGACTGGGCCATGTTGACCTGCATGGAGTGCAGGTAGATCGAACGGTGGGAGTAGACGACGCCCTTCGGGTCCCCGGTGGTGCCGGAGGTGTAACACATCGCCGCGGCCTGCCGCTCGTCGATCTCCGGCCAGTCGTACGTGGTCGGCTTCCCGGCGATCAGCTCCTCGTACTCGTGCACCCGCACGTTCGCGCCGTCGAGCAGCGAGCGGTCACCGGGGCCCGAGACGACCACGTGCTCGACGGTCGGCAGGTGGGGGAGGAGCGGGGCGAGGAGCGGAAGCAGCGAGCCGTTGACGATGACCACGCGGTCGGCGGCGTGGTTGACGATGAAGACGAGCTGCTCGGCGGGGAGACGGAGGTTCAGCGTGTGCAGGACCGCGCCCATCGAGGGGATCGCGAAGTACGCCTCGACGTGCTCGGCGTTGTTCCACATCAGCGTCGCGACCCGCTCGTCGCCCGTCACACCGAGGTCGTCACGCAGGGCGTTGGCGAGCTGGACGGCACGCGTACCGGCCTCACGGAAACTGCGCCGCTGGGGTTCGCCCTCCCCCGTCCAGGTCGTGATCTGCGACGTCCCGTGCACGAGCACTCCGTGCACGAGAATGCGGGTCACGGTCAGCGGTACGTCCTGCATCGTGCTCAGCACGGCGTCCTCCCGGGGGCGACATTGCCTACGCGGCAGTAAGGGTTGCGCTGATTCTGCGCACATACCGCGCGGTATGTCACTAGGTCCGGGCGATCGATCGCGTCACGTATTGGTCGCACGCTTCCTCTCAGCGCACGTCACGTATGGGTCGCGCGCCTCCGCTCAGCGCACCGGGCTGAGCTCGGGGTCCTCACGGAGCTTGCCCAGCGCACGCGACACCGCCGACTTGACCGTCCCGACGGAGACCCCGAGCACCTCCGCCGTCTGGGCCTCGCTCAGGTCCTCGTAGTACCGCAGGACGACCATCGCCCGCTGCCGCGCCGGCAGCTTGGTGATCGCCCGCCACATCGCGTCGTGCAGCGCCTGCTGTTCGGCCGGGTCCCCCGTGGACAGCACCTCCGGCTCCGGCAGTTCGTCGCAGGCGAACTCGTCGACCTTGCGCTTGCGCCACTGCGACGTCCGCGTGTTCAGCAGCGCGCGCCGCACATAGCCGTCCAGCGCCCGATGGTCCTCGATCCGGTCCCAGGCGACGTATGTCTTCGTCAGGGCGGTCTGCAGCAGGTCCTCCGCGTCGCTCGGGTTCGCGGTCAGCGAGCGGGCGGTACGCAGGAGCACCGGCTGGCGGGCCTTCACGTACGACGCGAACGACGGGTACGGCGCGTACGGACGGGTCTGCCTCGCCGGTGTGGCGGCGTCCGAAGCGCTGGTGCAGACGGGTGTGGTCATGGCTCCACGCTAGGTTCGCCCCCTACTCCCGCGGATCGGCCGGAGGTCCCGAAGCCGTGTCCGCCTCAGGTTGTAGGAGTGGGGCTGACCTCACCTCCTGAAGGTGGACGAGCGGGCACGTCCCCTGAGGGTTCATCCCTGAGGGACGCCTCCGGCCGCAGTAGGGGAGCGCGGTACGCGCCTGCGCCCGTGGGCCGTGCGCCGGGCCCCGGACCTGCCCCGATGCCGCCTCGCACCGGTCCCGGGGCCTGCCCCGACGCCATTCCGCGCCGAACCCCCGGCCCGCCCCTGGAAGTACCCGCTCCGACGCCGCCCGGCTCCGAGCCCTGGGCCCACCTCGGAGCGGACCTGACCCGACACGGGCGTCCCCCGGCACCGCCCCAGGCCGGCGCACCCCCGACCGCGGGGCGCACCCCGGCGGAACCCCTCAGGTGTCCGTACTCAGGATCAGCCCCGAGGTCGGGACCCCGGTCCCGGCGGTGACCAGGACACGGCCCGCCCCCGGTATCTGGTTCACCGACGAGCCCCGCACCTGCCGGACCGCCTCCGCCACTCCGTTCATCCCGTGCAGATACGCCTCACCGAGCTGGCCCCCGTGCGTATTCAGCGGGAGCCGCTCCTCGGCGACGAGATCCGCCGCCTCGCCCGGTTTGCAGAACCCGAACTCCTCCAGCTGCATCAGCACGAACGGCGTGAAGTGGTCGTACAGGATCCCCACGTCGATGTCCGCGGGACTCAGCCCGGCCGTCCGCCACAACTGCCGGGCCACCACGCCCATCTCCGGCAGCCCCGTCAGGTCGTCCCGATAGAAGCTGGTCATCTGCTCCTGGGCCCGGCCCGCGCCCTGGGCGGCGGCCGAGATCACCGCCGGGGGGCGTGGCAGGTCACGGGCCCGCTCCACGGAGGTGATCACCAGCGCCTGGCCGCCGTCCGTCTCCTGACAGCAGTCCAGCAGTCGCAGTGGCTCGACGATCCACCGCGAGGCAGCGTGCTCGGCGAGGGTGATCGGTCTGCCGTGGAAGTACGCCGCGGGGTTAGTCGCCGCGTACTTGCGGTCCATCACGGCGACATGTCCGAACGCCTCGGGCGTCAGCCCGTACGCGTGCAGGTACCGCTGGGCCGCCATCGCCACCCAGGAGGCGGGTGTGAGCAGTCCGAACGGGAGGGACCAGCCCAGCGCGGCCCCCTCCGCGGAGGGCTCCCGCTGCTGCACCCCGGACCCGAACCGCCTGCCCGACCGCTCGTTGAACGCCCGGTAGCAGACCACCACCTCGGCCACCCCGGACGCCACGGCGAGCGCCGCCTGCTGGACGGTCGCGCAGGCCGCCCCGCCGCCGTAGTGGATCCGCGAGAAGAAGGACAGCTCTCCCATGCCGGCCGCCTGGGCGACGGTGATCTCCGGGCTGGTGTCCATGGTGAACGTGACCAGGCCGTCCACGTCGCCCGGCGTCAGGCCGGCGTCGTCGAGCGCGACCCGCACCGCCTCCACCGCGAGCCTCAGCTCACTGCGCCCCGAGTCCTTGGAGAACTCGGTGGCCCCGATCCCGACGATCGCCGCCCGGCCGCCGAGAGCGTCCCGTCCGCGCACGCTCACGACACGCCTCCCTCGGAGACCGGGGCACCGGCGGATCCGGGGCCGACGTCCGGGCCAGGGCCGGGTCCGGCGTCCGAGGCGGTGCCGGTGCCCGGGCGGATGCCGGCGCCCAGGGCGGTGCCGGTGCCCGAGGCCGTGGCGCTGCCCGGACGGCCCGTCTCGGGAAGCGCCACGGTCACCGTGCCGGTGACGTGCTTGCCGATGCCGTTGGCTCCGACGACCTTGACCGTGGCGGTGTCGCCGTCGACCTCCTCGACCGTGCCGGTCAGCACCATGGTGTCCCCCGGGTAGTTGGGTGCGCCGAGCCGTATGACCACCTTGCGCAGGACGGCGGACGGGCCGAAGTGATCCGTGACGTACCGTCCGACCAGGCCGTTGGTCGTCAGGATGTTCATGAAGATGTCCGGCGAGCCCTTCGCCCTCGCCAGCTCCGCGTCGTGGTGCACGTCCTGGTAGTCGCGGGACGCGATGGCGCCCGCGACGATCAGCGTGCGCGTGATGTCGATCTCCAACGGTGGCAGTCGGTCGCCGCCTTTCATCCCTCTCCCTCCCCGTCTCCCACGGCCCGCGCGGCCTGTACTCCCTCGGCGGCGATCAACTCGCCCAGTTCCTGGAGCACTTCGCCGCCGCATCCCAGATATGCGTCCAGCTGGCGCCCCCACAGGAAGTGCCGGTGCACGGGGTGCTCCACGTCGGCCCCCGCCCCGCCGTGCAGATGCTGGCCCGTGTGCACGACCCGGTGGCCCGCCTCGGACGCCCACCATGCGGCGGTCAGGGCGTGCGTGGCGTACGCCAGCCCCGCGTCCCGTCGCCAGGCCGCCTCGTACGCCGTCACCCGTATCGCCTCGGTGTCCATGTGGGCGTCGGCCGCGCGGAGTTGCACTCCCTGCCTGGCGGCGAGCGGGCGGCCGAACTGCTCGCGCGCGTTGGTGTGCTCCACGGCACGCGCCAGCGACCCCGCGCAGACCCCGGCCTGGAGACCGGCGAAGGCGGTGCGGGCGGTGGCGAGCACGTCGTCGTACGCGCCCTCGCCGCCCAGTCGCTCGCCCGGGGTGCCGTCCAGGGTCAGCCGCCCCGCCGACCAGGGCGCCGTCAGCTCCACGGGGCGGCACCGGGCGTCTGCGGTGCGCACCAGCCACAGCCGGCGCCGGTCGTCGGCGACCAGGACATGGGTGGCATCCCGCAGCCAGGGCACGACCGGGACGACCCCGGCCGGCCGCCCTGCTGTCTCCCGCACGGCCGAGGGCCCGAAGAGCGCGCCGGTCACCACCACCGTCCCGTCGGCGACGGCCGGCAGCAGACGGTCGCGCTGCTCCCTCGAACCGTGCGCCGAGATCGCGAGGAGCCCGTGGACGCAGCTCGCCGCGAACGGCACCTGGGCCGTGGTGCGTCCCTGCTCCTCCAGCAGGAGCACCAGGCCGAGCAGCCCCGTCTCCCCGACGGCCGCCACCAGTCCGGCCGCGCACAGCTCCTTCCACAGTTCGGGATCGCTTCCGGTCCCGGCCGCGGCGAGCCGCTCGGGGGTGGACAGGTCGGTGAAGATCCGGGCGGCCAGGTCACGGGCGGCCGTCTGCTCCTCGGTGGGTGCGAAGTCCATGTCAGCTCGCCCCGCTCGCGGTCACAGCGCCACGGGCCGACCCGTCGCCGGCCACGGCGCCGTCGACCACGCCGGCCCGGAAGACCGGCAGCTCCAGCTCCTCGTCACAGCGCTGGAACTCGAGCCGCACGGGCATTCCGATCCGCACCTTGTCGTGCGGCACGCCCACCACATTGCTGACGATCCGCACTCCCTCGGCGAGCTCGATCAGGCCGACCGCATAGGGAGGGTCGAAGGCGGGGAAGGGCGGATGGTGCATGACGACGTACGAATACACGGTCCCCTCTCCGCTCGCCTCGACCGTGTCCCACTCCGGGCAGCCGCACGCGTTGCATCCCGGCAGCCAGGGGAAGCGCAGCGCTCGGCAGCCCGTGCACCGCTGGATCAGCAGGCGGTGGCGCCCGACGCCCTCCCAGAACCCGGCGTTGTCCCGGTTCACCACCGGTCGGGGGCGCCTGCCCCTCGGTGTGCGGTGGGCGGGCGCGTACTTCAGGATGCGGAACCGGTGTGTCCCGGCGGGGTCGCCGCCCGCCTTCACATCCATCCGGGTCGTGACGAAGTGGCCCGTCCCCAGCCTGGTCGTCTTGCGCTCGGAGACCGACTCGATCACCGCGTCGAAGGTGATCTCGTCCCCGGGGCGCAGCGGACGCAGATACTCCTGCTCGCAGTCGGTGGCGACCACCGAGGTGTACCCGGCGTCGTCGAGCAGTCCGAGCAGCTCGTCGAACGCTTCCGAGCGGCCCGTGTGCCCGGACAGGCCGCCCATCGTCCACGCCTGGAGCATGGTGGGCGGCGCGACGGCGTCCGGCCCTTCGTACGCCGGGTTGGTGTCGCCCATCGCCTCGCACCAGTGGCGGATCATCGCCTCGTTGACCCGGTCCTTGCCGACGGCCGCGACGGCGGCCACCCGGCCCTCGTACGCCTTGAGCCGCCCGTACAGCTCGTCCGGACCGTCCGACCGGTCCCCTGCCCGCGACTCGGCCCGCTTCCCCTGCTCCCCGCTCACCGCCGCCCCCTCTTCATCCCGAGCCGCATCGTCGCCACGATCTCCCGCTGCACCTCGCTCACCCCGCCCCCGAACGTGTTGATCTGCGCCGCCCTGTTCATCCGCTCCAGCCCGCCGCCCTCGAAGGCTCCTGGCGAGCCGGAGCGCACGAGCGCTCGCTCTCCGACGATCTCCTGACACATTCGGTACACCGCCACTGCGGATTCGGTTCCCATCACCTTCACGCCGCTCGCGTCGCCGGGAGCCGGTCCGCCGGCCCCCGCATCCCCCACCAAACGCCAGTTGAGCAGGCGTGTCGCGGCCAGCCGGACATGCGCCTCGGCCAGCCTCGACCGCACCCACGGCTCGTCAATCCGGCGCCGACCGGTCACCGGATCGGGTGTACGCGCCGCCTCCAGCGCCGCCGTGTAGAAGTCCTCGGCCTGCATCCCGATCGCGGCGAGCGCGACGCGTTCGTGGTTGAGCTGGCTGGTGATCAGCGCCCAGCCGCCGTTCTCCTCGCCGACGAGGTGTGCGGCAGGCACGCGGATGCCGTCGTAGTACGTGGCGGTGGTCGTCTGTCCGCCCACCGTCTCGATCGGGGTCCAGGAGAAGCCGGGCGCGTCCGTCGGCACGAGGAGGATCGAGATGCCCCGGTGCTTGGGGGCGTCCGGGTCGGTCCGGCAGGCGAGCCAGATCCAGTCGGCGTTCTGGGCGTTGGAGGTGAAGATCTTCTGGCCGTCGACGATCCAGTCGCCGCCGGCCTCCCCGCGCCCGTGCACGCCGCCTTCCCCGACCGCACGGACACCGCCGTCTCCCGGTCCGGGGCTCGCGGCCCCGTCCACCCGCACGGCCCGCGTGCGCAGGGAGGCGAGGTCCGTCCCCGCCGAGGGCTCCGAGTAGCCGATGGCGAAGACGAGGTCGCCGCTCAGGATGCGCGGAAGGAAGTAGGCCTTCTGCTCCTCGCTCCCGTACTTCATGAGCGTCGGCCCGACCGTGTTCAGGGTGACCATCGACACGGGCGCGCCGGCACGGTAGGCCTCGTCGAAGAACACGAACTGCTCGTCGGCGCCCCGCCCCTGCCCCCCGTACGCGGCCGGCCAGCCGAGCCCGAGCAGTCCGTCCGCGCCGATGCGGCGCAGGACCGCCCGCTGCCGTCCGGGGTCGTCGGCGGGCGGTGGCCCTTCGGGCATCAGATCCCTGAAATACGTACGGAGTTCGGCGCGCAGCCGCTGCTGGCGCTCGGTGGGGGCGAGGTGCACGGCGGCTGCCCTCCCGGGCCTCGCACGGACAAGGGTTTCTGACTGTCCGTCAGATGCTGCGGAGTGTCAAGGCCGGGAGCAGGGCGTCCGGGAGACGCGGAAAACGTCTGCGCGGCGGTGCCGAAGCACCGCCGCGCAGACGCGCTACCACCCCACAGAGCACAACCACACGCTGGATGTTCCGGGCCGACGGGAGCGCATCGGCCCCCGGCTCACCAGAGGTTGGTGAAGTTGATGACGGCGGTGGACTGGTCGATGGCGGTGAAGGCCGAGCCGTTCACCTGGGCGGTATTGCTCTGGTTCGACGCTCCGGAGCCGACCGCCTGCTGCTGGGTGGTGGAGGAGTTGCCGAAGTTGTCGTGACCGACTCCGCTGCGGCCGATGGTCGCCACGCCCGCGTTCGATCCGTCGTCCGCGAAGGCGCCGTTGTCCGCTGCCGCGACGCCCGTGAAGAGGGCGGCCGCGAGAGGCAGGGCGGCGACGGCGGCGAGAACGCGGGCGGTACGGATGCTTGCCATGTGAGTTCCTCCAGAACCGGTTGTACGCACCGGCGATGAACCGGGATGTACGTGAAATTCGGCTTGATCCAAGGCAGTTGGCCGACCGCCTCGGCGCTGTGCACGACGTCGCGACTCCAGAGTTGCCCAGCGGATCCCCGGCGAACCACCCCGGAAGCCCCGATTCCCCCTCAAGCGTGAGGACATGTCTATAAACCCCCTTCCCGCCCGAGAAGTCCCTGCTCAGCCCGTGACTGGCCGCCCAATCCCGGACGCCGCACGAGGCGAAGCGTTCCGGCACGTTTTCGGCCAATCACACCCGTCGGCCACCCCGCACCCGCGCGTGTCCGGGAAGCCCTTCCTTTTTTCGAACACTCGTACGAACATGGAGGCATGGCCACCATCGACCGGCAGGCCACGACCCTGGCCCTGGCCCACGCCCTGTCCGCAGCCGAGCGCGGGCTGGCGGTGATCCCGCTGTCCCGGACAAAGCTCCCGGCCCTGCGCTCCCCCCACCGTGACGACCCCGACCCCGCCCCCTGCCACGGCGAATGCGGCCGCTTCGGGCACGGCGTGTACGACGCGTCGACCGACCCCCGGCGCATCCGCGAACTGTTCGCCGCCGCCCCCTGGGCCACCGGCTACGGCATAGCCTGCGGGCTGCACCCCCATCACCTCATCGGCATCGACCTGGACACCAAATCCGGCACGGACTCGTCGGCCGCCCTGCGTGAACTGGCCCTGCGCCACCTCTTCACGATCCCGGAGACCGTCGTCGTGCTGACCCCCAGCGGCGGTCGTCACCTCTGGCTGAGCGGACCGCCCGACCTCGTCGTCCCCAACTCCGCCGGCCGCCTGGCTCCGGGCATCGACATCCGCGGCGCCGGCGGCTACCTCGTCGGCCCCGGCTCACGCACCGACCACGGCGTCTACGGCACCGCACCGGGCACCGCCCATCTGGCGCCCGCGCCCTGCCCGAGCGAGCTGCTGCGCCTGCTCACACCCCCGCCCCGGCGGCAGCACCCTCCCGCGTCCCCGGCGACCGGCAGGCAGGGCCAGGGGCTCGTCCAGTTCGTGCTCGCCGCCCACGAGGGCCAGCGCAACACCCGCCTGTTCTGGGCCGCCTGCCGCGCGTACGAGAACGGCATCGGTACCGAGCTGACCGACCCTCTCGTGGAGGCCGCCGTCCGCACGGGGCTCACCGAACACGAGGCCCGCTCGACGATCGCCTCGGCGGCACGGATGACGGCTCCGGCACCGCCGCGGCGAGGCTGACGGCGGCGCCGCCGGAGGGTCTACGTGCCGCTGTCCTCGGCGAGGGTGTGGGCGACCAGGGCGTTGGCGTGGCCGTGCCCGAGCCCGTGCTCGGCCTTGAGCCAGGACACGAGCTCCATGTGCCTGGTCAGCGGCGAGGACCGGATGAGGTCCTTCCATTCGGCGACGGGCCGCCCGTACTTCTTCTCGATCGAGGGGAAGTAGCCGGCGGGGCCCTTCACGGCTTCGGTCATGTCGGCGGTGTCCCATCCCTGTGCGAGAAGCGGTCTCGGAGCACCGGCACGCCGCCGTACTCCGACTGGTTGCCCATACGACCGCGCGAGCGGGGAGAACTCATCGCTGCGCGCCGCGGAACCGCCCCGCACAGGCCGAAGGGGTGCCTCTCGATGAGAGACACCCCTTCGGATCGGCACACGTGCCGAACTGCCGCGGTGGGTGTGGGATTTGAACCCACGGTGACATCGCTGCCACGACGGTTTTCCTGGGGATCCCGGAGGACCTTGCCGGCGCGATCGTCGCCCAACTCGCCTGACAGACAAGGCGCGAACTGGCCGAACGGAGCGCCGTTGGCTAGTCCGCTTTGTTCGTTTCGTTGCAATTCCGCGAACTACACCCACGGCATTCCCTCCTGGAGGCGGCAGAACGCCTGTGCGTGCCCCCTGCGTGCCCGATCAAGCGGCGACCGGCGGGGAGCAGCGGGGAACACCGGAGAGCCGACGGAGAGACCGCAGGTCAGCGAACCGCCAGCTCAGCCCGGATCCGCATACGCGATCTTCCAAACTGGGGCTGGCCATCCACGCGACCACCACCAGGGGTAGCCTTCCCGTCCGTTCGAAGGTCCCTGGAGGCTCCCTGTGCACACCACCGTTTTCTTGCTGCGGAGCGCGCTGGGCCTTGGTGGCGGTCTGGTGGCCGTCTGGGAGCTGACCCGCCAGGCTTCGGGACCGGGCTGGAGGAAGCGGCGGGTCTTCTCTGCGGTGGCGGCTTTGACGCTCGCCGGGCTGCTCGCAGTCTAGGGATGGCCAGTCGACGTGCCCCTCCCGTGCCCGTTCCGTCGGAGAGCAGCGGGGAACAGCGGTCGCTGGCGGACAACGCTCACGAGAACGGCCCCTGACCGATTTACCTGATCAGGGGCCGTTCACGTGCGGTGGGTGTGGGATTTGAACCCACGGTGACATCGCTGCCACGACGGTTTTCAAGACCGTTCCCTTAGGCCGCTCGGGCAACCCACCCCGCGCCGTCCACGATCGTCGACGGCGCGGGGACAAGACTAACCGCTCAGCTGTCGCCCTCGCGCTGTCCCAGGGTGACGTCGACCGTGTGGGTCTTTCCGTCCCGGGTGTAGGTGAGCTCGACCGTGTCGCCGGGGCGGTGGGTCCAGATCTCGCCGATCAAGGTCGGTCCGCTGTCGATCACGTGGTCGTCGAGCTTGGTGATGACGTCGCCGGGCTTGAGGCCGGCCTTGTCCGCGGGGCCGCCCGAGGTGACCGCGTCGGAGCCGCTCGCACCCTGCTCGGTGATCTTCGCGCCGCCGGTGCCCTCTTCCAGGGAGACCGAGGCACCGATCACCGGGTAGACCGGCTCGCCGGTCTTGATCAGCTGCTGCGCGACGTTCTTCGCCTGGTTGATCGGGATCGCGAAGCCCAGGCCGATGGAGCCGGACTGGCTGCTGCCGCCGAGGCCGCCTCCGCTGCTCGACTGGATCGCCGAGTTGATGCCGATGACCGCGCCCTGCGCGTCCAGGAGCGGGCCGCCGGAGTTGCCCGGGTTGATCGAGGCGTCCGTCTGCAGGGCGCTCATGTAGGAGGCCTTGCTGCCGGAGCTGCCGTCGCTGGACGCCACCGGGCGGTCCTTGGCGCTGATGATTCCGGTGGTCACCGTGTTCGACAGGCCGAAGGGCGCGCCGATCGCGATCGTGGAGTCGCCGACGGCCACCTTGTCGGAGTTGCCGAGAGCGAGCGGCTTCAGGTCCGACGGCGCGTTCTTCAGCTTGATCACCGCGACGTCGTAGCCCTGTGCGTGACCGACCACCTCGGCGTCGTACTTCTTGCCGTCGGGGAAGGTCGCGGTGAGCTTGCCGCCGTCGACCGCGTCCGCGACGACGTGGTTGTTGGTGAGGATGTGGCCCTGGGTGTCGAAGACGAAGCCGGTACCGGTGCCGCCCTCACCGCTCGAGCTCTGCGCCTCTATCGTCACGGTGCTCGGCAGCGCCTTGGCCGCCACGTTGGCGACGGTGCCCGAGGCGCGCTTGACGTCACCGCTGTTGCTCGGGGCGGAGACCGTCGTCGAGTCGGTGGAGTCGTCGTTGTTCTTCGCGAGCGAGTAGCCGATGCCGCCGCCGACGCCGCCGGCGACCAGGGCGGCCACCAGGAGGGCGGCGACCAGGCCGCCGCGTCCGTTCTTCGGCTTCGGTGCGGGCTGCTGGTAGGAGGAGCCCCAGCCGCCGTGGCCCGAGCCGCCACCGTCCGCGTACGACGGGGTGGGCGGCGGCGGAGGCGGCCAGCCCGCCTCGGCGGCGGATCCGGGGAATCCGGCGCCCTGCCCGTGCGGGGCGGCGCCGTGCCCGACTCCGGCGTGCGCGTACGCCGGCTGCTGCGCGGGCGCCGGTGCCTGCTCCGGCGCGCCGGGGGCGCTCGGAGGCACCACCGGGATCGGAGCGGTCGGCGCGCCCTCCTCGGGCGCAGTGGCCTGCGCGGAGGCAGCGGGAGTTTCCACCGGCACGGGAGGTGCGGACGGGGCCGGGGGTACTGCGGTGCCCTCGTTCTCGGTGCTCACAGCTCTACTCCTAGATCCACGGCTGTTGTTCTCGGTCGCACTCGGTCACGCTCACTCACGCTTGTCGACGGTCCGGCGCGATTCAGCTGTGCATGCGCTTTTGTACGACGACAGCTTTTCCCACCGGCCGTCAGAGCACCATAAGCGGTGGCTGTGGGTCCGCGACCATCCTTTATATCGGACCAGTCTGGCGAAACGGGCGGATCCCCGCCTCCTCGACCTCACGCCTGCTGCACGACGGTGGCACCATGACGCGGTGACCCTCGCACGACAGCACCCCATCCAGGTCGTCGCCCATCGCGGAGCCTCCGAAGAGGCCCCCGAGCACACGCTGGCCGCGTACAGGAAGGCGATCGAGGACGGTGCGGACGCCCTTGAGTGCGATGTGCGCCTGACCGCCGACGGCCATCTCGTCTGCGTGCACGACCGCCGGATCAACCGTACGTCCAACGGCCGCGGAGCGGTCTCGGCCCTGGAGCTCGCCGACCTCGCCGCCCTGGACTTCGGCTCCTGGAAGAACGGTGACGAGGCCCCCGACTGGGAGCACGGTCCCGGGGACCCGGAGGACACCTCCGTCCTCACCCTGGAGCGGCTGCTCGAACTCGTCGCCGACGCGGGCCGCCGCGTCGAGCTGGCCATCGAGACGAAGCACCCGACCCGCTGGGCCGGCCAGGTCGAGGAGCGGCTGCTGGTCCTGCTGAAGCGTTTCGGCTTGGACGCGCCCGAGACTCCCGCCCAGTCACCGGTACGCGTCATGAGCTTCTCCGCGCGCTCGCTGCATCGCGTCCGGGCCGCCTCGCCCAACATGCCCACGGTCTATCTGCTGCAGTTCATCTCCCCGCGTCTGCGCGACGGGCGACTGCCCGCCGGTGTCCGGATCGCGGGCCCCTCGATGCGGATCGTACGCAGTCACCCCGGTTACATCGAACGGCTGAAACGAGCCGGACACCAGGTGCACGTCTGGACGGTGAACGAGCCCGAGGACGTCGATCTCTGCGTTGAGCTGGGCATCGACGCCATCATCACCAACCGTCCGCGTGCCGTCCTGCGCCAGTTGGGCCGCTGATCCCACCACGTTCCCCCAGGCAGGGAACTCCACGGACACCGGACATCACCACCGAGATCCAGTCACGCGATTACAGGGAGTGCACCGGCGCGTTCGCTCCGTATTCGATCGTTACGAGTGCGTCAGCAGACGTTGATTGGCCGGTTTCCGGTCCAGTCCAAAGGGGCATCCACAACGTGGCGTGGGGCAAAGGAGGTCTCGGGGGTGGCGTTGGTGGTGGCACAGGAGGTGCCCACGTCGTCGAGCATGGCCGTACCCCATGGTCCTGCGGGCGTGGGGGAAGCAAGACACCGCATGCGTGATCAATTGCGTACCGGTGGCGTGGCGGACTCGGTCATCGACGATGCCGTACTGATCCTTTCCGAACTGCTCAGCAATGCCTGCCGGCACGGCAGGCCACTGGGTGACGCCCTGACAGGTGACGGAGACGTCCGTGCGGCGTGGCGCGTCGATACGTCCGGGCGGCTCGTCGTCGAGGTGACGGACGGCGGTGGTCCGACCCGGCCCGTCCCGGCAACGCCCTCGGTCACCGCGCGCGGCGGCCGTGGGCTGAACATCATCTCGGCACTGGCCAAGGACTGGGGCGTGCGCGACGACGTCCGCGGCGAGGTCACGGTGTGGGTCGTCGTCCAGGACGATGTCGAATCCGCGCGTCGGCATGATGATTTCGCTACGCGCGTCGCGTCACCGAACGTGTCGGCGGGGATACCGGAGCTGGACTTCGCGGACGCCTTCGACGAACTGGGCTGAGGACACCGGCACACGTCTGGGCGCCCGGGAAGCGGGCCGCCGGGACCGCAGCGCGCTCATCGGGGGCACCGCCGGGGATCACGTCTTCGGAGTCACCGAAGGGGACACGCCGACCCGGCGACACCGCGGGGCGGGGAACGGACGGAGCGGGACGTGCCGGTCGTGGCGCAGGCGGGCCGAATCACCGGCTCCGGGACGACCCGGTGCGTTGTCCACAGGGTCCCGTCAGCCCACGTAGGAACGGCTAGGCTCGCGCCCGTACGAGACGAGCCGTGATCGGGAGACACCCACGATGGCCAAGAAGCGACCCCACACCAAGGCCAAGCAGCCCACCTCGAAAGCCGGGGCCCGCGCCGCAGGCGCCGATGGGCACGTCCCGGTTGTGGGCGCTCGCGAGCCCTGCCCCTGCGGCAGCGGCCGCCGCTACAAGGCCTGCCACGGCCGGGCCGCCGCGCACGCCGTGACCGAGCTGGTGCAGCGCCCCTTCGAGGGACTGCCCGGCGAGTGCGACTGGGTCGCGCTGCGCGAGCTGGTGCCCGCCGCCACGGTCGAACTGAACCTCAAGGAGAGCCTCCCCGAGGGCGTCCCGTCGGTCACGCTCGCCACGGTCCTGCCGATGGCCTGGCCCGCGCTGCGCCGCGAGGACGGCTCGGTGCTCCTGGGCCTGCAGAACGACACGGCGTCCGGCGACATCAGCCGCGACCTCGCCGACACCCTCCAGCGCGCGCTCACCGCGAAGCCGGGCTCTCCGGTCGAGGGCCGGCGCGCCCCCGCCGACGGCCCGCGACTCCAGGACCTGCTCGCCCCCGAAGGCGCGTTCGAGCCAGTTGTGCACAGCGGCTTCGAATTCTGGGTCCCGGACGCGGAGAACGCGACGGCGGACGTGACCGCCTCGCTGGAGCGGGCCAACGCCGCCGCCATCCCGACCGTGAAGCTCGCCGGGGTCGACGCCGCCTACTGGTGCGAGACCCCCGACAAGAACCACCTGCGCTGGGTCATGCCGCACCCGGAGGAGCAGCTTCTGGACGCGCTGGCCCGGCTGCACGCCGCCGGCCGCTCGAACCTCGGCGAAGGCACCCGTCTGGTCGGTTCCTTCCGTGCCCACGGGCTCACGGTGCCGGTCTGGGACCTGCCGACGAGCGTCACGGCGGACGACATCGAGAAGCCCGCGGCCGAGTTCGCCGAGCGCCTCGCCACCGCCCTGGCCACCGACGCACCGCTCACCGCGGAGGAGCGCAGGGCGCGCGGCGGCCTCACCAACCGACAGGTCACGCTCAGCTGACCCACAGGAAGCCGAACTGACCGACCGGTCAGCTGGGCAGAGCCCCACAGAACGGGTGACTCCTGTCACAACTCCCCGTTGCGACAGGTAAATCCGTGTCCGAATAGCCGAGATCGAATTTGCGAACCGCCGATCTCTTGTTACCGTTCGAGTAGCCCGGTTGCTGGTGCATCCCCCGTCGCCAGCAACCGGGTCTTTCCATGTCCGCAACCGCGTGCGGCATCAACCACCTTGCTACTGCCCCGAGTTGCTGCCCGAGCGCAGCAACAGCGGCCCTCCGGCCGCGGTCCGTTCCGCGAACTCCGCGACCGCCGCATAGCCCCCCACGTCGCCGTCGGTGCGTTCCCTCGGGGTCTCACAGACCCCGGGGTCGTCCTCCGCGCCCACCGCGCAGTTCATCTGCACGGTGCGCCCGCCGGGCCCCATCAACGTCAGCACGGAGTGCAGCTCGTCGCCGGTCGCGTTGCGGTAGTACGTGCGCGCCCATGTGTCCTCACCCTGCGTGAGGACACAGGTCTGCGCCTCGATGCCGTCGGGGGAGGAGAGTTCGGGACCGCACCGGGCGGCGGTGGCGAGGCCGAGTCCCAGCAGCCGGGGCGACCGGGTGGGGACGGGAGCCGCCGTCCCCTTGCCGTCGCGCCCCGGGGCCCTTGCGGCCGAGGCGCCGTCGCGGCCGGGATCCCCGGCGTCCGCGACGGGCCCCGCGGATGCCACGGCGAGCGGAAGGGCCACCGTGACCGCCACTACGCCCGCGAGTGCGAGCAGGCGAAGGTTCATGAAGGGGAAGATAACGAGCGCGGGCGGGCGCGCGGTCAACCGCGCGCCGTGCGCTCCTACAACTCGGGCGCGCTCACACCCGTACGAGTGAGTGCCTCCACGACGGCGTCCACGACCGCCTCCACATCGGGCACCCAGGGGGCGGCGGAGCCGGGCAGCGGGGCACGCTCCCAGCGGATCTGGCCCCCACCCGTCTCGGACGGCGGCAGTGCGAGATAGCCGCCCTCGCCGTGGAAGCGCAGGGAACCGGGGACGAAGTCCTTCGCGTAGAGAAGCTCGCCGAGCTGCTCCATGGAGTAGGGCGCGACGAGGATCGACCAGCGCGTCGGGGACGCGACGACCGGGCCGAGGCGCATGCCCTTGCGGTCGAGGGCGTCGAGGGCACGGGCCGCCGCGAGAGCCGGCAGGCTCACCGCGCACGGGGCCTTGCCGCCGGTGGCCAGCACGACGGGTGCCGACGGCCGGTTGGTCCACCACCAGCGCACCATGCGCTCGTCGGTGGTGGCCGCGAGGAGGCCGGGGTCGAAGGGGTGGGCACCGGGCACCGTGCACTCCGGGTCGGGGCACGCGCAGCGGGCACGCCCCTGCGGGTCCGCCGCCACTCCCGGGAGTACGGGCCACTGCCATTCGGTCGCGAAGGTCAGGGCCGCGCTGAGCATCTCAGGCCTCCCGTTGTTCCGCCTGGACAGGAGCCTGCGTCGCCTTCCGAGGATCTCGCGCATGAGCGCTCGTTCCTTTCCGTTGCACGCCTGGCAACACCGTGGACCACATCACACCATGTGTCGATCACTTCACTGTGCGTACCTACTGGCGCATCACACCCCTGCTGGAGACAAGGGGAACCCCTATGGGCCGAGCGTTTGGCTGCGTCCGCGTCCATACTGCGTCTATCAAAAGCATGGGCATGGCGTGGGGTGGCGGCGCCTGGCGATTTGCCGTCCCGTGTATTTCTTGCCGCCTCCGCCACGGGAGGATGGGGCACGGTCGTCGGTGGCTAAGACGCCCGGGTCCGTCGCCAGGTTCCGGGCGGATCTCAACCACCCCTGGCCTTCACCGAGTACGTACCCATCACGACCGCTGTGACGCTCCGTCGAACGAGGCCAGTCGACCTCAATAAGCCGTTGCCCGAGTCAGTTTTAAGCCAACTTTGCTTTCCCGCAAGGGTTACCGACAGTCTCACGGACACCAGGAATCCCAGCAGGACAATGCTGGACATCCCCTCACGAGTGCGTGTACATGTGGAGACACCGCTAGCGGCGCAGAACGACATGGGGGTTTGCGATGCTATTGAGCAATACGCACCGGTCGGAAAGCCGGACGCCATGAACGCCCCTCACATTCCGAAAGTGGCTGGAATCGATTCAACGGTTCCTTCGCCCACACACACTGTCGCGCCGACGCCTGCCCCCACGGGTGCCCCTTCGGCCACCTCCCCCATCGGTCCCGGCGCCGTTCTTCAAGATCGTCTGGCGGGCTGGGTCTCGGATCTCACCACGCTCCACGAGCTCACCGAGCGCCTGGCACGCACCTCAGCACTCGACGACGCCCTGCAGGAGACGCTGCGCGCCGGAGCCGCCCTCGTGGGCGCCCGACGCGGTCTCCTCGTCCTGGAGCCGGGCGACGGACTCGGGCCCGACACGACGATCGGGCTGGGGCTGGCCCGCGCTGATCTCGGCCATATCGAGACCGTCCCGCGCAGCGCCATGTCGTACGGGAAGATCCTGGACGGACTTCCGGGCGGTGAGGGCGAGATCGCCCAGCCGGACCTCTTCTCCGACGACGGGCTCGACCCCCGCCACCGCGAGGTGGCCGCCCGGCTCGGCTACGCCGCGAGCTACGCACTCCCCCTGTCCACCGGCGCGGCGGGCCGACTGGGCGCCGCCGTCTGGCTCTACGACGAACCCGCCGAACCGGTCGAGCGCCAGCGCCATCTCGTCGGCCTCTACGCCCGCTACGCCACCGAGCACCTGGCCCGCCTCGTGGAACTGGAGCGCACGCGCGCCTGCATGACGACGATCTCCGAGGAGCTGCTGCCCCCGCGGCTCCCCCGGGTCGCCGGCGTCCAGCTCGCCGCACGGCACCGCACGAGTGCGCGCGGCGGCGGTGACTGGTACGACGCGCTGCCGCTGCCCGACGCCGCGCTCGGCCTCGCGGTCGGCTCCGTCACCGGGTGCGGGCCCAGCGCGGTCGCCGCGATGGGCCGTCTGAGGGCGTCCCTGAGGGCGTACGCCGTCATGGAGGGCGAGGACCCCGTCGCGGTCCTGTCCGACCTCGAACTGCTGCTGCGGCTGACCGAGCCCGCCCGCTCCGCGACCGCGCTGTTCGCCTACTGCGAGCCCGCGCTGCGCAAGCTCACGCTGGCGGGAGCCGGCCACAGCCCGCCCCTGGTGATCGGGCCGCGGCGCACGGAGTTCGTGGAGACCTCCCTGTCGGCCCCCCTGGGCATGCTCGCGTGCTGGGAGGCGCCGAGCGTCGAGCTGACCACGGAGCCGGGCGAGACCGTGCTGCTGTACACCGACGGTCTGCTGCACCGCACCGGCGACCCCATGGACCGGGCCTTCACCCGGCTGCACGCGGCGGCGGCGAGCGTCCCCCGGGCGGTCCGCGCCAACGCCGACGCGGTCGCCGACCACGTGCTGCGCACGGTGCTGCCGGACGGACTCGACGAGGCCGACAGCAAGGAGGACGTCGTCCTTCTGGCGGCGCGCTTCGAGTGAGCGCCCCGAGCGCCGCCGTCCCGGGCGCCCGGCTCGGACGGCCGATCCGCGGTGCCCGCGGTCGCCGTTCACGGTGAGCCGTACGTAACAGGTCTTCCGGCCCTGGGCCCCCTTCAGTACGACCGTACGATGGGGGAGGTCCAATGTCGTATCTAGGAGGCAGACCGTGTCGGAGGCGCTCACCCCGGAGACCCCGGAAGCCGTGCTTGACGATGCCGCTGACGAAGCGGGCGAAGAGGAGCCGATCAAGCAGCGCAAGAACGGCCTGTACCCGGGCGTGTCCGACGAGCTGGCCGAGAGCATGAAGTCGGGGTGGGCCGACACCGAGCTGCGCGGCCTGAAGCCCATCGCCCAGGCCGAGCACACGGCCGCCCGCCGCGCCGCGCTCTCCGCGCGCTTCCCGGGCGAGCGCCTGGTGATCCCCGCGGGCAATCTGAAGACCCGCTCGAACGACACCGAGTACCCCTTCCGCGCCTCGGTCGAGTACGCGTACCTGACCGGCAACCTGACCGAGGACGGCGTCCTCGTCCTGGAGCCGGTGTCCGGCGGCCACAAGGCGACGATCTACCTGCTGCCGCGCTCCGACCGCGAGAACGGCGAGTTCTGGCTGTCCGGCCAGGGCGAGCTGTGGGTCGGCCGCCGCCACTCCCTCACCGAGTCCGAGGCGCTGTACGGCATCCCGGCCTCGGACGTGCGCGAGCTGGCCGCCGCGCTGCGTGAAGCCACCGGCCCGGTCCGTGTCGTGCGCGGCTACGACGCCGGCATCGAGTCCGCCCTGACCGACAAGGTCACCGCCGAGCGCGACGAGGAGCTGCGGGTCTTCCTCTCCGAGGCGCGGCTCCTCAAGGACGACTTCGAGGTCGGCGAGCTGAAGAAGGCCGTCGACTCGACCGTGCGCGGCTTCGAGGACGTCGTCCGGGTCCTGGACAAGGCCGAGGCGACCAGCGAGCGCTACATCGAGGGCACGTTCTTCCTGCGCGCACGCGTCGAGGGCAACGACATCGGCTACGGCTCGATCTGCGCCGCCGGCCCGCACGCCTGCACGCTGCACTGGGTGCGCAACGACGGCCCGGTCCGCTCCGGCGACCTGCTCCTGCTGGACGCGGGTGTCGAGACCCACACGCTCTACACCGCCGACGTGACGCGCACGCTGCCGATCAACGGCACGTACACGGAGCTCCAGAAGAAGATCTACGACGCCGTGTACGAGGCCCAGGAGGCCGGTATCGCGGCCGTGAAGCCGGGCGCCAAGTACCGCGACTTCCACGACGCCGCGCAGCGCGTGCTCGCCGAGAAGCTCGTCGAGTGGGGCCTGGTCGAGGGCCCCGTGGAGCGCGTCCTGGAGCTGGGCCTGCAGCGCCGCTGGACCCTGCACGGCACCGGCCACATGCTCGGCATGGACGTGCACGACTGCGCGGCCGCGCGGACCGAGACGTACGTCGAGGGCACGCTGGAGCCGGGCATGTGCCTGACCGTCGAGCCCGGCCTGTACTTCCAGGCGGACGACCTGGCCGTCCCGGAGGAGTACCGCGGCATCGGCGTCCGCATCGAGGACGACATCCTCGTCACCGAGGACGGCAACCGGAACCTGTCCGCGGGCCTTCCGCGCCGCTCGGACGAGGTCGAGGCCTGGATGGCGTCCCTGAAGGGCTGACATAGTGCCCCGCGAGGGCTGATGACGAGACTGATGGCCGGGTGCCCTCCTGGGTGCCCGGCCATCGGCATGCCCGGGGGACTTCGGCGCTCCCGGGCTTTCCGGTGTGCCTAGGGGGGCTTTTCGTGGACGACTTCTGGTCCGGTGTCGGGGTGGACCTGCATCTGGAGCCGGACGCCGGGGCGGGGCGCAGGGCGGGGCTCGAACGGGCCCTGCGGGACGCCGTGCGCGAGGGACGGCTCTCGCCCGGCACACGGCTGCCGGCGACCCGCCGGCTCGCGGCCGAACTGGGCATCTCCCGCGGCACGGCGAAGGCCGCGTACGACCAGTTGGTCGCGGAGGGCTATCTGACGGCCCGGCAGGGTTCCGGCACCGAGGTGGCACCACTGCCCACGGACGGCGCGGCGGCGGCCGTACACGCGCCACACGCGCGTGCACCCCGTTTCGACCTGCGTCCGGGCAGCCCGGACGTCGGCGCCTTCCCGGCGGCGGCATGGCTGCGGGCGCTGCGCCGCGCGATCGCGACGGCACCGTCCATGGCGTACGACTACGGGGACCCGCGCGGCCGTATCGAGCTGCGGACCGCGTTGTCGGGTTACCTGGGGCGGGCGCGGGGAGTGATCGCGCCGCCCGAACGGATCGTCATCACTTCGGGCTATGTGCAGGGTCTCGCGCTCCTCACCCGTGTGCTGGACGGTGGCACGGTGGCCATGGAGGACCCCGGCCTGGCGTTCCACCGCGAGGTGGTGCGCAAGAGCGGCGGAACCGTCGTGCCGCTGCCCGTCGACGAACGCGGCGCCCGCGCGGAGGCCGCGGCGGAGGCGGACGCGGTCGTCGTCACGCCCGCCCACCAGTACCCGACCGGCGTCACCCTGCACCCGGAGCGGCGGCGCGCCCTCACCGACTGGGCACGCGCGCGTGACGGACTGATCGTCGAGGACGACTACGACGGGGAGTTCCGTTACGACCGGCAGCCGGTCGGCGCGCTCCAGGGGATGGCACCCGGCCAGGTCGTCTACCTGGGCACGGCCTCCAAGACGCTCGGGCCCGCCCTGCGGCTCGGCTGGATGGTGCTGCCGCCGCACCTCGTCGACGCGGTCGCCGACATCAAGCTGCACAGCGACCACCACACCGAGTCCATCGGCCAGTTGGCGCTCGCCGAGATGATCGACAGCCACGCGTACGACCGTCATGTGCGCGCGTGCCGGCTGCGCTACCGGCGCCGCAGGGACCAACTGCTGGGCCGGCTGGGGACGCGCAGGAACGTCCGGGGGATCGCCGCGGGGCTGCATGCCCTGGTGGAGGTGGCCGACGAGGCGGAGGTGCTGGCGCGGGCCGCGCAGGAGGGGCTGGCGATCGGCCACCTGGGAGATCACTGGCACGCACCGGCCGCGGACCGCCCGCAGGGACTCGTCGTCGGGTACGGGACACCCCGGGAACGCGCGTATCCGGATGCCCTGGAGGCGCTGGGACGGGTGTTGGACGCGGTGCGGAGGGCGGGCTGAGGGGCCACCGGTGCGGATCGGTCCGCCCCGGCGGCGGAGAGCGCTCGCCCGGGCCGCGCCCGTGGTGAGGTGCGACCGGTCCGCCCCGGCGGCGCAGGCCGCGCACGTGGGCCGGGCCCGTGGTGGGCGGCGGACCGGCCCCACCACTGACGGAGGCCGCCCGCGTGGGCCGTGCCGGTCGTCGGCTGCGGCCGGTCCGCCCCGGCGGCAGAGGCCTCCGGCCTGGGCGGTGCCGGTGACGGGTCGTCGAATTGGGCCAACAAGAAGCGTGCTGATTGGAGCTGCCCGGGGAGCCAATACGTCCGTAGCGTCAGTGGCATGACGAACCAGGCAGCCGCGGCGCACGCGACGTCACACCGTCTCCTCCCTCCCGTGGGCCCGCAGCGCGTGCTCGCCCTCGCCCAGCTGGCCAACTCCGTGGGCGACGGCGCCTATTACGTGACCTCCGCCCTGTACTTCACGCACGTCGTCGGTCTCGCGCCCACACACGTGGGACTGGGGCTGACCGTCGCCTGGGCCGTCGGCTCACTGGTGGGCGTGCCGCTCGGCCGGCTCGCCGACCGGCGCGGGCCGCGCGGCACGGCGGCGCTGCTGGCCCTGGCGACGGCGACGGCGGTGGCGTCCTTCCTGGTCGTCCGCGGCTTCGCCCCCTTCGTCCTCGCGGCGTGCGCGTACGCGTCCGCGCAGTCGGGGCTCGCGGCGGCCCGGCAGGCGCTGCTCGCGGGGCTGGTGCCGGCCGGGCGGCGCACCGGACTGCTCGCGCACCTCCAGTCGACGCTGAACGCCGGTCTGGCGGTGGGCGCGGGCCTCGGCGGACTCGCGCTGCACGCCGGGACGCGGGCCGCATACTCCGCGGTGTTCGCTCTGGACGCGACGAGCTTCCTGCTGTGCGCCGGGCTGCTGCTGCGCCTGCCGCCGGTGCGGCCGGTGACCGCGCGGCGCGGTCACCGGCTCGGTGTCCTGCGCGACCGCCCCTATGTGCTGGTGACGTTCCTCAACACCGTGCTGCTGCTGCGGATGCCGCTGCTCAGCCTCGGCGTGCCGCTGTGGATCACCGAGCGCACCGAGGCGCCCGCCTGGCTGGTCTCCGCGCTGTTCGTGCTCAACACGGGCGCGGTGATGGTCTTCCAGGTACGGATGGCGCGGGACGTCACGGGCCTCACGGCGGCCACGCGCGCCATCCGCCGGTCCGGACTCGTGATGCTGGCGTCCTGCGCGGTGTTCGCCCTGTCGTCCGGGGCCTCCCCGTGGGTCGCGGCCGGGATCCTCGTGGCGGGCGCGCTCCTTCAGGTCGTCGCCGAGATGCAGCAGTCGGCGGGCTCCTGGCAACTGGCCTTCGACCTCGCCCCGGCCGACCGCATGGGCGAGTACCAGGGCTTCTTCGGCACCGGTGTCACGGTGGCCCGCACGATGGGCCCGCTCGTCCTGACGGCACTGCTGGTGGGCTGGGGAACGCCCGGATGGCTGCTGCTCGGCGCACTGATCGCCGGGGCGTCGTACGCGATGGGGCCCGCGACACGCTCCCGACGCGTGCAGGACCCGGCGTCGGACCCACGCTCCGATCCGGCCGCGGGTCGGTGCGGCGTCCCGGTCACGACCTGACGGCCACGGGCAGCGAGTCCACGAACAGGGCACCCGCGAGGAGCGCTCCACTACCTCGCGGGCTCCACACGCGCGTGTGGAGGTCGCCGTCGAAGGAGGCCAGGGCCGCACGGCCCGCTTCCGTGGACGAACCGCCCGCGTCCAGCACCGCGCGGGCACCCGCCTGGACGTGCCGCAGGCCGTGGGGGCCGGCGGTGTGCAGCAGCTCCGTGTCCTGGAGCGTGCCCATGACGGTGAGGAGGGCGTCGAGCCGGGCGCAGGATTCCGGCGCACCGGCCGAACGTGCGGCGGCGAGCGCGTCCAACGCCCGGCGGACGTGGGGGAATCCGGCGCGTGCCTCGCCCCGGGCGCCGGCCGCCCCGTACGTCGCGGAGACGGTCGATCCCCGGGAGGGCCGCCGCGGTGCCCGCCGGTCGGTGTGCGCCGCGATCCGCTTGGCCGCCGCCGTGACCTCCGTCCCGGTGGCGCCGGGTTCCAGGGCGGCTGCCGCGACGAGCAGCCCGAGCGCCCACAGGGCGCCCCGGTGTCCGCCGCCGGCCAGAGCCACCGAGTGCTCCGTGGACCGGCCGATCGCGCCCAGTTCCGCGCGAAGTGCGGGGGTGGCACGGCCGGTACGGCGTGCGGCCGCCGCCATCGCCGCGAGGCCGGGTGCCAGGGCCTTCGCCGACCAGCGCAGGGAGCGGTGGTCCTGCCGGGTGGCTCGGGCGCGCAGATCGCGCGGGTCGGGCAGTCCCGGCTTGGGTGCCAGCTCCAACTGTCGCGTCAGCGCCGCCACCGCGGCCTCGGCGAGCGTCTCGTCCTGACGGCTTCCCCTCATGCCGGGAATCTAGGAACGCCGGCCGTCAGGGACCTGGGGAAGCGCTGTGACCGCGCTGTGGACTCCGGGATCTCGCGCGCCGGACGTGCCCGCGAGAAGCCCGGCCGGGGGAACGCGTCATGAGTCCGGGGCGGGCACGCGGCGCACCCGGCGACTCGGACGGCACGTCGGTCCCCTCGGGTCGGTCGGCACGTCGGCCCCCTCGGGGGGTCTCCCACTTTCCGCACCCCGTGTGGGCGGTGCTCGACGTGAAGGTCTGCGCCGACGAGGACAGCACGAACGTCCTGGTCGCCCAGCAGCCGTGGCAGCTCGGTTTCCCCGACGGCACCCGCGTCGCGGCGCGCACGTCGGCCCCCTCGGGGCGGTCGGCACGTCGGCCCCCTCGGGGCGGTCGGGCGCCTGCTTCCGCGTCGGACCGATCGCCCGGACGCCCCGATCCGTCGCGCGCGGCGCTAAGCCGTCAGCAAAGAGGGGTCCTTCTTCCACTTGAGGATCTTGTCGAAGCTGACCACGGCGCCGCCTCTGCCGGGGCTGCTGTCGATCTGGACGTGGTCCGCGAGTTCATGGATCAGGCACAGCCCCCGCCCGTGCTCGCTGTCACCGCGCGCCGGACGGATCGGAGGTCGCGCACGGCCGCCGGGGAAACCCGGGCCCGAGTCGGCGACTTCGATGCGGCACCGCTCGCCGTCGAGGTAGGCGGTCACCCGGTAGGCCTCGGAGGAGGGGCCGTTCGCCGTGCCGCCACCGTGCTCGACGGCATTGGCGCAGGCCTCGGTGAGGGCGACGGAGAGGTCGTACGAGATGTCCGGGTCGACTCCCGCGCTCTCCATCGTGCCGAGCAGCAGGCGTCTCGCGAGCGGAACGCTCGCAGCTTCGCGCCGCAGATGGAGTGACCACCAGATGCTCATGCTCCAGCCTCCCGGCCGCGGCTCGACATACCGTTACGTATTGCCGCAAGCACGCGCACGCAATCGCCTGCCCGAGGTGATGCCGCCCATACGGCGGATGCGCGGGTGCCCAGGGTCGGTGTATGTGCACCCAAGAACCCGCATACGGTGACCTACCGGTCGAACACCACCTAGCGGACCTGCCGTACCGGACGCGTCGGGCCAGTGGGATGATGAGCCCGCCATGACTGCCCCCCACAAGCGCTCGGCACGCTCCGGACTCGACCTCCGGATGCTCAGGGCCGCGGTGTTCGCCGCGGTCTGCGTCGCGCTGGCCGCGGCCGGTCATGGTCTCGCCTCCTGCGCCTCGGTTCCCCTGTGGACACTCGGGACCGGCTTCCTCGCGGTCTTCGCGGTCGCCGCCGCACTGGCCGGACGCGAGCGGTCGCTCCCGGGCATCGCCGCGGTCCTCGCGGCCGGACAGACCGCGCTGCACACGCTGTTCGGACTCGGCCAGCACACCGTCGCGACGTCCACGGACGCCATGTCGGGCATGCCGATGTCGGACGCCTCGCTCGTCGAGCGGGCCGCGCGCCTCGTGTGCGGCACGGCCGCGGCGGCGATCAGTCCGGCACAGGCCCAGCGGATCCTCGCCGAGGCGCGGATCGACACGGGCACGACGACCGGCATGAGCCCGTCCATGCACCACCCGGCGGACGCCATGGCGGCCGCGGCCGGCTCATCGATGTCGGTCCTGCCCTCCCTGCCGATGCTCCTCGGCCACGTCCTCGCGGCCGTCGCCGCGGGATGGGTGCTGCGCCGCGGGGACCTGGCGCTGCTGCGTCTCATGCGGCTGTCCGCCCACGGGGTCGCCGAGACGGCGCTCGTACGGTCCCTGCGCTCCGCGTTCGCGCTCGTACGCGCCCTGCGCGCGGGTCTTCCGGGAGCGCCCGACGCGGTCCGCGCACCGCGCACCGCGCTGCTCGCGCCCCTGAAGCCGCAGGCGAGCACACTCCAGCACACCGTCGTCCGGCGCGGACCGCCGTCCTCCACCGCACTCGTCCTCGCCGCCTGACACGACGCGTCACTCCGCCAAGGGGCCACGCCGTCGTGCGGCACGCGCGCGTGCCCGTCGCGCACGCGCATCCCCTTGCCAACGGACTGAAAGTGGAGTGTCCCCTGCTATGAAGCCTTCCCGTATCGCCGCCGCCGCTGCCGTCGCCGCCTCGGCCGTCCTCACCCTGTCGGTCCCCGCCTTCGCGCATGTCAGCGTTCAGCCCGAGGGCACGGCCGCCAAGGGCGACTACGCGGTCGTGAACTTCAAGGTCCCCAACGAGCGCGACAACGCCTCGACCACCAAGCTCGAGGTCAGCTTCCCGGCCGACCACCCGCTCGCCTCCGTCATGCCGCAGAAGCTGGACGGCTGGGACGTGAAGGTCACCAAGTCCAAGCTGGACAAGCCGCTGACCGTGCACGGCCAAAAGATCGACGAGGCCGTCACCAAGGTCACCTGGACCGCCACCGGCAAGGGCGTCGAGCCGGGCTTCTTCCAGAAGTTCCCGCTCTCCATCGGCGCGCTGCCCGAGGACACCGACGAACTGGTCTTCAAGGCCGTCCAGACGTACTCCGACAAGGAGGTCGTGCGCTGGATCGAGCCGCAGCAGGAAGGCCAGGAGGAGCCCGAGAACCCGGCTCCGGTGCTCGCGCTCTCCGCCGCGTCCGAGGGCGGTCACCACGGCTCCGCCGACGCCGAGGACGCCTCCGACGCGTCGCACTCGTCCGACGCGAAGGCGGAGTCCGAGAAGACCACCGAGGCGTCGTCCGACAGCAGCGACACCACCGCACGCGTGCTCGGCATCGTCGGCATCGTCGTCGGTGTGGCAGGCGTGGCGTACGGCGTGCTCGCCGGCCGCCGCCGCGCCGCCTGAGGCAGCACGCGGTACCGAGGCTCATCCCTTCGGTGCGCACCGGGACGTCGTACGACCTGGGCTTCGGGCCCGGTACGACCCCCGGTGCGCGCCGGAGCGCACACATCTGGGACATTTTTCTATGCGCAAGAAGACGTATGCCGTGGCCGCCCTGTTCGCCGCCGCCACCCTGACCCTCTCCGCCTGCGGCAGCGGCGACGACGGCAACAAGCCCGTCGCCGACGTGTCCGCCGAGACCGGCTCCGCCAAGGCGGCGACGATCCTCGACAAGCCGTTCGAGAAGCCGGACCTCGTGCTCACCGACACGCACGGCAAGAAGTACGACCTGCGCGCGCAGACCAAGGGCCGGCCGACGCTCGTGTACTTCGGCTACACGCACTGCCCCGACGTCTGCCCGCTGACGATGAACAACCTGGCCGTCGCCAAGAAGCAGCTGCCCAAGGCCGAACAGGACAAGCTCCGCGTCGTGTTCGTCACCACCGACCCCGGCCGCGACACCCCCGCCGCCCTCGGTGCGTGGCTCAAGGGCATCGACTCCGACTTCGTCGGCCTCACCGGCGACTTCGCCACGGTCCAGGCCGGCGCGCGCACCCTGGGCATCTCCATCGAGCCGACGTCGAAGGACAAGAACGGCAAGCTCGTCTCCGTGCACGGCACCCAGGTCGTCGCGTTCTCGCCGAAGACCGACGGCGGCTATGTGCTGTACGGCGAGGACGCCACCGTCGACGACTACACCAAGGACCTGCCCGAGCTCATCAAGGGGGAGAACCCGTGAGCCGTCCCGGCCGGGCCCCGCGTCCGCTCGCCGCGTGCGCGGTCCTCGCGGCCACCGCGGCCACGCTCGCGGGCTGCGGCTCGGACGACGGCGGTTCCTCGGCGGGCAGGCCCGCTCTGAAGGTCACCGGCGCCTACATGCCCGCCCCGAGCATGGCGACCATGGCGGCCGGCTTCTTCACCGTCAGCAACACCGGCGGCGCCGACACCCTGACCTCGGTCACCAGCAGCCTGTCGGCCGACGTCACGCTGCACTCCACCCAGGGCGGGGCGATGGCGGAGGAGAAGTCGTTCGCCGTGCCCGCGAAGGGCACGCTGAACTTCGCGAGCGGCGGCAACCACCTCATGTTCGAGAAGCTCACCCGCAAGCCGGAGCAGGGCGAGAGCGTGGCCGTGGAACTCCACTTCGCCAAATCCGGCACAGTGAAGATATCCATGCCGGTGAAGTCCGCGACGTACACACCGAAGACCGGGCACTGAGGGAGCGACCACCTTGACGCAGACCATCGCCCCCCGTTTCCGGACCCTCCTGCTGCTGTTCCTCGCCGTCACCGGCGCGCTCCTGGCCGGGGCCGCTCCCGCCTCCGCGCACGCCGCGCTGACCGGGAGCGACCCGAAGCAGGGGTCGGTGGTCGACCAGGCGCCCACCCAGGTGTCGCTCACCTTCTCCGAGAAGGTCGCGCTGTCCGACGGTTCGCTCCGCGTGCTCGACCCCAAGGGCAAGCGGGTCGACACCGGCCGGGCCGCCAACCTGAGCGGCACCACGTACGGCGTGAAGCTGCACTCGGGACTGCCCGACGGCACCTTCACCGTCACCTACCAGGTGGTGTCCGAGGACAGCCACCCCGTCTCCGGCGCCTTCACCTTCTCCGTCGGAGCGCCCTCGCAGACCTCCGTCGCCCTGTCCGACCAGGGCGCGGGCGGCGGAACCGTCGGCGTGCTCTACGGCGTCGCGCGCTACGTCTCCTACGCGGGCTTCGTCCTCCTGGTCGGCGGAGCCGCCTTCGTGCTGATCTGCTGGCAGCGCGGTGCCGGCGTCCGGCCGGTCCAGCGGCTCGTCGTCACCGGCTGGCTCGCCCTCACCGGCGCCACCCTCGCGCTGCTGCTCCTGCGCGGCTCGTACGTCGGCTCCGGCAAGATCGGCGACGTCTTCGACCTGAGCCTGCTGGGTCAGGTGCTCCAGACCAAGTCGGGCGCCGCTCTGGTGTCCCGGCTGCTGCTGCTCGCCGCCGCGGCGCTGTTCATCGCGGTGCTCTTCGGCGCGTACGTCAAGCGGGACGAGCCCGAGGCCCAGGCGTCCGACACGTCCGATCCGACCGACGCGACCGGCGGGACCGACGGGAGCAGCGGAGGCGACGACGAGGCCACCGTGGCGGCCGCCCGGGCCGCCGAGGCCGCGGACAGAGCCGCCGAGAAGAAGGACCTCACCTTCGGCCTCGCGATCGGCGGCACCGTCGTCGCGGCGGGCCTGGCCGCGACCTGGGCGATGGCCGAGCACGCCTCGACCGGCCTCCAGCCCGGTGTCGCGATGCCCGTCGACGTACTGCACCTGCTGGCCGTCGCCGCATGGCTCGGCGGGCTGTCGGCCCTGCTGACGGCACTGTTCAGGGCTCCGGCCGAGGACGCGATCGACACGGCGGCCGTGCGCCGCTTCTCCCGCCTCGCGTTCGGCGCCGTCGTGACCCTGGTCGCCACCGGGATCTATCAGTCGTGGCGCCAGCTCGGTTCCTGGTCCGCGTTCACCGGCACGCGGTACGGACAACTGCTGCTCGTCAAAATCGCTCTGGTCGCGGTCCTCGTCGGCATCGCATGGATCTCACGCCGCTGGACCGGCCGGCTGTCCGAGGCGCCGGCCTCGGAGGAACGAGGCTCCGCGGCCGAGGACGTGGCCGAACAGCGCGAGGAGACCCGGGAGACGGTCCCGGCGGACTCCCGGCGTGCCGCGCAGCTCGCCCGGCAGCGGGCGGCCGTGGCCACCGCGCGCGACAAGCGCCTCCGTGACGCCGATCCGCACCGCTCGGGTCTGCGTCGCTCGGTGCTCGCGGAGGCGGGTGTCGCCGTCGTCCTGCTCGCGGTCACGACCGTGCTGACCTCCACCGAGCCCGGGCGTACGGAGGAGGCGGCCCAGCAGGCCACCGCTTCCGCGTCCCAGCGCTCGGGCCCGCTGTCCCTGAAGATCCCGTTCGACACCGGCGGCGAGGACGGCAAGGGCACCGTGGAGCTCACCCTCGACCCGGCCCGCGTCGGCGGCAACGAGATGCACGTCTTCGTGGAGCGGCCCAACGGCAAGGCCTTCGACGTCCCCGAGGTGAAGGTCGCCTTCACCCTCGCCGCGAAGGACATCGGCCCGCTGCCCGTGACCCCCGACCGCATCGCCACCGGACACTGGTCGGCGAGCGGAGTGCAGATCCCCATGGCGGGCGACTGGAAGATCGCGGTGACCGTGCGCACCTCCGACATCGACCAGGCGACCGTGAACAAGAACGCGCAGATCGGCTGAACCCCACCATGCCCGACCAGTCCACTCCCGACGCCGTCTCCTCCCCCGAGGCCGCCGCCAAGGGCGGCTTCTCGCGGCGCCGGCTGCTCGGCACCGCCGGCGCCACCGGTCTCGCCCTGGGCGCGGCCGGGGGCGCCGCCGGATACGCGGCCGCTCCGAACGACGAGAACGGCGCGCCGGCCGCGCCGCTGACCTCGGTCGGCTCGGACGCGGTGATGTTTCACGGGAAACATCAGCCGGGCATCACGACCGCCCTCCAGGCACGCGGCCACCTCGTCGCCTTCGACCTGGCGGCGGGCGCGGGCCGCAAGGAGGCCGCCGCGCTGCTCCGCCGCTGGTCGGCGACCGCCCAGCGGCTGATGGCGGGCGAGCCCGCCGCCCAGGACGACACGGATGTCGCACGCGACGCCGGCCCTTCCTCCCTGACGGTCACCTTCGGCTTCGGGCACAGCTTCTTCGCGCGTACGGGCCTGGAGAAGCAGCGTCCGGTGGCGCTCGACCCGCTGCCCGACTTCTCCTCCGACCACCTCGACAAGGCGCGCAGCAACGGCGACCTGTGGGTGCAGATCGGAGCGAACGACGCCCTGGTCGCCTTTCACGCCCTGCGCGCCGTCCAGAAGGACGCGGGCAGCGCGGCCCGGGTGCGCTGGCAGATGAACGGCTTCAACCGCTCGCCCGGCGCGACCGGCCGGCCCATGACGGCTCGCAACCTGATGGGGCAGATCGACGGCACCCGCAACCCGAAGCCGTCCGAGTCCGACTTCGACCGGCGCGTCTTCGTGCCCGCCGCGGGCGAGCCGGCCTGGATGGCGAACGGCTCCTATGCCGTCGTCCGCCGTATCCGCATGCTCCTCGACGACTGGGAGAAGCTCTCTCCCACGGCCCAGGAGGACGTCATCGGGCGGAAGAAGGCCACCGGCGCCCCGCTCGGCGGCGGCACCGAGACCACGCCGATGGACCTGGACAAGACCGACACCGACGGCAATCTCGTCGTGCCGATCAACGCGCACGCCAGGATCACCCGGCCCGACCAGAACGGCGGTGCCGCGATGCTGCGCCGCCCGTTCTCCTTCCACGACGGCATCGACACGGACGGGGTGCCCGACGCGGGCCTGCTCTTCGTCTGCTGGCAGGCCGATCCGCTGCGCGGCTTCGTGCCCGTCCAGCGCAAGCTCGACCGCGGTGACGCGCTCTCCACCTTCGTCCGCCACGAGTCGAGCGGCCTGTTCGCGGTGCCCGGCGGGGCGGCGACGGGCGAGTACGTGGGGCAGCGCCTGCTGGAAGGCTGACCGACCGGGCCGGCCCCGGATCGCCCCTGGGGGTCCCGGATCACCTCTGGGGGTGGCCGGTCCCCCTGGGGACGGCTGATCGCCTCGTAGCCGATCACCCCTGGGGGTCCCGTTTCCCCACACGTCGTCCTGGTTGTTCGAGGCCCATTAGGGTGAGGTCATGCCAGCCAGTTACGCGTATCTCGGTCCCGAAGGCACCTTCACCGAAGTCGCCCTGCGCACGCTCCCGGAGGCTGCCACCCGGGAACTGGTCCCGGTGGTGTCGGTTCCGGCCGCACTGGACGCCGTCCGCAACGGCGAGGCCGAGGCCGCCTTCGTCCCCATCGAGAACTCGGTGGAGGGCGGCATCACCACGACCCTCGACGAGCTGGTCGCGGGCGCCCCGCTGATGATCTACCGCGAGGTGCTGCTGTCGATCACCTTCGCACTGCTGGTCAGGCCCGGCACGAAGCTGTCGGAGATCAAGACGGTCACCGCGCACCCCGCCGCACAGCCACAGGTGCGCAACTGGCTCAGGACGCACCTGCCCGACGCCCTGTGGGAGTCCGCCGCGTCGAACGCCGACGGCGCGCGCCTGGTCCAGGAAGGCCGGTACGACGCGGCCTTCGCGGGCGAGTTCGCGGCAGCCAAGTACGGCCTGGAGCCGCTGGAGACCGGCATCCACGACGCGGAGAACGCGCAGACACGCTTCGTGCTGGTGGGCAGGCCCGCCCGGCCCGCCGCACCGACCGGCGCGGACAAGACGTCCGTGGTCATCTGGCAGCGCGACGACCACCCCGGCGCCCTGCTGGAGCTCCTCCAGGAGTTCGCGGTGCGCGGCGTGAACCTGATGCTGCTGCAGTCCCGGCCGACCGGCGAGGGCATCGGCAACTACTGCTTCGCCATCGACGCCGAAGGTCACATCTCCGACCGGCGGGTGGGCGAGGCGCTGATGGGGCTCAAGCGGGTCTGCCCGCAGGTGCGCTTCCTCGGCTCGTACCCCCGGGCGGAAGTCGACCCCAAGGACGTACGCGCACCACGGGCCGGGACCTCTGACAGCGAATTCTCGGCCGCATCCGACTGGCTGGCGCGCTGCCAGGACGGCCGCTTCTGAAAGGGGCCGTTCCGCGGGCGGGGCGGAGAGCGCCGGTTCGGGCCAGGGCGGCCAAAGGCAGTGGGCCGATGCCGGAAATCGAATGGACGGACCGTTCCCGAACACGCCATGAACAGTCCGTGCGACTCATTTCCACCGGTTCGGTGCGCGGGAGCCGAACACGCCTGGCCGGCGGCTCGTGCCCGAGGGCCCGAACGGTCCCGGCGTCATCCCTGTCCACCGGCCTGCGCACCCTTGATCACTGGTCCTACCTGCAGATTTTCGTCATCCACAGATGTTATCCACAGGCGCGCTTCTCGACCTGGGGACAAGTCGACAACGAAATACTGCATCGTCGACAAATCGGCCTACAGGCCCCAACTTCTTCCACAGCCCCGCACGTCACCCTTCGTCCACCCTTTTCCCTTGATCAACTCTATGGGGCGAATCATTTACACCCGAAAGTGCGTGTACGCAGGGTTTGAGCCGGGAATTCCTCACCCCGCGCCCACCCCTCGGAATGATCATTTCCGAAGTCCACAGATCTTCCGCACAGCCTGTGGATAACTCTGGAGGGCTGTGGATCCCTGTGGACAACCAGGCACCAAGTCCCTGTCACCACAAGGAAATCCGGTCAACCGACGAGTCGCCGCCTGCCCCCTTTCAGGGAGTACGACCCTTTTCCTTGACGTCGACCCATGATCAAAAGATTCAGTCCGGCATTCCCCTTATAACGTGACAGAACCGGCGGACCGGAATATCGAGTCGTTGGCCGGAACCGCGCACCGGTAGCCTTGAGGGGTGATTGACCTTCGCCTGCTCCGTGAGGACCCCGACCGTGTTCGCGCCTCCCAGCGCGCCCGTGGAGAGGACGTCGCCCTCGTCGACTCCCTCCTCTCCGCCGACGAGCGGCGCAGGTCGTCCGGCGTCCGCTTCGACGAGCTGCGTTCCGAGCAGAAGGCGCTCGGCAAGCTGATCCCCAAGGCCTCGGGCGACGAGAAGGCCGAGCTGCTGAAGAAGGCGGGTCAGCTCGCCGCCGACGTCAAGACGGCCGACGCCGAGCAGCACGAGGCGGACGAGGAGACCAAGCGGCTCCTCCTCCAGCTGGGCAACCTGGTGCACCCCGACGTACCGGTCGGCGGCGAGGAGGACTTCGTCGTCCTGGAGACGCACGGCACCATCCGCGACTTCGGCGCCGAGGGCTTCGAACCCAAGGACCACCTGGAGCTCGGCGAGGCGCTGGGCGCCATCGACGTCGAACGCGGCGCCAAGGTGTCCGGCTCGCGCTTCTACTACCTGACCGGCGTCGGCGCGCTCCTGGAGCTCGCCCTCGTCAACGCGGCGATCGCACAGGCCACCGAGGCCGGCTTCACCCCGATGCTGACGCCCGCGCTGGTCCGCCCGCGCGCCATGGAGGGCACCGGCTTCCTCGGCCAGGCCGCGGAGAACGTGTACCACCTGGAGAAGGACGACTACTACCTGGTCGGCACCTCCGAGGTCCCGCTCGCGGCGTACCACATGGACGAGATCCTCGACGCCGACAAGCTGCCGCTGCGCTACGCCGGCTTCTCGCCGTGCTTCCGCCGCGAGGCCGGCACCTACGGCAAGGACACCCGCGGCATCTTCCGCGTGCACCAGTTCGACAAGGTCGAGATGTTCTCGTACGTCGCCCCGGAGGACGCGGAGAACGAGCACAAGCGCCTCCTGGACTGGGAGAAGCAGTGGCTGACCGGTCTTGAGCTGCCGTTCCAGGTCATCGACGTGGCGTCGGGCGACCTGGGCGCGTCCGCGTCGCGCAAGTTCGACTGCGAGGCGTGGATCCCCACGCAGGGCAAGTACCGCGAGCTGACCTCGGCGTCGAACTGCGACGGCTTCCAGGCCCGCCGCCTGTCCGTCCGCATGCGCGACGGCAAGAAGGTCCAGCCGCTCGCCACGCTCAACGGCACGCTGTGCGCCGTCCCCCGCACGATCGTCGCGATCCTGGAGAACCACCAGCTCGCCGACGGCTCCGTCCGGGTGCCGGAGGTGCTGCGTCCGTACCTGGGCGGCCGTGAGGTCCTGGAGCCGATCTCCAAGTGACCGGCACATCTGGAGCGACCGGTTCGACCGCGCCGCACGGCTCGACCGCGCCGCGGGCGTCGCACGAGCAGGACGGACCGAGCGGGTCGTTCCCGTACAAACTCGTGGCGACCGACCTCGACGGCACGCTGCTGCGTGCCGACGAGACGGTCTCCCGGCGCACGCGTGAGGCGCTCGCCGCGGTGACCGCGGCGGGCGCGGCCCACATCGTCGTCACCGGACGTGCGGTGCCCTGGACCCGGCACATCCTCGACGACCTCGGCTACGAGGGCCTCGCGGTGTGCGGCCAGGGCGCCCAGGTGTACGACGCGGGGGAGCACCGGCTGCTCACGTCGGTGACGCTGGACCGGCAGCTGGCCGGTCTGGCGCTCGCCAAGATCGAGGCGGAGGTCGGGCCGCTCCTGCTGGCGGCGAGCCGCGACGGGCTCGACGGCGAGGTCGTCGTGGGCCCCGGCTACCGGGTGCAGGACGGCCCGCTGACGACCATGCCGATCAGGGACGCGGCGGACCTCTGGTCGGCTCCCCTGAACAAGGTCTACATCCAGCATCCGACGCTCTCCGACGACGAGCTCGCCGCCGTCGGCACGGAGGTCGCGGGCGGCCTGGTGGGCGTCACGATGGCGGGTGCGGGGATAGTGGAGCTGCTGCCCCTCGGTCTCTCCAAGGCGACCGGACTGTCCCTGGCGGCCCGCCGGCTCGGCATGAAGGCGGCCGACACGATCGCCTTCGGCGACATGCCCAACGACATTCCGATGTTCGCCTGGGCGGCGCACGGGGTGGCCATGTCCAACGCCCACGACGATCTCAAGGCCGTCGCGGACGAGGTGACGTCCTCGAACGAGGAGGACGGCATCGCGGTGGTCCTGGAACGCCTGCTGGGCTAGGGGGTTCCGTTCGGATCGGCCCGATCCGAGCCGAACGAAACCCCCTGGTCCGGCCTCGGTCCGTCCCGGCTCCCGCCGAGCACGGTGGGGCGGGGTCCGCGCCGCGGCTGCACGGCCGGGCGAGCGCTGACGGACGTCGGCCGGTCGGCCGGTCGGCCGGTCGGCCGGGGGACGACGGCAGCAGCCGTCGGCCGGTGCGTTCTTGCGGAGGATGCGCGGATCGAACGCGCGCGGGGACGACCCCGACCACGGCTTAGCAAGCCGGTGCCTTACCTCTCGGCCAATCCTCCGGGTGGGCGGCCCGCGCGTGACGCGCGCTCGAAGCGGCCGCCCCGGGCAGCCCCCCGTGCGGGGTGGGTTCGACGGAGGGGTAACTACTCCGGAACCCGCCGCGGGCTGCCCTGCCGGGAGCTCGACGAACTGCTCCTGATGAACATCGTCGCGCTCCTCTCCCAGAACATGGCGCCGGCTCGATGCGGCGGCGTGGACACAACTACTGTGCCCCGGAGCCGATTTGGACGCCACCGAATAAATGCGAGGCCCGCACGCGGTGCCGGGTCAGGGCCACCCGCCCCGGCGGCGCCCCGTACTCGGCGGCCCTCGGAAGCCGCGGTCAGCGGCGGCGCCACCTGCGCCGTCGCGCTTTGCTGAAGAACCATCCCGCGGGCGGCTCGTCGGACCGCCAGGGCTGCGGGTCGGGCCCTCCCTGGCGCCAGCGGGCGGCCAGCATACGGGCGCGGGCCGAGGGCTCGGCCGTTTCCGCGGACCGTATGAAGTCCTCGTCCAGGACGAGGTCGTCCCAGACGTCCCCGGATTCCCCGTCGCCTTTCAGTTCCTCAGCGGACATCCCCGTCCTCCTAGCAACGCATCCCCTCGGCCCAGTGTGCCCGGGCACAGGTGAAGCCGATGTCAAGAAGAGGCCGCCCGGTGAAGGGGCGGCCCCGGCGGGGTTCCACGCGCGCGTGCACCGCGACGGCAGGCACGCGCGCGTGGAACCCGCTCACTCCTCGCCGGCCAGCGTCAGCGACCGCAGCCGCTGCCCCGCGTACCAGGTGGCCAGCACGGTGACCGCGATCAGCAGCACCGTCGCGGTCGGCAGGCCCACGTCGGAGGTGACGAGGTCGCCGCCGGTGACCTTGTGGCCCACGGCGAGTGCCCACTGCTGGATGCTCAGCGTGCGTGCGCCGGACACCAGCGACCCGAAGAGGGCCTCCCAGACGAGGGCGTAGACGAGCCCGAAGACCACCGCGTGCCGGGTCACGGTCCCCAGGAGCAGGAACAGGGCGGCGTACGCGATCGAGGCGACCAGCGCGGCGACGGTGTAGGCGACGGCGATCTGCTGGCCGTTGCCGTTCAGGATCAGGCCCGCGATGAACGTCGGCACCGCCGAGAACGCCATGGTGACGGCGACCGCGACGATCAGCTTCGTGAAGATGATCGTGGGCCGCTTGAGGGGCTTGGCCAGCAGATACACCACCGAGCCGTCGTCGATCTCGGGGCCGATCGCGCCGGTGCCCGCGATGACGCCGATGATCGGCACCATCGTCGCGAGCGCGAAACCGCCGAGCACGTCCGAGGCCACCTGGTCGTCGGCGCCGGTGAAGCCGCGCACGGCGGCGGAGATCACGATGAGCAGGACGGGCAGGGCGCACAGGATCAGGGCCCTGCGCCGGCCGAGCAGGCCACGGTAGGTGAGCCGGGCGACTGTGGGGTCGTACATCTTCGGCCTCCTACGCCGCGACGAGATACGAGAAGACGGACTCGAGGGACTCGTCCGACGGCGAGACCGTGAGCAGCCGGATGCCGTGCTCGCGCGCGACGCGCGGGAGCAGGGCGGTGAACCGGCCGAAGTCGACCGCCTGGATGCGCAACGCGCCCTCGGCCAGGTCGACTTCGATGCCCGACGTCGACGGGTCGGCGATCAGCGCCGCGGCGAGCGCCCGGTCGTCGCTGGACCGGATCAGATAGCGGTGCGGGCGGTCGGTCATCAGGCGGCGGATGCGCCGGAAGTCGCCGCTCGCCGCGTGCCGTCCGGCGACGATCACCTCGATGTGCGCGGCGAGCTGCTCGACCTCTTCGAGGATGTGGGACGAGAACAGGACCGTTCGGCCCTCGTCGCCCATGCGCCGCAGCAGGTCCATGAGCTGCATGCGCTGACGCGGGTCCATGCCGTTGAACGGCTCGTCGAGCAGCAGCAGCGACGGGTCGTGGACGAGGGCGGACGCCATCTTCACGCGCTGTCGCATGCCCTTGGAGTACGTCGAGATCTTGCGGTCCTGCGCGTACTCCATCTCGACCGTGGCGAGCGCGCGCTGGGCGGCCTTGTCGCCGAGGCCGTGCAACTCGGCGTTGGCGACGACGAATTCGCGGCCGGTGAGGAAGTCGTACATCGCCTCGCGCTCGGGGACGATGCCGATGTGCCGGTAGATCTGTTCGTTGCGCCAGACCTGCTCGCCGTCGAGGGTGACGGTGCCCGTGGAGGGGGCCAGGAAGCCGCCCATCATGTTGATGAGGGTGGACTTCCCCGCGCCGTTCGGGCCGAGCAGGCCGGTGACTCCGGGGCCGATCGTCATCGTGATGTCGTTGACCGCCACCACGTTGCCGAACCAGCGTGAGACATGGTCGATGTTGAGCGTGGTCACAGCCCGACCTTTCGGTAGCGGCGCATCAGGAGGCCGTAGCAGCCGGCGATGAGCCCCAGGACGACGATGAGGTGGACGAGGCCCTGCCCGGACGAGGGTCCTTCCCCTCCGGGGAACGCGGAGGTGGCGCCCAGGAAGGCGGTCTGCACCCCGTCGATCAGCGTGATCGGCGAGAAGAGGCCGAGCCACGGGACGGCTCCGGTGCTGGACTGCTCGTAGGCGATGGCCTGGACGGTGGACACCGCCCCGTAGGAGATGGTCAGGGCGGCGATGACGGCCGCGATGCCGAAGCCGCGGCGCGGTGTGGCCGCGGAGATCACCAGGCCGATGCCGGCGAAGAGCAGCGACAGCAGTGTCACGGAGACCAGCCCCTGTGCGAATCCCTTGGTCTGGTCGGCGAAGTCCAGCTTCGCCAGCAGCGCTCCCACGTAGAGCACGATCAGCGGCGCGGCGGTGAGGACGAACAGCGCCGAGGCCAGCGCCGCGTACTTGGCCCGCACGTAGTCCGCGGTCTCGATGGGGCGCGAGAAGTACAGCGGGACGGTCTTGAAACGCAGGTCGCGGGAGACGGCCTGCGGTCCCTGCGAGGCCACGTACAGACCGATCACGGCCTGCATGATGATCGCGTATCGCGTGTAGTCGACGGGCAGGTCCTTCGCCTTGGTGGCGACCGCGACCGCCACCATGATCAGGGCGGGGACGCACATCACGACGAACAGCAGCATCGGCAGCACCTTGGACTTGACCGAGCGGCCGAGTCCGTAGGCGCCTCGCAGGGACTGCGAGTACAGCGAGCGACGGGCGTAGGCGCGGCCCAGGCGCGGTCCGTCGTAATTGCGGTAGCCGATGTTGTGGATCCGGGTCTGCTCGGCCTCCCGGGCCGTGGGCTGCTCAACCGCCATGGCCGACCGCCTCCTTCCGCTGCTCGTCGCTGTCCTTGAAGACCTCCGCGATGTGGTGCCGGCGCTGCTCCATGCGGACCAGGCCGAGGCCGAGGTCGGCGACGACGTCGCGGACGAGGTCGTACGTCTCCTCGCCCTCGGCGGTCAGCAGCAGGATGTGCCCGGCGCCCGGCAAGCCGCTGCCGTCGTGGGTCTCGATCCCGCGCGCGTGCAGCGCGTCGCGCACCGCGCGGGTGCCGTCCGGGTGCTCGTCGGTGTCGGTGACCTCGATGGCGAGGGTCGTGGTGGTCTGGGTGAAGTCCGTGGTGGAGCTGGACCGCAGCAGCTGGCCGCCGTCGATGACGACGACGTGGTCGCAGGTGCGCTCCAGCTCGCCCAGGAGGTGCGAGGTGACCAGGACCGAGATGCCGAAGTCGGTGTGGATCCGGCGGATCAGCCCGAGCATGTCGTCGCGGCCGACCGGGTCGAGGCCGTTGGTCGGCTCGTCGAGGAAGACCAGCTGGGGGTCGTGGACGAGGGCCTGCGCGAGCTTCACGCGCTGCTTCATGCCCGTCGAGTAGCCGCCGATGGGGCGGTAGCGCTCCTCGTACAGGCCGACGTGGCGCAGGGTGTCCGCGGTGCGCTCGCGGGCCGCGGCCGGCGGCAGGCCGGACATGCGCGCCATGTGGACGACGAACTCGGTGGCCGAGACGTCGGGCGGCAGGCAGTCGTGCTCGGGCATGTACCCGACCCGCTCGCGGATGGCGGCGCCCTTGGTGGCGACGTCGAGTCCGAGCACTTCGGCGCGGCCCTCGGTGGCGGGGGACAGACCCAGCAGGATCTTGATCAGTGTGGACTTGCCGGCTCCATTGGCTCCGACGAGTCCGGTCACACCGGGCCCGACGTCCACGGAGAGCCGGTCAAGCGCGGTCACCCGGGGGAACCGCTTGCTCAGGCTTTCGGTCGCGATCACAGTCACGTTTCGAAGGTAGTGGCGCACGCCACAGCGGTCGTCAGACCACGGAGCTGGATCCGCGTCAGACTCCAGTCGTACGGGCCCGTAGGGGTCCCCCTGAGGTCGAATGCCGCCCGTCGCCGCACCCTCGGCCGGGCCGCCCGTCCGGGGGTGGCCGGCCGTCCACAACGGGCCGGTTGTCCACAGGCGCCGCACCCGGCTATTGACGCAGCCTCTAACTACTGTCACATTCGCCAGTGTCAAGTTACGGACACGTACCGCGGTCAGCGTGGACAGGGTGTGGGGCGGTGGCATGACGACGGCAGTGGCAGGCGAACTCTCCGCGGAGCTGCGCGGGTTCGGAGAGGAACTGCGCGGGTTCAAAGAGGTGCAGCGCCTCGCGTACGAGTGCGCGGAGGCGGTCGCGGCGCAGCTGAAGCCCGGTGTGACGGAGCGCGAGGCGGCCCGCATGCAGCGCGACTGGCTGCGCGAGCGCGGGGTGCGGGACTGGTTCCACCTGCCCTTCGCCTGGTTCGGCGACCGCACGGCGTTCGTCGGCTTCCGCGTCCCGCTCCAGTTCTTCCCGACCAACCGGCGGCTGGAGCCGGGGATGCCCTTCATCCTCGACATGGCGCCGGTCCACAAGGGCTTCACCGCCGACATCGGCTACTCGGGCTCCCTGGGCCCGAACCCCCTCCAGGACAAGCTGCTCGCCGACCTGGAGGCGCACCGCGAGCTCATCCTCCGCGAGGTCCGCGAGCGCCGCACGCTGCGCGAGATCTATGAGGACGTGGACCGGCTCATGGTCCGCCAGGGGTACGCCAACCGGCACCGCGCGTACCCCTTCGGTGTGATCGCGCACAAGGTGGACCGGGTCAGGGAGCGTCCCTGGTCCCCTCGTCTGTTCGGGTTCGGCACCCAGTCCCTGAAGGGCCTGGCGGGCGACGCCCTGCGCGGGCACCGGGACGGCTGGTCGCCGCTGTGGTCGCCGTACCGCTTCTCCGACCATCCGCCGCAGCCCGGGCTGTGGGCGGTCGAACCCCACCTCGGATTCCGGGGCACGGGCGCGAAGTTCGAGGAGATCCTGGTCGTCACCGACTCCAAGGACCCCGAGGCGAGCGCCTTCTGGCTGGACGACGATCTGCCGCACGTGCGGCGCTGGGCGGAGGACAAGTGAGTCTCGAAGGTGCGCGCGAGCGCTGGGTTCGGACGGGCGGGATCGAGCTGTGCGTCGCCGAGCTGGGCGACGACCGGCAGCCCACGGTGGTGCTCGTGCACGGATATCCGGACTCCAAGGAGGTGTGGTCCGAGGTCGCCGCAAGACTGGCCGACCGCTTCCACGTCGTGCTGTACGACGTGCGCGGGCACGGCAGGTCGTCGGCGCCGCAGCCGCTGCGCGGCGGGTTCACCCTGGAGAAGCTGACGGACGACTTCCTCGCGGTCGTGGACGCGGTGAGCCCGGACCGTCCGGTGCACCTGGTGGGGCACGACTGGGGCTCGGTGCAGTCCTGGGAGTTCGTCACGGTGGCACGCACCGAGGGCCGGATCGCGTCCTTCACCTCGATGTCCGGTCCGTCCCTGGACCACTTCGGGCACTGGATCAAGCAGCGCGTGCGCCGGCCCACCCCCCGCCGGGTCGGCCAGCTCCTCGGCCAGGGCGCCAAGTCCTGGTACGTGTACATGCTGCACACTCCTGCGCTGCCCGAGCTGGCCTGGCGCGGCCCCCTCGGCAAGCGCTGGCCGAAGATGCTCGAGCGGTTCGAGAAGGTGCCCGCGGGCGACTACCCGACCTCGTCGCTGCCCTCGGACGCGGCGCACGGCGCATGGCTGTACCGAGACAACGTACGGCCCCGGCTGAGCAGGCCGCGCGCCGACGCGTACGCCCACGCGCCCGTGCAGCTGATCACGCCCCTGGGCGACGCGTTCCTCTCCGAGCGGCTCTACGACGACCTGGAGGAGTGGGCACCCCGGCTGCTGCGCCGCACGCTCCCCGCCAAGCACTGGGTTCCGCGCACGCGGCCGGACCAGCTGGCCGCCTGGATCACCGAGTTCGTGACGGCCAACGAAGGCCGGGAGGCGGGACTGCCCGCGCAGGACACGGCGGCCACCGGCAAGTACGCGGAGCGGTTCGGGGGCCAGCTCGTCCTGGTCACCGGCGCGGGCAGCGGCATCGGACGGGCCACCGCCTTCGCGTTCGCCGAAGCCGGCGCGCGCGTGGTGGCCGTCGACCGGGACGCGGAGAGTGCCGCCCGCACGGCGGAGATGTCCCGGCTGATCGGCTCTCCCGAGGCCTGGGCGGAGACGGTCGACGTCTCCGACGAGCAGGCCATGGAGAAACTCGCCGAGAAGGTCGCCACGGAGTACGGCGTGGTGGACGTCCTGGTGAACAACGCCGGGATCGGGCTCTCCGGCTCCTTCTTCGACACGACGTCGGAGGACTGGAAGAAGGTCCTCGACGTCAATCTGTGGGGTGTGATCCACGGCTGCCGGCTCTTCGGGAAGCAGATGGCCGAGCGCGGCCAGGGCGGCCACATCGTCAACACCGCCTCGGCCGCGGCGTACCAGCCCTCGAAGGCCCTGCCCGCCTACAGCACCTCCAAGGCGGCCGTACTGATGCTCAGCGAGTGCCTGCGTGCGGAGCTGGCCGGGCAGGGGATCGGCGTCTCGGCGGTCTGCCCCGGCTTCGTCAACACGAACATCACCTCGACCGCCCGTTTCGCCGGCGTCGACGCGGCGGAGGAGAAGCGGCGCCAGAAGAAGTCCGCCCGGCTGTACGGCCTGCGCAACTATCCGCCGGAGAAGGTCGCCGACGCGATCCTGGGCGCCGTCGTCCGCAACCAGGCCGTCGTCCCCGTCACCCCGGAGGCACGCGGCGCCCGCCTCATGTCCCGGTTCACCCCGAAGGCGCTGCGCGCGATCGCCCGGCTGGAGCCGCCGCTGTGAGCACGCCGGAGCCCGCCGGAGTCCCCGGGCGCGGTGCGATCGCACCGCGCCGGGTCCTGACGGACGTCAAGGGGTTCACGGGGCAGGAGGCGACACACAGCGTGCGGCACGCGTACGTCCTCGATCATCCCGCCGCGCACAACGGAGCCGTGCGCCAAGGGTTGTTGACCACATGGAAGGAGCTCGGCGCGGCCGTACCGCGCTGTCCGCGGCGGTCGTACCATCCGTCCCAGGAGGGGTCACTGCGCCGGGCCGTCGAGTACCTGGCACTTTCACCGGCGGCACGGACAGCAGCCGCGGCGATCGGGCATGCGGCGACCGCGTAGCGACCGCCGGGCGACGCGGAAGGGCAGGAAGCGTGAGCGACGAAGCGGCCGGTGCCGCGTACCGGATCGAGGATCTGGCACACCTCAGCGGTGCCACGGTGCGGACGATCCGCGCCTATCAGGACCGCGGACTGCTCCCCCGCCCCGAGCGGCGGGGCCGCGCCAACGTGTACGCGGACACGCATCTGGCCCGGCTGCGGCAGATCGCCGACCTCCTCGACCGCGGCTACACGCTGGCGTCCATCAAGGAACTGCTGGAGGCCTGGGACACCGGCCGGGGCCTCGGCGGGGTCCTCGGCCTGGTCGCCGAGGTCGACGGGCCGTGGACCGACGAGGAGGCCGCGCGGATCTCGCGCGCCGAGCTGGACGAGCGGTTCGGCGGAAGCCCTGACCACGCGGCGGTGGCCGAGGCCGTGGAGCTGGGGGTGCTGGAGCGCATTCCCGGCGACGAGGACACCTTCCTCGTCCCGAGCCCTCAAGAGCTGGGCGTCGCAGTGGAGTTGCACGCGGCGGGCGTCCCGCTGTCCGCGATCTCCGGTCATCTGCGGGAGTTGAGAGTGCAGGTGGAACATATAGCGGACCGTTTCCTGGAGTTCACGACCGAGCATGTCTTCGCCCGCTACCTGGGGGAGCACCCACCGACGGACGCGGAGGCGGCCGAGGCGGCCTCTCTCGTACGACGGCTGCGGCCTCTGGCACAGCAGACGGTCGACGCCGAACTGGCCAGGGCCATGCGCCTGTTCGCGCACCGACACCTGCGTGAGCAGCTGGGGGCTGGGCCGCCACGGGAAAGAGCCGACGAGGTGCGTTCGGTGGAGATCCCCGCGGAGACAATGCGGGCCGTGGCGAACCTGGTTGGTCCGTCGCAGGTGCCCGCATTCGTCACTGCAGCGGCCGAACGCGAGGTCCAGGCACGCACCTTGGACCACATGGCAGCAAATCACGCCAAGCGCGGCATGATTGACCAATCCCCCTGAATCCTCGCCACGTTGTCCACAGAATCTTCAAATCCCCTGTGGATAACCAGACTTGGCTGTGGATCAAACCTCCGGACCAAAATCAAATGCGTGATCAGCGTCTCGCCAGGCACGCTGGTGAACCCGACGGAACGAAGAACGGGTGGCGTACTGCTGGACCGACGAGAGCCGCACACCCCCGCGAACGAGGACCGGACGGAACATAGAACAACGAGATCGAATGACAAGATGGATGTACGTATGGATGAAAGACGCACCGTAAAGGTGTCGAAGTACCTCTCGAAGCACCTGCGGCACCAGCCCGAGCGGATCGGGCTGACGCTCGGCGAGGGCGGCTGGGTCGAGATCGACACGCTGATCGCCGCGGCGGCCGCCCACGGCTTCCGCATCACGCGCGAGGAACTGGACCAGGTCGTCGCCACGAACGACAAGCGGCGCTTCGCCGTCGAGGGCACCCGGATCCGCGCCAGCCAGGGGCACTCCGTGGAGGTCGACCTCGGACTGCCCCCGGCGACCCCTCCGGCGTACCTCTACCACGGGACCGTGGCATCCAGCCTGGGCGCGATCCGCATCGAGGGCCTCAAGCCCATGAGCCGGCACGACGTGCACCTCTCGCCCGACCGGGAGACGGCGACCCGTGTCGGTGCCCGCCGCGGCAGGCCGGTCGTCCTCTCCGTGGACGCCGCCGCCATGCACCGCGACGGCCACGTCTTCCACGTCAGCGCGAACGGCGTCTGGCTGACTCAGGCCGTACCCCCGCGCTACCTGCGTTTCCCGGCCCCGCACTGACGTCGCCGGCCGCCGCGGGGCAGCAGTGCCCCGGTGACCCGCCGGCCCCCGCCGACCGCCCGGGGCAGCCGCGCCCCGGTGACCTGCCGACCGCCCGGGGCAGCCGTGCCCGCGGTCCGTGCCGCCCATGGACGATCATGCGGTGGGCACGACCACCTTCCGGTTCCGCTTACGCTCGAAGCATGAGTCTGCGCCTCAGCACCGTGATCCTCCCGTACGTCCGCTGGCACGAGGGCGGGCGTTCCGCATGGCAGCGCGCGGAGCAGCTCGGCTTCCACACCGCTTTCACCTACGACCACCTGTCGTGGCGGAGCTTCCGCGACGGCCCGTGGTTCGGCGCCGTGCCGACGCTCACCGCCGCGGCCGCCGTCACCGAACGTATCCGCCTCGGCACGCTCGTGACCTCTCCGAACTTCCGGCACCCGGTGACCCTCGCCAAGGAACTCGTCTCCCTCGACGACATCTCGAACGGCCGGATCACCCTGGGCATCGGCGCGGGCGGCACCGGCTTCGACGCGACGGCGCTCGGCCAGGACCCCTGGACCCCGCGTGAGCGCGCCGACCGCTTCGGCGAGTTCGTGCCGCTGCTGGACCGCCTGCTCACCGAGGAGTCCGTCTCGTACGGCGGTGACTTCTACTCCGCGCACGAGGCGGTCAACATCCCGGGCTGTGTGCAGCGCCCCCGGCTGCCCTTCGCCGTGGCCGCCACGGGCCCACGCGGACTGAAGCTCGCCGCCCGGCACGGGCAGGCCTGGGTGACGACCGGCGACCCGAAGCTCTACGAGACGGGCACCCCCGAACAGTCGGTTCAGGCCATTCGCCGGCAGACCGACAAGCTGGCCGACGCCTGCGCCGAGATCGGCCGGGACGTGTCCGAGCTCGACAAGATCCTCCTCACCGGGTTCACCCCGGACAAGGGCCGTCCCCTGGAGTCCCTCGACGCGTTCGTCGACTTCGCCGGCCGGCACGCAGAGCTGGGCTTCACCGAGATCGTGATCCACTGGCCGATCCCCGACTCGGTCTTCGCCGCCGACGTGAAGGTCTTCGAGCAGATCGCCATGGAGGCCCTCGCCCAGCTGCCGTGAGGGGCGACGGGGTGTAACGGCGCTGGTGAGGACGGTAACCACTCAACTGTGCGGACCGCCGCACGGCCGTGCGGGCATATGCGGGAGAATGAGCGGGTGACCTCAGCGACTCGACGGCCCGAGACCCCGGCCTCCACCGTTCCGCCCCGGCTGATCGCCACGGATCTCGACGGCACCCTGTTGCGCGACGACAAGTCGGTGTCCGAGCGTACGATCGCCGCCCTCGCCGACGCCGAACAGGCCGGAATCGAGGTCTTCTTCGTCACGGGCCGCCCAGCCCGCTGGATGGACGTCGTCAGCGACCATGTCCACGGGCACGGCCTCGCGATCTGCGGAAACGGCGCCGCCGTGGTCGACCTGCACGGCGGCCCCGGCGCCCACCGCTTCGTCAAGATCCGCGAACTGACGCCCGGCATCGCGCTCGACGTCGTCCGCCTGCTGCGTTCCGCGGCGCCCGGCACCGTGTACGCCGTCGAGCGGACGTACGGCCTGCACCTCGAACCGGCCTACCCCTCGCTGCACATGGAGCCCCCGGAGATCGTCGCGCCCGCCGAGAAGCTCCTCGCCGTGGACGCCCTGGACGCCGATCAGCCGGTGCTCAAAGTGCTCGCCTACCACCCCGACATGGACCCGGACGCCTTCCTCGCGGTCGCCCGCACGGCCATCGGCGAGCGGGCCATCGTGACCCGGTCGAGCCCCAGCGCCCTCCTCGAGATCAGCGGCCCCGGCGTCTCCAAGGCCAGCACCCTCGCGCTGTGCTGCGCCGAGCGGGGCATCTCCCCCGAGGAGGTCGTCGCCTTCGGTGACATGCCGAACGACGTCGAGATGCTCAGCTGGGCAGGCCGTTCGTACGCGATGGGCAACGCCCACCCCGACGTCCTCGCGGCCGCCTCCGGCCGCACCGTCGCCAACAACGACGACGGAGTGGCCGTCGTGATCGAGCGCATCCTCGCCGATCGGCTCGACACCCCCTAGAGCGGGACCCCGTGCCGGGCCAGCCACGGCACGGGGTCGATCGCCGATCCCAGCTCATCGCTGACCCGGACCTCGAAGTGCAGGTGCGGTCCCGTCGAGTTGCCGCTCGTGCCGGACTGCCCGATCAACTGCCCGGTCGACACCCGGTCCCCCTGGTCGACGGCCACGGCGGCCAGGTGCGCGTACTGCGTGCGGTAACCGCCGGAATGCCGGATCACGATCTCGATGCCGAAGGAACCCCCGCAGGAGACCTTCACCACCCGGCCCGCCCCGACCGACCTCACCGGCGTGCCGATGGGCACCGCGAAGTCCTGCCCGGTATGGCGGTTCGCCCAGCGCTCTCCACCGCTCCCGAAACGCGCGGAGAGACGGTACGAAGGCACCGGCGCGACCCACTTGCGCTCGCTGTGCGTCCGCGTCCCGTCGAGGCGGACGGCACCGCGGCAGGAGCCCGCCGCCACCGAGGCGTCCGCCCGGCTCTGCAGCGTCGACCGCGCCTCGTCGAGCTTCGCCTCGATGGTCCGCTTCATCGCGGCCAGTTCGCGGTTCCTCTGATCCAGCGCCTTTCGGGCGGACCGTGCCTTCGCCTCGTCGGCGGCGAGCCGGGCCTCAGCGCGACGGTTCTTGCCGACCGCGTTGCCCAACGCCAGATCCGCTTGCCATGCGGCGCCCTGACCATGCATCAGCTTGTCGTCGCCGGCCGCGAGCAGCATCTGCGCGGAGTACGGGAGCCCGTCCCCCTCCCGGTACTGGGCGCGTGCGATCCGCCCCAGGTCCTCGCGCAGCACCGTGATCTCCTGCCGCTCGCGCGCGAGAAGCCGCTCGGCCCGTTCCGCTCTGCCCCGCTGCGCGTCGGCCGCCTTGCGTCCCGCCGCGTACTCGCGCGACGCCGTCGCGGCCTCCTCGTACAGTCGCGCCACCCTGGCGCCGGCCGCGGAGCCGTCGTCCTCGCTCTCGGCGGTCGTGGGCCGGGACGCGAGAACCGCGAGTGCGCACAGCAGCACCGGCAGGAGCAGGGGACGGCGGCGGAGAAAGAGCATGACAGCGATCGTGGACCGCCCAGGTGGGCCCGGTCTCGTCCACGTCGTACAGCCGGGGGACCGTACGGCACGAATGGCCGACAGGACTGGGCCGAACAGGGTGCGCGTGAGGGACGTTTCAGTAGGGGGCCTGCCATGTCACCGTCGTACCGGCACCGCCCTCGCCGATACCCGGTCCGTACGAGCTGTCGCCGCCCAGGGACTCGGCCCGCCGCGCGAGGTTCCGCAGTCCGCTGCGCCGGCCGCCCTCGGGGATGCCGACGCCGTCGTCGGCGACGGTGAGCCGGACCCCCTGCCGCCCGTCCGGCAGCCTCGCGGTCGCGTCGACCGTGACGTCGATCCGGGAAGCCCCGGAGTGGCGGAAGGCGTTGGACAGGGCCTCGCGCAGCGCCGCGATCAGGTTCTTGCAGGTGAGTTCGCCGACCGCGGTGTCGACAGGGCCGACGAAGCGGTGGCCGGGCTTGAAGCCCAGCGGCACGGCAGCCATGTTGATCTCGCGCAGGATCCGGGTGCGCAGTCCGGACGGCGGCTCCTCGGAACCCGGCTGAAGCGCGAAGACGGCCGTGCGGATCTCCTGGATGGTGACGTCGAGTTCGTCGACCACCCGTCCGACGCCCTCCCGCACCTCGGGCAGGGACGACCTCCGCTGTGCGCTCTCCAGCATCATCCCGGTGCTGAACAGCCGCTGGATGACGAGATCGTGCAGATCCCGGGCGATCCGGTCGCGGTCCTCGAACACCGCGAGCCGCTCCCGGTCGCGCTGGGTCTCGGCCACCATCAGCGCGAGCGCGGCCTGCGAGGCGAACTGCGCCGCCAGGACCCGTTCGGTCCCGGTGAAGGGCCGGCCGTCCTCGGCACGGGGCAGGACAAGGGCCCCGAGCAGCCGGCCGTCGCTCTGCAACGGCAGCATCATGATCGGTCCGTAGCCGCGGGCGAGGTCCGTGATCAGGCGCGGCTCGGTGGCGGCGTCCTCGACGAACACCGGCTTTCCGTCGAGGAGTTCGGCGACGACCTGGCTCTCCGGCGGTACGACCACGCCGAGCGCCTTCGACGGGTGGGCCGAGGAGACCGCGACGATCTCCAGACCGCCCTCGACGGCGGGCAGCATCACGATCCCCGCGGCCGAGCGGGCGAGCCGGCGGGCCTGTTCGGCGACCACCTGGAGCGCGTCCTCGGCGTCGTCGCCCGCCAGGAGTGCCGTGGTGACGGCGACCGAGCCGTCGATCCACCGCTCGCGCTGCTGGGCGGCCTCGTACAGCCTGGCGTTGCCGATGGCGATGCCCGCCTCCGCCGCCAGGACGCGGACCAGGTCGAGGTCGTAGTCGGTGAACGGACGGCCGTCCCACTTCTCGGCCAGGTACAGATTGCCGAAGATCGCGCCCTGCACCCTGATCGGAACACCCAGGAAGCTCCGCATCGGCGGGTGGTGTTCGGGGAGGCCGCAGGCGCGCGCGTCGTCCGCCAGGTTCGTGAGCCGTACCGGGTTCGGATCGTGGATGAGCGCCCCGAGGAGACCGCTCTGCCCGTCGGGGAGGCGCCCGATCCGCTGGGCGGTGTCCTCGTCCATGCCGTGGTAGACGAAGTCCGCGAGCCCCTCCTCGTCCTCCGCCGCGACTCCCAGACCCGCGTAGCGGGCGTTCGTCAGCTCGGCCGCCGTCGCGCAGATCCGGTTGAGGGTGGCGTGCAGCTCGAGGCCCGAGCCGACCGATCGCAGGGCCTCCAGCAGTTGCGGCACCCGCGCGGTCAGCTCCGTGGACAGCCCGCGCAGGCCGCGGGTCGTGCCGGCCGCCGCGTCCGGGCTGCCGTCGGATGAGCGCGGGGCGGGAGCTGCCGACATGCCTTGAGCCTAATTAGTCCTCTTTGCCAGGGAAAGTCGGCTTCACGGGTACGCGGCGGCGGTCAGGGGCCCGGCTCCGAGCAGCAGATCTCCTGCCGTCTCCCGTTCCACCATGTCCCGCAGCGGTCCTTCGGCGGCGGCCAGCCGAGCGTACGGACCGCGCTGGACCACGCGTCCCTCCACGAGCACGATCACCTCGTCCACCGCGTCGAGGCCGGCCAGCCGGTGCGTGATCAGCAGCGTCGTACGTCCTTCCGTCGCGGCCAGCAGGTCCGCGGTGAGCGCGTCGGCCGTCGGCAGGTCGAGATGCTCCGCCGGCTCGTCGAGGACGAGCACGGGGAAGTCGGCGAGGAGCGCCCTCGCCAGCGCGAGCCGCTGGCGCTGGCCTCCGGACAGCCGGGCCCCGTGCTCACCGATCAAAGTGTCGAGGCCGTCGGGCAGGCCGTCCGCCCACTCCAGGAGCCGGGCCCGGGCGAGCGCGTCACGCAGTCCGGCCTCGTCGGCGTCCTTCCGGGCCAGCAGCAGGTTCTCGCGCACGGTGCTGTCGAAGAGGTGGGCGTCCTGGGCGCAGAGCCCGATCAGACGGCGTACGGCGTCCCCGTCCATCGCGGCGGCGTCCGTGCCGCCCAGCGTGCAGGTCCCCGCGTTCGCGTCGAGGAAGCGCAGCAGTACCTGCGCGAGCGTGGTCTTGCCGGACCCGGAGGGGCCCACGACGGCGATGCGACGGCCCTGTTCGAGAGTCAGGTCGACGTCGACGAGCGCGTCCCGGTCCTGTCCCTCGTGGCGCGCTCGCAGCCCCCGCACACGCAGCGGGAACGGCGAGGCGGGCGCGGGCTGCGGCCGCTCCGGTTCGCGTACGGGCTCCGGGGCGTCCAGCACCTCGTACACGCGCTCCGCGCTCTTGCGCACCCGCTGCCGGTACTGGACGGCGAGGGGCAGCCCGAGGACGGCCTCGAACGCGGCCAGCGGGGTGAGGACGACGACGGCCATCGCGACACCGCTCAGGCGCCCGGCAGCGACCGCCTGCGCACCCACGAGGGCCGTGGCCGCGACGGTCAGCCCGCACGCGAGCGCCGTGAGCCCGTCGCCGAGCGCGGTCGCGGTGGCACCCCGGGAGGCGAGGCGGGTGAGTACGGCGTCGGCCCTGCGCGCCTCGGCGGTACGGGCCGGAAGCGCGCCCGCGACGGTCAACTCCGCCGTTCCCGTGAGCAGATCGGCCACCCTCGTCGCCAGGACGCCCCGTGCGGGCGCGAGCCGCAGCTCGGCCCTGCGGGCGACGGCTCCGGTCACCAGGGGGACACCGACCCCGGCCGCGAGCAGCCCGAGAGCGAGGGCGGCACCGGCCTCCGGCAGCAGCCATGCCGTGAAGCCGATGGAGGCGGCGGAGACGACGAGCGCGGCTCCGGCGGGCAGCAGCCAGCGCAGCCAGTAGTCCTGCAACGCGTCCACATCGGCGACGAGCCGCGACAGCAGATCGCCGCGCCGGGTCGTCCGCAGCCCGGCGGGCGCCAGCCGCTCGAGGCGCCGGTAGACGGCGACCCGTGTGTCGGCCAGCATCCGCAGCACCGCGTCATGGGACACGAGCCGCTCCGCGTAACGGAAGACGGCCCGTCCGATGCCGAACGCCCGCGTCGCCGTCACGGCCACCATCAGATACAGCACGGGCGGCTGCTGGGACGCCCGCGAGATGAGCCAGCCGGACGTCGCCATCAGGCCGACGGCGCTTCCGAGCGCGAGGCTGCCGAGAAGCAGGGCCAGCGCGAGCGGCCCGCGCCGGGGAGCGGCCATCGCGCGCACCCGCGCGAGCACACCGCCCCGCTTCGACGGGACCGTTCCGGAGGCGGCCCCCTCGGCCACCGGTTCCACCTCGTGAAGCGGACCCACACGGCCCGGCTCCTCGGAGCCGGGCACCTCGACGAGCGCGCCGGCCTCCGTCGAGCGGGACGCCGGCACGCGCGGTCCGCCGTGCGCGGAGCCGGCCGTCCCGGGCTCCAGACGCACCACCCGGTCGGCCACCCCGAGCAGCGCCGGCCGGTGCACCACGAGCAGAACCGTGCGCCCCACGGCGAGCCGCCGCACGGCCTCCACGACCTCCGCCTCCGTCGCCCCGTCGAGCGCGGCCGTCGGCTCGTCGAGGAGCAGCACGGGCCGGTCGGCGAGGAACGCGCGCGCAAGGGCCAGTCGTTGGCGCTGACCGGCCGACAGCCCGGCACCGTCCTCGCCCAGGAGGGTGTCGGCGCCATCGGGCAAGGCGTCGACGAAGGCCGCCGCGCCCGCGTCGGCGAGCGCCTGCCGCAGCGCCGCGTCGTCCGCGTCGGGCCGGGCCAGCCGTACGTTCTCGGCGATGGAACCGGCGTACAGGTGGGGGCGCTGCGGCACCCAGGCGATCTGCGAGCGCCACTCGGCCAGGTCGGCCTCGACGAGGTCGGTTCCCCCGATCCGCACGCGCCCCTCGTCGGGCTCCACGAATCCGAGCAGGACGTTCAGCAGCGTCGACTTGCCCACGCCGCTCGGTCCGACGAGAGCCACCGTCTCACCGGGTTCGACCGTGAAGGAGGCGTCCGAGACCGCGTCCGCGGAGCGCCCGGGATACCGCACGGTCACGCCCTCAAAGTTGATCTCCCCCATCGGAACACGCAGCGCCCCGGAGGCCGGTGCCGGAGTCTCCAGGACGGAGAAGATCTCCTCCGCCGCCGCGAGCCCCTCGGCGGCGGCGTGATACTGCGCGCCCACCTGCCGCAGCGGCAGATACGCCTCGGGCGCCAGCACCAGGATCACCAGCCCCACGTACAGGTCCATCTCGCCGTGGACGAGCCGCATGCCGATGGTCACGGCGACCAGAGCGACCGAGACGGTGGCGAGCAGCTCCAGGGCGAACGACGACAGGAAGGCGATCCGCAGCGTCCGCATGGTCGCCTGGCGGTACTCGCCGGTGATCTTCCTGATCGACTCGGCCTGCGCCTTGGCCCGGCCGAACACCTTGAGTGTGGGCAGTCCCGCGACGACGTCCAGGAAGTGCCCGGACAAGCGGGACAGCATCGTCCACTGCCGGTCCATCTGGGTTCGCGTGGCCCAGCCGATCAGCACCATGAAGAGGGGGATCAGTGGCAGCGTGCCGACGATGATCGCCGCCGAGACCCAGTCCTCCGTGACGATGCGCGCCAGCACCGCCACCGGAACCACCACCGCGAGTCCCAGCTGCGGCAGATAGCGGGAGAAGTAGTCGTCGAGTGCGTCGACCCCTCGGGTGGCAAGGGCGATCAGCGACCCCGTTCGTTGGCCGCTCAGCCACCCCGGACCGAGCTCCGCGGCCCGGTCCAGCAGCCGGCCCCGCAGCTCCGACTTGACCGCCGCGCTCGCCCGGTGGGCGGCGAGCTCGGTCAGCCAGGCCACCACCGCACGGCCGGCCGCGACCGCCACCAGCAGCACCAGGGGCGTGCGCAGTTCGGCGACCGACAGGCCGTGCTGGAAGGCTCCGACCACGACCTCGGCGATGAGCATCGCTTGGGCGATGACCAGCGCCGCTCCGACGGCACCCAGCCCCACGACCGCCATGAGGAAGAGGCGGGTGACCCGGGCGTACCGGAGCAGACGCGGATCGATTGGTTTCACGTGAAACACACCCTTGAGCTCATCAGGCACGTTTCACGTGAAACATGCCCTGGGGTCGGATTCAGTGCGCGGCATCAGGGGCGATGTGATGCGTACCGATCCGCTTGCGGAACACCCAGTAGGTCCACGACTGGTACAGCAGGACGATCGGTGTGGCGATTCCCGCGCACCACGTCATGATCTTCAGGGTGTAGGGGCTCGACGAGGCATTGGTGACCGTCAAGCTCCAGTCGGGATTGAGCGAGGACGGCATGACGTCCGGGAAGAGCGCCAGGAAGAGCATCGCGACGGCCGCCACGATGGTGAGGCCCGACAGGATGAACGCCCAGCCCTCACGGCCCGAGTTGACCATCACCAGCGCGACGAGGAGCGCGGCCACGGCCACGATCAGCGCCACCAGCGACGCGGTGTCACCGCTGTCGGCCTGGGTCCAGAGCAGGAAGCCCAGCGCCACCACAGCGGTCACCACTCCCAGCTTCAGTGCCAGCTTCCTCGCCCGCTCCCGGATGTCTCCGACGGTCTTGAGTCCCACGAACACCGTGCCGTGGAAGGTGAACAGCGTCAGGGTGACCAGACCACCGAGGAGCGCGTACGGGTTCAGCAGATCCCCGAAGTTGCCCACATACTCGAAGTGTTCGTCGATCTTCACTCCGCGCACGATGTTGCCGAAGGCCACGCCCCACAGGAACGCCGGGATCAGCGAGGTCCAGAAGATCGCCGTCTCCCAGTTGCGCTGCCACTGCTCCTCGGGCCGCTTCGCCCGGTATTCGAAGGCGACACCGCGCACGATGAGGCAGACAAGAATGATCAGCAACGGCAGATAGAAGCCGGAGAAGAGCGTGGCGTACCACTCGGGGAAGGCGGCGAAGGTCGCTCCGCCCGCCGTGAGCAGCCACACCTCGTTGCCGTCCCAGACGGGGCCGATCGTATTGATCAGCACCCGCTTCTCGGGGCGGTCCCGGGCCAGCAACTTGGTCAGGATGCCGACTCCGAAGTCGAAGCCCTCCAGGAAGAAGTAGCCGGTCCACAGGACCGCGATGAGTACGAACCAGACGTCGTGAAGTTCCATGACTCAGCAGCTCCCTGGGCCTAGTAGGAGAAGGCCATCGGCTTGTCGGCGTCCTGGGAGTCGCCGCCGATCCTGGTGGGCGGGTTGAGGTCGGCCTCGGTGAGTTCCGGCGGCCCGGCCTTGACGTACTTCAGGAGCAGCTTGACCTCGACGACGGCGAGGATCGCGTAGAGCGCCGTGAAGACGATCATCGAGGTGAGGACCTCGCCCTGGGAGACGCCGGGGGAGACCGCGTGCCGGGTCTGCAGCACGCCGTAGACGACCCACGGCTGGCGGCCCATCTCGGTGAAGATCCAGCCCCAGGAGTTGGCGATCAGCGGGAAGCCCAGCGTCAGGATCGCGATGCGCCAGTACCACTTGGTGAGGTTCGGGCCGAGGGCCTTGTTCTTGAACAGCACCAGATGCGGCACCTCGTCCTCGCCCACCCTCAGGTGCTGAGGCAGCATGAACTTCTTGCGCGTGAGCCAGAGTCCGACCAGGCCGATCGCGAAGGACGTCATGCCGAAGCCGATCATCCAGCGGAACGCCCAGAAGGTGACGGGGATGATGGGGCGGTAGTCGCCCGGACCGTACTTCTCCTGCTCGGCCTTGTTGGTGTCGTTGATGCCGGGAACGTACGAGGTGAAGTCGTCGTCGGCGAGGAACGACAGTATCCCGGGGATGGACAGCTCGACGGTGTTGTGGCCCTTGCTGACATCGCCGTAGGCGAAGATCGAGAACGGCGCGGCGTCCTGACCGTCCCACAGCGCCTCCGCGGCGGCCATCTTCATCGGCTGCTGCTTGAACATGACCTTGCCGAGGGTGTCACCGCTGATCGCGGTGAGCAGTCCGGCGATGACGACGGTGACCAGCCCCAGCCGCAACGAGGTCTTCATCACGGGGATGTGCTTCTTGCGGAGCAGATGGAAGGCGGCGATGCCGACCATGAAGGCGCCACCGGTCAGGAAAGACGCGGTGAGCGTGTGGAACGCCTGGGTCAGCGCCGTGTTCTGGGTCAGCACCTGCCAGAAGTCGGTGAGTTCGGCACGACCCCGCGCCCCGTTGATCTTGTAGCCGACGGGGTGCTGCATCCACGAGTTGGCCGCGAGGATGAAGTACGCGGACAGGATCGTGCCGATGGAGACCATCCAGATGCAGGCCAGGTGGAGCTTCTTCGGGAGCTTGTCCCAGCCGAAGATCCACAGCCCGATGAACGTGGACTCGAAGAAGAAGGCGATCAGGGCCTCGAAAGCGAGCGGGGCACCGAAGATGTCACCGACGAAGCGCGAGTAGTCGGACCAGTTCATGCCGAACTGGAACTCCTGCACGATGCCGGTGACGACACCCATCGCGATGTTGATCAGGAAAAGCTTCCCCCAGAACTTGGTGGCCCTGAGGTACTTCTCCTTCTCCGTGCGTACCCAAGCCGTCTGCAGGCCGGCCGTCAGGGCAGCGAGCGAGATGGTCAGAGGGACGAACAGGAAGTGGTAGACGGTGGTGATGCCGAACTGCCAGCGCGCCAGAGTCTCCGGCGCCAGAGCCAATTCCACGTCGTCAGTCTCCTTACGTCGCCGTGATACAGCGGCAGTTTGCCCGCTTTGTCACGTACATCATGGGAGCAACCGGGACACGTTTGTGAACGCGTTCACATTCACAAGCAATTATGACGCATGACCGTTCGAAGGATGAGGGTGGGGGGTCCCTAGTCGGTTCGAGGACTTTCAGGGAGCGGAGGGCTTCCCCTGAACTTCAACATAATGTTGAATCCGCGGCATGCAGATACGGATCTCCTGGCCCGCGGGAAACCTCACCGCGACCCTCGACGACACCCCGACCGCCCGGGCGCTCGCCCAGGCGCTGCCGCTCTCCTCCACCGCCCGCACCTGGGGCGAGGAGGTCTACTTCGACACCGGAATCGCGGTCACCCGGGAGGCGGGCGCCCGTCAGGTGGTCCCGCCGGGCACGGTGGCCTTCTGGACCGACGGCGACGCTCTCGCCCTCCCCTACGGCCCCACGCCGATCTCGCGAGGCGACGAGTGTCGCCTCGCGAGCCCGTGCAATGTCCTCGGCCGCGTCGACGGCGACCCTCACTCGCTGGCCACGGTGCGCGACGGCGATCCCGTCCGAGTGGAACCCGTCGACGCCGGTGATTCCGCGAACCGGTAGCCCCGGCGGACCAGGGGGATGTCGACGGTCCGGAACGCGGCCGTCCACCGGTGCCCTCGCCGGCCGACGACCCGCGGCGGACCGGCAGCGACCGCACCGGGCAGCCGTCCCGGGCGGACCGCGCGATGGCTCCGCCGACCTGCGCCCCCGGCGGACCCGTGACGGCTTTGCCGGCCGGCGGCTCCCTGCGGACTAGAGCGAGGCGCGGAAGCCTTCCGTCGCCTTCAGGAAGATGTCGTTCGCCTCGGTCTCGCCGATGGTGACGCGCACGCCCTCGCCGGCGAAGGGACGCACCACGACCCCGGCGCGCTCGCAGTGCGCGGCGAAGTCGAGCGTGCGCTCCCCCAGTCGCAGCCACACGAAGTTGGCCTGGGTCTCGGGAACCGTCCAGCCCTGGCCACGCAGCGTCTCGACGACCCGGTTGCGCTCGCAGACCAGGGAGCCGACCCGGCCGAGCAGCTCGTCCTCGGCGCGCAGACTCGCCACCGCGGCATCCTGGGCCAGCTGACTCACACCGAACGGCACCGCGGTCTTGCGCAGGGCCGCCGCCACCGGCTCGTGGGCGATCGCGAAGCCGACGCGGAGCCCGGCCAGGCCGTACGCCTTGGAGAAGGTGCGCAGCACGCAGACGTTCGGCCGGTCCCGGTAGACGGCCACGCCGTCCGGCACCTCGACGTCGCGGACGAACTCGCGGTACGCCTCGTCCAGGACGACCAGCACGTCGCCGGGCACCCGGTCGAGGAAGCGCTCCAGCTCGGCTCGGCGCACCGAGGTGCCGGTGGGGTTGTTCGGGTTGCAGACGAAGATGAGCCGGGTGCGGTCGGTGATCGCGTCGGCCATCGCGTCCAGGTCGTGCACCTCGCCCGACGTGAGCGGCACCTTCACCGAGGTCGCCCCGCTGATCTGCGTGATGATCGGGTACGCCTCGAAGGACCTCCAGGCGTAGATGACCTCGTCGCCGGGGCCGCTGGTGGCCTGGAGCAGCTGCTGCGCGACCCCGACCGATCCGGTGCCGGTCGCGAGGTGCGAGACGGGGACCCCGAAGCGGTCCGCCAGCTCGTTCATCAGGCCGGTGCACGCCATGTCCGGGTAGCGGTTGAACGACCCGGAGGCCGTCAGGAGGCTCTCCATCACCCCGGGCAGCGGCGGATACGGGTTCTCGTTGGAGGACAGCTTGTATGCCACCGGACCGTCGGCCGCGGCGGGCTTGCCGGGCTTGTAGGTGGGGATCCCCTCCAGCTCGGCACGCAGCTTGGGGCTCGTCTCGCTCACCGCAGTCCTCCTCGCGACCACCGGCGGCTCATGACCACCGCCGGCTACCAATGCTTCTCACCTTATGAGGATTCGGCGCCGCTGCGAATGGGCTGTGGACAACCGGGCGGCAACCCGCGCCGGACCGCCCGCCGTCTCCGGGCGACCTGACGGTCATCCTTGTACGAAGGTGTACGAAAAGGGGGGCGCGCCACTCCGGCGCGCACGCGCCGGTGGCTCACGCCGTGGCGCGCATCCCTCGTGAAGGTGAGTTGAGACCTCTTCGAGACATGGCCCACTTGGCAGGCCCATGCGTGTCGACAAGTCACGTACTGCCATTGGATCGTTCAACTACCTTTTTTTCTAAGGTTGTTACTCCTTTTCGACCATGCAGAAACGTGCCTGTCAACGCGTGCATATGCGTCCGCACTACCCCACCGCATGAGCCCTACTATCGGCTCGCCATGACAGCAGCAGGGAAGCACCAGGTGAGCCGGGCGGAGACCTCCCGCCGAGGCGGTCGACCGGGCCGGGCGGGCATCAGAGACGTGGCTGCGGCCGCAGGGGTCTCCATCACGACTGTGTCCGACGCCCTCAACGGCAAGGGCCGGCTCCCGGACGCCACCCGACGCCATGTCCGCGAGGTCGCCGACCGGCTGGGCTATCGCCCGTCGGCCGCGGCCCGAACCCTCCGTACCGGCAAGTCGGGGCTGATCGGCCTGACCGTGACGACGTACGGGGATGAACCTTTCACCTTCACCGAGTTCGCGTACTTCGCGGAGATGGCCAGAGCCGCGACGTCGGCCGCGCTGGCCCGGGGCTACGCCCTGGTGATCCTCCCCGCGACCTCGCGCCACGACGTGTGGTCGAACGTCGCCCTGGACGGGACCGTGGTCATCGACCCGTCCGACCAGGACCCGGTCGTCAGCGAACTGGTCCGCCAGGGCTTACCCGTCGTCTCCGACGGCCGCCCGGCGGGCTCGCTCCCGGTCACCGCCTGGGTGGACAACGACCACGAGGCCGCGGTCCTGGGCATCCTCGACCATCTGGCCGACGCCGGCGCCCGCCGGATCGGCCTCCTCACCGGCACCACCACGGACACGTACACCCATCTCTCCACCACCGCATACCTGCACTGGTGCGAGCGGGTGGGCCAGGATCCGGTGTACGAGGCCTACCCCGCGCACGATCCCTGCGCCGGAGCCGTCGCCGCCGACCGGCTGCTCGCCCGGCCCGACCGCCCCGACGCCGTCTACGGGCTCTTCGACCCGAACGGCACGGACCTGCTGGCCGCGGCCCGCCGGTACGGCCTGCGCGTCCCGGACGACCTGCTGCTCGTCTGCTGCAGCGAGTCCACCGTCTACGCCAACACCGAGCCGCCCATCACCACGCTCTCGCTCAAGCCGCGCCGCATCGGCACGGCCGTGGTCCAGCTCCTCATCGACGCCATCGAAGGGATCGAGTCGGACCATCCGGTCGAGCAGGTGATACCCACGGAACTGATCGTCCGGACGTCCTCGGAGCGCCGCTCGCCGCGCACGACGGTCAGTCCGCCACGATCACCCGAGGAGGGTTGACGTCCCGTAAACAAGGGACGCCACCGAAAGCGCCGGGAAAGCACCGCCCAATTCGGGCGAAAACCGCGGTGAACAGGGCTCCTGCTCCGATTCACCACCCCTGGGTCATCACATGGCGCGATCCGCATTCCTATGATGGGCGGACGACACCGCGGGCCGCTGCGACCAGGCAGTCCGATCCGGTGCAGATGCGGCGCGATGGTGGTGGAGGGGTCGATGACTCAGGGGGCCGGTCAGGGACCCGAGGTGGTGCGGACGGCGACGTTGCGCGACTTCCGGGTACCCGCGTACGTCCACGAGACCGGTCCGTACACGCCCAGCACTCCCCCCGGCGAGGTCACCGGCCCCGCCGCGGAGCGGGGCGAGTACCGGAACCCGGCTCCGGCCGAGCACCGGAACCAGCAGCAGGCCGAGCGCCGGGCCCGGGACACGGCGGAGCACCGGGCCCCGGAGCCGGCGGAGCACCCGTCCGCGGACTACCGGACGGACTACACGGAGGAGTACACGCCCACGCAGCGGGACCTCCCCGTCATCAACCGGGGCGACACCGTCCAGGTCACCGTCGACCCGGCCGCCGTACCCGCTCCCGCGCCCGCCGACGGACCCGGCCCGCTGTACGTGGTCGGCGACGTGCACGGCTTCCTGGACCAGCTGGTCGCGGCGCTCCAGGAGCAGGGCCTCGTCGACGCCGCGGGCAACTGGTCCGCGGGCAACGCCCGCCTGTGGTTCCTCGGCGACTTCACCGACCGCGGACCCGACGGCATCGGCGTGATCGACCTCGTGATGCGGCTGTCCGCCGAGGCCGCCGCGGCCGGCGGCTACTGCAAGGCCCTCATGGGCAACCACGAGCTGCTGCTCCTCGGCGCCAAGCGGTTCGCCGACACCCCGGTCAACTCCGGCGCGGGCACCGCCACCTTCCAGGCCGCCTGGCTGCTCAACGGCGGACAGAAGACCGACATGGACCGCCTCCAGGACCACCACCTCCAGTGGATGGCCCGCCTCGACGCCATGGAACTGGTCGACGGCCACCTCCTGGTCCACTCGGACACGACCGCCTACCTCGACTACGGCGACTCCATCGAAGCGGTCAACGACACCGTCCGCGAAACCCTCACCCGCAACGACGCCGACGAGTGCTGGGACCTGTTCCGCAAGTTCACCAAGCGCTTCGCCTTCCGCGACGACGGCGGTTCCGAGGCCGTCCGCGAACTGCTGAACGCCTACGGTGGCAAGCGCATCGTCCATGGTCACAGCCCCATCCCGTACCTCCTGGGCGAGGTCGGCTCCGAGGACGGTGAGGACGGCGCGGGCCCCGTGGTCGAAGGACCCCACCTGTACGCCGACGGGCTGGCCATCGCGATGGACGGCGGAGTGACCATGGCCGGAAAGCTGCTGGTCCAGCAACTTCCCCTGGATATCTGAGCGTTCGACGGGCAGGCGTCCCCCAGAGGACTGCGCCGAGCCAGGGGCCTATTTCTGGAAACCCCCTGTCACGGCGTGCCGTCACCGCTCTACCATCGGCTTATCCGTAGCAGGCTCCCCTCCGTTTCTGCCCGACGGCTCGTCAGCGTGCGAGCCACCAGCCCTACGGAGCATCGGGGGATGCACATGAACAGCGTTCCGCAGCACCTGCTGAGCGAGGACCGCCAGGAATACGAGCGGATCCTCGATGAGGCGCTGCGCTCCGCACCACACCGCCCGGAACTCGCCGCTGTCGGCCAGCGGCTCAACCCCGAACAACTGCGCACCATGGCACTCAACGCCACCGCGCTCATCACGGCGGCCGCGGCGACCGAGTACCAGAACTATGTGAAGGCCCGTGAGGAACTGCGCAACCCGGCGTCGCCCCACCCGGTCGTGAGCGAGGAAGTCGGCTCCCCGGAGCCGGGCGCGACCGCGATGGGGCTCGCCGCCACCGTGGGGGAGGTCACCGAGACCGCCGGAGCCGGCGCCATCGCCGTCGTCGCGGTGCTCGCGCCCGTGCTCGCGGGCACGGCAGCGGCGATCTTCCTGCTCGTCGGGTACATCCTCAAGATGCTCGACCCCGAGCCGGCGTTCGCCAAGACCCTCCTGACCACGGGGTGGGTCTTCGGCGCGGTCACGGCGGCCGCGATCCTGGTCGCCGCGGTCGGACTGCTGCTGACGGCACTGCGCAACAGCTCCTCCTCCGTTCCGGACGAGGCCCGCGGCGAGCTGCGCGAACAAATGGTCCGGGCCAGGGAAGCGTGGCGCGAGGCCCTGCTGGAGCGCGGCGTGCTGCCGTTCCTCCGGGAGGCCCTCGCCGATCCCGGTTCCGCCGCGCTGGGCCGCCCGGCCTCGGCGCCGAGCCGCATCCCGCAACTCGGCTACAACCGGCCGGGGTTCAGCAGCCCCGAAGGCGGACCGTCGGCAGGACCGCGCCCGAGCTTTTCCAGTCCTGACTTCACCAGCCCGGACTTCGGCGGACCGGAGCACCAGCCCGAGTAGGACCCCGGTCGGCCGACGGCCGGGGGAATCCGGGCCCGCGCTCCCGCGGCGCGGGCCCGCACGGGGCCTGTCCCGCGCCCTCCTGCCCCCGTGCGACGGCCTCGGCCCCATGGCCTCGCCTCATCGCCTCAGCCGCGGACGATGCCCAGACGCCGTGCCGCGCTCATCCAGGCCGGGAACTGGGACAGCAAGCGGTCGTACAGCTCCGGGTCCGGCACGATGCTGATGTCGTCGACGGCGAAGAAGCCGACATTGTCGACGCGTCGGTCGGGGAGCGCGTCGAACCGTTCCAGCACGCCGTAGTTCGACCGGCCCAGGCCCACGAACTGCCAGAAGATCGGCTCCTCCACCGCCGCACGCAGCTCGTTCTCGATCTCCTTGTTGCGGTAGATGCCGCCGTCGGAGAAGAACAGCACCAGCGTGGGATCGGCGGCGGGGTTCTCACGGACGAACGACCGCACCTCGGCGATGACCTTCTGCTCCTCGTTCTGGATGCCGACCGCGCGCATGTCCACCTGCCCCGGCCGCAGATCCTTGCGCGGCTTCTTGCGCCGGAACAGGGTCAGCTCACCGACCCGGACGTGAAGCTCCAGCCATTCGGGCAGTTCCCCCAGCACCAGGTCCGGCAGCCGGGCCGGGTTGGAGGCGAAGGTCCACGCCTGCATCTCCCCGTCGTCGTCCAGCTGCGCGGCCACCGCGGCCATCCGCTCCACCACATCCGCCACGGCGCCACGCGAATAGAGGAAGGACATCGAGCCCGAGGCGTCGAGGACCAGGACGACACGGGCCCTGACACCCTCCGCGCCGTGCTTGCGCAGGCTGACCGCCACCTGCTCCTTGCGCAGGGACAGCCGCTTGCGCATGTCCACGGGCAGGTGCTCCTCACCCTTGACCAGGCGAGGAGGGCCGGCCGGCGGCGCCGTGGGAACCGGCGGTCCCGCGACTGGCGGAGCGGGCGCGGGCGCCGTGGCGGGGAGGGGCGGACGAGGTGCCGGGGGTGCGGGCGGCGCGGTGGGCACCGGAGCCGGGGGTGCCGTCGGCGTCGGCGGAGCGGCGGGCATCGGCGCCTGGTGGGCCATCGCCGCGGCACCGGGGACGGCCGGCTCCGGAGCGGCGGGCTCCTCGTCCACACTGATCCCGAAGTCGGTGGCGAGGCCCGCCAGCCCGGAGTCGTAGCCCTGTCCGACCGCGCGGAACTTCCACTGGCCGCCCCTCAGATAGAGCTCGCCGCCGATGAACGCCGTCTCCGTCGTGGCCTCCATCTCGAAACACGCGAGCTCCTGGCCCGTCCCGGCGTCCAGCAGCCTGAGCATCAGCCCCGACAGCTGACCGAAGGTGCCGCCGTCGGCCGAGGCGCCCAGCACGACACGCTCGACGGCGGGCTCCAGGGCACGCAGGTCCACCCCGACGGTGTCCGTCGTGCCGCCGGCGTCCTGCCGCTTCCCGAGGTGGCGCACGGCGCCGGAGGCGTGCTGCGGCTGGTTGTAGAAGACGAAGTCCCCGTCGTCCCTCACCCGTCCGTCCGCCCCGAGCAGGAGCGCCGAGGCATCGGCGTCCGGCGCACCGGCCCCGGCGGACCAGCCGAGCACGACCTGCACGGCCTCGGCGGCCACGGGAAGATTGGCGCCCTTGCTCATGGATGTGGCTGTCATGGGCCCAGTCTGCCAACCGAACCCGTCCCCGGGACGACCCCGGACGCACACCCGTGCCCAGCGGACAGCCCGGGGCCTTCGGCCGGCTGAGGACGCGTCAGCCTACGCGGGAGACGGCCCTTCCCTCCTCGGGAGGGAAGGGCCACTCGGCGGGAACCGTGTCGGATCAGTCCGCGATCGGCAGGTAGACCCGGTTGCCGCTGGACGCGAACTCCTTCGACTTCTGGAGCATTCCCTCGGCGATCTCCTCCGGAGAAGCCCCCTCGGTCGCCGCGCCACCGAATCGCTCGGTGATGCTCTGGCTGATCTTCATCGAGCAGAACTTCGGCCCGCACATGGAGCAGAAGTGGGCCGTCTTGGCGGGCTCGGCCGGCAGGGTCTCGTCGTGGAACTCGCGTGCCGTGTCCGGGTCGAGCGCCAGGTTGAACTGGTCCTCCCACCGGAACTCGAATCGGGCGTCGGACAGCGCGTCGTCCCACTCCTGCGCACCCGGGTGTCCCTTGGCGAGGTCGGCGGCGTGAGCGGCGATCTTGTAGGTGATGACGCCGGTCTTGACGTCGTCACGGTTGGGCAGGCCCAGGTGTTCCTTGGGTGTGACGTAGCAGAGCATGGCCGTGCCCCACCAGGCGATCATCGCGGCGCCGATACCGGAGGTGATGTGGTCGTACGCCGGCGCGACGTCCGTGGTCAGCGGGCCGAGCGTGTAGAACGGAGCCTCGTCGCAGATCTCCTGCTGAAGATCGATGTTCTCCTTGATCTTGTGCATCGGGACATGTCCCGGGCCTTCGATCATGGTCTGAACATCGAAACGCTTGGCGACCGTGTTGAGTTCTCCGAGCGTGCGCAACTCCGCGAACTGCGCCTCGTCGTTGGCGTCCGCGATCGAGCCCGGACGAAGGCCGTCGCCGAGCGAGTACGTGACGTCGTACGCGGCGAGGATCTCGCAGAGCTCCTCGAAGTTCTCGTAGAGGAACGACTCCTTGTGGTGCGCGAGGCACCAGGCGGCCATGATGGAGCCGCCGCGCGAGACGATGCCGGTCTTGCGGTTCGCGGTGAGCGGCACGTACGGCAGTCGTACACCCGCGTGGACGGTCATGTAGTCCACGCCCTGCTCGGCCTGCTCGATGACCGTGTCCTTGTAGATCTCCCAGGTCAGTTCCTCGGCGCGGCCGTCGACCTTCTCCAGCGCCTGGTAGAGCGGCACGGTGCCGATGGGCACGGGGGAGTTGCGCAGCACCCACTCGCGGGTGGTGTGGATGTTGCGGCCGGTGGACAGGTCCATGACCGTGTCCGCGCCCCAGCGGGTCGCCCAGGTCATCTTCTCGACCTCCTCCTCGATGGAGGAAGTGACCGCCGAGTTGCCGATGTTGGCGTTGACCTTCACCAGGAACCGCTTGCCGATGATCATCGGCTCGATCTCCGGGTGGTTGACGTTCGCGGGAAGCACCGCGCGCCCCGCGGCGATCTCCTCGCGTACGGCCTCGGGCTCGACGTTCTCACGGACCGCCACGAATTCCATCTCGGGCGTGATCTCGCCCCGGCGGGCGTACGCGAGCTGCGTGACCGCCTGCCCGTCCCGGCCCCGGCGCGGCTGTCGCGGCCTGCCGGGGAAGACGGCGTCGAGGTTGCGCAGTCCCCCGCGCGGTGAGGTGTGCTTGATCCCGTCGTCCTCGGGACGGACGGGGCGGCCCGCGTATTCCTCGGTGTCGCCGCGGGCGATGATCCAGTTCTCCCGCAGGGGCGCCAGGCCCCTGCGCACATCGGTGTCGACGGATGGATCGGTGTACGGGCCGGAGGTGTCGTACAGCGTGACGGACTGCCCGTTGGTGAGGTGCACCTGACGGACCGGCACCCGTACGTCGGGTCGCGGACCCCCGACATACCCCTTGTGCCAGCCGATGGACTTCCCGGCCTCGCCGTTCGAGGACGGGGAAGAAGCCCCGTCCGTCTGGCTGGAGGCAGGCGTGCGTACGTCCTTGTCGGTCATGAGACCTACTCCCTACGCCGGCATTACCCGGTAACAGGTTCGGCGGTCGACGCAGCGGCTTCCGTCTGTCGATGTTTCATGTGAAACATCGCTGAGGCGGAGGTCAGCGCCCTCTCAGCCCGGTGCTCCGAGCTCCCGCGTGTGCAAAGGTGCCTCCACGCTAGCGTCATATCTGGCGCGGTGAACAGAGGGCCCCTGCCGTTCTTGCGATGATCGGTCGGTGACCACGACACAGCAGTCCCCGTTCCCACCGTCCGAGCCGCCCCGCGGTGCAGGCTCCGGCGACGGCCACGGGCATGGCCCCGGCGGCGATTCCGGACGCGGATCCGGCGGTGGCCGTGGACCAGGCGGCGGCCATGGCCACGGTCCCGGCAATGGGCACGGCGGCGGTCCGGGCGACGGCCACGACCACGGTCCCGGTGGAGGGCACGGACACGGCTCCGGCGGAGGCCACGGCCACGGCCACTCGCACAGCCACGGCCCGGCCGCACCCGTCTCCCGCCACCTGCGCAAGGTCATCGCCGCGGTGCTGATCCCCTTCGCTGCAGCGGTCGTTGTGGGTCTCCTGGTGCTCTGGCCCGGTGGCGCTCCGTCCCACGAGCGGACCGGCGTCGGCTTCGACCGGCAGACACAGCAGGCGACGGTCACCCAGGTCGACGAGGTGGACTGCAAGTCGGTGAACGCCGCGGGGCAGGCGCCGACCGGCGACAACTCCACCGCCGAGGGTTCGTCCACGCAGCAGCGGGCGAAGGGAGAGTGCAAGAAGGCCACGGTCCGGATCGACACCGGCAAGGACAAGGGCCGCACGTTCACGGAGATCGTTCAGCCCGACCAGACACGGCAGTTGCACGAGGGACAGAAGGTCGTCGTCGCGTACGAACCGTCCGCGCCGAAGGACCTCCAGTACTCGGTCACCGACGTCAACCGGAAGTTCCCCCTGACCCTGCTCGCCGGGATCTTCGCGATCGTCGTCGTGGTCGTGGGCCGGATGCGCGGCGTCATGGCGCTGGTCGCGCTGGCCATCAGCTTCCTGATCCTGACGTTCTTCATCCTGCCGGCGATCCTGGAGGGCTCGAACCCGCTGATCGTGGCGGTCGTCGGCTCCAGCGCCATCATGCTGATCGCCCTCTACATGTGTCATGGCCTCTCGGCCCGCACATCCGTGGCTGTCGTCGGCACGCTGCTCTCGCTGGTGCTGATCGGTGTGCTCGGCTCCGCCTTCATCGGATGGGCGGCGCTGACCGGCAACACCGACGACAACACCGGCCTGATCCATGGCCTGTATCCGTCCATCGACATGAGCGGTCTGCTGCTCGCGGGTGTCATCATCGGTTCGCTCGGTGTCCTCGACGACGTGACCGTCACACAGACGTCCGCGGTCTGGGAACTGCACGAGGCGAATCCGACGATGGGCTGGCGCGGCCTGTACCGCGCGGGCATCCGCATCGGCCGTGACCACATCGCGTCGGTCGTGAACACCCTCGTCCTCGCCTACGCGGGCGCCGCACTGCCGTTGTTGCTGCTCTTCTCGATCGCACAGAGCAGCGTGGCCACGGTGGCCAACAGCGAACTCGTGGCCGAGGAGATCGTGCGCACCCTGATCGGCTCGATCGGGCTGGTCGCCTCCGTGCCGGTGACCACGGCGCTCGCCGCCCTGGTGGTCGCCGCCGACCGCCCCGAGGCCGTGCAGAGCGTGCCTGAGCCCGCGAGGGCCCGGACGCCGGTGGGCGGCGGTGGCGGTCGCCGCCGTAAGCGCTGAAACCTCCCTCGCGCCGAGTGTGAGGAAGCGTTACTCCACTTGGGGATGCGGACGTGCGTCAGCCGGCGCTCTGCTCCTCCGCCAGGATGCGGTCGAGGGCCTCGTCGAGATGCGTGTCGAAGCCGGCCAGGGCACGCTCCTGCCCGAGCGGCACCAGCTTGTCGGTGCGGTCGAGAAACGCGACGAGCGGCGCGGCGCCGGACCGGAACAGTGCGTGATCGCCGCCCACCTGAAGGCGGATCAGGACCTCGCCGAGGGACTCCGGGTCGGCCGGCGCGATGCGCACATCACCGTCACCGCACGGACGCCCGACACCGTCGATCAGCAATTCCCGTCCGAACGCCCAGGTCACCGGCGCATCGCCAGGCAGATGGAAGGTCAGCCGCACCGCGTACGGATCACAGGTCTCGTATCGCAGTTCCACAGGAATGCGGAAAGAGAGCTCCTCCGACACGAGGAAGCTCATCATGACCTCTGCCTGTACCGACTCGCGCATCGCCTACCCCGTCGTTTGCCGTCGCCCTGGCCAGGAATCGTCCCCCTGACACTGCTGGAATCTTGCAGAACGTGCACGACAGATCACAAGGAGTGAGTTTTCAGATACTGATAGAGATCGCGAGTGTCCCTAGCAGCCGGCCGATCTCGCTCTGCAATTGGCGTGCCGCGGGTAGCAGCCGCTCGGCCTGATGGGAAGGGAGAGAAATGGCCATCGTCGCGGCCGTGCTGCCCGCGGTGATGGGGATGGCGGCGCAGACCGTGCCCAGCGCGTACTCCTGCCGCTCGATGACCGGCTCCATGCGCCCCGTCCGCTCCAGGCGTCGCAGCAGGCTGTCGTTGTCACGCACCGTGTACGGGGTGATCGACTGCACCGGATAGCGGTCGAGGTGGTCACGGCGGGCCTTGTCGTCCAGCTGGGACAGCAGGCACTGCCCGATCGCGTGGGCATGGGCGGTCTCGCGGAAGTCGGCCCACTCCTCGACGGCGGGGTTGGCCGGGCTGTCGGCGACGCAGATGACGTCGATCTCGCCGTCCCGGTAGTTCGCGTAGTAGACGGGCACACCGATCGCATCGCGCCAGTGCGCCAGTGCGTCACTCATCGTGCTGCGACGTTTCTGCTGCGCTCCACTGCTGCTCAGCCGCTCGGCCGACTCTCCGAGGAAGAACAGCCCCTTGTCCCGGCGCAGATAGCCCTCGTGGGCCAGGGTGCGCAGCAGGTGGTACGCCGTCGGCAGCGCGAGCCCGGCCTCCCGGGCCAGCTGCTTGGCGGGCGCCCCGTGCTCGCGCGAGGCCACCGCCTCCAAGAGCCGCATCGCGCGCTGCACCGAGCCGATGAGGGTGGTCGAGTTCGACTCCACGGGCGGGTCCTGCGCCTGCGGGAGGTGTGCGGCGCGGGTCTCGCCGGGGGTTGTCAGGGGCTGGGTCGGCGGAACGCGTGACGCCGTGGGTCCGCCCGACCGCTGAACGGGGGGAGCAGGTGATTGTGCGGGTGCGGTGTCAACCGTGGCCAAGGGGCACTCCCGAAGCGCGAGGGGAACCGCCCGTGCGGGGGAACACGGGAGGGGGCTGTGCGCTGCCCGCGGGGGTCGGCCCCGCGTCGAGCTCCGGACTTTAACCGTCTGTCACCGCTCGCAGACGGCCTCGCCGGGAAACTTCCCTCGGGCGAGGGAACCTGGAGTTCCCTTTCCCGTCGCACCCGTTACCCCGCGCTCACCCTCTCGCGTCTCACCAGTCGCTGCGGGACGACGAGCCCGCCATGAACTTCCGCACGATGTAGATCAGTCCGCCGACCAGCGCGACGAAGATCAGCAGCTTGAAGAGCAGGCCGATGACGAATCCGACGACGCTGGCTATCAGGCCGCCGAACACGACCAGGGCGATGACCGGCACCGCGACCCACTTCACCCACCACGGCATACCGCTGAAGATCTCTCGCATCGCCCTCGTCCTTACCTCTCTTCGCCCGTCGCCCCAAGTCCGGGGCCGTGATTCCGGGTTCTCCGATGTCCTGCTTCGATGCTAGGCCGGGAGAGACGCGTACGGGGGCCTCGCATCCCTTGTCCTCCCCTGACCGGTCCCCTAGGGAACCCTGAGGCGGCGGTCAGCTCTCGGGCGGAGAGAACACCACCAGGACCCTCAGATCCTCGGTGATGTGGTGGAACTTGTGGGCGACGCCCGCGGGTACGTAGACGACGCTGCCGCGCGCCACCTGCGTGGTCTCCAGTCCGACCGTGATCGAGGCCCGCCCGCTCACCACGAAGTACACCTCGTCCTGCTGGTGCGGCTTCTGCGGGTCGAGCTCACCCGCGTCGAGCGCGTAGAGGCCGACCGACATGTTCCGCTCACGCAGGAACTGCAGGTAGGCGCCTTCGTTGGCGGCGCGTTCCGCCTCCAGTTCGTCCAGCCGGAATGCCTTCATCGCTCTCGTCCGCTCTCGTACCCCACAAGCTGTGCGCACAGCCTGCTCGCCAGTCGATCTCTTCTGCCACGATCAGACACATGAAGAATTTCGTAGTCAAGACACTCGCCAACGCGGGGGCCCTGGCCGTCGCGGTGTGGCTGCTCGACAAGATCACCCTCACGGGGGACAGCACCGGCAAGAAGGTCGGCACGCTGCTGCTCGTCGCGCTGGTCTTCGGCCTGGTGAACTTCCTGGTCAAGCCCATCGTGCAGATCCTGACCTTCCCGCTCTTCATTCTCACGCTCGGCCTGATCACGCTCGTGGTCAATGCGCTGATGCTGCTGCTCACCTCGTGGCTGGCCGACAAGCTCGACCTGAGCTTCCACGTCGAGGGCTTCTGGACCGCCGTCCTGGGCGGCCTGATCATTTCCGTCGTGTCCTGGGCGCTCAACGTAGTGCTGCCCGACGGCAAGGACTGAGTACCCATGCCCTATCGCGTCTGTTTCGTCTGCACCGGCAACATCTGCCGCTCCCCGATGGCGGAGTCCGTCTTCCGCGCCCGTGTGGAAGAGGCCGGGCTCGATCAGCTCGTCGAGGTCGACAGCGCGGGCACGGGCGGCTGGCACGAGGGCGACGGCGCCGACCCGCGTGCCGTCGCCGTCCTGGAGGCGAACGGCTACGGGAGCGACCACACCGCCCGGCAGTTCCAGGCCTCGTGGTTCTCCCGCCTCGACCTCGTCGTCGCCCTCGACTCCGGCCACCTGAAGGCGCTGCGCCGACTCGCGCCCACCCCCGAGGACGCCGACAAGGTCAGACTGCTGCGGTCGTACGACCCCGCCGCGGGCGACGATCCGGATGTCCCGGATCCGTATTACGGACGTATGGACGGCTTCGAGGAGTGTCTTGAGATGGTGGAGGCGGCGAGCGTCGGTCTGCTCGCCGCTGTACAGGAGCAAGTGGAGGGACAGGTCTCATGACCTCAGCGGATTTCGTCGCGCCGAGCGGCGACGGCACGCGCGCGGTGCGGGCCGGGCTGCCCGAGCCCGTCAAGTACGAGCCGACGCTTCCGGGGCCGGTCTTCGCCGCGCACTTCCACCTGCCCGGCGACCCCACCGGCCCGTACGCCTACGGCCGTGACGAGAACCCGACCTGGACGCTCCTGGAGCGCGCCATAGGCGAACTGGAGGCCCCCGGGCAGGACGGCGTCGAGACCCTCGCCTTCCCCTCGGGTATGGCCGCCATCTCCGCCGTCCTCTTCTCCCAGCTGCGCGCCGGCGACATCGTGGTCCTGCCGGACGACGGCTATCAGGTGCTCCCGCTGGTGCGCGAGCAGCTGACCGCGTACGGCATCGAGGTGCGCACCGCCCCGACCGCCGGCGACGCCCAGCTGGAGGTGCTCGACGGCGCAAAGCTGCTGTGGATCGAGACGCCGTCGAACCCGGGCCTCGACGTGTGCGACATCCGGCGGCTGGTCACGGCGGCCCACGCGCAGGGCACGCTCGTCGCCGTCGACAACACCCTGGCCACTCCGCTCGGACAGCGCCCGCTGGAGCTCGGCGCGGACTTCTCGGTCGCGAGCGGCACCAAGATGCTCACCGGACACGGCGACATCCTGCTGGGGTACGTCACCGCCCGCGACAGCGCGCTGATGGTTCCGGTGAAGCGCTGGCGGAAGATCGTCGGCGCGATCCCCGGCCCCATGGAGGCCTGGCTCGCGCACCGCTCGCTCGCCACCCTCCAGCTGCGCGCCGACCGGCAGACCTCCAGCGCCCTGGTCGTCGCCGAGGCCCTGCGGGAGCGGCCCGAGGTGTCCGGGCTGCGCTATCCCGGTCTGCCCGACGACCCCTCGCACAAGATCGCCGCTCAGCAGATGCGGCGGTTCGGATGTGTGGTGTCCTTCACGCTGCCCACGCGCGCGCGTGCCGACCGATTTCTCGACGCGCTGCGTCTGGTGGACGACGCGACGAGCTTCGGCGGCGTCCGGTCCACGGCGGAACGGCGGGGGCGCTGGGGCGGGGACGCGGTGCCGGAAGGCTTCGTCCGCCTCTCCGTCGGTGCGGAGGACCCCGAGGACTTGGTGGCGGACCTGCTGCGGGCCCTCGACGAGTCCGCGGAGTGACGGCCTTCTGAGCGACTGCTGAGCCGGGGCGTCCTGCGCGGTCGCGGGACCGGTGCTCCGCTACGCACAACGGACGGTCCGAGCCTCCCCCCTCGTGGCTCGGACCGTCCCGGTTCTGCGCGCGAAGAACCGCGCGACCAAGGCTAGTTGACTCTGTGTCAGTGTCCAATCACCGTAGCGACAGCGACCTATCGACTTATTTATAGTTAGGGCTCGCGCGGGGGTGCTGGGAGGGGAGGGGCACCATGGATTTGGCCTTGCTGCGTACGTTCGTGACGGTGCACCGGGCCGGTTCCTTCACCCGCGCCGCCGCGTTGCTCGGGCTCTCCCAACCTGCCGTCACCTCACAGATCCGCACGCTGGAGCGGCAGTTGGGACGGCCGTTGTTCCTGCGCCAGGCCCGTGGGGTGACCCCCACGACCATCGGCGACGAGCTGGCCCACAAGGCGGCACCGCACCTCGACGCCCTCGTGGAGATCACCGAGACCGGCCTCGACGAGGACTCGTCCTTGCGCACGCTTCATCTCGCCGGGCCGCCGGAGTTCACTGCGAAGCGGGCGCTGCCCGCGCTCACCGAGCTGATCGGCGACGACGGCCAGGGCCTGGCGCTGCGCGCCTCCTTCGGCAATGCCGAGGAGACCCTGGAAGGGCTTGCTGCCGGACATCATGATTTGGCCATCACGACAGCCCGCCCACGCGGTGCTCTGCTGACCGCGACTCCGCTCTGCGACGAAGAACACGTCCTGGTCGCCGCTCCGCACTGGATGGCCCGCGTGGGCGCCGGGAAGCTGCGCCGCAAGGGCGCTCACGCGCTGGAGGACCTCCCCATCGTCGAGGTGCACGAGTCGCTGCCCCTCGTCGCCCGCTACTGGGCCTCCGTCTTCGACTCCCGCCCCGCCGCCTCCGGTGCCGTCGTCGTTCCGGACCTGCGTGCCGTCCTGGCCTGTGCGGCCGCGGGTGCCGGCCTCGCCGTCCTGCCCCGGTATCTGTGCACCGAGGCGCTGGATCGTGGCGACGTCGTGGCGCTGCTCGACCCGGCCGTGCCGCCGCTGCGCACCTATTTTCTGGTGGTGCGCACGGGGACGCTGGCCATGCCGCACATCGCCCGGGCGCACGAGTGGCTGCTGCGGGCCGCCGCCGACTGGGCCTGACAGCTCGTCGCGGCAGTTCGGGGGCGTCGCGATGTTTCACGTGGAACCAGCCGGGCCACATTTCTCCCATGACCGTCCGACCCGTGGTCAAGCGCACCGCCCGCGCCATCCTGCTCGATGGTGACGACCTGATCCTGATCAAGCGCACCAAGCCCGGCGTCGATCCCTACTGGCTCACACCGGGTGGCGGGGTCGAACCGGAGGACACGACCGTCGTCGACGCCCTCCACCGCGAGGTGCACGAGGAGCTCGGCGCCAAGGTCACCGATGTAGTGCCCTGCTTCGTCGACACCGTCGAGCACATCGGCGACGACGGCGGCGCGACCGGCGTCAAGGTGCAGCATTTCTTCGTCTGCCGTCTGGAGTCCATGGACCTGTCTCAGAGACACGGTCCTGAGGTGGACGAGCCGATCGGCGAATACGAGATCGTCCGCGTGCCGTTCACGCGGGTCGGTATCGCCTCCGTCCACCTCGTGCCGTTGTCCCTGCGGCACTATCTCGACGGGAACATCGAGGGCGTACGGGCGATGCACGCGCCCGACCTGGGCTGACCGTCGCGGTCCGGAGGACCGTCGAACCGTCCTGGCCGGGAGACGGATCCACGCCGTCCCGGCCGAGACGTGTTCAGTCTCCGGCGGTCACGAGTTCCTCCACCGAGTCGTGGCGGATGCGGTCCGACGGGATGCCGATGTCCCTCAGCGCGTCCACACCGCTGCGAATCATCCCGGGAGGGCCCGAGAGATACGCGTCGTACTCGTTCCACGGCCCGTATTCACGGACGACGTCCGGCAGCTGAAGGTGAGCCTGCTGGTCGACGACCGGCCGTACGGCAAGCCAGGGGTGGCTCTGCTGAAGCCGCAGCATCGTGTCGATGTCGTACAGGTCGTGGTCGGTGCGTGCGCCGTAGAACACCTCGACCGGGCGCCGCTCACCGTGCTCGGCGACATCCTCGACCAGAGCCTTGATCGGCGCGATGCCGGTGCCGCCGCCCAGACAGAGCAGGCCGCTGTCGGTGGTGTGGTCGACGGTCATCGAGCCTGCCGGCGGGCCGAGCCGGATGATGTCGCCGGGCCGGGCGCGGTGCACCAGGGCGTTGGACACCCAGCCCGCCGGAACCGCCTTCACATGGAAGGACAGCAGACCGTCGGAGCGGGGAGCCGACGCGAAGGAGTAGTGGCGCCAGATCCGCGGCCACCACGGCGTCTCCAGGCTCGTGTACTGGCCGGCGAGGAACGGATAGGGCTGGTCGGGGCGGACGGTGACGACCGCGACGTCCGGGGTCCGCAGATCGTGCGAGACCACCTCGGCGTACCACCAGGCCGGCGCGAGCAGTTCGTCCGCTGCCGCCGCGTCGATCATGACCTGGGAGATCGTCGTGTACGCACGGACCCAGGCCGCCTCCGTCTCGGCGTCCCAGCTCCCTGAGGCATACCTGCTGAGCGAGCCTATGAGGCACTCGCCGACCGCCGGGTAGTGCTCCGGTCTGGTGCCGTACTTGCGGTGTCCACGGCCGAGGTTCTGCAGATACGCCACGAGGACTTCGGTGTTGTCGATGTGCTCGGCGGCGGTCAGCAGGGCCCTGAGAAGCCGGTCCCGCTGCGTGTCCATCGCGGCGGGGAACAGCTGGCGCAGTTCCGGGTGGCGCACGAACAGCAGCGCGTAGAAGTAGGAGGTGACCTTGTCGGCCACCGGGCCGACCTCCGCCATGGTCCGGCGGATCAGCACGGCGTCGGGCGACGCCTTCGGGCCGGGCGTCTGTCCGGGCGCTCGCGGGGCAGGAACGGATTCCGGCTGCGGGGCGCCGTGTGCGGGCCGGGGAGAGCCGTACGCGGGCTGCGGAGCCCCTGACACGGGTTGTGCGGCTCCGCCGGCGGGCTCCGGCTCGGGATGCCGGGGCGCGTACGGCGCCCCTTGGTACCGGGTCTGCGGTGCCGCGTCACGGGGGGCCTGTGGCGTATGTGCTGCAGCGCCACGAGGAGCCTGCGCCGACGGGGATATTCGTTCCTGCACGGCCGGCGCCGTGGGCGGCGTCCGTTGGTCCGCTTCCGGGGCGGGCTCGTCCTGCGGCGTGGTGGGCCGGCCGACGGGGCGCATCGCTGCGAGCCGACGGCCGTCGGATGCCCCCTGATCACCCTCGGCGGGCGCCGGTTCCTGGCGCGGTGTGAACCAACCGCCCCCGCCGTTGCCGCCGGAAGTGCCCTTGTCGGCCGACGCCGTGGTCGGAGCGTCCATGGTGTGCCTCGCCTCGAACATCTTTCGATCGGTCTGCGCACCTCCGCGGTCGGAAGATGCCTGCTTTCCCCCGCAGACGGCTCGCCCTCTTTCCCGGTTCAGTCCCCGTCGGCCAATGCGGCCACATTGAACCCGCGTTCCCGTCACGTACGGACAAGTAAGGAGAGAATGTGACATTGGCCGCACTGGCCTCATCGCAGCATGCCACGCCGCGTCAACGCCCGGTCGCACAACGGAAAATGCGGGTCTTCGATCTCTCCGTCCCGTTAGGCTGCATTGGCCTGCGTTCAGCCCCCTGAGGACGTACCTACGTCTCGGCGGAGGTGAACCGGAGTCGACCATACCGGCAGGCGCCCCAGGCACAAGTCTTCTCTGTCCTCCCCGTGAACGGGCCGGGGGTGATCCATCGATGTCGCTCAATTGCCGTTCAGGGCAGGCCAATTCACAGGCATTCGCCCGCGCCCGACAGATCACCCCGGACCTCCCCGAACCCTTCACCTGGCCACTTCGTGATCTCCACCTCGGATGCGATGTCGGCAATTTCCACCAGTTCCACCGATGCGGCGAACAGCGGCGCCGGAATGCCCCTGTCCGCGTTGTTTCACGTGAAACATCTGCCCGCGCGCTGTGCCGTTGTGATGGCGTGGCCAAAAGCACGTACATCCGGCCGCAAACCGGTGGACGCCAGGGCTGCGGGTCGTACAGCCTGACCTGCGTGTCGACACCTTCCCTCGCCGATCTGCCCGTCCGCCGCCTGACGCCTCGCGATCTCACCGCCTGCGCCGACCTGTCCGAGAACCGGGGGTGGCCCCGCGAGGAACACAAGTGGGGCCTCCTGCTCGCGGCGGGAACCGGCTACGGAATCGACGACCCGGACGGTGGCCTGGTCACCGCGTGCGTCGTGACCGAGTACGGCCCGCGGGAGCGACCTGAACTCGGCGCGATCGGCATGGTGCTCGTCTCCGAGCGTCATGCCCGCAAGGGTGTCGGACGTCGGCTCATGCGCCATGTCGTCACCGACATGGGCACCACGCCGCTGACCCTGCACGCGACCCCGTACGGCCGGCCGCTCTACGAGGAGTTGGGCTTCAAGGTCACCGGCCGCGCCGAGATGGTCCGTGGAGTCTTCACTCCGGACGGGCGGGCACCCGACGTCTGCACGCGTGCGGCCACCGCCGAGGATCTCTTCACGATTCTCCGGCTCGACGAGGAGGTCTTCGGCGCCGATCGCACCCACATGATCACGCGACTGCCGGCCTTCTCCGATCAGCTGCGCGTCGCCGAGGAGGGCGGCCGGATCATCGGATACGGCGCGGCCTGGCCCAACATGGACAACCAGGTGGTCGGCCCGCTGGTCGCTCGCGACACGGAGACGGCGAAGGCTCTCATCGCTTCGCTCGCGGCCCACACCGACCGTCCACTGCGTACCGACATCGATGTGCGACACGAAGAGCTGCTGTCGTGGGTGAAGGAGCGCGGCCTCGTGTCCGTCGCCTTCAACGCGGTCATGACCTACGGAATCCCGGAGCTGCCCGGGGACTGGACGCGACGCTTCGCACCCTTGACGGTGGCCGCCGGGTAGCAGGGACCGGGTGGGACGCCTGGCGTCCTGAGCGGGTGTCGGGCCATGACCGCGGACCGGTCGGCCGAGTGCTCCTCCGCATACGCATATGGAAGTGCCGGCCCCACCGGATGGTGGGGCCGGCACTTCCATGCCGATGCCTGCCGGACCCGAACGGCCCACGTCGGACAGGACCTGGGCCGGAACGTGGCCTGTCTCGCTCGGAGCGGACCTGGGCCGGGGCTTCGCCGGTCGGCCCGTGTCAGACGAGCGTCTCGATCGCGGCGGAGGCGAAGCCGTGGTCCTGGTCCGGCATGCCGCCGCCGACCCCGATCGCGCCGATCAGTCGTCCGTCACGGTGGACCGGGACGCCACCCGCGATGAACAGCAGTGGACGGTCGAGTGCGGTCGGCAGCGTGTGGAAGAGGCCTCCGGGCTGAACCGCGTCGACGAGGTCGGCGGTGGCGGAGTTCAACTGGAGCGCCGTGTAGGCCTTGCGGGTGCTGGTCTCGCCGGAGATCAGCACGGCCTGGTCGTCACGTCGGAAGGCAAGCAGGTGACCGCCCGCGTCGAGGACGGTGACGCTGACGCGGACACCGGCCGCCTCGGCGGCACGGCGGGCCGCGGTGACGAGAACCTCGGCGTCCTCGATGGTCAGCGGGGCGACGGCAGTGGTGGTGCTCATGAGGGGTCTTCTCCTTCTCGGGGCTGTTGCGGGGTGGTGCTGAGCGGACAGGAGCGGGGACGGCCCTGGCCTCGCTCCGTGATCGGCTCGGGTCAGTGGTGGACGACGGCCCGCTGCTCGGCGGGCGCGGCGCCGGCGACGACGGCGCTGGGCTTCTCCGTACGGCGCTCCAGCGCGGCCGAGACGACGGCGAGGACGAGGGCGCTCGCGGCGAGGACGGCGCCGACCCAGTTGGGAGCGGTGTAGCCCAGGCCGGCCGCGATGACGAGGCCGCCGAGCCAGGCCGAGAGGGCGTTGCCGAGGTTGAAGGCGCCGATGTTCACGGCCGAGGCGAGCGTGGGGGCGCCGTGCGCCTGGTCGAGGACGCGCTTCTGCAGCGGCGGCACGGTGGCGAAGCCCAGTGCCCCGATCAGAGCGATCGTGACGGCGGCGAGGATCTTGTTGTGCGCGGTGACGGTGAACAGGGCGAGCACGATCGCGAGACCACCCAGGGAGACGTAGAGCATCGGCATCAGCGAGCGGTCGGCGAACCTGCCGCCGATCAGGTTCCCGCCGACCATGCCGAGGCCGAACAGGACCAGCAGCCAGGTGACGGAGCCGTCGGCGAAACCTGCGACATGCGTCATCATCGGCGCGATGTACGTGATGGCCGCGAAGACGCCGCCGAAGCCCAGCACGGTCATCGCCATCGCCAGCAGGACCTGGACGTTCTTGAAGGCGGCCAGCTCGTGCCGCAGGTGCACACCCTCCGGCTTGGGCATCTCGGGGACCAGTTTGGCGATGCCCAGCAGCCCGATCACTCCGAGCGCCGCGACGCCCGCGAAGGTGACGCGCCAGCCCGCCGACTGCCCGATCAGTGTGCCCAGCGGGACACCGACGACATTGGCGATGGTGAGACCGCTGAACATCATGGCGATCGCGCCGGCCTTCTTCTCCGGCGCGACCAGCTCGGCGGCCACCACGGACCCGATGCCGAAGAAGGCGCCGTGAGCGAGGGAGGCGATCACTCGTCCCGCCAGCATCAGCCCGAAGGCGGGCGCGACGGCGGAGAGCAGGTTGCCGATCACGAACAGTCCCATGAGCAGCATCAGCATCCGCTTGCGGGACACCCGAGTACCGAACGCGGTCATGGTCGGGGCTCCGATCACCACGCCGAGGGCGTACCCGGTCACCAGCAGACCGGCTGTGGGGATGGAGACACCGAAGTCACCCGCGACCTCGGGCAGTACGCCCATGATCACGAACTCGGTCGTTCCGATTCCGAAGGCCCCGATCGCGAGGGCCAGAAGCGCGAGAGGCATGGTGGGGTACACCTTCCCAAAAGATTGCAGGAGCGCTTTGCGTGCGTCCACAATAGTTGCAGACGCGGGCTATATGCAACCGCGGGATATTTCGATTGTGGTCTATCCTGGGCTTCAGCCGCTCCGGGACGGAGGAGAACGCCATGACAGCCACGGACCCCGCGCTCACCGCCCTCGCTCAGGGCTGGTGCGCCCTCTCCCTGCTGCACGGGAGGATCGAGGCCCACATCGAGCGAGCGCTGCAGGCCGAGCACGACCTGAGCGTGCGGGAGTACTCACTGCTCGACGTCCTCAGCCGGCAGCACGACGGTGAAGGCGGTCATCTCCAGATGAAGCAGGTCGCGGACGCGGTCGTGCTGAGCCAGAGCGCCACCACGCGGCTCGTCACCCGCCTCGAGGACCGTGGGCTGCTCGCGCGCTACCTGTGCCCGACCGACCGCCGCGGCATCTACACGAACGTCAGCGAGGCGGGACTCCAGCTCCTCGACGAGGCCCGGCCCACCAATGACGCCGCTTTGCGGGAGGCCCTCGACGAGGCCGCGAAGAACCCTGAACTGGCGCCGCTGGTCCGGGTCGTGGAGTCGGCGAGCGTGCCGGCGCAGCCCATGGCGCCTGCATAGGGTGCACCCATGGGAGATCTTGAAATACGTGCCGCGGTCGCCGACGACGTTCCTGAGATCGTCGCGATGCTCGCGGACGACCCGCTCGGCGCGCAACGCGAGTCACCCGACGACCTGAGTCCGTATCTCGCCGCCCTGGAGCGCCTGAGCGACGACCCGAATCAGCATCTGATGGTCGCTGTTCGCGAGCGCCGCGTGGTCGGAACGCTTCAGCTCACGGTGATCCCCGGGCTGTCACGCAAGGGGGCGACGCGCTCCGTGATCGAAGGGGTGCGCATCCACGCCGACGAGCGCGGCAGCGGCCTGGGAACCCAGCTCATCGAATGGGCGATCGAGGAATCCCGGCGCCAGGGCTGCCAGTTGGTCCAGCTGACCTCCGACGTCACCCGCACCGACGCCCATCGCTTCTACGAGCGTCTCGGCTTCACTGCTTCGCACGTCGGCTTCAAACTGCCGCTCTGAGCCGCGCAGAGGACGGAGGCGTCCCGTTTCACGTGAAACGGGACGCCTCCTTCATGGCGTCGGCTACTGGATCCCCCGCCAGCCCTCCGGATCCACTCCACCCGGCACGGAAGACCCGTCTTGGTACGGCTGACGGGTGAACACGAACGAACCGAGGTCCAGATGGCTCACCGAGCCGTCAGTGCGCCGTACGACCCGCAGGACCTCCCCCGCGTAGTAGCCGTCGAGTCCCGTCCAGGTTCCGTCGGCGTTCGGCCGGAAGCGCGCGCCGCGACCGACACCGGACAGAGGCTCCAGCGAGAGCCGGCCGTCGGCCGACCACCGCAGCCCGAACCCCTGAGTCCCCCAGTACCACTGCCCCACCAGCTCCAGGACGGCACTGTCGGCCTCGGCCACCGGCCGCCAGGGTTCGGGAATCCTCGGCTCGGCCTCCGCCACGATCCGTACGAGATCGGCGGCCACGGTGAACGCGGCCGGGCCCGAGGTGCAGTTCGTGAGCACGACCGCCGCGACGTCGTCGTCCACACCGATCGCGAGGCCGGCCAGGAACCCGGGCAGCGAGCCGGAGTGCCCGACCAGGGTCCGGCCGTCGCGGTGCGCGATCTGCATGCCGAGGCCGTAGCCGGAGCCCGCCGCCAGGTCTGCCGCCTCGGGCGGAGCGGCGGGCGTCCGCATCTCCCGTACGGAGTCCGCACTCAGCACCCGGTCGTCACCCCGGGCGAGGAAGACGGCGAAACGCGCCAGGTCACCGGTGGTGGACCACAGTTGACCCGCCGGGGCCATCCTGCCGAGGTCCTCCGCGGGCTCGGGCATCATCACATCCGCCCAGGGATGCACCGCCCAGCCACCCGCGTGCGGCATCTCGGGCCGACCGCTCGTGCGATGCAGGCCCAGCGGTTCGAGCACTTCCCGTCGCAGCACCTCCTCCCACGGGGCGCCCCGCAGCTCCTCGACCAGCGCGCCCAGCAGCGTGAAGCCGGGGTTCGAGTAGTGGTGCCGCCGTCCCACGGAATGCCGGAAGGGCTGCTCACCCAGGACATCCGCGAGCTCGGGGCGCAGTGAGCCCGGTGTGCGCTCCCACCAGGGCGCGGGCGACTCGGCCGCCAACCCACCGGTGTGCGCCAGCAGTTCGGCGACGGTGACCTCCCCTGCTCCCGTCCCCGGCAGGTGCTTCTCCAGCGGATCATTCAGATCCAGCACACCCTCATCACGCAGACGCAGGACCAGGACGGCGGTGAAGGTCTTGGTGATGGAGCCGATCCGGTACTGCACGTTCTCGTCAGGACCGTGTCCGTCCACCGAGGTCCTGGCCCCGTGCCACACGGTCTCCCGGCCCCGGACGACCGCCGCGACCAGCGACGGCGCCCGCCCCTCGCTCTGCGCTACGGCGATACGGTGCAACAACGCTCGTCGAGTGGCGGGCAGCAGAAGTTCCTGGGGTGTCGTCATGCCCCCAGTCCACCCGGCAGGTGACCCGACGTCGAGCGCATTTCCGCGGCCTCACGCCATCCCCGGATCCCGGTCAGGTCTGTGCCATGTCCACGAAGCGCGAGTAGTGGCCCTGGAAGGCGACCGTGATCGTGGCCGTCGGGCCGTTACGGTGCTTGCCGACGATGATGTCCGCCTCGCCCGCGCGCGGCGACTCCTTCTCGTAGGCGTCCTCACGGTGCAGCAGGATCACCATGTCGGCGTCCTGCTCGATCGACCCGGACTCACGCAGGTCGGAGACCATGGGCTTCTTGTCGGTTCGCTGCTCGGGGCCACGGTTGAGCTGCGAGAGCGCGATGACCGGCAGCTCCAGCTCCTTGGCCAGCAGTTTCAGGTTTCGTGACATGTCGGAGACTTCCTGCTGCCGGCTCTCGGACCGCTTGCCGCCCGACTGCATCAGCTGGAGGTAGTCGATGACGACCAGCTTCAGGTCGTTGCGCTGCTTGAGGCGGCGGCACTTGGCGCGGATCTCCATCATCGACAGGTTCGGGGAGTCGTCGATGTAGAGCGGGGCAGCGGAGACGTCCGGCATCCGGCGGGCGAGCCGGGTCCAGTCCTCGTCGGTCATCGTGCCGGACCGCATGTGGTGGAGGGCCACACGTGCCTCGGCGGACAGCAGACGCATCGCGATCTCGTTGCGGCCCATTTCGAGCGAGAAGATCACGCTGGGCATGTTGTGCTTGATCGAGCAGGCGCGGGCGAAGTCCAGGGCGAGCGTGGACTTACCCATGGCGGGACGGGCCGCGATGATGATCATCTGGCCCGGATGCAGGCCGTTGGTGAGCGAGTCGAGGTCGGTGAATCCGGTGGGTACACCGGTCATCTCCCCCGATCGCGAGCCGATCGCCTCGATCTCGTCGAGCGCGCCCTCCATGATGTCGCCGAGCGGCAGATAGTCCTCGGTGGTGCGCTGCTCGGTGACGGCATAGATCTCGGCCTGGGCGCTGTTGACGATCTCGTCGACGTCGCCGTCGGCCGCGTATCCCATCTGCGTGATGCGGGTGCCCGCCTCGACCAGGCGGCGCAGGACCGCCCGCTCGTGCACGATCTCGGCGTAGTACTCGGCGTTCGCCGCGGTCGGGACCGTCTGCACCAGGGTGTGCAGGTACGGTGCTCCACCGACCTTGGTGATCTCGCCCCGCTTGGTGAGCTCGGCCGCGACGGTGATCGGGTCGGCCGGCTCCCCCTTCGCGTACAGGTCGAGGATCGCCTGGTAGATGGTCTCGTGGGCGGGCCGGTAGAAGTCGTGTCCTTTGAGGACCTCCACGACATCCGCGATGGCGTCCTTGGACAACAGCATGCCGCCGAGGACGGACTGCTCGGCGTCCAGGTCCTGTGGGGGCACACGCTCGAAGGCCGAACCGCCGCTCTCCCACGAACCGGTGTCCCGGTCTCGGTCGTGCTGCTCGTCACGGCCACGCACATCTCGGCGCTGACGGGAAGAAGGCAGACGATCACTGGGCCCGCTGTCGGCCCAGGGATCATCCAAGGGCTCGGAAATACTCACCGAGCGACCTCCTCCCGTCCGCCGAGCGGACCTAGCCGTGCCCCTCTTTTCTACGGCACAGCACTGACAACTGAGCGGCCCAACTCCGGTTCTGACGCGTCGGTTTTGCGAGCTTTCCGAGGACGGAGGAGAGAGCGGGCGCCGCACCACGTTAGGCCCGCGGGCACCGTCAGCCAATCTGGTTATCCACAGGCCATGTGGACGACGGGCCCGATGCTGTGGAGAACTCGGCAAAACCTGTGCACGACACGGTGGACAGCCCTGTGAACAAGCCCTCAGCCGCTTCAGGAAAACGCCCCTGACCTGCAACTCTCCCATCCACCGGGTGTGCAGAAGAAAAACTTCCCCAGTCGGACCAAGATCCCTGCAAATGGCGTGACGTGACGCGCCCGACCCGACGGTTTGTAAGGGTCTTTATCACCTTGCATCTCTTACCTGTGGAAGATTAGATTGGTGCTCATGACACAGGCTCCCGCGGCACCCAGGGCCGTCCGACGCCGGCACGACCGAGAGATCGTCGCGCTGGCCGTTCCGGCCTTCGGCGCGCTCGTCGCCGAGCCCCTCTTCGTGATCGCCGACAGCGCCATCGTCGGCCACCTCGGCACTGCCCAGCTGGCCGGCCTCGGCGTCGCCTCGACCCTTCTCATGACAGCCGTCGGCGTCTTCGTCTTCCTCGCCTACGCCACCACGGCCGCCGTCGCCCGCCGAGTCGGCGCGGGCGACATCCGGGCCGCGATCCGGCAGGGCATGGATGGCATCTGGCTCGCCCTGCTGATCGGCGTGGCCGTCATCACCGTCGTCCTGCCGACAGCGCCCGCCCTGATGGACTGGTTCGGCGCTTCCGCCACCGCCGCCCCCTACGCGACCACGTATCTACGGATCTCGACGCTCGGTATCCCGGCCATGCTCGTCGTGCTTGCCGCGACCGGTGTCCTGCGCGGACTCCAAGACACCAAGACGCCGCTGTACGTCGCCGTCGCCGGATTCGTGGCCAACGCCGCCCTCAATGCCGGCCTCGTCTATGGCGCAGGCCTGGGCATCGCCGGCTCCGCCTGGGGAACCGTCATCGCCCAGTGCGGGATGGCGGCGGTCTATCTGGTCGTCGTCGTCCGCGGAGCCCGCAAGCACAATGCCTCCCTGCGGCCTGACGCCGCCGGGATACGGGCCTGTGCCCAGGCCGGCGCGCCCCTGCTCGTCCGCACCCTGTCCCTGAGGGCAATTCTCGTGATCGCCACTGCGGTCGCAGCCCGGCTCGGGGACGCCGACATGGCGGCCCACCAGATCATCCTGTCGCTGTGGAGCCTGCTCGCCTTCGCCCTCGACGCCATCGCCATCGCAGGGCAGGCCATCATCGGCCGCTACCTCGGCGCGGGCGACGCCCAAGGCGCCCGTGAGGCATGCCGTCGCATGGTGCAGTGGGGCCTCGCCGCCGGTGTCGTGCTTGGCCTGCTGGTCATCGTGGCGCGCCCGCTCTTCCTGCCGATGTTCAGCGGCGACTCAGTAGTGCGTGACGCCGCGCTGCCCGCACTGGTCATGGTGGCCCTCTCGCAGCCGATCTGCGGAATCGTCTTCGTCCTGGACGGAGTCCTGATGGGAGCGGGGGACGGCCCCTACCTGGCGTGGGCCATGGTGCTCACCCTGGCGGCCTTCGCTCCCGTCGCGCTGCTCGTTCCTGTGCTGGGCGGCGGGCTCACCGCTCTCTGGGCAACGATGACGCTGATGATGGCGATCCGGCTGCTGACCCTGGGGCTGCGCTCCCGCTCGGGACGCTGGATCGTCACGGGAGCGACGCGCTGACGCCTGACGCTGACCGTTTCACGTGAAACGGGGGTTTCACGTGAAACGACGCTCCGCCACAGGGAGACATGACTCCCGCGCACTGAAACGCCACCGCGACACGAACACCGCCGCGTCTCACGGCACGCAGAAGGGCCGCACCCTCGGGTACGGCCCTTCTCTCAGCTATGCCGAGCGCTGCACTCAGGCAGCGACAACCTCGATGCTGACCTTGGCGGCAACCTCGGGGTGCAGACGCACGGACGTCTCGTGGGCGCCCAGGGTCTTGATCGGCGCGCCCAGCTCGATGCGGCGCTTGTCGACCTCGGGGCCACCGGAAGCCTTGATCGCAGAAGCGACGTCGGCCGGGGTGACGGAACCGAAGAGACGGCCGGCGTCGCCGGAGCGAACGGCCAGACGGACCTTCACGCCCTCGAGGCGGGCCTTGATCTCGTTGGCCTGCTCGATGGTCGCGATCTCGTGGATCTTGCGAGCACGACGGATCTGCTCGACGTCCTTCTCGCCACCCTTGGTCCAGCGGATCGCGAAGTTCCGCGGGATCAGGTAGTTGCGAGCGTAACCGTCCTTGACGTCGACGACGTCGCCCGCGGCACCGAGGCCAGAGACCTCGTGGGTGAGGATGATCTTCATGTTTCGGTCACCCTTCCCTTATCGCGCGGTGGACGTGTAGGGCAGCAGCGCCATCTCACGGCTGTTCTTCACGGCCGTGGCGACGTCACGCTGGTGCTGCGTGCAGTTGCCGGTCACGCGGCGGGCACGGATCTTGCCGCGGTCGGAAATGAACTTCCGCAGCATGTTCGTGTCCTTGTAGTCCACGTACGTGACCTTGTCCTTGCAGAAAGCGCAGACCTTCTTCTTAGGCTTGCGCACAGGCGGCTTCGCCATGGTGTTTCTCCTGTGTGATCAAGAAGTTTGGGTACGAACCCGTCCCTAGAAGGGGGGCTCGTCCGAGTAGCCGCCGCCGGAGCCGCCGGAGCCGCCCCAGCCACCACCACCGCCGCCGCCCTGGTTGCCACCGGCGGGAGCACCGGTCGCCCAGGGGTCGTCGGCGGGAGCGCCGCCCTGCTGCTGGCCGCCGCCGGAGCCACCGCCCCAGCCGCCGCCCTGCTGGCCGCCGCCACCGCCGCCGCCGCCGTAGCCACCCTGGCCGCCTCGGCCCGTGGTCTTGGTGACCTTGGCCGTGGCGTTCCGCAGGCTGGCGCCGACTTCCTCGACGTCCAGCTCGTAGACCGTGCGCTTGACGCCCTCACGGTCCTCGTAGGACCGCTGCTTCAGCCGGCCCTGCACGATGACGCGCATGCCTCGCTGGAGCGACTCGGCGACGTTCTCCGCCGCCTGACGCCAGACCGAGCAGGTCAGGAACAGGCTCTCGCCGTCCTTCCACTCATTGGTCTGACGGTCGAAGGTGCGGGGGGTGGACGCGACACGGAACTTCGCGACCGCCGCACCGGAAGGGGTGAAGCGCAGCTCGGGGTCGTCGACAAGATTGCCGACGACCGTGATGACGGTCTCGCCTGCCATGGGGAACCTCTCGGCGGGTTTGCTGCTGGCTGCTTGGTGCTGCTACTCGAATCCCGAGTTCAGCTGAGCGGGAGAGCTCAGTGGGTCTCGGGGCGGAGGACCTTGGTCCGGAGGACCGACTCGTTCAGGTTCATCTGGCGGTCGAGCTCCTTGACGACCGCAGGCTCGGCCTGCAGGTCGATGACCGAGTAGATGCCCTCGGGCTTCTTCTTGATCTCGTACGCGAGACGACGACGGCCCCAGGTGTCGACCTTCTCGACCTTTCCGTTGGCCTCACGGACCACGGAGAGGAAGTTCTCGATCAGGGGAGAGACAGCGCGCTCCTCAAGATCGGGGTCGAGGATGACCATCACCTCGTAGTGACGCATGTGGAACCCACCTCCTTTGGACTCAACGGCCACGGTCGTTCCGTGGCAGGAGGGTTGTGATGCGTACGCAACGGTATCGGCCGCCACTGACAATCGGGTGCCCCCGTCCGTGAACCGAACGGAGTACCAGACGCCATCAGTGCTGTGACCTGGGTTTCGACCCGGACACAACCTGGGCAGACACCGGTGCAGACGGTACAGACTACCTGCACGGCGGCTTCCGGTTGAAATCCGCCCGGGGGGACCGTCAGTCTGTACACATCGGGTGTGTAAGGCGCTACGATGCGCGGCCTTCCGCAGGAGGTGCCTCATGGCACAGGTATTGCGACCCAACACCACTGGCTCGACCGGATCCCTCTTCGCCACGGACGGCAAGCCTCATCCACTCCAGGACTCCCTGCTCGCAGTGACCCTGGTGCTCGGAATCACGGCCTTCGTCACGGCGATGTTCGACAGTCTTCATCTGATCAGTTCGTGGGCCGGCCTGATCGGCATCCTCACCGGTGCGTACGGGCAGTTCATCTCCGAGACGACGCGTGAGCGGTTCGGCCTGATCCTGGGACTCGGTGCCTCGGCCGTGGGCTTCTTCCTCGGCATGGCGCACGGAGGCCTCTTCGGCGGCCTCTTCTGACCCGAACGTCCGTTTTCCCCTGACCCCGGGACCCCCTCCACACCCTGCCCGGGGCCCAGGTTCCATACGGCCAGACGGGGCGCTCGCATGGCGCAGTAGGCTTCGGCGCGAGAGCCGGAGCCCCTGTACCCATGGGGACACACCAGCCCGAGGAGCGCCCCGAATGAGCCTGACCCTGAGGACCATCAGTCGAGAGCAGCATCTGGCATACATCCAGAGCCTGCCCTCGGCAAGCCACATGCAGGTCCCGGCCTGGGCAGACGTCAAGGCGGAGTGGCGCTCCGAGAACCTCGGCTGGTTCGACGACCGGACCGGTGAGATGGTCGGAGCGGGCCTGGTGCTCTACCGCCAGCTGCCCAAGATCAAGCGCTATCTCGCCTATCTCCCCGAGGGCCCGGTCATCAACTGGTTCGCGCCGAACCTCGACGACTGGCTCCAGCCGATGCTCGCGCACCTCAAGCAGCAGGGCGCCTTCTCCGTGAAGATGGGCCCGCCGGTGATCATCCGGCGCTGGGAGGCCGCGTCCATCAAGGGCGGCATCCAGAACCCCGACGTCAAGCGCCTGCGCGACATCGAGGCCGACTTCATCGAGCCGCGCGCCTTCGAGGTCGCCGACAAGCTGCGCCGCATGGGCTGGCAGCAGGGCGAGGACGGCGGCGCCGGCTTCGGCGACGTCCAGCCCCGCTATGTCTTCCAGGTGCCGCTCGCGAACCGCTCCCTGGAAGAGGTCCACAAGAACTTCAACCAGCTGTGGCGCCGCAACATCAAGAAGGCCGAGAAGGCCGGCGTCGAGGTCGTCCAGGGTGGCTACCAGGACCTGGAGGAGTGGCAGCGGCTGTACGAGATCACGGCCGTGCGCGACCACTTCCGGCCCCGCCCGCTCTCGTACTTCCAGCGCATGTGGACGGCCCTCAACACCGAGGACCCCAACCGCATGCGGCTGTACTTCGCGCGCCACAACGGCGTGAACCTGTCGGCCGCGACGATGCTCGTCGTCGGCGGGCACGTCTGGTACTCCTACGGAGCCTCGGACAACATCGGCCGTGAGGTCCGGCCCTCGAACGCGATGCAGTGGCGGATGCTGCGCGACGCGTACGCCCTCGGGGCGACCGTCTACGACCTGCGCGGCATCTCCGACTCCCTGGACGAGACCGACCACCTCTTCGGCCTCATCCAGTTCAAGGTGGGCACCGGCGGCCAGGCCGCGGAGTACCTCGGCGAGTGGGACTTCCCCCTCAACAAGCTGCTCCACAAGGCGCTCGACATCTACATGTCGCGCCGCTGAACCCGCCCGGACCACCCGCCGAGCCGCATTTCCGGCACGGCGTCGCCCCACAGGTCCGGCGGATCCGCCACAATTTCCTTTCATACCTCTGATACACCGCAGCCACGAGAAAGGTTCCGGGACCGGCCATGGCGCTCACGCTCTACGTCGACACCGCGCGCTGGCGGGCACACCACAAGCACGTGTCCGAGCAGTTTCCGGGGCTGGTCCCCGTCTGCAAGGGCAACGGCTACGGATTCGGCCACGAGCGGCTCGCGGACGAGGCCACGCGCCTCGGCTCGGACATCCTCGCGGTCGGCACCACCTACGAGGCCGCCCGGATCAAGGACTGGTTCGGTGGCGACCTGCTGGTGCTGACGCCGTTCAGGCGGGGCGAGGAGCCCGTGCCGCTGCCCGACCGCGTCATCCGCTCCGTATCGTCCGTGGACGGCGTGTACGGCCTTGTGGGGGCCCGTGTCGTCATCGAGGTCATGTCCTCGATGAAGCGCCACGGCGTCAGCGAGCAGGACCTGCCCCATCTGCACGCCGCCATAGAGAACGTCCGGCTGGAAGGCTTCGCCATCCACCTGCCGCTCGACCGCACCGACGGCTCGGACGCCGTCGAGGAGGTCGTCGGCTGGATGGACCGCCTGCGCGCCGCCCGGCTGCCGCTGCACACAATGTTCGTCAGCCACCTCAAGGCCGAGGAACTCGCGCGGCTCCAGCAGCAGTTCCCGCAGACCCGCTTCCGGGCCCGGATCGGCACGCGGCTGTGGCTGGGCGACCACGAGGCCACCGAGTACCGCGGAGCCGTCCTGGACGTCACCCGGGTCTCGAAGGGCGACCGCTTCGGCTACCGGCAGCAGAAGACGGCCTCGGACGGCTGGCTGGTCGTCGTGGCGGGCGGTACCTCGCACGGCGTGGGCCTGGAAGCCCCGAAGGCGCTGCACGGCGTCATGCCGCGTGCCAAGGGCGTCGCACGCGCCGGCCTCGCGACGGTCAACCGGAACCTTTCTCCGTTCGTCTGGGCGGGCAAGCAGCGCTGGTTCGCCGAGCCGCCGCACATGCAGGTGTCGATCCTCTTCGTGCCGTCGGACGCCACGGAACCGAAGGTGGGCGACGAACTGGTGGCGCATCTGCGGCACACCACCACGCAGTTCGACCGCATCGTCGAGCGCTGAGCCCGGGTTCCACCGGCTCGCAGCAGCAGAAAGGCCGTACACGGGTCTCCGTGTACGGCCTTTTGCGTGGCCTCTCTACGCCCTGTTCGCTCAGGGCGAACCGTCACCTGCCGGTGCGGGACGGCTGCCCCACTCGACCTGGGGCCCCTCGAAGTGCGCCGCATGCCGCGGCGGATGGGCCGCCGCACCGAGGACGAAGACGTCCTCGGACTCGTCCAGCACACCGCCCGAGGGGTCGTCGTCGCCCGCCCGGCGAACCGGGTCGCGCTCCGGCATGAAGATGTCCCGGACGACCACGGCGCAGAGGTACAGGGTCCCCACCAGGTGGACGAGGATGGCGACTTGATACCCGTCCGTCGGCAGGCCCTTGTGGGCGTCACCACTGGTCGTGTACGCGAGGTACAGCCAGATCCCCAGGAAGTACGTGACCTCGCACGCCTGCCAGATCAGGAAGTCCCGCCAGCGTGGCCGGGCCAGCGCGGCGAGCGGAACCAGCCACAGCACGTACTGCGGCGAGTAGACCTTGTTGGTGAGGATGAAGACCGCGACGATCAGGAAGGCGAGCTGGGCGAAGCGGGGGCGTCGCGGCGCGGTGAGCGTGAGGACGGTCAGTCCCACACAGGCGAGCACCATCATGACCAGTGCCCAGTTGTTCGCGGCGTCGGGGGTGATCGTGATCTTCAGCCACTGCGAGATGAACAGAAAGACCGAGCCGAAGTCGACGCCGCGGTCGTGGCTGAAGCTGTAGAACTTCGCCCACCCTTCCGGGGCGAAGTACATGACCGGAAGGTTCACCACGAGCCAGGCTCCCACGGCACCGAGCAGGGCCGTGCCGAACTCCCGCCACCTGCCGGCCCGCCAGCAGAGCAGGAAGAGCGGCCCCAGCACCAGGAAGGGGTAGAACTTCGCGGCCGTGGCGAGCCCGATCAGCACACCGAACGCGAGGACGCGTCCCCGTGACCACATCAGCATCGCGGCGGCCAGCAGGGCGACGGCGAGGAGATCCCAGTTGATGGTGGCCGTGAGGGCGAAGGCGGGCGCCAGAGCGACCAGGAGGCCGTCCCACGGACGTCGGCGGTGGGTGCGGGCGGTGCAGACGGCGATGACCGCCGCGCACACCATCAGCATCCCGGCATTGACCATCCAGTAGATCTGTTCCTGGTGCTGGATGCTCCCGCCGCCCGGCGTGAGCCAGGCCGCGACCTCCATGAAGACTCCGGTCAGCACCGGGTACTCGAGGTACTGCATGTCGCCGGGGATCTTGTCGAAGTACGGCACGAGCCCGTCGGCGAAGCCTCGCCCCTGATAGAGGTGCGGGATGTCCGAGTAGCACGCGTGCGTGTACTGCGAGCTGGCGCCGAAGAACCAGGCACCGTCGTAGCAGGGCAGCTTCTGCACCATGCCGAGGGCGAACATGCCGATCGCCACAAGCGCGATCACGCGCACGGGCGTCCACCAGGACGTGCCGAGCAGGGCTCGGCGTCCGATCGGGCCGCCGAACAGCTCGCTGCCGTTCGCGGCGACCCCGTCCTCCCTGGTCGGCCGTACCAGATCCGGCTCGTGCGCGCTCGTTCGCGTCGTCTCTGCACTGGGCATGCCGCACATCCTGCCGTACGAGTCTGGGAATACGCCGAGGGCCGCCGCACCTGGTGGGGTGCGGCGGCCCTCGTTTCACGTGAAACGGTGTGTTTCACGTGAAACAGACTGGCTGGCAGCTAGCCGTTCGGTCCTCCGAAGATTCCTCCGTTGCCATTGCCGTTGCCTCTGGTGCTCCCGGTCGTGGTGGTCTCCGTCGGCGTGGCCGTGACACCCCCGTCGGTGCCACCCGTATCCGTGCCGCCGTTGTCCGTCCCGCCGTTGTTGTTGCAGTTCCAGTCGAACTTGTTGCAGGTCTCACTCGTCGAGGGCGAGGGAGACGTCACGGTCTCGCTGGGGGTCGGGGTCGGAGTCGGGGTCTCCACCGTGCTCTCGGTGGCCGAGGGGGTCACGCTCGGGCTCGGGACGTCGTTGAGGACCGTACCGATCTCCTCGGGCTTCGGGAACGGAATCGCCTTCTCGCCCTTCAGCGCCTGCTCCATGTAGTCGCGCCAGATCTGCGACGGGAACGAGGCACCGTGGATGGTCTTCTCGCCACCCGTGCCGTACATCTGGAGGAACTGGCGGTTCTTGTTCGACGCGTCGTCGTCCAGGCGGTACATGCCGATCGCGGTCGACAGCTGGGGGGTGTACCCGACGAACCAGGCGGACTTGTTGCCGTCGGTGGTACCGGTCTTACCGGCCACCTCGCGGCCCGTCAGCTGGGCGTTGGTACCGGTTCCCTTCTCCACCACGGTCTTCAGGACGTCGGTGACGTTGTCGGCCACCTTCTCGGTGAAGGCCTGCTTCGTCTTCGCGACGTCGGCGTGCCGGAAGACCGTGCCGTCCTTGTTGGTGATCTTGTCGACCGAATACGGGTCACGCTGCTTGCCGCTGGCGGCGAAGGTGGCGTACGAGCCTGCCATGCGGATGGCACTCGGCGAGGACGTGCCCAGCGAGAACGACGGATAGTTGGAGCTGGCCAGACTCGACTTCAGGATGCCGGCGTCCAGGACGGCTTCCTTGACCTTGTCCAGGCCGACATCCATGCCCAGCTGGACGTAGGCGGAGTTCACCGACTCCCGCATGGCCTCACGCAGGTCGATCTTGTAGCTCGGCGGGTTGTACGACTGGTTGCCGTCGTTTCGCTGGAGCCACTCCTTGCCTTTGTCGTCCATCCAGACCTGGCGGTCGTAGTCCCGGATCTTCAGCTTGTTCTTGCCGCTGTAGAGACTTTTCGGAGAGACGATGGTGCGTTCGTCCTGCGCCTGGACCGGGTCGCCGTCGGGATCCCGGGCACCCCAGGACATGGCGGCCGCCAGCACGAACGGCTTGAACGTCGAACCCACCTGGGCACCGGTCTGGTCGGCGTTGTTGGTGAAGTGCTTGGTCGCGTCCTCACCGCCGTAGATGGCCCTGATCGCGCCGGTGTCCGGGTCGATGGAGGCCCCGCCGAACTGGACGTGCTTGTCCGTCTTCGGACGCAGCTTGGGCTTGATGTTGGCCTTCTGGACCTTCGACACGGCCGCGGTGAGCGCGTTGACCTTCTTCTTGTCGAAGGTCGTGTGGATCGAGTAGCCACCCCGCTGGAGCTGGCTGGCCGTGATGTCCGTGTTGTTGATGATGTAGCCCTTGGCCAGGTCGACGAGATAGCCGACCTGGCCGCTGAGCCGGGTGTTGGACCGCGGATTCTTCCACTTGGGCAGGTCCTTGAACTTATTGCGGTCAGAGAGGCTCAGGTGGCCGTACTCGACCTCCTTGTTCAAGGTGTCCGCCCACTGGGCCCTGAGCCGCCTCTGGTTGTCCTCGGGCCTGGCCGCGGGGTCGACCTCGGTCGCGCCCGCCGGGTCGTAGTACGTGGCGCCCTTGAGAACCGCCGAGAGGAAAGCGCACTCGCTGGCGTCCAGGTCAACGGCGTCCTTGTTGAAGTACGCCCGCGCGGCTGCCTGGATACCGTAGGCACCGCGCCCGTAGTACGCGGAGTTCAGGTAGCCGGCCATGATGTCGTCCTTGTCGACCGTGGCGCCTACCTTGATCGCGACGAAGAGCTCCTTGAACTTTCGCGAGACCGTCTGCGACTGGTCGTCCAGCATCGCGTTCTTGACGTACTGCTGGGTGATGGTCGAGCCACCCTGGGTCTGGCCGCCCTTGGCCATGTTGAACAGGGCGCGCGCGATGCCCTTGGGGTCGATGCCGCTGTCGGTCTCGAAGGTCTTGTTCTCCTGCGAGATGACGGCGTACCGCATCGCCTCGGGGATCTGGTCGTAGTTGATGATCTGCCGGTTCGTCTCACCACCGGTGGCGACCATCTCCGTGCCGTCGGCCCAGTAGTAGACGTTGTTCTGCGCCGTGGCGGTGTCGGCGACCTTGGGCACGGACACCATCGCGTACGCGATACCGGCCACCGCGACCAGGCTGCCGCAGAAGCCGATGAACAGCCCCGTCACGAGCTTCCATGACGGCACCCAACGTGCCGCGCCGTACTTGCCGGCGCGCGGGTAGTCGATGATGCGCTTCTTGGCGGGCACGGGAGCACGGCCACGGCCGCGTCCGGGGCCGTTCGGCCCCGCGGGGCCGCCGCGTCGGCCGCCACCGCCTCCGGGGCCTCGCCCGGCGCCGTCGGCCGCTCTGCGTCGGCCTCCGCCACTACTACTACTGCTACTACTTCGCTGTGAGGCCCGCCGGGCCTCGGCACGGCTACCGAACGGGCGCTCTTCACCCCCCGAACCATAGGAATCGGAAGGAGACCCGGTGGCGCCTCGCGGTGCCGCGCGGCGGCCCTCGGACGGGCCGGGCTGGCCGCGTCGGGCCGCGGCACGTCCGCCGCCCTGCGGCTGCGGCGGTTTGCGACGGTGCTCGCTCATCGAACGATTACTCCTCGGGCAGGCGCACCCTTGCGCGCCTGGAAACGGCGGCTGGTTTCCGGTCCCCCCGAAGTACGGATTTGGTCGTTTGTGCATTCACCCGTACTGCACCAAAGACGATGACGCCCTCAGGTGTCACTCGGTTCCCGGTGGTGTGCATGCCGCACAGACTACGCACCGCCAAAACCCACCTAGGTTCGAAGTTCACCTCAAATCAGGCAACTCGCTTCGTATGAATCGGTGATGTGACGCCGTTCACCGTGACCCCTCTTGTCGCATCCGGATGGTCGTTCTATCGTGCTGATGTATCGAGTCGATACATCAGCACGGCATAAAGACCGCGCTGACGGGTGACGACAGGGGAGGAGGCGACGATGAGCCGGCGTTCCGGGATCCTCGAATTCGCCGTACTCGGCCTGCTCCGCGAATCCCCGATGCACGGCTATGAGCTGCGCAAACGACTCAATACGTCACTGGGTGTGTTCCGTGCGTTCAGCTACGGGACGCTCTACCCCTGCCTCAAGACGCTGGTCGCCAACGGCTGGTTGATCGAGGAGTCGGGGTCGGCACCTGAGGACGCCCTCGCCGCACCACTCGCCGGGCGTCGCGCCAAGATCGTCTACCGGTTGACGGCAGAAGGTAAGGACCACTTCGAAGAACTGCTCTCGCAGACGGGCCCGGACGCGTACGAGGACGAGCACTTCGCCGCTCGCTTCGCCTTCTTCGGGCAGACGTCACGCGACGTACGCATGCGCGTACTGGAGGGCCGCCGCAGCCGGCTGGAGGAGCGTCTGGAGAAGATGCGTGCCTCTCTGGCGCGCACCCGGGAGCGCCTCGACGACTACACGCTTGAGCTCCAGCGCCACGGAATGGAGTCCGTGGAGCGCGAAGTGCGCTGGCTGAACGAGCTCATCGAGAGCGAGCGAGCGGGACGGGACATCAAGGGTTCCGCCTCCGAAGGCTCCGCTCAGCAGGACAGCACATCTGGAGAGACGGGCGGCCTGCCCCGGCACCGGGACAGCACCCGGCCGGATCCGTCCGACGACACCGCCACGTGAGGCCCATTCGGGGTTTCACCGATACACACAGGGAGCAACCGGAATGGGTTCGGTTCGCGTAGCCATCGTCGGCGTGGGCAACTGCGCCGCGTCGCTGGTACAGGGCGTCGAGTACTACAAGGACGCCGACCCGGCGTCCAAGGTGCCGGGCCTCATGCACGTCCAGTTCGGCGACTACCACGTCGGTGACGTCGAGTTCGTCGCGGCCTTCGACGTCGACGCGAAGAAGGTCGGCCTCGACCTCTCGGACGCGATCGGCGCCAGCGAGAACAACACGATCAAGATCTGCGACGTCCCGAACAAGGGCGTGACGGTCCAGCGCGGCCACACCCTGGACGGTCTCGGCAAGTACTACCGCCAGACCATCGAGGAGTCCGCCGAGGCCCCGGTCGACGTCGTCCAGGTCCTCAAGGACAAGCAGGTCGACGTTCTCATCTGCTACCTGCCCGTCGGTTCCGAGGACGCGGCGAAGTTCTACGCGCAGTGCGCGATCGACGCCAAGGTCGCCTTCGTCAACGCCCTCCCGGTCTTCATCGCCGGCACCAAGGAGTGGGCCGACAAGTTCACCGAGGCCGGCGTCCCGATCGTCGGCGACGACATCAAGTCGCAGGTCGGCGCCACCATCACGCACCGTGTGATGGCGAAGCTGTTCGAGGACCGCGGTGTCCGTCTCGAGCGCACCATGCAGCTCAACGTCGGCGGCAACATGGACTTCAAGAACATGCTGGAGCGCGACCGCCTCGAGTCGAAGAAGATCTCGAAGACGCAGGCCGTCACCTCGCAGATCCCCGACCGCGACCTGGGCGAGAAGAACGTCCACATCGGTCCGTCGGACTACGTGGCCTGGCTGGACGACCGCAAGTGGGCGTACGTGCGCCTCGAGGGTCGTGCCTTCGGTGACGTTCCGCTGAACCTGGAGTACAAGCTCGAGGTCTGGGACTCCCCGAACTCCGCGGGTGTCATCATCGACGCCCTGCGCGCCGCGAAGATCGCCAAGGACCGCGGCATCGGCGGCCCGATCCTCTCCGCGTCGAGCTACTTCATGAAGTCCCCGCCGGTCCAGTACTTCGACGACGAGGCCTACGCCAACGTCGAGAAGTTCATCAAGGGCGAGGTCGAGCGCTAAAGCACATCCTCGTGAGTGCTGTTGAGGGTCCTCGGGCATTGCGCCCGGGGACCCTCCTCGTATGTGAGGCTGTGCCCCATGGCTGTCGTGCGTGACCTGCGCGTACTTCTGCATTTCCAGGGCTTCAGGCGCCTGCTCGGCATACGGCTGCTGTCCCAGGGCGCTGACGGCGTCTATCAGGTCGCCCTCGCCACATACGTGGTCTTCTCGCCGGAGAAGCAGACCTCGGCGGCTTCGATCGCCTCCGCGATGGCGGTCCTGCTGCTCCCGTACTCCCTCGTCGGCCCCTTCGCGGGTGTGCTGTTGGACCGCTGGCGGCGCCGCCAGGTTTTTCTGTACGGCAATCTGCTGCGGACCGCGCTGGCGTGCGTGACGGCCGTTCTGATGCTGAGCCATGTCCCCGACTGGCTCTTCTACGTCTCCGCGCTGTGCGTCACCGCGGTGAACCGCTTCGTCCTGGCCGGTCTGTCGGCCGCGTTGCCCCGCGTCGTGGACCGGGACCGTCTGGTGATGGCCAACTCCCTTTCTCCGACGGCGGGCACGCTCGCCGCGACGATCGGCGGCGCTCTCGCCTTCGCCGTGCGTCTGGTCGCCTCGGACTCCGACGCGGCGGTCGTCCTCGTCGGCGCGGCTCTCTACCTGTGTGCCGCTTTCGCCTCTCTGCGCATCGCCCCGGATCTGCTCGGTCCCGACCGGTCGACCGCTCGCCCTCGCTTCGTCTCGGCCGTCGCCGGTACCGCGCGGGGCCTGGCGGCGGGCGTACGGCACCTGGCCGAGCCGGCCCGGCGGGAGGCCGCCTGGGCACTCCTGGCGATGACGCTGATGCGCTTCTGCTACGGCGCCCTGACCGTCATGGTGCTGATGCTCTGCCGGTACGCCTGGGCGTCCGAGTCCGACGACGGGCTGGCCCTGCTGGGGCTCGCCGTGGGCATCTCGGGGGCGGGCTTCTTCGCCGCGGCCGTGGTGACGCCCTGGGCAGCCGGCCGGCTGGGCCCCGGCGGCTGGATCGTCGCGTGCGCGGGAGCCGCCGCGGTTCTGGAGCCCGCGCTCGCCCTTCCCTTCGCTCCCGCGCCCATGATGGTCGCGGCGTTCGTCCTGGGCGTGACCACACAAGGCGCCAAGATCGCCACGGACACGATCGTGCAGTCCTCGGTGGACGACGGATTCCGGGGCCGGATCTTCTCCGTGTACGACGTCCTGTTCAACGTCGCCTTCGTCGGCGCTGCCGCAGTGGCCGCCCTGATACTGCCTTCTGACGGACGCTCGGTTTCTCTCGTCGTCACCGTGGCGGTGCTCTACGGAGCAATTGCTGTGACTATGGCCCGCTTTGAACTGCAGTAAGTGTCACATCAGTGCCACAGACCCCCTCCGGACTACTGAGTTGTCACAGCGGCCCGATAGCTTACGTGCGTCTTATCCGCGTCACGCGCCTACGTTCTAGGGGGACCCCCAAGTGACCACTCCGCCGCCCCAGGGCCAGAACCCGTTCGCTCAGACCCCGCCCCAGGGGCAGGCTCCCTACGGCCAGCAGCCGCCGCAGGGTTACCCGCAGCAGCCCGGCCAGCCCGGCTACCCGCAGCAGGGCGCCCCGTACGCCCCCGTGCCGCCGCAGGCCCCGAAGCGCGGTTTCAAGCAGTACCTCCGCATAATCGTGGCCGTCGCGGGCCTCGCCGTCATCGTCGGCGGATGGCTGGTCAGCAAGGACGGCGAGGACGCCAAGAAGCTTGCTGTCGGCGACTGCCTGTACAACAAGGGCTCGGACAACGACCCGGATGTCGTCCAGGTCGACTGCAGCGACTCCAAGGCCACGCACAAGGTCCTCAAGAAGGCGGACGGCGCCTCGCTTCCCCAGCTGACCTGCCAGAGCGTCACGGGCACGACGGCCACGCTGACGTGGAAGGAAACTGGCGAGTCCTTCACGCTCTGCCTGGGTGACAACAAGTAACCCACGGAGCCGGACGTAGCGAAAGGGCGGTGTTTCACGTGAAACACCGCCCTTTCGCATGCCCCGGCCGCTGCGACCGGGAAACCGGGCCTCGCAGGCGCGTCATGTTTCACGTGAAACATGACGCGCCTGCGAGCACCTCAGCTCTGCGCGGCAACGTCCTGCCGAGCAGCCCACCACTCCTTGAGTTCTGTCACAGCCGCGTCGTGCTCCATCGGGCCGTTCTCGAGGCGCAGCTCCAGCAGGAACTTGTACGCCTGACCGATGGCCGGACCCGGGCCGATGCCGAGGATCTCCATGATCTGGTTGCCGTCGAGGTCCGGGCGGATCGCGTCGAGCTCTTCCTGCTCCTTGAGCAGAGCGATGCGCTCCTCCAGCCCGTCATAGGCGCGGGACAGCGCCGAAGCCTTCCGCTTGTTCCGCGTGGTGCAGTCGGAACGGGTCAGCTTGTGCAGACGGTCGAGAAGCGGCCCGCCGTCACGGACGTAGCGCCGGACAGCAGAGTCCGTCCACTCACCCGTTCCGTACCCGTGGAAGCGCAGGTGAAGTTCGACGAGTCGGGAGACATCCTTCACGAGCTCGTTCGAGTACTTGAGCGCGGTCATCCGCTTCTTGGTCATCTTGGCGCCCACCACCTCGTGGTGATGGAAGGAGACCCGGCCGTCCTTCTCGAAGCGGCGCGTGCGCGGCTTGCCGATGTCGTGCAGCAGCGCGGCGAGCCGGAGGGTCAGGTCAGGGCCTGTCTCCTCCAGGGCCATCGCCTGCTCCAGGACGATCAGGGTGTGCTCGTAGACGTCCTTGTGCCGGTGGTGCTCGTCACGTTCCAGACGCAGCGCGGGAAGCTCGGGCAGCACATGATCGGCGATGCCCGTGTCCACCAGCAGCGTCAACCCCTCGCGGGGGTGCGCGGAAAGGATCAGCTTGTTCAGCTCGTCCCGCACCCGCTCCGCCGAGACGATCTCGATGCGTACCGCCATGTCCGTCATCGCCGCGACGACCTCGGGCGCCACCTCGAAGTCGAGCTGCGCGGCGAATCGCGCGGCCCTCATCATCCGCAGCGGATCGTCCGAGAAGGACGCCTGCGGGGTGCCCGGAGTACGCAGGACACGGGCGGACAGGTCGTCGAGCCCGCCGTGCGGGTCGATGAACTCCTTCTCCGGCAGCGCCACGGCCATGGCGTTCACCGTGAAGTCCCGGCGCACGAGATCGTCCTCGATGGAGTCGCCGTAGGAGACCTCGGGCTTGCGCGAGGTCCGGTCGTACGCCTCGGACCGGTACGTCGTGATCTCGATCTGGAAGGACTGCTCCACGTCGTCCACTCGGGCGTCCTTCTGAGCGCCCACCGTGCCGAAGGCGATCCCGACCTCCCAGACGGCGTCCGCCCAGGGTCGCACGATCTTGAGCACGTCCTCGGGACGCGCGTCGGTCGTGAAGTCCAGATCATTGCCGAGCCGACCGAGAAGGGCGTCCCGGACCGAGCCGCCGACCAGGGCGAGTGAGAACCCGGCGTCCTGGAAACGGCGGGCGAGGTCGTCGGCGACAGGGGAGACCCGCAGCAGCTCGCTCACCGCGCGGCGCTGCACCTGGCTCAGGGCACTGGAAGTGTCTTCGTTGGCGTTCGGCACAACAGAAAAGAGTACGTGGCCGAGACCCCCGCGAGCGCCTCCATAAAACGTGCACAGGCGCCCTCTCTCGGTACGCGCATCGATACGCGCATATACAGGACAGTCGGCGCTCTCGGCCGATCTTGTGAGCCCTCCGCGGCACTTCCCCTCAGCGCACATCGTTACCATGCGTGGACGCACATTCCGACGACCACTGACGACGAGGGACGGGCGAGCGCGTGGCCGAGGCGGCAGACTTCCAGGGGACGAGTCCCTCACCTGCCCGCCGGTGGGTCCGGCGCAGCGGAGCGCTGCTGGCCGGGGCACCGCTGCTGGCAGGGCTGCTTCAGTTGCCCCTCAGTGCGCCCGCAGAAGCCGTCCAGAAGGCCTCTGCGGCCCGGGCCGCGGGTTCCGGCACGGTGGACGTGTCCCTCGATTCGCTCACCCCCAGCGTCCCCACGGACGGCGACACGGTCACCGTCTCGGGCTCGGTCACCAACAAGGGCAAGCAGAAAATCACGGACGCCCATGTGGGCCTGCGTGTGGGGCCCTCCCTGACCAGTCGCTCGGCCATCGACACCGCCGCACGGCGCACCAGCTTCCAGCCGGGCCTCGACGCGGCTGAGGTCGGCGGCAAGTACGTGGCGAAGTTCTCAGAACTCGCGGCGGGCGTCTCGCAGCGCTTCAGCATCTCGGTGCCCGTCAAGGAACTGGATCTCGGCGACGACGGCGTCTACCAGCTCGCCGTCTCACTCACCGGCCGGACCGCGGCCCAGCAGTGGGACCAGGTGCTCGGCATCGAGCGGACGTTCCTGCCCTGGCAGCCCGAGGCGGCGGACACCAAGACCAGGACGACGTACCTGTGGCCTCTGATCTCCACGGTCCACCTCACGGCCGAGACCGGATCGGACGAGCAGCAGACCCGCGTCTTCAAGAACGACGAGCTGGCCAAGGAGCTCTCGCCCGGTGGCCGGCTGGACCAGATGCTGTCCCTGGGCAGCAATCTCGACGTGACCTGGGTCCTCGACCCGGACCTGCTGGCCTCCGTGGACGCGATGCGGGACAGCTACCGGATCCAGGGACCCGACGGCACCACCACGGCCGGGAAGAACCAGGCGGTCGCCCAGGCCTGGCTGGACAAGCTGGAGAAGACGGTCCAGGACAAGAAAGTTGTCGCTCTCCCCTTCGCCGACCCCGACCTCGCCTCGCTGGCGCACAACGGCAAGGACGTCACCGGTTCGCTGAGCCACCTCAAGGAAGCCACCGACGTGGCCGCCAGCACGGTGGACACGATCCTGCATGTGAAGCCGAGCACGGAGTTCGCCTGGCCCGCCGACGGCGCCGTGGACCCCTCGATCGTCAAGGTGGCGACCTCGGCCGGTGCCGACAAGGTGATCGCCCGCAGCGACAGCATGCGTGAGACGGGCGGACTCTCGTACACGCCGAGCGCGGCCCGCCCCATCGGCGGCGGGACGACCGCGGTCGTCGCGGACGCCCGTCTGTCGACCCAGTTCCAGGGCGACATGGCGAAGGCCGCCAATTCCACGCTCGCCATCCAGGAATTCCTCGCGCAGAGCCTGATGATCAACCTGCAGGAGGACGAGCAGCGCAGCATCGTGGTGGCGCCGCAGCGCATGCCGTCCGCGAGCCAGGCCCAGACGATGGCACAGGCGCTGAAGGCCCTCCAGGAGGGGAACTGGTCGGAGTCCCAGGGCCTGACCGCCGCGGCCAAGGCCAAGCCGGACCCGGCCGCCACCACGAAGGTGCCCTCGGCGTCCGCCTACCCGTCCTCGCTGCGGAAGCAGGAGCTGCCGCGCTCGGCCTTCGAGCGGATCCAGGCCACGCAGACCAAGCTCGACAACTTCCAGGTGATCCTCACCGACAAGTCCCGCGTGGCCACCCCGTTCGGGCGGGCCATAGACCGTGGGATGTCCACGTCGTGGCGGGGCAGGCCCGCCGAGGCGGCCACCTTCCGTGTCGGCGTCGAGGCGTACCTCAACAACCTGACCGGGCTCGTCCGGCTGATCGACAAGTCCGACGCCAAGCTCTCCGGGCGCAGCGCCACGATCCCCGTGACAGTGCAGAACAACCTGGTGCAGGGCGTCGACAATCTGGTGCTGCGTCTCACATCGAAGAAGCCCAACCGTCTCAAGATCGGGAACGGCCCCTACTACGAGCAGCCCATCAAGGTCGCCGGCGAGCACAGCCAGTCGGTGAAGTTCACCACCTCAGCCGAGGCGAACGGCCCGGTCATGGTCGTCGCGCAGCTGTACACGGCCGATGGTCAGGCGTACGGTCCCGAGGTCACCTTCGAGGTGAAGGTCACCGAGTTCACCCCGACGGTGATGCTGGTCATCGGTGGTGGCGTCCTGCTGCTCGTCCTCGCCGGCTTCCGGATGTACACACAGCGCAAGCGCGCCGCCGCCCGGCAGGCCGAAGAGACGCAGGACGGTCCCGAGGACGAGGCCGTGAACAAGGATGCGGACGGCACCGTAGACACTGAGGACACCGAAGACTCCGCGAAGGATCCCGAAAGGGAGTCCGAAGCGGAGTCCGGGGCAGACGACCCGGAGCACCCGAGTGACCCGACACCGGACACCGCACCGGAAAGCGCCGACCCGTCCGGGACGGGTGAGAGAGTGGACCGTTGAGCGATGTCGTGGCCGGTCGGCCCGGGGACGATGAGGTGGGGTAACCATGAACGCGCCGTACAACGGTGACCGCGGCCAGGGCGCGGGCAACTCGGGCTACCCGGACGGATACTCCGAGGGCTACCCCGAGGGCCCCCCGCCGGAGCAGGGTCAGACGCAGCCGGGCCCCCCGGCCGACATGTACTTCCAGGACGCCTACAACCAGGATCCCTACCGGGGCCAGGACCTCTCCGCCCAGGATCCGGTGACCGAGGCGCTCTACGACCGTGCCGCGCACCCCCCGCCGCCTCCCGGCACGTACTACCCGCCGCAGGCGCTCTACGCGCAGCCCCCCACGCCTCAGCACGCCCCGGACCCGCGTGTGTGGGCCCAGACGCCCCCGCCCGAGCCGGCCGGCCCCACGCGCCACCTGCCCTACGGCGACGACGCGCGCACCACCCAGTACGTCGGTGTCGACGACCTGGTCACCCAGGCCGGTGACGAGCGTCACGAGCCCGACGCGTTCGCCCATCTGTTCCGGGACCAGCAGCAGGGCGGCGGCCGTCCGCAGTACGCCGCTCCGGCCGGGGAGTACGCAGCCCCGCCCGGTGTCCCCGCACCGGCTCCCGAACCGACCCCGGTTGCCGCGGCACCGGTGGCGCCCGCCGCCGCACCCGCGTCGAGGAAGTCCGGCGGGCGGGCCTCGGGTCTGCTGAAGTCCAGCGCCGTGATGGCGGCGGGCACGCTGGTGTCCCGGCTCACCGGCTTCGTCCGGACCATGATCATCACGGCCGCCCTGGGCGCCGCGACCCTCGGTGACGCGTGGACGGTGGCCTACACGCTGCCGACCATGATCTACATCCTGACCGTCGGCGGCGGCCTGAACTCCGTGTTCGTGCCGCAGCTGGTGCGCTCCATGAAGGAGGACGAGGACGGCGGTGAGGCCTACGCCAACCGCCTGCTGACCCTCGTCATGGTCGCCCTAGGTGTGATCGTCGCGATCGTGGTCTTCGCCGCGCCGCTGCTGATCCAGCTGATGTCGGACTCCGTCGCCAGCGACTCGGCCTCGAACAACGTCGCCGTCACCTTCGCTCGCTACTGCCTGCCCACGATCTTCTTCATGGGCATCCACGTGGTCATGGGGCAGATCCTCAATGCCCGCGGGAAGTTCGGCGCGATGATGTGGACCCCGGTCCTCAACAACATCGTCATGATCGCCACCTTCGGTCTGTTCCTGTGGGTCTACGGGACGTCCGGCGACTCGGGCATGTCGGTCCACAACATCCCCGCGGACGGAGTCCGTCTGCTGGGCATCGGTACCCTGCTCGGCCTGGTCGTGCAGGCCCTGGCGATGGTGCCGTACCTGCGCGAGACCGGCTTCCGCTTCCGGCTGCGGTTCGACTGGAAGGGCCACGGCCTCGGCAAGGCCGTGAAGCTCGCCAAGTGGACCGTGCTGTTCGTCCTCGCCAACCAGGCGGGTGTCCTCGTGGTCACCCAGCTCGCCACCGCCGCGGGCAAGGCCTCGGGCAAGAGCGGTGCGGGCATCATGGCCTACTCGAACGCGCAGCTGATCTGGGGCATGCCGCAGGCGATCATCACCGTCTCGGTCATGGCCGCGATGCTCCCCCGGATCTCGCGCGCCGCCCACGACGGCGACGCCGGCGCGGTGCGGGACGACATCTCCCACGGCCTGCGCACCTCGGCCGTCGCGATCGTCCCCGTGGCCTTCATGTTCGTCGCCCTGGGCATCCCGATGTGCACCCTGCTCTTCGGCGCCAGCGGCATCGACGCCGCCCAGTCGATGGGCTACGTGCTCATGGCCTTCGGCCTCGGCCTGATCCCGTTCTCGGTGCAGTACGTCGTCCTGCGCGGCTTCTACGCCTACGAGGACACCCGCACGCCCTTCTACAACACGGTCATCGTGGCCGCGGTCAACGCCGCCGCGTCGGCCCTGTGCTACGTGATCCTGCCCTCGGAATGGGCCGTCGTCGGTATGGCCGGCGCGTACGGCCTGGCCTACGCCGTGGGTGTCGGAGTGGCCTGGCAGCGGCTGCGCAAGCGCCTCGGCGGCGACCTCGACGGGGCCCAGGTCCTGCGCACGTACGCACGTCTCGGCCTGGCCGCCGTCCCGGGCGCCGTGGTGGGCGGCGCCATCGGCTTCGCGGTCACCGAGGCCCTCGGGAACGGGGTCTTCGGATCGATCGCGGCGCTGCTGGTCGGTTCGGTGGCCCTCCTCGGCGTCTTCTACGTCGCTGCGCGCAAGATGCGCATCGAAGAACTGAATTCAATGGTCGGAATGGTCCGCGGGCGCCTGGGGCGCTGAGGCGGGGGTACGCGCACAACCATCGTCCGTCGCCGTGTGTCGTGCATAGCGCCGGACTGTGGGCACAATTGGTTTCTGCGTCGGACAGCGCGCAACGGATGGGGAGGCGGGAACGACGGTGGCGGAACGGAGCACAGCTGCCGTCGACGTGGCAGACAACAGCGGTGACGAGCCGCTGACCGCCAAGGCGGACCAGTCCACGTCCGACGGGGTGGCCCAGGACCGGGAGCGGGAGACGGACAGCCAAGAGGCACAGGGGAGCGGCGGGATCGAGAGTCCCGGAAAGGCCTCACCGCCCGAGTTGCACAGCGGTCACAAACTCGCCAGGCGCTACCGCCTCGAGGAGTGCGTCACCCGACTGGACGGTTTCAGCAGCTGGCGTGCGGTGGACGAAAAACTCCGCCGTGCGGTCGGCGTGCATCTACTGCCCGCCGATCATCCGCGGGCCCGCTCGGTGCTGGCGGCGGCCCGGTCGTCCGCCCTCCTGGGCGATCCTCGGTTCGTCCAGGTCCTGGACGCCGTCGAGGAGAACGACCTCGTCTACGTCGTCCATGAGTGGCTGCCGGACGCCACCGAGCTGACGGCGCTCCTGGCCGCCGGTCCGCTGGAGGTGCACGACGCCTACCAGATGGTCAGCCAGGTCTCCCAGGCCATGGCCGCGGCCCACCGCGAGGGCCTTGCGCATCTGCGTCTGACGCCGGGCGCCGTGCTGCGCACGTCGACCGGCCAGTGGCGCATCCGCGGGCTCGCCGTGAACGCCGCACTGCGCGGCATCAGCTCCGACACCCCGCAGCGCACGGACACGGAGGCGATCGGCGCGCTCCTCTACGCCGCGCTCACCCAGCGCTGGCCGTACGAGAACGACGCGTACGGCCTTTCCGGGCTGCCCAAGGCCGTCGGCCTCATCGCCCCGGACCAGGTGCGCGCCGGCGTCCACCGGGGGCTTTCGGAGCTGGCCATGCGCGCGCTCGCCAACGACGGCGCGACGGCCTCCCGTCACGAATCGCCGTGCACCACGCCCGAGGAGCTGGTGAAGGCGATCAGCGAGATGCCCCGCATCCGCCCGCCGGAGCCCGCTTTCACCGCCCCGCCGGAGTATCAGCGCACGACGTACCAGCAGGGCACGTACGGCCGCCCCGCGGCCCGTCCCGGTGCCACCCAGCCGCTGCCCACCCCGCCACCCCCGCTGCAGAGCCGTACCGGCAAGGCGCTCAAGTGGGCCGTGTCGGCGTTGCTCATCGCTGCTCTGGGACTCGGTAGCTGGCAGCTCGCGGACGCGCTCATGGACCGCGGCGACAAGCCCGAGGACACCAAGCAGACGCACACGACGGACGGCAACGACAAGAGCGACGACAACACCAAGCCGACCAAGCCGATCGCCATCCAGGGGGCCACGGAGTACGTGGCCGAGGGCGACGCCCAGCACCCGAACGACGTGGGCAAGACGTACGACAACAGCCCCACGACCGGGTGGCGGACCAACAGCTACAAAGAAGGTCCGAAAATACTGATCAAGCCCGGCGTCGGCATCGTCTACGACCTCGGCTCTGCCCAGAGCGTGTCGGCCGCCGACCTCGCGCTCCGGTACAGCGGCCCTCACACGACGGTCGAGCTGTACGCGACCGCCACACCGGATTCGTCCACACCGCTGAGCTCGATGACGAAGCTCGGCTCGGTGACGACGAACGGCACCTCCGCCAAGGTGACGGTCGGCAAGCCGAAGAAGAGCCGCTATGTGCTCGTGTGGCTGACCGCGATGCCGTACTCGGGCAACGACTCCGCCAACTACAGCTACGCGGGCTACAAGCAAGCCATCACGGACGTGAAATTCACCGGCTGACGTCCGTCGCGGGAGGGGAGGGGGTCCGATGGCCGATGAAGTCGCATACGACGAAGCGAGCGATCAGGATCTCCTCACCCGCCATGTAGCGGGCGACCCGGACGCCTTCGGCGAGCTTGTACGGCGCCACCGGGATCGCCTGTGGGCGGTGGCCCTGCGCACGCTGGGAGACCGCGAGGAAGCCGCTGACGCGGTCCAGGACGCCCTCGTCTCCGCCTACCGGGCCGCCCACACCTTCCGTGGCCAGTCGGCCGTCACGACGTGGCTGCATCGCATCACGGTGAACGCCTGCCTGGACCGTGCCCGCAAGGCCGCCTCCAGGAAGACCTCGCCGGTCGACGACACCGAACGCCTGGAGCAGCTCCTCGAACCGCATGAGTCCGCTTCCGCGCCGGCCGAGCGCAATGATCTCCACCGCGAGCTCATCGGCGCGCTGGGCACGCTTCCGGCCGACCAGCGCGCCGCCCTGGTCCTGGTGGACATGCAGGGCTATCCCGTCGCCGAAGCCGCCCGCATCCTTGACGTCCCCACCGGCACGGTGAAGAGCCGCTGTGCTCGCGGCAGAGCCAGACTGCTCCCGCTGCTCACCCACCTCCGCACGGCCGGGGGCGCAGAGGAGTCCGAGAAGTCGGGCGGCCGAAGGAACCGGACGCAGGGGACATCCGTCCCACCGGCAGCGGGACCGCACGATGCGGGCCCACAGGATGCAGGGTCAAGCGATTCAGCTGCTGTGAAGGGCGGAGGTGGGCGAGCGTGACATCCACGACGGATACGGCCGGGCACCCGGACGTCGCGGAGATCTCCGACCTCACCGAGGGTCTGCTCTCGCCTTCTCGTACCCAGGACGTGCGACGGCATCTCGAGACGTGCGCGGTCTGCTCCGAGGTGTACGAGTCGCTGGAGGAGATCCGAGGATTGCTGGGCACGATGCCCGGCCCTGCCCGTATGCCCGACGACGTGGCCGGCCGTATCGATGCGGCCCTCGCGGCGGAAGCGCTGCTGAGCGCCACGGCGCCTGATCACGCGGCTCGTGCGCAGGACGAACACGTCGATGTTTCACGTGAAACATCGCCCGAACCCTCCACCACCGACACTCCTCTCACGCCGCTCGGCGCGGGAGCCCCCGCGTCCGCCGTCGACTCCGGCTCCCCCGCTCCCACCGACCGCCCTTCCGGACATCCGCGGGCGGCCACCGGACCGGGCCGTGCCCACCGAGCACGCCGCGGGCGGCGCAGGGCGGTCGTCCTGGGCACCGTCTTCACCGCCGCCGCTCTGGGGCTGGGCACGATCCTTGTGCAGTCCATGGGGGGCGACGGCTCCGGCAAGGAGCCCCAGACGCGCGCACAGCAGGAAACGGCGTCGAAGGTCACCTTCTCCGAAGGACAGCTGGAACAGCGGGTCTCGGACCTGCTGTCCAAGAACAAGAGCACGGGAACCAAGTCCGGCAGTGCCAAGCCCTGGGGCGCCGAGTCGCAGGGCACGGGCACCGGATCCGGTGGCGTCGACACCCTGATCACACCGAAGGTGCCGGTGCCCGACTGCGTGCAACGGGGGACCGGAAACGCCGGAGCAGTGCTCGGCGCCGAGAAGGGTACGTACAAGGGGACGAGTGTCTATCTCGTCGTCCAACCCGACGTATCCGACGGCACGAAGGTCACGGCGTACATCGTCGACGACGCCTGTGAGAAGAAGGGCTCGGGGACGCCGGGCAAGCTGCTTCTGACGAAGTCGTACGACCGGTCCTGACGCCGTCTCTCTCGACCCCGCTCGTCCCCGGATACCGCATGGGATCTGTGTGCGGTACGACGTCTCCGTGTGCCCGGACACAGCGGGAATTGAAGCCCCTTAGGATCCGTTGGGTGGGGTGAGAGTACTGAGAGTGGCTCCCACCGGATACGCAGCAGTCTCCAGAGACGAGGAATCAAGCCGTGAGCGACGTCCGTAACGTGATCATCATCGGCTCCGGGCCGGCCGGCTACACGGCGGCGCTCTACACCGCGCGCGCGTCGCTGAAGCCGCTGGTCTTCGAGGGCGCCGTCACCGCAGGCGGTGCGCTGATGAACACCACCGAGGTGGAGAACTTCCCCGGCTTCCAGGACGGCATCATGGGCCCGGAGCTCATGGACAACATGCGCGCCCAGGCCGAGCGTTTCGGCGCCGAGCTGGTTCCCGACGACGTCGTCGCCGTCGACCTGACGGGCGAGATCAAGACCGTCACGGACACCGCCGGTACCGTCCACCGCGCCAAGGCCGTCATCGTCACAACGGGCTCCCAGCACCGCAAGCTCGGCCTGCCCAACGAGGACGCGCTCTCCGGTCGTGGCGTCTCCTGGTGCGCGACCTGTGACGGCTTCTTCTTCAAGGACCAGGACATCGCTGTGATCGGTGGTGGCGACACCGCGATGGAAGAGGCGACCTTCCTCTCCCGCTTCGCCAAGTCCGTGACCATCGTCCACCGCAGGGACTCCCTTCGCGCTTCCAAGGCGATGCAGGAGCGTGCCTTCGCCGACCCGAAGATCAAGTTCGTCTGGGACAGCGAGGTGGCCGAGATCAAGGGCGACCCGAAGCTGGAAGGCCTCACCCTGCGCAACCTGAAGACCGGCGAGACCTCCGAGCTGCCGGTGACCGGTCTGTTCATCGCGATCGGCCACGACCCTCGCACCGAGCTCTTCAAGGGCCAGCTCGACCTGGACGACGAGGGCTACCTGAAGGTCGCTGCACCCTCCACCCGGACGAACCTGACTGGTGTCTTCGGCGCCGGCGACGTCGTCGACCACACCTACCGCCAGGCCATCACCGCCGCCGGCACGGGCTGCTCGGCCGCTCTCGACGCCGAGCGCTTCCTCGCCGCTCTCGCGGACAGCGAGACCGCTGCCGCGACTGCCACCGTCTGACCCTCACCCGCCCCACCGCACCAACAAGTTAAGGAGCCCGCCGTGGCCGGCACCCTGAAGAACGTGACCGACGCTTCCTTCGACGAGGACGTCCTCAAGAGCGACAAGCCCGTCCTGGTGGACTTCTGGGCCGCCTGGTGCGGCCCGTGCCGCCAGATCGCGCCGTCCCTCGAGGCCATCGCCTCCGAGTACGGCGACAAGATCGAGGTCGTCAAGCTCAACATCGACGAGAACCCGGCCACGGCCGCCAAGTACGGCGTCATGTCGATCCCGACCCTGAACGTCTATCAGGGTGGCGAGGTCGCCAAGACCATCGTTGGCGCGAAGCCGAAGGCCGCGATCGTGCGCGACCTCGAGGCGTTCATCGCCGAGTAGTCGGTGTTCGCCGCGGCGAGCGGCGCATGTTTCACGTGAAACACGAATGGGCCAGCCCGAAAGGGCTGGCCCATTTGCTTGACCGTCACGGAGGTCCCGTCACCTCTATCGAGCGGTGCCGGACGGGTCGTCACGTCACAGCGGACGGAGCGCCGGCTCCTTCTGCACCGCCCCCAGGAGCCGGTCCAGCGCAAGCTCCACGTCTTCCTTCCACGAGAGCGTCGAGCGCAGCTCCAGCCTCAGCCGCGGATAGGTGGGGTGCGGCCGAACCGTCTTGAATCCCACGGAGAGGAGATGGTCGGCGGGGAGCACACAAGCCGCCTCCTTCCACCGCGCGTCGCCAAAGGCCTCGATCGCTCTGAAGCCCCGGCGCAGCAGATCCTTGGCGACCGTCTGAACCATCACACGGCCGAGTCCCTGCCCCTGGTAGCCGGGCATGATGAAGGCGGTCATCAGCTGCACCGCGTCCGGAGAGACCGGGCTTGTGGGGAAGGCCGTGGAGCGGGGGACATAGGCCGGGGGCGCGTATAGCACGAAGCCCACCGGCACGTCGTCCACGTAGACGACACGGCCGCAGGAACCCCAGTCCAGCAGGACCGCGGAGATCCAGGCTTCCTTTTCCAGTGCCGGTGTACCCGCCTTTACCGCGGCTTCTCCGCTGACTGGGTCCAGTTCCCAGAAGACGCACGCGCGGCAGCGCCTGGGAAGGTCCTGGAGGTTGTCCAGCGTGAGCGGTACCAGCCGACGCCCCATGAAGGGTGTTCCTCGCTTCCTTCACCCGCGGCATCGCGGGCGGCTGTCAAGGCGCTGCGCTCCCTGAGCAGGCTGCCGACGAAACCGCCGACCGCCCCTAGCCCCAGGCCCGCGGTCACCAATCCGGTACGGCTCACGGTTCGCATGGCCCCCGCCTCCCCAATGAAGGTGCTGCCAGGTGGATGCGCCATACCCGATCGCATCGTATCCACGATGCGATTCCATCGATACCGCCAGAAAGCAAAGAGCGGACCGCGTTCCGGTACACACCGGACACAGTCCGCTCTGCTGGTCGGGCCGACGGCAGAACGTGCCGTCGAACGGCCGGGCGGCTACTCGGCCGGCTCAGGCCTCCGAGTCGCCGGAGTCGTCGTCCAGAAGGCTCTTCTGCAGGACAGGGCCCTCTCCGGGTGCCAGGGAGCCGAGGATGCGCTCAAGATCGTCCATCGATGCGAACTCGACGGTGATCTTTCCCTTCTTCTGCCCCAGGTCGACCTTCACCCGCGTCTCGAAGCGATCCGAGAGACGCATTGCCAGGTCACTCAGAGCCGGAGAGACGCGACCGCCGGCTCGGGGCCCCTTGGAGCGCGGCGCGCTCTGCGGGCGGGAACCCATGAGCGTCACGATCTCCTCGACCGCCCGCACCGAGAGCCCCTCGGCAACGATGCGGTGGGCAAGCCTGTCCTGCTCCTCAGAGTCCTCGACAGAGAGCAGCGCCCGCGCGTGCCCCGCGGAGAGGACACCCGCCGCGACGCGGCGCTGGACCGCAGGGGAGAGCTTCAGCAGACGCAGGGTGTTGGAGACCTGCGGGCGGGACCGTCCGATGCGGTCCGCCAGCTGGTCGTGCGTGCAGTTGAAGTCCTTGAGGAGCTGGTCGTAGGCGGCCGCTTCCTCCAGAGGGTTCAGCTGAGCTCGGTGGAGGTTCTCCAGCAGGGCGTCCAGGAGGAGCTTCTCGTCGTCCGTGGCCCGGACGATCGCCGGAATGGCCTCCAGCCCCGCCTCGCGGCAGGCCCTCCAGCGCCGCTCGCCCATGATGAGCTCGTAGCGGGCCGGACCCAGCTGACGTACGACGACGGGCTGGAGGAGCCCGACCTCCTGGATGGAGGTGACCAGCTCGGCGAGGGCGTCCTCGTCGAAGACCTCACGCGGCTGACGCGGGTTGGGAGTGATGAAGTCGAGCGGCAGCTCGGCGAAGTGCGCGCCGACGGGCTCCGAAGGCATCTCGAAGGACGCGACGTCCGCCGGCTCCTCCGTTTCATGTGAAACAGGCGGCAGCGTGGCCACCTTCGCCGCAGCCACCCCGCGCTCCGCCGTGAGGACAGGCGCGACCGCCGGCGAGGTGGGCGTCCCACTCGCCGGAGACGCCGGCCTCTCCCCTGTCGGAGCCGCAGGGATCAGTGCGCCGAGGCCGCGCCCCAGCCCCCGTCGTCGCTCACTCACTGGATCCCCTCCACCGTATTCTGATCGTTCTGCGCACCCGCGTGTGCGTGCTGCGCGTCGTACGCCACTCCGACACCTCGAAGGGCGATTTCCCGTGCGGCCTCAAGATACGAGAGAGCACCGCTGGAACCCGGATCGTAAGTCAGGACGGTCTGCCCGTAGCTCGGGGCCTCGGAGATGCGGACGGAGCGAGGAATGCTTGTCCGCAGCACCTCGTCACCGAAGTGGTTCCGCACCTCGTCCGCGACCTGCGACGCGAGACGCGTCCTGCCGTCGTACATGGTGAGCAGAATCGTCGAGACATGCAGAGCAGGGTTGAGATGTCCCCGCACCAGGTCCACGTTGCGCAGGAGCTGCCCCAGCCCCTCCAGCGCGTAGTACTCGCACTGGATGGGGATGAGCACCTCCGCACCGGCGACGAGCGCGTTGACAGTGAGGAGGCCCAGGGACGGCGGGCAGTCGATGAGGATGTAGTCCAACGGCTGCTCGTACGCCTGGATCGCTCGCTCCAGCCGGCTCTCCCGCGCCACCAGGGACACCAGCTCGATCTCCGCACCGGCGAGATCGATCGTGGCGGGAGCGCAGAAGAGACCTTCGACGTCCGGGACGGGCTGGACGACTTCCGAGAGCGGCTTGCTGTCGATCAGCACGTCGTAGATGGACGGGACTTCGGCGTGATGGTCGATGCCCAGCGCTGTGGAGGCATTGCCCTGAGGGTCGAGGTCGATCACCAGGACACGACCACCGTGGAGCGCCAGTGAAGCGGCAAGGTTGACCGTGGTCGTGGTCTTGCCCACCCCACCCTTCTGGTTGGCGACCACCATGACCCGGGTCTGCTCGGGCCGTGGCAGACCCTCGCCGGCGCGACCTAGCGCCTCCACCGCAAGTTGGGCAGCACGACCGATGGGAGTGTCGTCCATCGGGGGCGGTGTTTCACGTGAAACATCCTCCCCCATCGACTCGGTACGGGGACCGGGGACCGGATCGGTCATCGGTCCCGCGATGTTGGCGTCGGACCGCAAGGATTCACTCTCCTCGACTTCAGGCTCGCAATGAACAGAGCCTCCCATGCCTTCGGGGTCGTGAACCAGCGAGGCCCGTTGTTCTGTGGAGAAATCCACCTCTGTGGACATCTCCGCACCCTCTCCGAGTGAACCGAGAGGCTTTCGGTCGCGAGGTTCGGCCGCAGCACGGCCGCGGCTGATGATTCCGTGCAACAGTGAGCGACGTTTCACGTGAAACACGATGCATAGCCACTCAGGCCATCACCGCGCGACACTCCGAGATGCGTAGGTTTGGAGGCTTGTGTGGAGTACGGACAGCCACCCGACCAGATCGGGTGGCGTGACGAAAAACTCCCGGTTCCACACAGCGGAACCGGGAGTTCGAGGCCTCTCAGGAGGTCAGCGTCGGCGCCGGGCTCGTCCGGTTCGGGCGGCCTTGGCTCGCTTGGCGGCGAAGCGCACGCCACCCGGGCTCTCTCCGACCTCCACGCGTACGACGGTGGAGAGCGGGTCGACCACCCCGTCCCCCACGTGGAGAACGGACGTCTCCACGGCACCGAGCTTGCTCAGGGCCGTGGCAGCGCTCTTCAGCTCCTCCTCCGCGGTGTCACCCTTGAGAGCGAGCATCTCGCCGTAGGGACGCAGCAGAGGGATCCCCCACGTGGCCAGGCGGTCGAGAGGCGCCACGGCACGGGCGGTCACCACGTGGACGGGAGGCAGCTTGCCCATGACCTCCTCGGCACGCCCACGGACGACTGTCACATGATCGAGGCCGAGGAGCTCCACGACCTCGGTGAGGAAGTTGGTGCGCCGCAGCAGCGGCTCGAGCAGCGTGATCTTGAGGTCCTCACGGACGAGCGCCAGAGGAATGCCCGGCAATCCGGCACCTGAGCCCACGTCGCACACCGTCACACCCTCGGGAACGACCTCGGAGAGCACGGCACAGTTCAGCAGGTGCCGCTCCCAGAGCCGGGGTACTTCACGCGGGCCGATCAGCCCCCGCTTCACTCCCGCCTCGGCCAAGAGCTCCGCGTACCGCACCGCGTCCGCGAAGCGATCACCGAAAACCTCGCGCGCCTGCTCGGGCGCAGGGGGAAGCTCCGCTGCCTCCGTCACGGGGGGACCGTCCTTCCGTACCGCATGAGCGCACTGGGCGCTGTCTCCAGGACTATCAGGCTGACAAAATTCGGCCCCGTCTGCGCAACAGACGGGGCCGATGGAACGTACGTACCGATCAGGCGGGAAGCACGACGACGAAGCGCTGAGGCTCCTCGCCCTCGGACTCGCTGCGCAGCCCCGCGGCCTTGACCGCGTCGTGCACCACCTTGCGCTCGAAGGGCGTCATCGGCTTCAGCTTCACGGGCTCGCCCGAGCTCTTGACCTCGGCCGCGGCCTTGGCGCCCAGCTCGGACAGCTCCTCGCGCTTCTTGGCCCGGTAGCCCGCGATGTCCAGCATCAGGCGGCTGCGGTCCCCGGTCTCCCGGTGCACTGCCAGGCGAGTGAGCTCCTGGAGCGCCTCCAGCACCTCACCGTCACGGCCGACCAGCTTCTGCAGGTCACGGCTCCCCGCGTCACTGATGATCGAGACAGCGGCGCGGTCGGCCTCGACGTCCATGTCGATGTCACCATCGAGATCGGCGATGTCGAGCAGACCTTCGAGGTAGTCCGCCGCGATCTCGCCTTCCTGCTCCAGGCGGGTCAGGGTGTCGCCCTCGGTGGCGGCGGAGGTGGTGCCTTCCGTCACGGGATGGACTCCTTCTTACTTCTTGGACGGGGACTTGGGCCGCTGAGGACCCTTGCGCTGTCCGGACTGGGCCTTGCTGCGGGTACCGGCGCCGGGCTTGTTGCCCCCACCGGCCGGCTTGGCGGGGGAGGGCTTGGCGTCCTCCGGCTCGTCGGACTTGCTCAGCGAGGTCTTCGGCTCGGTCTCGTCGGCTCCCTTGGCGGTGCCCGACTGGGACTGTCGCTGCGACTTCGACTGCCGCTTCGGCTGCTGGCGCTTGGGAACGGCGCCGCTCACCGTGGTGCCGTCCTCGGTCTCGACGACGGCGACCTCGCTCTTCGCCACGGTGCCATCGGCCGCAGCGGCCAGACCCACCTTGGTGAGGCTGTTGATGAACTTGCGCTCGAACTCGTTACGGTCGCGGCCCTTGGCGACGATCGCCTTGACGATGGCGCGCTCGCCCCGGCTGCGGGTCTTGCCGTGGTGCGTGACGTGCTTGGTCAGACGCTCCAGGTAGGCGGCCTGAGCCTTGGAACCCGGGGTCGGGTTGTTGTGGATCACGTACATCTGCTGGCCCATGGTCCACACGTTGGTGGTCAGCCAGTAGACGAGGACACCGACCGGGAAGTTGATACCGAAGACGGCGAACATGACCGGGAAGACGTACATCAGCATCTTCTGCTGCTGCATGAACGGCGTCTTCACCGTGGTGTCGACGTTCTTCGTCATCAGCTGGCGCTGCGTGTAGAACTGCGACGCCGACATCAGGACGATCATGATCGCGGTGACGACGCGGACGTCGGTCAGCGAGGCGCCGAGCTGGGCGACCTTGTCGGCGCTGTCGGTGAACTTCGCCGCGAGCGGGGCGCCGAAGATGTGCGCCTTACGGGCGCTCGCGAGCAGCTGGTCGTCGATGACGCCGATCGTCTTGCCCGTCGCGATGCCGTTGAGCACGTGGTACAGGGCAAAGAAGAAGGGCGACTGCGCCAGGATGGGAAGGCACGAGGAGAGCGGGTTGGTACCCGACTCCTTGTACAGCTTCATCATCTCTTCGGACTGGCGCTGCTTGTCGTTCTTGTAGCGCTCCTGGATCTTCTTCATCTCGGGCTGCAGCGTCTGCATCGCCCGAGTCGCCTTGATCTGCTTCACGAAGAGCGGGATCAGGCAGATACGGATCAGGATCACCAGGGACACGATGGACAGGCCCCAGGCCCAGCCCGTGTCGGGACCGAAGATCTCCCCGTACACGGAATGGAACTGGACGATGACCCAAGAAACGGGTGTCGTGATGAAGCTGAAGAGACTGGCAATCGTGTCCACTAATCAGGCTCCTTGAGCATGGGACGGGGTCTCGGCGGCCGGGCTTGAGGGGTGGTCGGACCTACCAGGCCCCTCGGTGGCCGGTTCGGCGGCGGAGTTCCCGCCCTTGCGTGCACGCCAGGCGTTACGCAGCATTTCGTGCCACCGCGGGCGCTTACGCGGCGGAACATGGTCCACACCGCCCAGCGACCACGGATTGCACCGGAGGATGCGCCAGGCGGTGAGTGCCGTTCCCTTGATCGCACCGTGCCGGTCGATGGCCTGGTAGCCGTAGTGGGAACACGACGGGTAGTACTTGCACACCGGCCCCAGCAACGGACTGATCGTCCACTGGTAGAGCTTGATCAGTGCCAGCAGCGGGTACTTCATCGCGCGCCCCCTCCCAGCAGCCGCTGAAGGGCGGCATCCAGGTCTCGGGCCAGCTGTTCATGGTCGGCGTCGCCCGCACCGGGCAGCGCTCGTACGACTACCAGGCTACCGGGGGGCAACAGGGCGACTCGGTCACGCATCAGATGGCGAAGCCTGCGCTTCACCGTGTTGCGTACGACGGCTCCACCCACGGCCTTGCTCACGACGAAACCCGCACGCGTCGGGGGAGCGCTCTCCCCTGGCGCGTGCGGGTCCGTTGCACCGCTACGTAGATGGACGACGAGAAGCGGGCGTCCGGCCCGACGTCCTCGGCGTACCGCGGTCGCGAAGTCTTCGCGCCGCCTCAGCCGATGCTCGGTAGGCAGCACGACATCATGACCTGTGCGATCAGGCGGACAGGCGGGCGCGACCCTTGCCACGGCGGGACGCGAGAATCGCGCGGCCGGCACGGGTGCGCATGCGCAGCCGGAAGCCGTGGGTCTTGGCGCGACGACGGTTGTTCGGCTGGAAGGTGCGCTTGCTCACTCGGGGGCTCCAGAAAGAATCGGTAGTGGCGGGGTGCCGTCCTGGCTGTCACCGTGCGCCCACGAGTAGCTCGTATTACGCCCGAGTGCACCGCTTCCGATCACTCGACGTGATCTATGCCCATCGGAGGCAGGCGGCAGCAGCCATCGACAACTCGACCTGGTTACGGTACGCGCGGCTACGCCATCCGGTCAAACCAGCGCGTGCCGGGAGACACTATCCACAGGCTGGGGACAACAACTTGAACCGCACCGGTCGCCCTGACTACCGTGGCTGAACTCCGATTCGTTCCCTTCCCACCGCCCCAGCGGTTTTGTTCCCCCCGCCCCACCCGACCGACTTCCCGACCCTTTCCCAGAACCACACGTTCGTGGGACCCATGAGAGAGCGTGCCCTGTGGCTGACGTACCTGCCGATCTTGCCGCAGTGTGGCCACGAGTTCTGGAACAACTTCTCGGTGAGGGCCGCGGGCAGGGTGTCGAGGCGAAGGACGAGCACTGGATCAAACGCTGCCAGCCCTTGGCGCTGGTCGCCGACACCGCCCTGCTCGCGGTCCCGAACGAGTTCGCGAAGGGCGTACTGGAAGGGCGTCTCGCGCCGATCGTCAGCGAGACCCTGAGCCGCGAGTGCGGCCGTCCGATCCGCATCGCGATCACCGTCGACGACTCCGCCGGCGAACCGCCCGCCCCGGCACCGTCCGCCCCGCCGCGCTACGAGGAGCCCGAGCTCCCCTCCGGGCCCGGCCACGGCCGTGACGCGTACGACGGCCAGGGCGGCGACGACCGCGCCGGCTACGGCCCCCAGAGCGACGAGCGCGTGGGGTACGGCTCCCAGGGCGGGGACGAGAGGGCGGCCTACGGCTCCCCGTCCCGCGACGACCGCAGCCCCTACGACACCCAGGGCCGCGATTACGACAGCCCGGCCCGCGACGACCGCGGCGCCTACGACGGGCAGCGACGCGACGAGTACGAGGGGTACGGCCGCCACCGCGCCGACGACCACAGGGGTGGCCGCGCCGACCAGCTCCCGGGCGGTCCCGGTGACCAGCTGCCGTCAGGACGTCAGGACCAGCTGCCGACGGCCCGGCCCGCCTACCCGGACTACCAGCGGCCCGAGCCGGGCGCCTGGCCGCGGCACTCCCAGGACGACTACGGCTGGCAGCAGCAGCGGCTCGGCTTCCCGGAGCGGGATCCGTACGCCTCGCCCGGCCAGGACTACCGGCCGCAGTCGATGGAGCGCCCGCCCTACGAGCAGCAGCGCCAGGACTACGACCAGCCGCGGGGCGACTACGACCAGCGGACCGACCGCCGGGACCTCCAGGAGCCGTCCCCGGGCGGCGCCGGTCCCGGGCACCGCGGCGGTCCCTCGCTGCCTCCCTCCGGCGCGCCCGGCCCGCTGGCCGCGAAGCCCGCGCCGGCGTCGGGTCCGGGTGAGCCGACCGCACGCCTGAACCCGAAGTACCTCTTCGACACGTTCGTCATCGGTGCCTCGAACCGCTTCGCGCACGCGGCTGCCGTCGCCGTCGCCGAGGCACCTGCCAAGGCGTACAACCCCCTGTTCATCTATGGGGAGTCGGGACTCGGCAAGACGCACCTGCTGCACGCGATCGGGCACTACGCCCGCAGCCTCTACCCCGGCACGCGGGTGCGCTACGTGAGCTCGGAGGAGTTCACCAACGAGTTCATCAACTCCATCCGCGACGGCAAGGGTGACAGCTTCCGCAAGCGGTACCGCGAGATGGACATCCTGCTCGTCGACGACATCCAGTTCCTCGCGGACAAGGAGTCGACGCAGGAGGAGTTCTTCCACACCTTCAACACGCTCCACAACGCGAACAAGCAGATCGTGCTGTCCTCCGACCGGCCGCCCAAGCAGCTGGTGACGCTGGAGGACCGGCTGCGGAACCGTTTCGAGTGGGGTCTGATCACCGACGTCCAGCCGCCCGAACTGGAGACGCGCATCGCGATCCTCCGCAAGAAGGCGGTGCAGGAGCAGCTCAACGCCCCGCCGGAGGTGCTGGAGTTCATCGCCTCGCGGATCTCGCGCAACATCCGCGAGCTGGAGGGCGCGCTGATCCGGGTGACCGCGTTCGCCTCGCTCAACCGGCAGCCCGTGGACCTCGGTCTGACGGAGATCGTCCTCAAGGACCTGATCCCCGGCGGCGAGGACTCGGCGCCCGAGATCACGGCCACCGCGATCATGGCCGCCACGGCGGACTACTTCGGTCTCACGGTGGAGGACCTGTGCGGTTCCTCCCGCAGCCGTGTCCTCGTGACGGCCCGGCAGATCGCCATGTACCTGTGCCGTGAGCTCACGGACCTGTCGCTGCCGAAGATCGGCGCGCAGTTCGGCGGCCGCGACCACACGACCGTGATGCACGCCGACCGCAAGATCCGCGCACTCATGGCCGAGCGCCGCTCGATCTACAACCAGGTCACCGAGCTCACGAACCGCATCAAGAACGGCTGACCGCGTGGCCGTCCGTCCCTGAGGACGGCGGCCGCGGGCGGCGAGGGCGCCCCGGGGCACGTCCCCGAGGGCGCCTTTCGCGTTCTCCCCGGACCGTCTCCGCCGCCGGCGTCTGTGGCGGGTCCGCGGCTGCCGTTCACCGCTCAGGCAGGCGTCACGAGAGGTCGCGGCCCCGCCCCGGAAAGCTCCGGCCGGTTCCACAGGAGGGCTTCCCTCGCCGGTTCCGAGCGCTCCGAGCCGACAGGAGCCCGCTGGAAAACGCTCCGAAAGGCCGCCCCGAAGGGCTCCGGCACCCCCTCGGAGGGTCGTCCGGCCCGTGAGCGTCGCAACCGGCGCGTCATCAGCTGTTCGATTAAGAGCCCGGTTACGGCCGCTCTCCACAGATTCGGTGACTTTCTGGCGTCCACACCCTGGGGACTGGGAAGTTGTCCAGACTGTGTCCACAGGCGGAGCTGTTGAAAGACCATCAGACCAGGTCAACCGCTTGTGGATTCGTGGACGACCACTCTCCACAGACTGTGGACAAAGAAAAGATCCACAGGGTGTGCACGGAGTTGTCCACCGTCGACCCACAGGCTTCAGCCGGTTGTCCCCAGCGATCCCCAGCTTCTCCACACGTCTGTCCACTGTTCGGCAACGTGACGCGCTTTCTCACCGTGTCGAGTGAAAGGCGTCACATCAAGGTGCCGGGTTGGGCTGTGGGGAACGTGGGTAAAGCTGGGGACGGCGCTGGGGAGAAGTGGCCCGAGGCTGTGCATCGAGTGTGCAGAACTTTTCGTCGTCCACAGAAGCGCCCGGTTGTCCACCGCCTCCGCCCACAGGGTCAGTGGACAAAAAATCCCACCTGACCTGCGAAAACGCGGTTATCCACGGTATCCACAGGCCCTACTACTACTCCCAACTAGAGAGAGCCTGGGAATCGTTTCGAAGACGGGGCTGTGCACAACTTGCTCTCGGCGGCTCGACTGCCGCTCGGCACGACTTGACCCCGAGGGGCACCGACTGTCAGCGCGGTGCGTCAGACTGGTCCCCGGTGTCCTTCCCCTCACAAGGCGGAGCGACACCGGGACGACGAAGGCCAGCAGGGCGAGAGCGCCGGCAACAGACGGAGGCGGCAACGGTGAAGATCCGGGTGGAACGCGACGTACTCGCGGAGGCAGTGGCCTGGGCGGCACGCAGTCTCCCGGCCCGTCCGCCGGCGCCTGTGCTCGCCGGCCTCCTGCTGAAGGCCGAGGAGGGCGCCCTGAGCCTCTCCAGCTTCGACTACGAGGTCTCGGCGCGCGTCTCCGTGGACGCGGAGGTCGACGAGGAGGGCACGGTCCTCGTCTCCGGCCGTCTGCTCGCGGACATCTGCCGCGCTCTTCCCAACCGACCGGTGGAGATTTCCACAGACGGTGTACGGGCGACCGTGGTCTGTGGCTCCTCGCGATTCACACTCCACACCCTTCCTGTGGAGGAGTATCCGGCGCTTCCCCAGATGCCGTCGGCGACGGGCACGGTCCCCGGTGAGGTCTTCGCCTCCGCCGCCGCACAGGTCGCCATCGCCGCGGGCCGCGACGACACGCTCCCCGTCCTGACCGGTGTGCGCATCGAGATCGAGGGCGACACCGTCACCCTCGCCTCCACCGACCGCTACCGCTTCGCGGTCCGCGAGTTCCTGTGGAAGCCGGAGAACCCGGACGCGTCCGCGGTCGCCCTGGTGCCCGCCAAGACGCTCCTGGACACCGCCAAGGCGCTCACCAGCGGCGACAGCGTCATCCTGGCGCTCTCCGGCTCGGGCGCGGGCGAAGGCCTGATCGGTTTCGAGGGCGCCGGACGCCGTACGACCACCCGTCTGCTCGAAGGCGACCTCCCGAAGTACCGCACGCTGTTCCCGACGGAGTTCAACTCGGTCGCGGTGATCGAGACCGCCCCCTTCGTCGAGGCCGTCAAGCGTGTCGCACTGGTCGCCGAGCGGAACACCCCGGTGCGCCTCAGCTTCGAGCAGGGCGTGCTGATCCTGGAGGCCGGCTCCAGCGACGACGCACAGGCTGTGGAAAGGGTCGACGCCCAGCTGGACGGCGACGACATCTCGATCGCCTTCAACCCGACGTTCCTGCTCGACGGTCTGAGCGCCATCGACTCTCCGGTGGCCCAGCTGTCCTTCACGACGTCGACGAAGCCGGCGCTGCTGAGCGGCAAGCCGGCCGTCGACGCGGAGGCCGACGAGGCCTACAAGTACCTGATCATGCCGGTGCGACTGTCGGGCTGAGTCTCCTCGCGCGCCGGGCCTCCGGGTCCGGCGCGCGTCCACGATGAGGCGACCGTCTGAGCGGGTATGCCCACAGATGTGCGTAAGTTCCCCCGCTGCCCGAAAGGCGTGGGTGGTACCGCCAGGCTTAGGCTCTGACACGGGCACGAGAGTGCCCTCACGCCACGTCGCAACCCTAAGGAACCACTGATGGAGCTCGGTCTCGTCGGCCTCGGCAAGATGGGCGGCAACATGCGCGAGCGGATCCGCCGCGCAGGCCACACCGTCATCGGATACGACCGCAACCCGGACCTCGCCGATGTCCACAGCCTCGAAGAACTTGTGGGCAAGCTGAAGGGCCCGCGCGTGGTGTGGGTCATGGTCCCGGCCGGTGCCGCGACCCAGGCCACCATCGACGAGCTGGCCGCCCTGCTGGAGCCGGGCGACGTCGTCGTCGACGGCGGCAATTCCCGCTGGACGGACGACCAGAAGCACGCCGTGGAGCTGGGGATCAAGGGCATCGGCTTCGTCGACTGCGGCGTCTCCGGCGGTGTCTGGGGCCTGGAGAACGGCTATGCGCTGATGTACGGCGGCGACAAGGAGAACGTCGCCAAGGTGCAGCCGGTCTTCGACGCGCTCAAGCCCGAGGGCGACTTCGGGTCGGTGCACGCCGGCAAGGTCGGCGCGGGCCACTTCGCCAAGATGGTCCACAACGGCATCGAGTACGCCATGATGCAGGCCTACGCCGAGGGCTGGGAGCTGCTGGAGAAGGTCGACTCCGTCACGGACGTGCGCGAGGTCTTCCGCTCCTGGCAGGAGGGCACGGTCATCCGCTCCTGGCTGCTCGACCTCGCGGTCAACGCCCTGGACGAGGACGAGCACCTGGACAAGCTCAAGGGTTATGCACAGGATTCCGGCGAGGGACGCTGGACTGTGGAAGCCGCCATCGACCACGCGGTGCCGCTGCCGGCGATCACCGCGTCGCTGTTCGCGCGCTTCGCGTCGCGGCAGGACGACTCGCCGCAGATGAAGATGATCGCGGCGCTGCGCAACCAGTTCGGCGGCCACGCCGTAGAGAAGGCCTGATCCGAGCCCCGGGTTCTCCACACCCGGGGCGACCCGGTTGTCCACAGCCGGGGGAAAACCGGAGGGCCGGGGAGACCCGGGCCTCGGGAGAACCGAGACACCACGCTGGGGGAGGTCGGCGAACGACCATGCACGTCACGCATCTGTCGCTGGCCGACTTCCGCTCGTACGCCCGGGTCGAGGTCCCGCTCGACCCGGGCGTCACCGCGTTCGTGGGACCCAATGGGCAGGGCAAGACGAACCTGGTCGAGGCGGTCGGCTATCTGGCGACCCTCGGCAGCCATCGTGTCTCCTCCGACGCACCCCTGGTCCGCATGGGCGCCGACCGGGCCATCATCCGGGCCAACGTCCGGCAGGGCGACCGGCAGCAGCTCGTCGAGCTGGAGCTGAACCCGGGCAAGGCCAACCGAGCCCGCATCAACAGGTCCTCGCAGGTCAGACCGCGTGACGTGCTGGGCATTGTGCGGACGGTGCTGTTCGCCCCGGAGGACCTTGCCCTGGTGAAGGGCGACCCCGGCGAACGGCGCCGGTTCCTGGACGAGCTGATCACCGCCCGCTCCCCGCGCATGGCCGGCGTCCGCTCGGACTACGACCGGGTCCTCAAACAGCGCAACACGCTCCTGAAGTCCGCCGCACTGGCCCGCCGGCACGGCGGACGCACCATGGACCTGTCGACGCTCGACGTGTGGGACCAGCACCTCGCGCGCGTGGGTGCCGAACTGCTCGCCCAGCGACTCGACCTCGTCGCCGCCCTCCAGCCGCTGGCCGACAAGGCCTACGAGCAGCTGGCTCCCGGCGGTGGACCGATCACCCTGGAGTACCGGCCGTCCGCCCCCGGCGAGGCGCACGCGCGCGAGGAGCTGTACGAGCAGCTGATGGCGGCGCTCGCCGAGGTCCGCAAACAGGAGATCGAGCGGGGCGTGACCCTTGTGGGGCCCCACCGTGACGATCTGCTTCTCAAACTCGGTCAGCTGCCCGCCAAGGGGTACGCCTCGCACGGCGAGTCCTGGTCGTACGCGCTGGCGCTGCGCCTGGCCTCGTACGACCTGCTCAGGGCCGAGGGCAACGAACCCGTGCTGGTCCTGGACGACGTGTTCGCCGAGCTCGACAGCCGCCGCAGGGAGCGCCTCGCGGAACTCGTCGCGCCGGGCGAGCAGGTCCTGGTGACCGCCGCGGTGGACGACGACGTACCGGACGTACTGACGGGGACGCGGTACGCCGTGTCCGAGGGCACGGTGGAACGCGTATGACGGAGAACACACCGGACGCGACACCCGGCACCGGGAAGGGCGCGGCAGACGCCCGCGGCAAGACCCCCGAGCCCTCCGGTGTCGACCTCGCGCGCGTGGCCCTGCGCGCGGCGAAGGAACAGGCACGCGCGCGTGGGGACGCCGCACAGCAGCGGAAGCAGGCGCGGCGCGGCGGCGGCCTGCGCTCCGGCGCACGCGCCGACGGACGCGACCCCATGGCGCTCGGCTCCGCCATCAACCGGCTGCTGACCGAGCGCGGCTGGGAGACCCCGGCCGCGGTCGGCGGCGTGATGGGCCGCTGGCCGCAGATCGTCGGCGACGACCTGGCCAAGCACTGCGTGCCGGTGAAGTACGACGACGACCCGGCCGAGCGAGTGCTGACGGTGCAGTGCGACTCGACGGCCTGGGCGACCCAGCTCCGGCTGCTGGCTCCGCAACTGGTCGCACGGCTGAACCAGGACCTCGGGCACGGCACGGTGCGCCTGATCAAGGTGCAGGGCCCCGGTGGCCCCGCCCGCCGCTTCGGTCCGCTGCGCGCGCCCGGGAGCACGGGCCCCGGCGACACCTACGGCTGATCGCGTTCGGCCGACACGCTCGACTCGCGCGCCGCACCCGAGCCGAACGGAATGTCTCGGCCATACCTCGGCCTCGGTCGACACTTCTGTCACAGCCGGCGCACGCCTTCACAGGGGACGCGCCCCGCGCTGCGCGGCCGCCCGAGGCGCACCCCCGCCCTCCGTCCGCCCCCTCCGCGCCGGCCCCGGCCGCATCCGGCCGGAGGACCCGCCGGACGCGCGCACGGTTCGAACCACCTGCCGTGGGGGTCGTGCCGCCGGAGACCTCCGGAGGCCGGAAAGCCTTCTGACCTGTGGCGATCCGCAGATCGTCGGCTGTCGCGAGGGATCACCGAGTTCCCTCGGAGGTCGCTCCCGCCCCGCTCCGGGGCCCGGCGCGGTTCCACCCCATGCGGTTGCGAACACCGACCTGACTCCGCAGTAGCCAAGGGTTGACAGCCGGAAGCGCTGAGTGCCGCTGTGAGCCTCTTTGGGCCCGGGGCCGTATATGGGGAGTCGGCCGAGACCGGTTCAGGGCGGCACATGCGGACTCAGGTACCGGCAAACCCCCATCACTGTCGGCGCTACCGGTAGACTGGAGGCTAATCCCGCCCCACTTGTGGGACACACCGAGCAACGCTGACTAAGGCTTACCAACGCAACACGCCGCAGCCGCTCCGGCCACCCGCCGGGAGCTTGGCTTGTGCTGTGCCAGAAAGGGCGCTTCGTGGCCGATTCCGGCAACCCCAACGAGAACATCCCGTCCACCGACGCCGGCGCCACTGGCGAGGTCACATCCTCGTACGACGCCAGCGCCATCACCGTCCTCGAGGGTCTGGACGCGGTCCGCAAGCGACCCGGCATGTACATCGGCTCGACCGGTGAGCGCGGACTTCACCACCTCGTGTACGAGGTCGTCGACAACTCCGTCGACGAGGCGCTGGCCGGCCACGCGGACACCATCGAGGTGACGATCCTGGCCGACGGCGGCGTCCGCGTCGTCGACAACGGCCGAGGCATCCCGGTGGGCATCGTCGCCTCGGAGGGCAAGCCGGCCCTCGAGGTCGTGCTGACCGTGCTGCACGCGGGCGGCAAGTTCGGCGGCGGCGGCTACGCGGTCTCCGGTGGTCTGCACGGCGTCGGCGTCTCCGTCGTGAACGCCCTGTCGAGCAAGGTCTCCGTCGAGGTCAGGACCGACGGCCACCGCCACACGCAGGACTACAAGATGGGCGTCCCGACCGCCCCGCTGGCCAAGCACGAGGCCACGGAGGAGACGGGCACGTCGGTCACCTTCTGGGCCGACCCGGACATCTTCGAGACCACCGAGTACTCCTTCGAGACGCTCTCGCGGCGCTTCCAGGAGATGGCGTTCCTCAACAAGGGTTTGACGATCAAACTCACTGACGAGCGCGAGTCGGCGAAGGCCACCTCCGGGGCGGACGAGGCGGGCGCGGACGAGACCGCCGAGGTCAAGACCGTCACGTACCACTACGAGGGCGGCATCGTCGACTTCGTGAAGTACCTCAACTCCCGCAAGGGAGACGTGGTGCACCCCACCGTCATCGACCTGGAGGCGGAGGACAAGGACAAGAGCCTCTCCCTCGAAGTCGCGATGCAGTGGAACAGCGGCTACAGCGAGGGCGTCTACTCCTTCGCCAACATCATCCACACCCACGAGGGCGGCACGCACGAGGAGGGCTTCCGTGCGGCGCTGACCTCGCTGATCAACAAGTACGCGCGCGACAAGAAGCTGCTTCGCGAGAAGGACGACAACCTCACGGGCGACGACATCCGCGAGGGTCTGACCGCGATCATCTCGGTCAAGCTGAGCGAGCCGCAGTTCGAGGGTCAGACCAAGACCAAGCTGGGCAACACGGAGGCCAAGACCTTCGTGCAGAAGGCGGTCTACGAGCACCTCAACGACTGGCTCGACCGCAACCCGAACGAGGCCGCGGACATCATCCGCAAGTCCATCCAGGCGGCCACCGCGCGCGTGGCGGCCCGCAAGGCGCGTGACCTCACCCGCCGCAAGGGCCTGCTGGAGTCGGCGTCCCTGCCGGGAAAGCTCTCCGACTGCCAGTCGAACGACCCCACCAAGTGCGAGATCTTCATCGTCGAGGGTGACTCCGCCGGCGGCTCGGCCAAGTCCGGCCGCAACCCGCAGTACCAGGCGATCCTCCCGATCCGAGGAAAGATCCTCAACGTCGAGAAGGCGCGGATCGACAAGATCCTGCAGAACCAGGAGATCCAGGCGCTGATCTCCGCCTTCGGTACCGGAGTCCACGAGGACTTCGACATCGAGAAGCTCCGCTATCACAAGATCATCCTGATGGCGGACGCCGACGTCGACGGCCAGCACATCAACACCCTGCTGCTGACCTTCCTGTTCCGCTTCATGCGGCCGCTGGTCGAGGCCGGGCACGTGTTCCTCTCCCGTCCCCCGCTCTACAAGATCAAGTGGGGCCGGGACGACATGGAGTACGCGTACTCCGACCGCGAGCGCGACGCGCTGCTCGAGATGGGCCGCCAGCGCGGAAAGCGCGTCAAGGAGGACTCGATCCAGCGCTTCAAGGGTCTCGGTGAGATGAACGCCGAGGAACTGCGCATCACGACGATGGACCAGGAGCACCGCGTCCTCGGCCAGGTGACTCTCGACGACGCCGCCCAGGCCGACGACCTGTTCTCGGTGCTGATGGGCGAGGACGTCGAGGCGCGTCGCGCGTTCATCCAGCGCAACGCCAAGGACGTCCGCTTCCTCGACATCTGAGTCGGTCTCAGCTGACCGCACCGGAAAGGATCTTCACCAGCAATGGCCGACGAGAACACCCCCAGTACGCCTGAAGAGGGCGGCGAGATCGTCATGCGTGTCGAGCCCGTCGGGCTCGAGACGGAGATGCAGCGCTCGTACCTCGACTACGCGATGTCCGTCATCGTGTCGCGTGCGCTGCCCGACGTGCGGGACGGCCTCAAGCCCGTCCACCGTCGCGTCCTGTACGCCATGTACGACGGCGGCTACCGCCCCGAGAAGGGCTTCTACAAGTGCGCCCGCGTCGTCGGCGACGTCATGGGCAACTACCACCCCCACGGCGACTCCTCGATCTACGACGCGCTGGTCCGCCTCGCGCAGCCGTGGTCGATGCGCATGCCGCTGGTGGACTCCAACGGCAACTTCGGCTCCCCGGGCAACGACCCCGCCGCCGCCATGCGCTACACCGAGTGCAAGATGGCGCCGCTGTCCATGGAGATGGTCCGCGACATCGACGAGGAGACCGTCGACTTCACGGACAACTACGACGGCCGCTCCCAGGAGCCGACCGTCCTGCCGTCCCGCTTCCCGAACCTGCTGATCAACGGCTCCGCCGGTATCGCGGTCGGCATGGCCACCAACATCCCGCCGCACAACCTGCGCGAGGTCGCGGCGGGCGCCCAGTGGTACCTGGAGAACCCGGAGGCCTCCCACGAGGAGCTCCTGGACGCCCTCATCGAGCGCATCAAGGGCCCCGACTTCCCGACCGGCGCTCTCGTGGTCGGCCGCAAGGGCATCGAGGAGGCGTACCGCACGGGCCGCGGCTCGATCACCATGCGCGCGGTCGTCGAGGTCGAGGAGATCCAGAACCGCCAGTGCCTGGTGGTCACCGAACTCCCCTACCAGGTCAACCCGGACAACCTCGCTCAGAAGATCGCCGACCTCGTCAAGGACGGCAAGATCGGCGGCATCGCGGACGTCCGTGACGAGACCTCGTCGCGCACCGGCCAGCGACTGGTCATCGTCCTGAAGCGGGACGCGGTCGCCAAGGTCGTCCTGAACAACCTGTACAAGCACACCGACCTGCAGACGAACTTCGGTGCCAACATGCTGGCGCTCGTCGACGGCGTGCCGCGCACCCTCTCCCTGGACGCGTTCATCCGCCACTGGGTGGCGCACCAGATCGAGGTCATCGTCCGGCGGACGAAGTTCCGGCTGCGCAAGGCCGAGGAGCGCGCGCACATCCTGCGCGGCCTGCTGAAGGCCCTGGACGCCATCGACGAGGTCATCGCGCTGATCCGGCGCAGCGACACGGTCGAGATCGCGCGCGAGGGCCTGATGGGCCTCCTGGAGATCGACGAGATCCAGGCCAACGCCATCCTCGAGATGCAGCTGCGCCGGCTCGCCGCTCTGGAGCGCCAGAAGATCATCCAGGAGCACGACGAGCTCCAGGCGAAGATCACCGAGTACAACGCGATCCTCGCCTCGCCCGTGCGTCAGCGCGGGATCATCAGCGAGGAGCTCGCCGCGATCGTCGAGAAGTTCGGTGACGACCGCCGGTCCAAGCTGGTGCCCTTCGACGGCGACATGTCCATCGAGGACCTCATCGCCGAAGAGGACATCGTCGTCACCATCACGCGCGGCGGCTACGTCAAGCGCACCAAGACGGACGACTACCGCTCGCAGAAGCGCGGCGGCAAGGGCGTACGCGGTACGAAGCTCAAGGAAGACGACATCGTCGACCACTTCTTCGTGTCGACCACGCACCACTGGCTGCTGTTCTTCACCAACAAGGGCCGCGTCTACCGTGCGAAGGCCTACGAGCTCCCGGACGCCGGCCGGGACGCACGCGGTCAGCACGTCGCCAACCTGCTGGCCTTCCAGCCGGACGAGGCGATCGCCGAGATCCTCGCGATCCGTGACTACGAGGCGGCGCCCTACCTGGTCCTGGCCACCAAGGGCGGCCTGGTGAAGAAGACGCCTCTGAAGGACTACGACTCGCCCCGTTCGGGCGGCGTCATCGCCATCAACCTCCGTGAGACGGAAGACGGTTCCGACGACGAACTGATCGGAGCCGAACTCGTCTCGGCCGAGGACGATCTGCTGCTGATCAGCAAGAAGGCCCAGTCGATCAGGTTCACCGCGACGGACGACGCATTGCGCCCCATGGGCCGTGCGACCTCGGGCGTCAAGGGGATGAGTTTCCGCGAAGGCGATCAGCTTCTCTCGATGAATGTTGTTCGACCCGGTACGTTCGTGTTCACTGCGACAGACGGTGGGTACGCGAAGCGGACCGCTGTCGACGAGTACCGCGTCCAGGGTCGCGGTGGCCTCGGTATCAAGGCCGCCAAGATCGTCGAGGATCGCGGCTCCCTCGTCGGTGCGCTGGTGGTCGAGGAGACCGACGAGATCCTCGCCATCACACTGTCGGGCGGTGTGATTCGTACGCGAGTCAACGAGGTCAGGGAGACGGGCCGTGACACCATGGGTGTCCAGCTGATCAACCTGGGCAAGCGCGATGCCGTGGTCGGTATCGCTCGTAACGCCGAGGCCGGTCGTGAGGCGGAGGAGGTCGACGGTGACATCACCGTGGACGAGTCCGCCGAAGGCGCCGAGGCCATCGGTACGGACGAGGGCGAGGAGTCCTCGGCCGAGTAGCGCGAGGAGTGAGTCATCGTGAGCGGAGCCACGGGCGCCGGATCGACCGGTACGGAAACGGACGGCGGCCGTGGCCCCGCCACGGATGCGACTGACTCCCATGACTCTCATGTTTCCCAGGGGGGAACTGTGACCGACACCCGAGGCCCGCAGGCCCAGCAGTACGCGGGCGGCCAGCCGGCCCCGGCAGGGGCGCCCCCGGCGCCGGGCTCGCCGCTGCCCGGGGAGCGACAGCCCCAGCAGCCCGGCCAGCCCTATCACCCGCCGCAGGCCTACCCGGCCCAGACGCCTTCGGGCGCGGTGCGTCGGCCGCGTACGGGCGCCCGTACGACACCGCGGACGCGCAAGGCGCGGCTGCGGGTGGCCAAGGCCGACCCCTGGTCGGTGATGAAGGTCAGCTTCCTGCTCTCCATCGCGCTCGGCATCTGCACGATCGTGGCGTCGGCGGTGCTGTGGATGGTCATGGACGCGATGGGCGTCTTCTCGACCGTCGGCGGCACCATCTCCGAGGCGACCGGGTCGAACGAGTCCAACGGCTTCGACCTCCAGTCGTACCTGTCCCTCCCGCACGTCCTGATGTTCACGTCCGTCATCGCGGTCATCGACGTGGTCCTGGCGACCGCGCTGGCCACGCTCGGAGCGTTCATCTACAACCTCTCCGCGGGCTTCGTCGGCGGTGTCGAGCTGACGCTCGCCGAGGACGAGTGAACCCCCGTTCAAACGTCTCCCGACTATCGATTTTGGGACTGGCCGCGTCGTGCGCTAATCTTCAGAGGTCAGCGCGCGGGACACACACCGCAAAGCGCGGCGGGGCTATAGCTCAGTTGGTTAGAGCGCATCCCTGATAAGGATGAGGCCACAGGTTCAAATCCTGTTAGCCCCACCAGCACAAAGGCCCCCGGTCCACACGGACCGGGGGTCTTCTGCATCCACGGTCGCCGTCGACCGGCGGTCGGATCCTCCGGGCGCTCATGGCGCGCCGGGGGGAGGTGAACCGGGTCCCGGCCCGGTGCAGGGCGACGGGTTCCACGGGCCGGGCGATCGCGCTCCGAGCTCCCTTCACGCCGGGGCGTGCGCCGTGCAACCTTCCTCCGAGCTCACGAGTCTCCACGCTGTACTTCGTCCCGCACAGCGTGAAAGGCCTCCGTGCACCAGAAGAGTCTTGTAGCCGCCCGGACCGGTGGTGCCCTGTGCGCCGTCGTCCTCGGCAGCCTGCTGACCGCCGCCCCGCAGGCGGCAGCCGCCGACGTCACCTGCTCGACCGACGTCTACAAGCGGACGTTCTACAAGAACACCTCGTTCTCCGGCTCTCCGGTGAAGACCGACTGCGACAGCGAGATCAGCCAGAGCTGGTCCGGCAGCCCGGTCTCCGGAGTGCCGTCGAACGGCTTCGGCGTCCGCTGGTCGGTGACCCGTGACTTCGGCTCCGGCGGTCCCTTCACGTTCACCGCCTCCGCCACCGACGGCGTCCGCGTCCACCTGGACGGCGTCCGCAAGATCGACCTGTGGAAGGGCACCGGTGACACCGCCCGCTCCAAGAGCGTCAATCTCACCGTCCCCTCCGGCAAGCACACCCTCCGCGTCGACTACGTGAACTGGACCGGCGCCGCGAAGGTCAAGTACACGTACACCCCGCGGACCTCGGCCACGTACGACAAGACGAAGCCACTCGCCCCCACCGGCGTGAAGACCGCCTACAACACCAGCACCCGCAGGACGACCGTCTCCTGGTCCGCCAACAAGGAGATGGACCTGGCGGGTTACTCCCTCTACCGGCGGCCCGTCGGTTCCGGCACCTGGACGAAGGTCACCACGACCACCGCCCGCAGCCACACCGACCCGCTGGTCAACCCCGACGACCGCACGCCGTACTACTACGAGGTCCGCGCCAAGGACAAGGCGGGCAACACCTCGTCGGGCAGCACGGACACCATCGTCCGCCCCCTGCCCGTCGTCGCCTCCCTGACCGGCAGCTACGACAAGGCGACCGGCAACGTCACCCTGAAGTGGCCCCTCAACACCGAGGCGCACTTCGACCACTACACCGTCCTGAGCAACGACAAGGTGGACGGCTCCTACGTGTGGGTCCCGCTCGGCACGACCAAGGGCAGCACCTGGACCACCGGACCCGTCACGGCGGACGGCGAGACGCGCCACTACCGCGTCCTCGTCACCAACGACGGCGGCACCACCACGTACAACCCGCTCTGGCTCGACTCGACCGCCACCAACGAGCTCTGGCTGGACATCCCCGACGGCACAGCCCCCGCCTACGCCCCCGATCTGACCCTGGGGACCTGCGCGGGCGGCATCCAGGCGACGGCCGGCGACAGCACGCCTGCCCCGATCCGCGACTTCATCGGGTTGGAGGTCGAGCGTCGTGAAGCAGGGACGGACACCTGGTCGGTGGTCCTGCACAAGGGGTTCGACCCGCGCCTCGCCACCGCCACGGCCACCGTCTGCGACCCGCTGCCCGCCGACGGACGCAGCTACGACTACCGGGCCCGTACCTATGACGCGGCCGGGAACTACTCGCCGTCCAGCACGATCGAGACCGTGACCGTGCGGATCGGCTGACAGGCACGGGGGCCACACCCTTTGGGTGGGTCCACCGGTCCGAGGGCCCCCGACCGATGACGGTCGGGGGCCTTCTTCGTGTCGGTCACCCGCCTCGAGCACCGCGGACGGTGGTTCGTCAGCCGCCGTGCCGCAGTTCCGAGACGAGCGCCGCCACACCGTCCTCCAGAGCCAGCAGGCGGGTGTGCCGGCGGATGTGCGCGTACTTCGCCTCCGTCTCGCGGTCGTCCGCGACGGGGTACGCCTCGCCCGGCCGCGGCGTACGCCGCGGTGCGTGACGGAACAGGTGCGCGTTCCTGGGGGAGATCGGCCAGGACATCACCTCGCCCCCGGCCACCAGGTGCAGGACCTCCCAGCCGGCGCCGTCGCCGTCGTCCGGCACGGGGGTGACGACGGCGCTCGCCGGGTGCAGCGCCGCGAGCCAGGCGAGGAGATGCGCCCGCTCCCGGTCCAGGCCGTCGCTCAGTCGCTCGTACGCGTCGGCGTGCCGCTGCCAGCGCGTCACCTCGTGGTGGGAGGTGTGCGGGCCGGCCGCGTCCAGGACGTCCGACGGGTGCCGTACGGGGGTACCGGCCGCATCGGGATACGGGTCGGGGCGGCCGCGCCGCAGGACGGTGTCGAGGAGACCGTGGAAGCAGCCGGGGGCGCGATGGGATCTCCGTGGGCCGGACCGTGCCGCTGCGGCCCAGGTCGCCTCCGGCGCGTACTCGGGATCCCACGAAGGGGGCGGGGGCGTGCGGGAAGGGGACATGAGGTGCTCCAGAGTGCGGTCCGGGAGGCGGACCAGGGGCCTCGACGGGGAGGCGCCCGAAGGGGGTCGGCCGGGCCGGGGCGGGTGGTCCCCGCGGTGTCCGAGACGCTCCCCGGCCCGGCCCGTGCGGATCAGGCGGAGGCGGGCGTGGAGGAAGGAACGGGGGAAGGCGCGGGGAAAGGGGCAGGCACAGTGGCCGGGGTGGTGCCGGGCGCTGCCGGGCCGCCGTGGCCGCCGCGCGCCGGACCGTCGGTGGATCGCACCGTCGACCCCGTGCGCCGGTAGAGGCGGGCGTCGCGGGCATTGGCGGCCCGGCACGCCTCGTCGGCCGGCTCGCCCCTGCGCACGTGCCGCTGGTAGGCCGCGCGTGTTCCGCAGGGCGCGGGCTCCCCAGGCGAGCGGCCGGCTTCGACCGGCCGCGCGGCGACCGTCGCGGGCTGCCGGGCCCGGGCGCGGCGCTTCTCCAGTTCGTAGCGCTGGGAGCCGGTCAGGCCCGCGACGATGCCGGCCCGGTCGCACCGGGACAGGCCGGCCTCACGGCGCAGCACGGCGGCACGGCACTCCGGAAGCACCTGGCACGCGTTGCACAGGGCCGTGGCCGTCTCACGCGTCCGGCCGGAGAACCACAGTTCGGGGTCCTCGTCGCGGCACGCGGCGCGCAACTCCCAGCCCGGAACGCCATGGTCCTCGACCGGGCGCGGTGCGGCCGACTTCATCCGCGGTCCTTCTGCGCGGGTGCCGGCGGCCCTTTCACGGACCGGGAGACGGCCTGCGGCCGGGGCACGGGAGCTGTCGCCGTGGGCACTCATCGCGCGCGCCCGCGCCGCGTCATCGGCACGGCCACGGGGTCGCGCACGGCCGGGCCCGTGCGGCTGCGCCCGCCGGCCGCGTCGGGGACGGGGCTCCGCACCGGCTCCCGGGAAGGTGACAACGGGCCCATGTACGCGGCCACATTGGCGAGCGAGCACCGCTCGGGACGCCCGTCCACCGACAGCAGCGGCATGCCGTCGTCGGTGCTCCAGCCCTGGAAGTACCAGACGTTGCCGTGCGCGTCGCGCTGAGGCACCGCCAGGTCGTACCTCAGGCCCTCGAACTCGAACGGCCCGGTTGGTGGCGTGCCTTGTGCGTCGTGCGGTGTCCGGCGCGGCCGGTGCGCCAGCACCGAGATCCGCACCCCTTCGTACCGGCACTCGCCCGTCACCGCGTGCGGCAGGAGCCGCTCGGTGGTGTGGGGGATGCCGAAGTGCGCGCGCCACCGCTTCCATTGGTCCCGGTCGACGACATGCAGCACGACGCGCACCCGGTCGCCGTCCGCCCGGACGCTGTGGAAGTCCTGGTGCCGGCCGATGTGCTGCTCGATGGCGGCCGCGAGGCGGCGGGCGTGCGCGCAGGACGCGTCCCAGGCGTGTGCACGGCGTTCCAGGGCCGTCAGGCCGCGGAGCCCGCACGACCAGCCGCCGGCCGGGGTGCGGTGCAGCACGATGCCGTAGGACCGTTCAGGATCGACCAGCAGGTGCTCGCCGTCGAGGGCGTGGGCCGCCGCGGCGACCGGATCCAGGCCACCGGCCGCCAGGGCCGCACGGATCACCCGGACGGCATGGGGGAGGTTTCGGTTCACGCCGCGTTCGCCTCCGTCGACGTCCACACCTTTCGTAACGCGCGGAAGGTCAGCCCTCTGACCACACCGACGCTGCGGCCCATCGTGCGTGCCGTCTCCGCGGGGGACATGCCGCCGAGGAAGCGGAGCTCCAGGCACCGTCGCTGATGAGGGCCGAGGGTGTTCAGCGCGTTCCGTACGGTGTCGCACGCCTCGACCGCCTCCAGCACGCGCAGGGCGGAGGATTCGGCGCTCCGGTCGGACCCGTCGACGTGCGCGGGTTCGGGGACCAGGGTCTCCAGTCGGGTGCGGCTCGTCCGCACCTCGTCGAGGTGCAGGTTCCTGGCGATGGTGAGAAGCCAGGCGGCGAACGTGACGCCCTGCCAGGTGAAGGCGCCGATGCGGCGCAGGGCCCGTGCGAAGACCTCCTGGGTGAGGTCCTCGGCGAGGTGCCGGTTCCGTGTCCGCAGGAGCAGGTAGCGGTACACGGATCTCCAGTGTTCCTCGTACAGCGCGGCGAAGGCCGCGCGGTCGCCGGCACGGGCCCGTGCGACGCATTCGGGCTCCGCCGCTTCCGGCGGCCTGGTCTCAGATGTGATCTGTGGGGACACGGCTGGTGCGCTCCTATGTCACAGAGGTTCGTGGATTCGGCGTATGGCTCCGCGGGCCGGAACGAGAAGTACTCAATCTTCGTGTAGATGTAGATTCATGTGACGTGAGTGAGGGGTAGTGCGAGATGCGTGATCCGCCTGTCGCCGCGCGGCGGCTGGGGCGACGGGGGCTCACGTGACCGATGCGATCTGCAGTATTCATGTAGATGTAGATTCCGTCAAGAGCGTGAGGCCCGCGCGAACTGGCTACGAGGGGTGTGGGGCGTGCGGTGGTGCGTGAACAGGGTGGAGTGCTCCGTGCTCCGAGAAAGCCGGATGTCAATCTGCGATCTACTTGCGCATGTGGATGTTGTTGGTCGATGCTCGGGAACGTGACCAAGCAGCCTCATCAACCCGGCGAACCCGGCTCCGGCGAGGGTGTCGCCCACGGGGGTGAGGACCTTGCCGCACTGCTGGAACGTCTCCTTGCTCAGGTGCCGGACAGGACGCAGAAGGATCTGGCCGAGCAGGCCGGCATCTCGTATCCCACGCTCAACGCGTGGATGAATCGGACCCGTGGAACGTCCCGTATCGATCCCGAGAAGCTCCGCGCGATGGTGGAAGTGTTCCGTCGTTGGGGCGTGAAGACCACGCCGCGGGAATTCTTCGCGACTGTCGGCCGACCGGTTCCCGGCCCCAGTGGGGACGAGCGGGAGGCCCAACTGCTGAAGCTCTACCGGCAACTGCCCGAGTCCAGGCAGCGCGCCCTGGTCAAGAACGCCGAGGCGATGCTCCAGCTCAGTCGCGTCATCTGAAAGTGGCTCACGTCTGAAGGTCGTTCACGGTCTGCGAGTCGTTCAGGTCTGAGACCGACTCGTCGTGCGCAGGCCGTCCGTCGCCTGAAGGTCGTATGCCGTCCGCGGGCCGTATGCCGTCCGCGGGTCGTTCGTCGTTGGAAGGGCCTGCGTCGGCCGGTGGGCCCGGACGCATCCGTGGGAAGTCCTGGAGGTGGTCCGGTGCACGGCCTTGCCGATGAGGCGTTCCGATCGTGGTGCGACCGTGTTCTCCACGGTGCGGACATCCGGGCGGAACACTTCTACGGCTCTGGCATGGCTTGGACGCGTGAGTACGAACGGAGGGCCGCTGGCCTCCCGGAGCGGGATCACTTTATGCCTGGGGTCATTCCCTGGGGAGGTAGTTGTGTGCATCCTGATCTGCGTGGCGGACGATCTGCCGAAAATCGCCGTCTGGGACCCTGACGAGGTCAGCATCCTCGTGGCGAGAGGCAGCGAGACCGGCGAACTGCTGCGGGAAGTGCAGGAGATCCTCACGATCGACCTCGGTGCGCCTGCCACTGCCGACGCGGCACTTCTCTGCTTCTGCGGCACACGAGTGGAACTGCCCGGCGAACTCGCATTTCTCGGTGCGGTCGAGGCGCCTGACACCCGCTGACACGCAGAGCAGCCGATGCCCGTCACTGTGTACCGGTGTGGCAGCCGACCATGGAGGTGGAGCCGGCCGTGTCGACGTGGTCGGTGGCGGCCGTGGAGTCGGTCAGCGCGTTCATGAAGGCAGTCGTGTCCGTGGAGGGGCGATGACGGCATGCGGGGGAAGAGCCGTGTGCCTCGGCGCGGATGCGCTGCTTCATCGTCGGCGGAAGCCCTCTGTCGGCTGACGAGGTCGGCGACCAGCCCCAGGGCGGCAGCTCCGGGAGCGTCGCGGCCGGGACGCTGGTGTTGCGCTCGGGCTCGGGCTGGGGTACCGCCGCGGCGGCGGTCGTGGTGACGAGGCCGAGTGTCGTGCACAGGGCGAGGAAGGCGGTGACGATGGCGGTCCACAGTTTCATGACCTGGTTCCTGGCCATGTTCCCTCACTTTCGGGTTGGGCGATTTGCGTACTTTCCTCATGATGTGTATGGGGCCCTCGAAGTGGTGGACCCACGCTCGTGGCGCGTCGATCTTCCGATGAACACCCACTCGGATGGGTGCATGAGAGCTGCAAAGTGGAGGAGAAGGGCTTAGAGGGGACAAAATCACCGTCCGTGGAGGCGTGCTCACCCTCTGGTCGCAGCGGATCGAGTGACTTCTACTGCGCTGTCCCGGCCGCGAGTTGGGGGGCCGACGCAGGTCACCGATCGATATCGGTCGGTGTGTATAGTCGGGCGCCAGAGGTCCCCTACGTCAACGAAAGACGAGGTCGCGCGGTGAAGAAGCTTCTCCTGGTCGCACTGGCCGCCATCGGCGGGCTCCTCGTGTACCGCCAGATCCAGGCGGATCGCGCCGAGCAGGATCTGTGGACGGAGGCGACTGACTCCGTGCCCACGGGTTCGTGAGTATCGACAACAGTCTCAGAGCAGACCCCGGCCGCCCTCGCGGTCGGGGTTTTGTGTTCTCCGCGGGCGTTTGTGGCGCCGCCGGTTCTCCACGGCACACGAGTCGGTTCTCCACGGCCCACGAAGAGACGACCGACGGCCTGCGTGGGGGCGGCGCACCGCGCGACGAGGACCGTGCGCATCTTGGGCGTACGCGCCGTTTCGGCCGCTTGTGCGGATAGCGCGGGTGGTGCGGTGGCGGGCGGGGCAGGATGGGCCCACGATTCCGGGGCCTTGACGAGGGGTGGCGCGTGATGGGGCGGCGCACGGTGTGGTGGCTCGGCCGGGCGCTGCCGGCTGCCGGAGCCGCGCTGGTCGCGGTGCTCGTGCCGACCTGGCAGACCGGCACGGCCGACGCGGCCGGCACGCAGCCGGTCGGGGGCGACCGCGGTGGCACGCGCCCGATCGTGGCGGACGCGGGCACGATGCGCACGGTCGGCGCCGACGGGGGTGGCGCGCGTACGGCGCTTACGGCCAGGGATGCCGTGGCCGACGCGGAACCGACGCCGTACGCCTTCGCCGAGGACGTCACGAGTGTCGACGGCGCCACCGGTACCACGGGCGCCGCACGACTGGAGCCGGGCAAGCCCTACCGGAGCTCCATCGGCAAGGACGGCAAGCTCTACTACCGCCTGGTGCTCGACGACGTGTCCAGCGCCTACGTCTCCGCCACCGCCGTCCCCAGGCCGGGTACGAGCATCTCCTACTCCGACGGCATCAAGGTGTCCGTGCAGGACGGCAACAGCCGCAACTGCTCCTTCTCCGGGACGGCGCACTTCGGCGCCACGCAGAGCTCCCACCCGATCGCCGCCTGGGCGACCCGGGAGACGAGCGGTCGTCCGTACGCGTGCCGGACGGCGGGGACGTACTACGTGGTCGTCGAACGCAGCGGCACGGCCGGGTCCTCGTCCGGCGTCTGGGACCTGGAACTCGACTACGTCTCGGAGCCGGGCCTGCGGAAGGCCGGCTCGACGACCGCCCCGGAGACCTGGAACTCCGCCCCACCGGAACCCCTCACGGGCGACCCCCGGCGCCGCCGCGGTGGCGCCGGGTTCAGCACCGCGACGTCGTTGCGCCAGGGCATCTGGCAGGACGGGATCAGCCCCGGGCAGACGCTGTTCTACAAGGTGCCGCTCGACTGGGGACAACAGTTGTACGCCACCGCCGAGCTGGGCAGTTCGGACCGGGGCGAGGGCTCGGTGGGCACCGCGCTCGTCATGTCCCTCTACAACCCCGTGCGCGGCTTCGTGGACGACGTCGGCTCCGGATACGACGGCGGGCAGCGGTCCGCCGCGCTCGAACCGCTGCCCGCGGTCGCCTACGAGAACCGGTACGCCCTCAGCGACCGGGTGAGTGGCATGCGGTTCGCGGGCTCCTACTACCTCGTCGTCCATCTCGCCGCTCAGGTCGCCGACCGCTTCGGCGACGGGCCGCTGGGGCTGACGCTGAGCGTGCGCAGGTACGGTGCCGTGCGGGCCGGGCCGTCGTACGCGGGGCGACCCGAACCCCGCGACGCGTTCGACGTCCCGGCGGACGACTCCGACGACCAGGCCGACGACGGGGCCGACGCCGACGGCTCGGTGGGCGGTGCGAGTCCCGGGGGCGGCGGCAGTGACCGGGCCGACGGCACGGGCGCCGGCAGCGACGGCTCCACGATGAGGGTGGTCGCCGCGGGCGGGATCGGCACGGGGAGCCTGCTGATGCTGATCCTCGGGGTGTGGACGGTGCTCGCGCGGCGGCGGTCCGTTCCCGCACCCGAGGACGCGGACACGGCCTCGGCCGCGGTGCCGGCGCCTTGGGAACGCGGGGCGGCGCCGAGGAGTTGGTAGCGCCGTCCTGGTTCGGATCGTCCTGGTCCAGATCTGCCTGTTCAGATGCCTGTTCAGATCTGCGTGAGCGCCCAGAAGCCCACGGCGAAGCAGGCCAGCGCGATGAGGAACATCGGGACGGCCACCTTGGCGGGCGGTCCGGGACGTGGCCGGGCCCGCCTCGCACGATGCACCGGAACCCGTCGCGCCTGAGGCGGAACCTGCGGGGACCGAGCGGTGTATGAAGCAGTAGAGGCGTACGCGGGCTGGTGCATCGTGGCGGCGGGAGCCGCGGGCCGCTGGGGGGAGGGCACGTGCGTGGGCGTTGGAGTGGGCGCGGCGGTGGGCGTGGGGGTCGGCGTCGGTTCGAAGGCCGGGGGATGCAGGGGAGCGGGCACGGGCGGTACGACCGGGGCGGGTGGAGCGAGCGGCTGGGCCTTGTGCCATGCCTGCTGGGCCTGTGTCTGGGACAGTGCCTGATCCTGCGGGCGGGGCGGCTGCTGTGGGACCTGCCGGGCGTCCCGCTCGGGCTGCCGCCGGGCCTCTCCTGCGGCGAGGCCCGGCCGCGGCGGAGGCAGATGGAAACTGCCGGTGTCCGACATCGAGGCCGGCAGCGGAGGGACGGCGCCGGCCGCGGACCGAGACGGGCCATCGGGGGATGGGGCCACGGACTCCGGGCCCGCGGCAGCGAAGGCGGACTCCGTGCCTACGGCGCGGGGCGCGGGCTCCGGGGCCACAGTCCGGGAGGCGGACTCCGGACGCGTGGAGCCGGGCACGGACTTCGGTCCCGCCGTGCCGGGCACGGGCTCCTGCCCCGAGGTATGGGGTGTGGGGTCCGGCTCGACGGTGCCGGACAGGGACGGCCGCTGTCCGTTGCGAAGCGCGGCCGCCGGATGCCCTTCGCCGAGAAGGGAGTTCGGCTGCGCACCGCGCGGTGTGGAATCCGGTGGCACGGCGCTGTGGGCGGCCTCGTCCTCCGCGTCACCGGCACGGACGGCAGGCCGTATGCGATCGGCGCGCGGCTCGGCACTCGCGTACCCGGTACGAGATCCCGTCCGCCCGCTCTCGGAAACACCGCCCCCGTACGAGCCGTCCTCGTACCCGCTGTCTCCGTGAGCGGTGCTGTCGGACGCGGTGTCCTCGGACGCGGTGTCCTCGGACGTGGCGTCCTCGGGCAGGGGACCGGAGGCGCGGGACCGGGACACGGCCGGCGCGGTCTTGAGGGGGCCCTTGGGGCCGAACCCTTCGGGGAGCGGCCCGAGTTGGTCGAACACCTCGATCAACTCGTCGTCGGGACCGGGCTCGGGCAGCAGCTCGGCGGCCGAGGCGAGCGCCTTGCGCGCTCCCGTCGCGGTGCGGAACCGCGCGTGCGGGTCGGGCTGCACCAGCGTGGCCACGACCTGCCACAGCGGCTCGGGTATGCCCCGCGGGGCGGACGGCGTGCCGTGCGCGGCGAAGTACTCGATCAGCGCCTTGGCGTCGGGCTTGGCGCCCTCCAGCAGATACAGGGCGACCAGACCCGCGGCGAACAGATCGGCGGGGAAGTCGGGTTCGGCGCCCAGCATCTGCTCGGGCGCGAAGTAACCCGGGGTCCCCACCACGTAGTTCGTCTCCGTCAGCCGTGGCTCGCCGAGGCGCATCGCGATGCCGAAGTCCGACAGCCGCAGTCGCGGACGGGCCGTGCCGGTCGCCTCGAGCAGCACGTTGGCGGGCTTGATGTCGCGGTGGATGACGCCTTCCGCGTGCACGGCGGCGAGGCCCGCGAGCAGCTGGTCGAGCAGGACGCAGACGAAGGGGGCGGGCAGGGGGCCGTAGTCATTGACCAGGTGGACCAGGGAGCCACCCGCGACGAGGTCCATGGTGAACAGGACCTTGTCGTCGTCGGCGGCCCAGCTGGCGGGAGCCAGCACATGCGGATGATCGATCCGCAGCGCCTGCTCCCGCACGAAGCGGAGCAAGGCGTGCGCGTCGCTCTGCTGCAACACCTTGGCGGCCACGTACCGACGGCGGCGGTGGTCCCAGGCGCGCCAGACCGCACCGACTCCCCCGCGGCCGATCGGGTCGACCAGTTCGTACCGGCCGGCGAAGACCTCACCCATGGTCGTGTGTCGCTCCCCTTCGGCGGTCGGTCAGGAGACCTCTCCCGAGATGCCCGGCCGCCCGAGTCGGGCAGCTGGAGAAGATGAGGGTCTCCAGCTGCCGTGCGTTCGGCGGCAGGGTGTTCGGCGGCCGGGCGGTCGGCTCAGCTCTGGTGCGACTGGTAGTGCGCGACCGCGTCGGAGGTACGGCCGGCGCCGTACACCCGGAGGAACTCTGCCAGTTCCGGGTGGGTCGGGGCGAGGGTGTCCGCCGCGTCGATGATGTCCCCGGCCGCGGCCACCGAGCGCAGCAGCGACTGGATCTCGCGCACCACGCGCTTCACCGTCGGCGCGCCCGAACTGCTCGTCGACTGCGTGGTGTTGCTGAGCACCGATCCCCCCTGGGACTTCTTGATCTCGTCCATGCGCTCGGTCGCCTCGGCGGCGCTGACGCTGCCGTCCGCGACCTGCCCCGCCAGGTCCTGCAGAAGCTGCACGCGCTGGACGACCGCCGGATTGCCGATCTTGGCTCGCTGACCGCTCATCAGCTGCGACAGCATGGGCGCCGACAGGCCCAGCACCCCGGCCAGGCGCGCCTGGTTGAGCCCAAGATCCTCGATGAGCCTACGGAAGAGCGCCCCCAACGGCTCCCCGTACCAGTTCCGCTGCAGCTCCCGGGCTCTTGCGGTTGCTTCCTGCTGTGCGGCGTCCATTGCGTCTCCCCATCGCTTCCCCAAATACCGCGGTTCGCTGTAGCGAACCACGTCGAGCATCTTACGGAGAGTGGTCGTCCACGGGGACCCCCAATCTTTTTGCGAGATCCCGGGGGTGACCCGGTACTCTGGTCTGCGGCGCCCGTCGACAGGTGGTTCCTGTGGTCGGACGTTCCTCTTCCGGGGCCTTAGCTCAGTTGGTAGAGCGCTGTCTTTGCATGGCAGATGTCAGGGGTTCGACTCCCCTAGGCTCCACATCTCGGACCGGCCAGACGCCTTTCTCGGCGGCTGGCCGGTTTTTCTCTGTCCCATTTTGGTCCGGGTGCGAACCGGCGGTGAGGCCTTCCTCGGGCGCCTGAGGGACCGGTGGTGCGCCTCACGCGGCAGCGATGGTGACGTGTGTCACACAGAACCCTTTGCAATCGTTGCTTCTTCTTTGCGCAAATGCAGGCGACTGTGTGACCCCGGCGCCTGTCGCGGGAGTGCGTGCTCCGGCTCGGTTGTCGAGGCGTGTCGATGCCGGCGCCTTGCGTGAGCTGGCGTGAAGGTATGCGGGTAGTCGTATCAACGCATTCTGTTAACAACATCTGCACGGATATTGCACATGCCGGTCGTTGCAAACGTCATCACGGGCCGACTCAGTAAACGGGGAGCGGGCGGCCATGGGTCGGGGAGAGCGCCCCGTGGCGGGCGATGTACCTGCGTTCCACGTGAAACATCGCCGTGGGGCAGGAGAACTGAGAAGTCTCCTGCCCCACGGCGATGTTGAGAGCGGTCGGTCAGCGGCGGTCGTCGCGCTCCGCGGCCCGCTCCTCGGCCTCCTTGGCCTGAACCTCGGGGTCCAGATCGGACCGGCCGCTGCCGTCGACCGCCGTCAGGCGTCCGCCTTCGGGTACTTCGGTCGCGGCGGGCGGCTCGACCAGCCAGTCGGGGTTGGCCTGCTTGTCCCACCACTTCCAGGCGGCGAAAGCGCCGGCCGCGAGGACTCCCGCGATCACCAGTCCCTTGGCGAGGCGGCCGACCCTCGCCCGCCGCTCGTGCTTGCGGACCAGCTTCTCGATCTCCTTCGGCGAGACCTGGCCGCGCAGCGCGGCGATGGCCGCGATGCTCCGTGCCGCGGCCTCTTCCCGGACGGGCTGGGACGCGGCGATCGCCTGTTCGATCCGCGGCCTGGAATAGTCGGCGGCCTGCCGGGCCGCGATACGGGTGCGGACGGCGGCCTCATGCGCGGCCTGGTCCACCTTCGGCGGCACATGGGTGCGGGCTTGTTCCAGGCGCGGCGCGAGATGGGCGTCGTACTGCACACGGGCCTGTTCGGCGGCTTGCGAAACCTTCGGTGCGAGCCGTACGCGCGCCTCGTGCGCATAGTACGAAGCCTTGTCCTTGGCCGTGTCGGCGTAGGGCGCCACCACTTCCGCGGCGTGCAGCACGCTGTCCTTCGCCGAGCCGGTCGCGGCGCGCACGCTGTCGATGCGGGTCACGGGTTTCCTCCTCCTCGGTGGCGTACGTCGGGGGTCTGAGGTGCCCCCAATGACACACAGTTCACCTTTCCACCCTTATCGGGATCATGCCCGCCCGCGAGGTCCGGGGCATGTGAAGACGGGCATCCGGGTCACGGGTACTGACTCCGGGTGACTCGGAGCAAGATCCGCGCGGGTGTCGATCACGTGAGATAGCGGATGAATACGGGGCAACAGGAGCTTGTCGTCGACAATGCCACGGATCGTCGTGCCGTGCTCCTGTCCCGGAGGGACTCGACCGTTTTTCTGTTCGTGTCACACGCGGACCTTCGCTCGGAGGTGAGGAACGGGTGACCGGCAACGGGAGCGTGAAACCCCTTGAAAGAGTGGTGACAGGGGACGGGCAGGGCTGTCCGTGCGAGGATCGGGGGGTCAAGAGAAGGCAACGGAAGGCAGATCGTGGCTGAGCAGCTGTACGCCACCCTGAAGACCAACCAAGGCGACATCGAAGTCCGGCTCCTGCCGAACCACGCCCCCAAGACGGTCCGGAACTTCGTGGAACTCGCGAAGGGCGAGCGTGAGTGGGTCAACCCGACGACGGGTGCGAAGTCCACGGACAAGCTCTACGACGGCACGGTCTTCCACCGGGTGATCAGCGGATTCATGATCCAGGGCGGTGACCCCCTGGGCAACGGCACCGGCGGCCCCGGCTACCAGTTCGAGGACGAGTTCCACCCCGACCTGGCCTTCGACAAGCCGTACCTGCTGGCCATGGCCAACGCCGGGCCGGGCACGAACGGCTCGCAGTTCTTCATCACCGTCTCCCCGACGGCGTGGCTGACCCGCAAGCACACCATCTTCGGCGAGGTCGCCGACGCGGCGAGCCAGAAGGTCGTGGACGCCATCGCGAGCACTCAGACCAACCCGCGCACCGACCGCCCCGTCAACGACGTCGTCATCGAGTCGGTCGTCGTCGAGACCCGCTGAGGCTGAGCCGAGCGGGTTCGCACCGCCGAGTCCGAAGGATCCTGCAGGGAACCAAACGCCCCGTTCATCCGTAAGGATGGACGGGGCGGTGCGTTGCGCACACAGACCCTGTTCGCCGCGCGTGAGCCCGCCGTACGGAGATTGAGGGGAACCCATGGACCAGGCGCCAGGCAGCCCGCAGGACCCGCGGGACCAGGGACCGCAGAACGCGCAGAGCCTGCCGACCTGCTACCGGCATCCGGACCGTGAGACGGGTATCCGCTGCACCCGCTGCGAGCGCGCCATCTGCCCCGAGTGCATGGTCAGCGCCTCTGTCGGCTTCCAGTGCCCCGAGTGCGTGCGCACCGGTTCCGGCACCGGCCACTCCCCGGCGGCCAACCAGCCCCGCACCCTCGCCGGCGGCAGAGTCGCCTCCGACCCCCGGCTCGTCACCAAGATCCTCATCGGGGTGAACCTGGCCGCCTACGTGGCGCAGCAGGTGCTGGGCGACAGCTTCACCGACCGCTTCTACCTCTTCGGGCAGGCCCAGCTCGACGGCCGTATCCAGGGTGTCGCCGAAGGCCAGTGGTACCGGATGCTGACGTCGATGTTCCTGCACGCGAGCATCGTCCACATCCTGTTCAACATGCTCAGCCTGTGGTGGATCGGCGGCCCGCTCGAAGCGTTCCTCGGCCGCGCCCGCTACCTCACCCTCTATCTGCTCTCGGGTCTCGCGGGCAGTGCGCTGACCTACCTCGTCGCCGCCACCAACTCGCCCTCGCTCGGTGCCTCCGGCGCGATCTTCGGCCTCTTCGGAGCGACGGCGGTGCTGATGCGCCGGCTCAACTACGACATGCGGCCGGTCATCGCCCTGCTGGCGATCAACATGGTCTTCACCTTCAGCCCGGCGTTCAACATCGCCTGGGAGGCACACGTCGGGGGACTCATCGGAGGCGTCGTCGTCGGATACGCGATGGTGCACGCGCCGCGCGAGCACCGGAACGCCATCCAGTACGGCGTCTGCGCCGTCGTCCTCGCCGTGGTCGTGGTCCTGACGCTGGTCAGGACCGCTCAGCTCACCTGAGGGTCCTTCCGGCCCACTGAGCGCGTGTCCGGCTCGACCGGGAGGCGATGTTGTCCACAGATCGTGGCGGATCTTGTGCACGCTGTGCGGGAACAACTGTGCCCCCTGTCACTGACCAGAGTTTTCGCAGGTCAGGCAGGGGGCGAACAGATTTGCGGATCGCGGTAGGTCAGTCACACCGGCGTCAACCCCGGATGAGTTATCCACAGATCGTCGTTCTTTTTCCACCTGTGGAAAACGGCTGTGGATAACTCATTGGATAGCCGTGGGCAGAGCTACTTCCACTGTGTGGAGACGCCGAATCCCGCCGCGATGAAGCCGAAGCCGACCACGATGTTCCAGTTGTCCAGGGCGTCCACCGGCAGCGAGCCGTCCGTCACGTAGAAGACGACGATCCAGGCGAGGCCGATGAGGAACATGGCCAGCATGACGGGCGCGACCCAGGCGCGGCTGGTCAGCTTGAGGTTGGTCGCCTGCTTCGCCGGGGGCGGCGTGTAGTCGGCCTTCTTGCGGATACGTGACTTCGGCACGAGGGTCTCTCCTGTCGATGCGCTGCGTGGCCGCGCAGGGAACTGGGGCGGGCTCCGGGGCAGCGTACAAGGGGACACTGAGCGCTCCCCCGGGCGTCCGTTAGCGTAGTGCTTCCGCGGCGCCTAAGGAGATAAGGGTACGTTGAGCAATTCTGCCGACTCCCCAGGGACGGGTACGAGTCCTGCCGGTACGCGCCGTTTCCGGCCCGTACGCGTGCTCACGGCTGCCGTCTTCGCTCTCGCCGGCCTGATCTTCTTCACCAGTTTCAACACGGCCAAGGGCACCAACATCCGCTCGGACACCTCCCTGCTGAAGCTCTCCGACCTGATTCAGGAGCGCAGCCACAAGAACGCGTCGCTCGACGACTCCAACGGTGCGCTGCGCGACGAGGTGGACGGGCTCGCCGGACGAGAGGACGGCAGCAGCAAGGCGGAGGACGCCAAGCTCGCCGCTCTGGAGGAGAACGCCGGCACCCAGAAGCTCAGGGGGAAGGCCGTCACGGTCACCCTCAACGACGCCCCGCCGAACGCCACGGCCAAGCTGCCGGGCTATCCCGAACCCCAGCCCGACTACCTGGTCATCCACCAGCAGGACCTCCAGGCCGTCGTGAACGCGCTGTGGCAGGGTGGCGCCAAGGGCATCAAGGTCATGGACCAGCGGCTGATCTCCACGAGCGCCGTGCGGTGTGTCGGCAACACCCTGATCCTCCAGGGCCGGGTCTACTCGCCCCCGTACAAGATCACCGCGGTCGGCGATCCCGAGAAGCTCAAGAACGCGCTCGCCGCCTCCCCGGCGATCCAGAACTACATGGTCTACGTCAACGTCTACGGGCTCGGCTGGAAAGTGGTCGAGGACGGGACGGTGACTCTTCCTGGCTACTCGGGCACAGTGGATCTCCACTACGCGAAGCCTGTGGAGTAGTACGCCGAGCCTGTGGAGCAGCTGCCGCTGGGGGGCCTTTGTGTCGGTGCGGGTGGTCGTCCGGACGGTCAGCGAACTGTGCATCACCGTCGGCACGCTGATCGTGCTCTTCGTGGTCTACGTGCTGTTCTGGACCGGGGTGAAGGCCGACAACGCGATGGATCACCAGATCGACGAGTTGCAGAAGCAGTGGTCGAAGGGTGCCGTCGCGCGGGGGACCCAGGCCCCGTCGGGCGCTCGGGCGACCGCGAGCCCGAAGCCACCCGGCCCGTACACGTACGGCAAGCCGTTCGCGGTGATGTACATCCCGCGGCTCGGTTTCACGTGGAACAAGCCCCTGCTCGAAGGCACCGCCACGGACGTCCTGAAGAAGGGGCTCGGCCACTACCGGGGTACGGCCCAGCTCGGGCAGACGGGCAACTTCGCCGTGGCCGGCCACCGGCGCACCTACGGGGATCCCTTCAAGGATTTTCCCGAGTTGCGCCGCGGTGACGCGGTGGTGCTGACCGACGGGACGACGTGGTTCACGTATCGGATCGACAAAGGCCCCTACAAAACTCTGCCCTCGGACATTGAGGTGATCGACCCTGTCCCACGTAAGTCGGGGTATACGCGGCTGGGCCGCTATCTCACGCTGACCACGTGCGACCCGGAGTGGGGACACAGCCACCGGCTGATCGTCTGGGCGCACCTCGACTCCACGCAGCCTGTGGAGGCTGGGAAACCGCAGGCTCTACGCCGTTAGTCTGGTGCAGTACGGCAGGAGTCCGATGGTGCGAGTGGCGACTCCGGTGCCGTGGTGCGACGGAAGGGACGGCATGTACGGCTGGATCTGGCGGCATCTGCCGGGGAACGTATGGGTGAGGGCACTGATCTCGCTCGTACTCGTGCTCGCGATGGTCTACGTGCTCTTCCAGTACGTCTTCCCGTGGGCGGAGCCGCTGCTTCCCTTCAACGATGTGACGGTGGACAACCAGTGACCACGCGGATTCTCGTCGTCGACAACTACGACAGCTTCGTCTTCAACCTGGTCCAGTACCTGTACCAGTTGGGCGCCGAGTGCGAGGTGCTCCGCAACGACGAGGTGTCGACCACGCACGCCCAGGACGGCTTCGACGGCGTGCTCCTGTCACCCGGTCCGGGCGCCCCCGAACAGGCCGGCGTCTGCATCGACATGGTCCGGCACTGCGCCGCGACCGGAGTGCCCGTCTTCGGCGTCTGCCTCGGCATGCAGTCGATGCAGGTGGCGTACGGCGGTGTGGTGGACCGTGCGCCCGAGCTGCTGCACGGCAAGACCTCGCTCGTCGAGCACCACGGCAAGGGTGTCTTCGCGGGCCTGCCGTCCCCGTTCACCGCCACGCGCTACCACTCGCTGGCCGCCGAGCCGGAGACCGTCCCGGCCGAGCTGGAAGTCACCGCCCGCACCCACGACGGCATCGTCATGGGCCTCAGACACCGCGAACTTCCCGTCGAGGGCGTGCAGTTCCACCCCGAGTCGGTGCTGACCGAGCACGGCCACCGGATGCTCGCCAACTGGCTGGAGGAGTGCGGCGACAAGGTGGCCGTGGCGAGGTCGGCGGGGCTCGCCCCGGTGGTGGGCAGGGCCACGGCGTGACCGCACTGCGCCCCGAGCGCGACAGCTCCCCCTACGGCGGCGAGGCCGCGTACGGGGGCGCTGACGCGTTCGAGGGCGCGGGGGGCTTCGAGGCGGCCGTCGACCGGCTCGCCGACCCGTTGACGGACCCCCTGCCGGGACAGCCGCGAACGGAGCAGCCCGTGGCCGCGGGACGCCAGGAAGGCTGGTACGAACCGGAGGGGTACGCGCGCGACCGGTACCCGGGACAGGACCGGCCCCAGCCCCAGCCGCCGGCACAGACGCCGCCGCGGCACGCGGCACAGGCGCAGCAGCAGTCGTACGAGGAGACGTACGCCCCGTCGTACGAGAAGCCCGCGGCCGTCCCGTACGAACAACCGGCCGCCGTCCCGTACGAGGACCCCGGCACGGCGCCGTACGGCCAACCGGTCGCCCCCGTGCTGCCGTTGGACGACGAGACGGTGGCGCTGCGCATCCCGGACGCGCCGGAGAAGTCCCGAATAGGCGAGAGCGCCACACCCGCCCCGGGGGGCCGCGCGGCGCGGCGCAAGGCCGCCCGGCGCCATGGGCGGCACGGAGGCGCCCAGGAGGCCTCGGAGGGCCTGGAATCGGCGGAGAAGGGCGCTGAGGCCCCTCTGAGCCGGTTGGAGGCCCGGCGCGCGGCACGGGCGCGCAAGCCCAGTGCGGGTGTCGTCGTGAGCCGGGTGATCGGCGAGGTGTTCATCACCACCGGTGTGCTGATGCTGCTGTTCGTGACCTACCAGCTGTGGTGGTCCAACGTGCGGGCGCACCAGCAGGCGGGCAGCGCCGCGCACCACCTCCAGGAGGACTGGGCCAAGGGCAAGCGGAACCCGGGGAGCTTCTCGCCGGGCCAGGGCTTCGCCATCCTGCACATCCCCAAGCTGGACGTGGTCGCGCCGATCGCGGAGGGCATCAGCAAGACGAAGGTGCTCGACCGCGGGATGGTGGGCCATTACGGCGAGGGCGACACCAGGACCGCGATGCCGGACGCGAAGAGCGGGAACTTCGGGCTGGCGGGGCACCGCAACACGCACGGCGAGCCGTTCCGCTACATCAACCGGCTCAAGCCCGGGGACGAGATCGTGGTCGAGACGCAGGACGACTACTACGTCTACGAGATGACCTCGATCCTCCCGGTGACGCCGCCGAGCAACACGAGCGTTCTCGACCCGATCCCCCGGGGTTCGACTTTCACCAAGCCGGGCCGTTACATCACACTGACCACCTGCACGCCGGAGTTCACCAGCAAGTACCGGATGATCGTCTGGGGCAAGATGGTCGAGGACCGCCCGCGCAGCAAGGGCAAACCGGACGCGCTCGTCGGCTGAGAGCGCGCGGGCGCTCGACGATGTGCGCACGTGGGTGCGTGAGCACCCGAGACAACCTGAGACAGACCAGACGGGGCAGATGCACAGTGGCAGCGAGGACCGACCACGACGAGCGTGCCGGATCGCAGACCGGTTCGGCGGCCCATGACCACGCGGGCGGGCCGAGGCGCCGCGGCGGCCGCATCGCGATGGCGGTCAGCGTCTTCGGCGAACTCCTCATCACCGCGGGTCTGGTGCTCGGGCTGTTCGTCGTCTACTCCCTGTGGTGGACGAACGTCGTCGCCGACCGCGAGGCGCACAAGCAGGGCGACAAGGTGCGTGACAACTGGGCGCAGGACAAGGGCGGTCCGGGTGCTCTGGACACCAAGGCCGGCATCGGCTTCCTGCACGTCCCGTCCATGAAGAACGGCGAGGTGCTCGTCGAGAAGGGCACCTCGACCAAGGTCCTCAACGACGGTGTCGCCGGCTACTACACGGACCCGGTCAAGTCGTCGCTGCCGATGACGGGCAAGGACGGCAACTTCACCCTCGCCGCCCACCGGGACGGCCACGGCGCCAAGTTCCACAACATCGACAAGGTCAGGAAGGGCGACGTGATCGTCTTCGAGACCAAGGACAAGTGGTACGTCTACAAGGCGTACGCCATTCTCCCGGAGACCTCGAAGTTCAACGTCAAGGTCCTCCAGTCGGTCCCCGAGCAGTCCGGCAAGAAGAAGCCCGGCCAGTACATCACCCTGACGACCTGCACTCCCGTCTACACGTCCCGCTACCGCTACGTGGTCTGGGGCGAGCTGGAGCGCGTGGAGAAGGTCGACAGCGACCGGACGCCGCCGAAGGAACTCCGCTGACCTGAATGTGTGTCCCTGTTCCCGAGGGACACACGACAAGAACCGGGCCCGAAGTCGCATTTCCCCTACGCGACTCCGGGCCCGGTCTTTTACTGCGGGCAATTCATTTTGTTCAGCCATTCAACGACTGAACCGTGCCGTTCAGCTGGTGAGGTTGTTCTTGAATCCGCTGAACTTGTCGCCGCTCTTGATGAGGGAGACGCGCACGCCGACCTTGATGTTCTCCGGGACCTTGTCCGAGAAGCACTTGTACGCGTGAGAACCGCCACCCTGGGTGGTGTGGAGCTCGGCGATGGTCTCGTACGTGCTCATCCGGAAAAGGTGGATCTCGACGTTGTAGCCGTCCTTCTGGTTGTCGTACACCGTCAGACAGTCGCCGTCGTGGCCGAACGCTCCCTGGCCACCCGGGTCCCAGTCGGTGGTGTAGACCCAGCCGCTGTTGGTGCCGGCCGAGGCCGTACCCGTCGCGAGGAACGTGAGAGAACAGGCGGCACCGAGTACCGCCAAAATGCGCTTCTTGATTTTTCTACCCCCGAATCGGTCCGGGCGGACACTTTCCCGCCCGCTCCGGACATTACCAATTCATGAGAAGTTGATCAACATTCGCCTATTGCTTCCGCGAGTGACGCGCGACACGTGGCGCGGCTGTGCGGAAATCACGGCAGGCGATGAGGAAAACACGGCAGGCGGTGCGGAAATCTCGGCAGGTGGTGCGGAAACAGAGAAGGGCCCCGGTACTCGATTCGAGTACCGGGGCCCTTCTCACCGATCGTGGGACGTCACTTCCTGGCGTGGAACCCGGTCCCGGTCGTTCAACCGGTGACGCCGCCGAAGATGCCGCCGTTGTCGCCGCCCTGGTTGTTGCCGTTCTGGCCCACCGTGGTCAGGTTGACCGCGGTGCCCTGGGCGAGCTGGGTGCCCGCCTGCGGGTCGGAGGCCACCACGAGGGCGTTGTCGTCCTGGGCACCGTTGATGTTTCCGACGCTCAGCCCGGCGTCCTGGAGCGCCTTCCTGGCGTCCTTGAGCCGCTGGCCCGCCAGCGGCGGCACCGTGGCCTGCTGCTGCTCCTTGGCCTTGCCGATCTGGATCGACACCTTGGAATTCGGGTCGGCTTGGGTGCCGGCCGCCGGCGTGGTCTGGATGACCTTGCCGACCAGGTTCGGGTCGTCCGTCTCGACGTCGGTGCACTCGCCGACCAGGTTGTTGGCCGTCATCTGCGCCTTGGCCTCGTCGCAGGTCTTGCCGGCCACGTCCGGGACGGAGGACTGCTTCTTCTCCTTGGCGACGGTGAGGGTGATCGTCGATCCCTTCTGCACCTCTTCGCCGAGCTTCGGGTCCTGCGCCAGTACGGTGTTCGGCTCCTCGGAGGACTCCTGGAACTTCGTCTTCACCTCGAACTGGTACTGGTCGTCCTCAAGGGTCGCCTTGGCCTCGCTCAGCTTGTCGCCGACGACGCTCGGGACCGCGACCTTGGGCGCTCCGGTCGACACCACCACATTGATGGTGTCGCCCTTCTTCACCGTCGTCCCCGGGACCGGATCCTGGGAGCAGATGTTGCCCTTGGGTTCGTTCTCGCAGGTCTTCCTGGTCTCCGAGAGCGTCAGGTCGCGGTTCTTGGCCATGCGCTTGGCGTCGTTCAGTGTCTGGCTCACGAAGTTCGGGGCCTTGAACGAGTCGTTGCCCGTCCCGCCGCCGCCGAACGCCCACTTGCCGATCAGGATCGCGCCGATGAGGACGAGGACACCCGCGACGACCAGAAGGATCGTCGAGGTGTTGTTCTTCTTCTGGCGACGGCGGTCCGGGCGGTCGTCGTAGCCGTAGCCGCCGTCGTCCGGGTTCGTCGGGGGCAGCATGGACGTGGCCTGGGCGTCCGTGGAGCGCAGAGCCGTCGTCGGCTGGTCGTCGGGGTAGCCGCCGTAGCCGACGGAGCCCATGGCCGCGGTGGCCCCGACGGGCTGGCCGTCGAGGCAGGCCTCGATGTCGGCGCGCATCTCGTCCGCGGACTGGTAGCGGTAGTCCGGGTCCTTGACGAGCGCCTTCAGCACGATCGCGTCCATCTCGGGCGTGATCTCGGGGTCGAAGACGCTCGGCGGCTGCGCCTCCTCCCGCACGTGCTGGTACGCGACCGCGACCGGGGAGTCGCCGACGAAGGGCGGCCGGACGGTCAGCAGCTCGTACAGCAGACAGCCGGTGGAGTACAGGTCGGAGCGGGCGTCGACCTGCTCGCCCTTGGCCTGCTCCGGAGAGAGGTACTGAGCGGTGCCGATGACCGCCGCGGTCTGCGTCATCGTCATGCCGGCGTCGCCCATGGCGCGGGCGATGCCGAAGTCCATCACCTTGACCTGACCGTTGCGCGTCAGCATGACGTTCGCCGGCTTGATGTCGCGGTGGACGATGCCGTTGCGGTGCGAGTACTCGAGGGCCTGGAGGATGCCGATGGTCATCTCCATGGCCCGCTCGGGCAGTAGCTTGCGCCCGGAGTGCAGCAGCTCGCGCAGCGTGGACCCGTCGACGTACTCCATCACGATGTACGGGATGGAGGTGCCGTCGATGTAGTCCTCACCCGTGTCGTACACGGCGACGATCGCGGGATGGTTGAGCGAGGCGGCCGACTGGGCCTCCCGGCGGAACCGGGCCTGGAACGACGGGTCGCGCGCGAGGTCCGCCCGCAGCGTCTTCACCGCCACGGTGCGGCCGAGCCGGGTGTCATGCGCGAGGTAGACCTCCGCCATGCCACCACGGCCGAGCACCTGGCCCAGCTCGTACCGGCCGCCGAGGCGACGCGGCTCTTCCATAGCTACCTACCAGCCCTCTCCGTCGGTCCCGACCGCACAAGCGTGCGGTCCGGCGGTGTGCCGTCCGGGCATACCGTACCCGGCTCGAAGTCTGTGACCTGGCCAAGCCCGTCACCCGATACAGGACCGGTATCGCAACGTGCACCGATGTGAAGGGGACGTGAGCGGGGTCACTTCTTGCTGTCGATGACTGCCTTCATCACGTCCCTTGCGATGGGGGCGGCGAGACCGCCACCGGAGATGTCGTCACGGTTGGCGCTGCCGTCCTCGATCACCACGGCCACGGCGACCGGCGAGCTGTTGTCGCTCAGCTTGGCGTATGAGATGAACCACGCGTAGGGCTTCTCACTGTTTCCGATGCCGTGCTGCGCCGTACCCGTCTTGCCACCGACCGTGATCCCGGGGATCTGGGCGTTCTGGCCGGTGCCGGACTTGACCACGGTCTCCATCATCGACTGAAGGACCTGGGCGTTGTCCTCGGACAGCGGCTCGCTCATCTTCTCGGGCTCCGTCTGCGAGATGACGTCCAGGTTGTGCGTGCTCAGCTCGCTCACCATGTACGGCTTCATGAGCGTGCCGTCATTGGCGACGGCGGACGCCACCATGGCCATCTGCAGCGGGGTCGCGGCGGTCTCGAACTGGCCGATCGAGCTCAGCGCGGTCTGCGGCTTGTCCATCTCCGTGGGGAAGTTGGAGGCGTTGGAGCGCACGGGCGTGAACTGCTCGGAGTTGAAGCCGAACTTCTTGGCCTCCTCCAGCATCTTGTCCTTGCCGAGGTCCGCGCCGATCTTGCCGAAGACGGTGTTGCAGGAGACCCTGAGCGCGACCCGCAGCGTGGCGTCCTTGCACGGCAGGTTGCCCTCGTTGGGCAGCTTGGTCGTGGTGTCCGGCATGGTCCACGGGTCCGGCGAGTCCGTCTTGGTGTCCGCGTTCGGGACGAGCCCGTTCTCCAGCGCCGCGGCGGCGGTGACGACCTTGAAGGTGGAGCCCGGCGGGTAGGTCTCGCGCAGCGCCCGGTTGAGCATCGGGTCGTCGGCGTTGTTCTTCTTCTGGAGCTTGTTCCAGGCCTTGGCGTCGTCGTCGGAGTTCCCGGCGAAGGCCGACGGGTCGTACGAGGGCGTGGAGGCCAGCGCCAGGATCGCGCCGGTCTTCGGGTCGAGCGCGGCGACGGCGCCCTTCTTGTCGCCGAGGCCCTCGAAGGCCGCCTTCTGGGCGGCGGCGTTCAGCGTGGTGACGACGTTGCCGCCCTGCTTCTTCTTGCCCGTGATCATGTCCAGGGTGTTGCGGAAGAAGAGCCGGTCGTCGTTGCCGGTGAGGATGCCGTCCTCGAGCTTCTCCAGCTGGCTGGCGTCGAAGGCCTGCGAGGCGTAGCCGGTGACGGGCGCCCACATCGCCCCGTCCTTGTACGTGCGCTTGTACTCGTAGTCACCGGTCTTGGACTTCGAGGAACCGGTGATCGCCTTGCCGTCCACGATGATGTCGCCGCGCGGGGTGGCGTAGCGCTCGATGTTCACCCGGCGGTTCTTCGGGTCGGCCTTCAGCTCGTCGGCCTTGACGTACTGGAGCCAGTTGTCGCGGATGAGCAGGGCGAGGACGAGAAGCCCGCAGAAGATCGCGATCCGGCGCAGGGGCTTGTTCACGGGCGGACCACCTGGGTCATCTCGGCGTCGGGGTTCGGAGCGGGGGCGGGCGCCGGCCTGCGGGCCGTGTCGCTGATCCGGATCAGGATGCCGATCAGTGCCCAGTTGGCGATCACGGAGGAACCGCCGTAGGCCAGGAACGGCATCGTCATACCGGTGAGCGGGATGAGGCCCATGACGCCGCCGGCGACGACGAAGACCTGGAGTCCGAAGGCGCCGGACAGGCCGACGGCGAGGAGCTTGCCGAACGGGTCCCGGGCGGCCAGGGCGGTGCGGATGCCGCGCTCGACGATCAGGCCGTAGATCAGCAGGATCGCCATGATGCCGGCCAGGCCGAGCTCCTCGCCGAAGGTGGCGAGGATGAAGTCGGAGTTGGCGGCGAACCGGATGAGCTCGGAGTGGCCCTGGCCGAGGCCGGTGCCGAGGGTCCCGCCGGAGCCGAAGGCCCACAGCGCCTGCATGGCCTGCTCGGAGTGGACGCCGGGGGCGCCGGCCTGGCTCAGCTTGTACTCGCGCATGGGGTCGAGCCAGGCCTGGACACGCTGCTGGACGTGCGGTTCGAAGGAGGCCACACCGACGGCGCCGGCCGCGGACATCAGCAGACCGAAGACGATCCAGCTGGTCCGCTCGGTGGCGACGTACAGCATGATGACGAACATTCCGAAGAACAGCAGCGACGTACCGAGGTCGGTCTCGAAGACCAGGATCAGGATCGAGATGAACCAGACCACGAGGATCGGGCCGAGGTCGCGGCCGCGCGGCAGGTACAGGCCCATGAAGCGGCGGCTGGCCAGCGCGAGCGCGTCCCGCTTCACCATCAGGTAGCCGGCGAAGAAGATCGCCAGGACGATCTTCGCGAACTCACCGGGCTGGATGGAGAAGCCGGCGACGGAGATCCAGATCTTGGCGCCGTAGATGTTGGCGCCGAGGCCCGGGACCAGGGGGAGCAGCAGCAGGAACAGCGCGCCGACCATGGAGATGTACGTGTAGCGCTGCAGGACGCGGTGGTCCTTCAGGAAGATCAGCACGACGACGAAGAGGGCGATACCCAGCGCCGTGTAGAGCAGCTGGCGCGGCGCCGCGGTGCCCGCCTGGTCGATCGACTGCAGCAGCTTGGACTGGTCGAGCCGCCAGATGATCACCAGGCCGAGGCCGTTGAGCAGCGTGGCCAGCGGCAGCAGGAGCGGGTCGGCGTACGGCGCGAACTTGCGCACGACGAGGTGGCCCACGCCGGCCAGCAGACCGAGGCCCAGGCCGTAGCTCAGCAGGCCCGCGGGGACCTCGTCGTTGATGGCGAGGCCCACGTTGGCATAGGCGAACACCGGGATGACAACGGCGAACACCAGCAGTGCCAGCTCGGTGTTGCGCCGGCTCGGTGTGCCGATCGAGCCGATCGTGGACGTGTGGTGCGTCGGCGTGTTGGTACTACTGCTCATCGTGTGACAGGGCCCCTCACGGCTGCTTACTGCTTACCGCACAGCGAGACCAGCTTCTGCTCTTCGTCGGAGAGGCTGGGGCCGGGTGTGGGAGTGGGTGCGGTCGTGGACTTGGAGGACGACGGTGCCGAGTTCGACGGCGTCGGCGTCGGCGTGGACGTCGCCTTGGACGTGAGGGAGGTCTTTGTGGTTCCCGTGGTCCCGCCGGCCTCGCCCTCACCGGTCTTCGCGTTCTTGTCGGTCTCGGCGCGGCGGCGCTCGGCGTCCTTCTTGCACGCGGACGCCTGCACGGCGAGCTCGTCGATCTTCGACTGGGCGTCGCCCAGGCCGCCTTCGGCGATGGTCGCCTCGACCTGCTTCTGCTGGTACGGCGGCAGGTACTTGAGTTCGATCTCGGGGTGGTCCTTCTCCACCTTCGAGAGCGAGACCCAGGCCAGGTCCTGGCTGATGCCCCGGTACAGGGCGACGTGCTCGCCCTTGGTGCCGACGTAGTACTGCGTCTGTGTCCAGCGGTAGCCGCCGTACAGCCCGCCGCCGATCACGGCGAGGGCCAGCGTGATGTAGAAGGACCGCTTCAGCCACTTGCGCCCGGTACGGGGCTTGACGAAGTCCTCGTCGGAGTAGGCGTTGAAGCCGTCCGTCGGCACGTACCCGGTGGTGTCGCCGCTGCCGGGCGGGCCGAACTCGCCGCCCCCGCCCTGCCCGGGCACCGGGCGGCCGAGGTTGGAGGCGCGGCCCGCGGGCGTCTGCATGGCGCCGTTGTCGTGCAGCTGGTGCTGGTTCTCGGCGACCGCGCCCACCACGACCGGGGTGTCGGACAGCTGCCCGGCCAGGGTGTCCCCGGAGTCGATGTCGAGGACGTCGGCCACGATGACCGTGATGTTGTCCGGGCCACCGCCGCGCAGCGCGAGCTGGATGAGCTCCTGCACGGTCTCCTGCGGGCCCTGGTAGCTGGCGAGGGTGTCCTCCATCGTCTGATGGGAGACGACGCCGCTGAGGCCGTCGGAGCAGATCAGGTAGCGGTCGCCGGCGCGGACCTCGCGGATCGAGAGGTCGGGCTCGACGTGTTCGCCACTGCCCAGCGCGCGCATCAGCAGGGAGCGCTGCGGGTGGGTGGTGGCCTCCTCCTCGGTGATGCGTCCCTCGTCGACGAGCCGCTGCACCCAGGTGTGGTCCTGGGTGATCTGCGTCAGCACGCCGTCCCGCAGCAGATACGCGCGGGAGTCGCCGACGTGCACGAGGCCCAGGCGCTGGCCGGTCCACAGCAGTGCCGTGAGGGTGGTCCCCATGCCTTCGAGCTGGGGGTCCTCCTCGACCATCATCCGGAGCTGGTCGTTCGCCCGCTGCACGGCGGTGCCGAGCGAGGTGAGGATGTCGGAGCCGGGCACGTCGTCGTCGAGCGCGACGATGGTGGAGATCACCTCGGAACTGGCGACCTCGCCGGCGGCCTGGCCGCCCATCCCGTCGGCGATCGCGAGCAGCCTCGGACCGGCGTAGCCCGAGTCCTCGTTGCCCTCACGGATCATGCCTTTGTGCGATCCGGCGGCAAAGCGCAGTGACAGACTCATGCGCACCTCGCCCGTCGGCTCCGGGTACATCCGCACGGTGCCCACCCTCCGGTCGGGAGCGCGCCGGGGTCCGTCGTGTGGACCGCCGCTGCGTGCTCGCTCCGCTCGCTCATTGTCGTACTACTTCCGCAGCTCGATGACGGTCTTGCCGATGCGGATCGGCGCGCCCAGCGGTACGGGCGTGGGAGTCGTCAGTCGGCTCCGGTCGAGATACGTGCCATTGGTGGAGCCGAGGTCCTCGACGATCCACTGGCCGTCCCGGTCCGGGTAGATCCTGGCATGCCTGCTGGACGCGTAGTCGTCGTCCAGCACGATCGTGCTGTCGTGCGCGCGGCCCAGCGTGATCGTCTGCCCCTGGAGTGCCACCGTGGTGCCTGTGAGGGTGCCCTCGGAGACGACCAGCTTGGTGGGGGCACCGCGGCGCTGCCGGCCGCCGCTGCTCGGCGGCTGCTGCTGGCGTTGGGGCGGAGGCGCGGCCTGGCGTGCGGCCGGCTGCTGCCGGGAGGCGTCCCGGCGCGAGCCGCGCTGTGTGACGCGCGTTCCGAACAGGTCGCTGCGAATGACCTGCACGGCCACGATCACGAACAGCCACAGTACGGCCAGGAAACCCAGCCGCATGACCGTGAGGGTCAGCTCTGACATTGCCCCCGCTTCACCCTTCGGCTTGCCGGTAAATGATGGTGGTGCTGCCCACGACGATCCGCGAGCCGTCGCGGAGCGTAGCGCGGGTGGTGTGCTGCCCGTCCACCACGATGCCGTTGGTGGACCCGAGATCCTGGATCGTCGAGGGCGTTCCGGTCCGGATCTCACAGTGCCGGCGCGAGACGCCGGGGTCGTCGATCCGCACGTCGGCGTCGGTGCTGCGACCCAGCACCAGCGTCGGGCGGGAGATCTGATGGCGGGTGCCATTGATCTCGATCCAGTGCCGTGTACGGGCGCCGGGTCCGGGACCGGCCGGCGGCCGGGCCCCCATGGGCGCGCCTCCGGGTCGGCCGCCGGGCGGCGGCGTGGACGGCATGGGAGGAGCGGCCGCGGGCGGGTAGCCGTAGCCACCCTGGCCGCGGGGGGCCGCAGGGGCCGGGCCCGCGGGGGCACGCTCCGGAGCCTGACTGGTGGAGGAGGCGAGCGTACGGCTGCGCACCCGGTACAGACCGGTGTCGAGGTCGTCCGCCTTCTCCAGGTGGACCTTGATGGGGCCCATGAAGGTGTAGCGCTGCTGCTTCGCGTAGTCGCGCACCATGCCGGCGAGCTCGTCGCCGAGCTGGCCGGAGTAGGGGCTGAGGCGCTCGAAGTCCGGCGTGCTCAGCTCCACGATGAAGTCGTTGGGGACGACGGTCCGGTCGCGGTTCCAGATCGTGGCGTTGTTGTCGCACTCGCGCTGGAGCGCGCCGGCGATCTCCACGGGCTGGACCTCGGACTTGAACACCTTGGCGAAGGTGCCGTTGACCAGACCTTCGAGACGCTGCTCGAACTTCTTCAGGACTCCCATGGGGCACCTCCTCCTTCGTAGCCGTCCTGGTACAGCTTGCTGCCTTCGTCGTCCTGGCGGCGGACGCTGTCCCGGTACTGCCTGTCGCTGTCGTCCTGGTACTGCTTACTGATCGTATCCACGCGTCGGGAAATCGGCTGGTTCCCCCTGTCGGCCCGGTCGACGGGTTGTCGACGCCTTCCGAAGTCCCCTCCCGAGGTTCCCGCGGGGACCCCTCTTCGAACTCTTCCCGGCACTACTCCTGCCCAGGATCGTAGAGGCGCCCCACAACCAGTGTCCCGCACCTGACTGTGCGGGCCGTCCGGCTCCTGGGGAGATGCTCAGGACCGGTACGAGGTTGATACGTGAACAGGTTCCGGTCGAGACGTGCGGCGGGCGCGGAGGCCCTCATGGGCGAGGTGGCCTGGGTTGGAGCGGGGTCGGCGGGCCCCCGGGGCAGCGGGAAAGGGATGTGAATCCACCCCTGACAGCGTGCTAATGTTCTGGATGTCGGCAGGCGCTCGCACCACTCGGTGAGAGACGGACGACACACCCAATGCGCGGGTGGCGGAATAGGCAGACGCGCTGGATTCAGGTTCCAGTGCCCGCAAGGGCGTGGGGGTTCAACTCCCCCCTCGCGCACCAGTTGGAAGCCCCGCAGGTCTTGGACCTGCGGGGCTTTCGCGTTGTCCGGGGCGGTTCCGCGCGCGTGGGCTTCGACTTCCATGAGGCTCGTCTCGCGTGAGCCCGGTCTCCCGTGGGCTTTCGTGCCCTTCGTGAGCTTCGCCTCCCGTGAGCTTCGCGACTCCGGCGACGCGAGAGCGCGCCGCATGATCATCTCGGGTGAGGACAATCACACGGCGCGCTCGTCGGGAGTGCGCACGGGAACCCTCTTCAGGGCGGGATCCCACGCCCGGCCTCGTGCCGCCTCGGGCGATCCGTACGGCTAGGCACGAGTCGGCACGCCTTTGTGTCGCTCGTGCTGCCGTGCGCCGCCGTGTGTGGCGGCATTACGCCGCGGCCGCGGCGTAATGGTCCGTCTCGGGCGACGAGGCGATGGCGGCTTCACGCCGCCGGTCGCGCGGCCCTTCTCGGGCGGCGAGGCGCGAGGTCTCAGGCGGCGAGGCGCGAGGCGAGCTCCTTGGCCTTGGCGCTCGCGTCCTCGTGGGCCTTGGCGCGGGACGCCTCGAAGAGGGGGATCAGCTCGGACATCGCCGGGTTCTGCGGCGCCATCGTCAGCTCCGGGACGATGAAGGTGAGGTCCAGGGCGAGGGTGTCGCGAAGGACGGCCTCCAGGTAGTTCTGCACGTACTCATAGGCCTCGCGCGGGGTGCCCGGCGCGTAGGAGCCGCCGCGGCTGGCGACGACCGTGACCGGCTTGCCCTTCAGCTTCGAGTCCTCGGCCATGGCGGTGCGGCCCACGAGGAACACGTTGTCCAGCCACGCCTTGAGGGTCGAGGGGATGGCGAAGTTGTACATGGGTGCGCCGATCAGGATCGCGTCGGCGTCCTCCACCTCCTCGATGAGCTTCAGACGCTCGGCGAAGGCCGCGGCCTGCTCGGGGGTGTGCGCGTCCGGGGCGACGAAACCGGCGGTGTGGGCAGCGGCCGTGATGTGCGGCACGGGGTCGGCGGCGAGGTCGCGGTAGACGACCGTGCCCTCCGGGTGCTGCTCCTCCCAGCTCTTGCGGAAGGTGTCCGTCACCGAACGGGAGGAGGAGGCGGAGCCGGTGAAGACGGACGAGTCGATGTGCAGCAGGGTGGCCATGGGTTCTCCAGACAAAGGGGTGAGCCGGGGTCGTCCAGGTGCGCGGGGGTGTCCGCGCACGGCTGGGGCCGGGTCGGTGCAAGAAACTCGGGAGCTTCTTTTTCGTACTCGACTAGAGATAACACAGCTACTTACTTTTTTTCATCCCCCAACGGGGACGCAGTACCCTGGAGCCATGCCGGAACGGGGAATCCACGAAGCGGGGCCGTGCCAGAAGGTCGACGACGGCATGGCGCGCGTCTTCCATCTGCTGGGAAAGCGCTGGACGGGCCTGGTCGTGGCCGTCCTGCTGCAACGGCCGGTCCACTTCACCGAGCTGCGCCGGGCGATCCCCGGCATCAGCGAGCGGATGCTCTCCGACCGGCTCACCGAACTCGGGGCGGCGGGCCTGGTGGTGCGCGAGGTCGACGAAGGTCCCCCGCTGCGGGTCTCGTACCGCCTGACGGAGGCGGGCGCCGCCCTGGAACCCGCGCTCAAGGAGCTCGGGGCGTGGGCCGAGCGCTATCTCCCCGAAGAGGGGCCCTGCCCGGAGGTGCTCAAGAAGTGACGGGCCGGCCCGCGCGGGCCGGGCGTCGTGGACTTGTCCACAGGCCCTGCGGCGGAGTTGTCCACAGGGTCTGACGTGTTTCGCCGACCGGCTGTACGGTCAGCACGAGTTGATGTTCGTGCACGGGGGAGGCGGTCGCAGTGACCGAGCTCGGTACAGCGGTTCCGGCCCAGCAGAAGCACGCGGAGGGGCAGGGGCCGCAGCGACCGGAGGCCGGGGTTGCGGCGCGGCGGTATGCCGTGCCGGGGTTCGCCGCGTGGCCGGTACAGGGTTCGCCCAAGGACGCGGGCAAGGCCCTGCGCGAGCGGGTGCCGCGCGCCGCGCACGCCGAGCTGACCGAGGACGCCGACCGGCCCGACGCCGTGGCCGCCGTCGAGGAGTCCAACCGCGGCCGCATCGCCGGCCTCACCCCGATACGGGTCGGCAGGATGGCCGCCACCCCCTTCGCGTTCCTGCGCGGCTCGGCGGGCCTCATGGCGTACGACCTCGCGCGCACCCCCATGACGGGCGTCGACGCCCAGATCTGCGGAGACGCCCACGCGGCCAACTTCGGCCTGTACGGCGACGCCCGGGGCGGCCTCGTCATCGACCTGAACGACTTCGACGAGACCGTGCACGGCCCCTGGGAGTGGGACCTCAAGCGGCTCGCCACCTCGCTCGTGCTCGCCGGCCGTGAGGCCGGGGCGGACGAGGACACCTGCCGCGCCGCGGCGCACGACACGGTCGGCGCGTACCGCCGCACCATGCGGCTGATGGCCAAACTGCCCGTCCTCGACGCGTGGAACGCGATCGCCGACGAGGAACTCGTCTCGCACACCGACGCCCACGACCTGCTCGGCACGCTGGAACGGGTCTCGGAGAAGGCGCGGGCCAACACCAGCGGCCGGTTCGCCGCCAAGGCGACGGAAGTGGTGGAGGGCGGCGGGCGCCGGTTCGTGGACGCCCCGCCGGTGCTGCGCCGCGTACCCGACGCGGAGGCCGCGGCGGTCGTCGCGTCCCTGGAGCACTACCTGACGACGCTCTCCGAGGACCGTCTCCCCCTCCTCGCCCGGTACGCGGTGCACGACGTCGCCTTCCGCGTCGTCGGCACCGGCAGCGTGGGCACCCGGTCCTACGTCGTCCTGCTGCTCGACCACCGCGGCGAACCCCTTGTCCTCCAGGTGAAGGAGGCCCGCCCCTCGGCGCTGCTGCCGCACCTGGCGACCGCCGGCCACGCGATGCCGGAGGTGCCGCACGAGGGCCGCCGCGTCGTCCTCGGACAGAAGCGCATGCAGGTCGTCAGCGACATCCTGCTCGGCTGGACCACGGTCGACGGCCGTCCCTTCCAGGTCCGCCAGTTCCGCAACCGCAAGGGCAGCGTCGACCCCGCCGCGCTGGCCGCCGACCAGATCGACGACTACGCCCGCATGACCGGCGCCCTGCTGGCTCGCGCTCACGCCCACAGCGCCGACCCGCGCCTCATCGCCGGCTACTGCGGGAAGAACGAGGAGCTGGACGAGGCCGTCGCGTCGTTCGCCGTGACGTACGCCGACCGCACGGAGGCCGACCACGCAGAGCTGGTCGCGGCGGTCCGGGACGGCCGGATAGCGGCGGAGCTGGGTGTCTGACGGTCCGGTGGCCGTCCCCGACGGCGTCGCCCTCCGGGGCGGGGCCTACAGCGGGGAAACGCCGCTCTCGGCAGGGCCTACAGCGGGGAAACGCCGCTCTCGGCAGGGCCTACAGCGGGGAAACGCCGCTCTCGGCAGGGCCCGGGAGCACCGTGGCCTACGCTGGTCGGGTGACGACGCCGGAAGCCGAGCAGAGCCAGTCCGAGCCCACCGACGAGGGGGTTCGGGAGCAGTCCGGTGCCCTGGAGGGCGCGATGTCCGAGCAGCGGGAGCCCGCCGGGGGTGAGGCCTCCGGACCCGAGACGTCCACCGAAGGTGAGACTTCGGCGCAGAGCGCGCCCGCTGGGAGTGAGGCCTCCGAACAGCCGGCACCCGCGGAGGACGCGGCTTCCGAGCAGGGAGTACCTGCCGGGCGTGAGGCTTCTGAGCAGGGAGTACCCGCTGAGGGTGAGGCTTCCGAGCAGGGAGTGCCTGCCGGGGACGCGCCTTCCGAGCAGGAGGTGTCCGCCGAGGGTGACTCGGCCGTGCAGTCCGCTGCCGAGGGCGATGCCCGGCCCGAGGCGCGGCTGGAGCGGGCCGTGCGGGCGGCCGAGCAGGCTTTGATCGAGTTCGAGATCGCCGTGGAGACCTTCCGCGTCGAGGTGGACAACTTCTCGCGGCTGCACCACCAGAAGCTCGGCCCGATGTACTCCCGGCTCGACGAGCTGGAGGCCGAGATCGCGGAGGCCAGGGCCGCGCGCACCGGCGACCCGGAGGACGTGCGCAAGGCGCACGAAGCGCGGGCTCGGGTCATGCCCATGCCCGGGGTCGAGGAACTGTTCCATGGCTGGATGGACTCGGAGGGTCTGTTCCCCGAGGCCGTGGCGATGCTCACGGACCAGCCCGTACGGCCCCCGCAGCGTGTGCGCCCCAGCGAGGAGGCGCGCAAGCTGTACCGCGAACTGGCCCGCAAGGCGCACCCCGACCTGGCGCAGGACGACGACGAGCGCAAGCGGCGCGACGAGTTCATCGCCCGGGTGAACGCCGCCTATGGCCGGGGTGACGAGGCGCTGCTGCGGGAGCTCTCCGCGGAGTGGGCCGCGGGGCCCGTGTCCGAGGAGTGGAAGCCGACCCGGAGCGAGGAGCTCTACGCCCGTCTCGAATGGCTCGCACAGCGCAAGGAGATGCTCGCCTTCGTCGCCCAGGAGCTGGAGGAGAGCGCCATCGGCGCGATGCTGAAGCTGGCCCCGGACGACCCGGACCGTCTTCTGGAGGAGATCGCCGAACAGCTGCTGGCCCAGGTCGGCGAGCGCGAGGCGGAGCTGGCGGCGCTGATAACCCAGGCTCAGTGAGGCCGCGAAGGGTTTGGGGGGCCTGGAAGGGACCGGGGGAGTCCCGCGGGGACCGGGTTACGGCCGTGGTCGGGTAGCGTCGGGGACATGAGTTTCGGAGCTGCTGTGCCCACCGTCGGGATCGGGGATCTCACGGAAGAGAACTTCCTGCTGGACGTCCGGGAGGACGAGGAGTGGGACGCCGGGCATGCCGAGGGGGCGCTGCACATCCCCATGAGTGAGTTCGTCGCCCGCTACGGCGAGCTGACCGAGGCCGCCCCGCAGGACGGCCGCGTCAACGTCATCTGCCGGTCCGGCGGCCGCTCCGCCCAGGTCACCATGTACCTGGTCCAGCAGGGCATCGACGCCGTGAACGTCGACGGCGGCATGCAGGCCTGGGAAGCGGCCGGCCGCCCCGTCGTCGACGACAAGGGCCGGCCCGGCGCCGTCGTGTGACGACTGCATAGCCCCCGCCCGGCGCCCAGCGTCCGGCGACCGGCGACTCGTGCCCACCGTCCGGCGACCGGGCTTCGCGTCGAAGCCGGGTCGCCGGGAGAGCTGTCGAAGGCATGGGGCGCTGCCCGGCACGCGGGACGCCATCGGGCATGAGGGAGTTCCGTGGGGCATGCGGGAAAGCTGTCCCGCGAGGCCGGTCGTGACGGCCGGCGTGGCCTGTGCTCGGCCTCAGCCCAGCGGATGCGCCGCGAGCAGGTCCCCCAGGGCCTCCTCGTGCGCCGCGGCCGGGCCGAGCGAGAGCTCCAGCTGTTTGGCCCAGGCGTGGTACCGGTGCAGTGGATAGTCGGTGTCGGCGCCGAAGCCCCCGTGCAGATGCTGTGCCGTCTGCACGACCCGTCGTACGCCTTCCGAGGCCCAGATCTTGGCGACGGCCACGTCCCCGGACGCCGGGAGCGCGCCCCCTGCCCCGGTCCCGATCCGCCACGCGGCCTGCCACAGAGTCACCTCCATGGCACGCAGGTCGATGTAGCGGTCGGCGGCCTGCACGGCGACGGCCTGGAAGGTGGCGACGGGGAATCCGAACTGCTCCCGCTTGCCGGTGTATTCACTGGTCATCCCGAGCACGGCCTCCCCGAGCCCGAGCGCCAGCGCGCACGTCCCGGTGGCCAGCAGCTCACGCAGGGCGTCCCAGGCGCCCTCCGCGTCGATCACATACCGGTCGGTGATCCGCGCCGACTCCAGGCGCAGCTCCCCGAGCCGCTCGCCGGTGGTGGAGATCTGCTCGGCGAGCACGGCGCCTTCGTGGTCGCGGGGGACGAACGCGAGGACGGTCCGGTCGGCCTCCGTGTGCGCGGGCACGACGACCAGGCCGGCGTCGTACGCCCAGGGCACCGCCGTCTGGGAGCCGTCCAGCACCCACACGTCACCGTCCCGCCGTGCGGTCACGGCGCGTTCGGCCGGGTCGTGCCCCGTCCGGCCACTGGCGGCGACGGTCAGGACGAGCTCGCCCCGGCCCGCGCGCTCCAGCACCTCGGCCTTCAACTCCTCACCGCCGTACGTCTGCACGGCCACCGCCGCCGCGCTGCTCTCCAGCAGCGGTACGCGCGCGAGGACTCGCGCCGACTCGCGCAGCACCAGGCACAGGGCCACCACGTCGAGCCCCGCTCCGCCGTACTCCGCGTCGAGCAGCAGGCTCAGCAGATCCGCGTCGGCGAGCTTCGCCCACAGGCCGCGGTCGAAGTCCTCGGCGACGGCTCCGGGGGTGAGCGCGGGGCTGGGGACCCCGTCCGGCGCGACCCCGGAGAACACCGCCTTCGCCGCCTCGACCGCCGCCTGCTGCTCCTCGGTGAAGGTGAAGTCCACGGGTCCTGTCCTCCCACGCGCCGGCCAACCGACCGGAGGTCCGGAGCAGGGGAACATCCCTCCGGGGCTTCCGATCTGACGGAGCGTCAAGATAGAACAGGTTCTACAAGAAGGGAACGGCCGGTGCGGGCAGGCCTACCGGTCGAAGTCCAACTCCACCTTCTCCGTGGCCGGATGGGACTGACAGGCCAGCACATAGCCGGCTTCGGTCTCCTCCGGTTCCAGCGCGAAGTTGCGGTCCATCCGGACCTCGCCCGAGACCAGGAAGGCCCGGCAGGTGCCGCACACGCCGCCCTTGCAGGCGTACGGCGCGTCCGGCCTGTTGCGCAGCACCGCGTCCAGCAGTGACTCGCCCTCCTGGACGGGCCAGGTTCCGCCGCGTCCGTCGAGCCGTGCGGTCACCGTGCTGTGTGCCGGCGCGGGGCGCGTGGAGGGGACCGCGGCGGCTGCACCGGCGTCCACGTGGAAGATCTCCTCGTGGATCCTGGTCCGTGACACCCCGAGCCCGCGCAGCGCACGCTCCGCCCCCTGCACGAGCCCCATCGGCCCGCACAGGAACCAGCCCGCCACCCGGTCCACCGGAAGCAGGGCCGGGAGCAGTCCGGTGAGCCGCTCCTGGTCGAGTCGTCCGGTCGGCAGTCCGGCCTGCTGCTCCTCCCGGGAGAGCACCGTCACCAGCTGGAACCGCTGCGGATAACGGTCCTTGAGGTCGGCGACCTCCTCCAGGAACATCGTCGAGGCGGTCGTCCGGTCGCTGCGGACCAGGCAGAACCTCGCCTCCGGCTCCCTGGCCAGCAGCGTGGAGACGATCGACAGCACCGGGGTGATCCCGCTGCCGCCCACCACCGCCGCGTACCGCCCGGCGGCCGGCTCCAGGGTGAAACGGCCCGCCGGAGTCATCACCTCGACGTCGTCGCCGACGGCGATCTCCTTGTGCGCGTGCGTCGAGAAGGCTCCGCCGTCGACCAGCCGCACCCCGACCCTCAGGGTGTGCGGGCCCTCGTCGCCGGGTGCGGGGGCCGGTGAGCAGATCGAGTACGTCCGGCGGATCTCCTCGCCGTCGATCGTGCAGCGCAGGGCGAGGTGCTGGCCCGGTGCGTGCCGGTACTCCTCGCGCAGGGCGGGCGGCACGGCGAGGGTCAGGGCCACCGAATCGTCGGTGAGCCGGTCGACCGCGACCACCGCGAGCGCGTGGAAGCGGGCCATCACAGCTCCTTGAAGTGGTCGAACGGCTCGCGGCAGGACAGGCAGCGCCGCAGCGCCTTGCACGCTGTGGAGGAGAAGCGGCTGAGCAGCTCGGTGTCCGCCGATCCGCAGTGCGGGCAGTGGACGGGCTCGGTCTGCTGCGCGCGCGGGGCGGACGGGGACGTCCGCGTCGGACCCAACTCGACCGTCACCGGGCCCGTGGGACGACCGCCGCGCGGTGGCGCTATCCCGAACTCCCGCAGTTTGCGGCGGCCTTCGTCGGAGATGTCGTCGGTCGACCACGCGGGGCTGAGCACCGTACGGACGGCGACCTCCCGTATGCCGTGCTCGTGAAGCACCCGCTCGATGTCCACGGACATCGCCTCGATGGCCGGGCAGCCGGTGTACGTCGGGGACAGGTCCACCTCGACCGAGTCCGCGTCATGCACCCGTACGGCGCGCAGCACGCCGAGCTCCTCCAGGGTGAGCACGGGCAGCTCGGGGTCGGGCACGGACCCGGCCAGCCTGCGGAGTTCCTCTTCGAGAGCGGTGGTCGTCACCATGTCGCCCCCGGGTGACTGCGGTGCAGATGCTGCATCTCGGCGAGCATCCGCCCGAAGGACTCGGTGTGCAGGCCCTGTCGTCCGGCACCCGCCTTCCACGCGCCGGACGCCGGTCCCTCGGGGAGTGCGAGGGTCGCGCGGCGCAGGACGTCGCCCACGGACTCCAGCCAGGCGGCCCGCATCCCGGCCCAGTCGACGTCCACGCCCTCGACCGGCTGGAACATCTCGCCGGTGAACCGCCACAGTGCCTCGGCAGCACGCCGTATGCGTTCATGGCTGAGGTCCGTGCCGTCGCCGAGCCGCAGGGTCCATTGCTCGGCGTGGTCCTGGTGGTACTCGACTTCCTTCACGGCCTTCGCGGCGAGCGGCGCGAAGGGGCCGGTGCCCTCGGCCAGCTGGGTGTACAGGAACCGCTGGTAGGTGGAGAAGTACAGCTGGCGGGCGATCGTGTGCGCGAAGTTGCCGTTCGGCTGCTCGACCAGCTGGAGGTTGCGGAAGGCGCGCTCCTCGCGCAGATACGCCAGCTCGTCCTCGTCGCCGGCCATGGACAACAGAACCCGTGCCTGGCCCAGCAGGTCGAGCGCGATATTGGCGAGGGCGACCTCCTCTTCGAGGACGGGCGCGTGGCCGGCCCACTCCCCCAGCCGGTGCGAGAGCACCAGGGCGTCGTCGCCGAGGGCGAGGGCCGCGGCGGTCGCCGTCTCGGACGCGGAGGCTGTCACAGGTGCTTCACCCCTTCCGGGATCTCGTAGAACGTCGGGTGCCGGTACGGCTTGTCCGCGGCGGGCTCGAAGAACGGGTCCTTCTCGTCGGGCGAGGAGGCCGTGACGGCGGCGGAGGGGACGACCCAGATCGACACGCCCTCGCCGCGGCGGGTGTAGAGGTCGCGCGCGTTGCGCAGGGCCAGCTCCGCGTCCGGCGCGTGCAGGCTGCCGGCGTGCGTGTGGGAGAGGCCGCGGCGGGAGCGCACGAAGACCTCCCACAGGGGCCAGTCGTTGGTCGTCATGCTCGTGCCTTCCCGTGCTCGTCGGCCGTGCCCGCGGGCTCGTCGCCCTGGGGACTGCCCGTGCCGGTGCTCTGCTGGTCGGTCTGTCCGGCGGGCGGCTCCGCCCGGGTGGCCTGCTTCTCCGCGTACGTCGCGGCGGCCTCCCGTACCCACGCGCCCTCGTCGTGTGCGCGTCGGCGCTGGGTGATGCGCTGTTCGTTGCACGGACCGTTGCCCTTGAGGACCTCCCAGAACTCCGTCCAGTCGATCGCGCCGAAGTCGTGGTGTCCCCGCTCCTCGTTCCACACGAGGTCCGGGTCGGGGAGGGTCAGGCCCAGCGACTCCGCCTGGGGCACGCAGATGTCCACGAAGCGCTGACGCAGCTCGTCGTTCGAATGGCGCTTGATCTTCCAGGCCATCGACTGCGCGGAGTGCGACGACTCGTCGTCGGGCGGGCCGAACATCATCAGGGAGGGCCACCACCAGCGGTTCACCGCGTCCTGCGCCATCGCGTGCTGCTCGGGGGTGCCGCGGCTGAGGGCCAGCAGCAACTCGTACCCCTGGCGCTGGTGGAAGGACTCCTCCTTGCAGATGCGGACCATCGCGCGCGCATACGGTCCGTACGAGCAGCGGCACAGGGGGACCTGGTTGGTGATCGCGGCGCCGTCCACCAACCAGCCGATGGCGCCGACGTCCGCCCAGGTCAGCGTCGGGTAGTTGAAGATCGACGAGTACTTCTGGCGGCCGGTGTGCAGCTTGTCGAGGAGCTCGTCGCGGCCGGTGCCGAGGGTTTCGGCCGCGCTGTACAGATACAGGCCGTGCCCGGCCTCGTCCTGGACCTTGGCCATCAGGATCGCCTTGCGGCGCAGCGAGGGCGCGCGTGTGATCCAGTTGGCCTCGGGCTGCATACCGATGATCTCGGAGTGCGCGTGCTGCGCGATCTGCCGGACCAGGGTGGAGCGGTAGGCGTCGGGCATCCAGTCACGCGGCTCGATGCGCTCGTCCGCCGCCACCGCGGCGTCGAAGACGGCTTGGTACGCCGCTGCGTGCGCGACGCCGTCCTGTCCGTCCGTCTGCGCGCGGGCCGTGTGGTGCGCTGCTGCTGTCGCCATGCGGTCCCCCTCGATCTCTGTCCCGACCGACCGATCGTTCGGTTTCCGTCGAATTAATGGTCGGTCGAGCGCCGTAAGGTGTCAACCGCTGTGGATAACCTCGTGGACCGCACTGTGACCGCTGTGGCTCAGGAGGCTGTGCCGGACCGGCCGGTCCGAGTACGGTTCCGGTGCGGACCTCGCGGTCCGGGCGGTGCTGTGCGCAGCGGTGGTACAGGTCGGGAGCGGCGTGAGCGCACGGTGCCTGCGGCCCACCGGCATTCGGGTTCGGGATCGTGAATCGGGGCGGAATTGGACGCGTACGACGAGGAACCGAAGACCCGGCCGGGGGCGGACGGGCCGCCCGACGACTCCACCGGAGACGGGGCAGCGGATGTCGGGGCCGGGCCCGACGGGGCCGTGAGCGACGCCCCGGCGTCCGACGGAGCCGTAGCCGACCACGCGGAGCCTGATACCGCGGTCCGGGGTGACGCGGAGGCCGAAACCGCCGTACGGGGCGATCTCGGTCCCGGTGATCTCATGGCCCCCAGGGCTCCGGGCGACCTCACTGTCCCGGGCGACCTCACTGCTCCGGGCGACGCCAGTGCCCCATGCGACCCCGGTGGCCCCGTCCCCGCCCCGGGCGTCCCCGCCCCGGGCGTCCCCGCCCCGCGGGGCCCCGCCCCCGGTGAGCCCCGCGGCGCGACCGCGGGCATAGCCGCCCTCCCCCTCCGCTCCCAGGTCGCCGCCGCCTTCGCGCTCGCCGTGGTCGCCGTGGTCACCCTCGTGCACCTGGGCATGGTCTTCCTGCACGTCGCGCCGTCGAACACGATGACCAAGCAGCACGGCCGCGCGATCGACGACTGGATCTACCCCGAGTTCGAGCAGAACTGGAAGCTCTTCGCTCCCAACCCGTTGCAGCAGAACGTCTCGGTCCAGGTCCGTGCCCTGATCCGCACTCCGGACGGCACCAGCCGCGAGACCGGCTGGTACGACCTGTCCGCCCTCGACGGCGAGGCCATCGAGGGCAATCTGCTGCCGAGCCACACCCAGCAGAACGAACTGCGCCGGGCGTGGGACTACTACGCCGCCACGCACGACGGCAAGAACCGTCCCGTGGGCCTGCGCGGCGACCTCTCCGAGCGCTATCTGCGCCGGATCGCCGTCATGCGCCTCGCCCGTGAGCACGCGGGCGGCGCCGGCGCCGTCGTCGAACGCATCCAGGTCCGCTCCAGCTCCACCAATGTGCCGGCCCCCGAGTGGAGCGAGGAGAAGGTGTCCGACAAGCCCGTCGTCCGCGAGTTGCCCTGGTGGATCGTCCCCGACAGCGACCGCGAGGGCGGACTGACGGAGGCGAGCGCCCGGTGAACCGGTTCGCCCCGGTGGTCTCCCGTGGCATCAGCCGGGTCACCGAGTCCGCGCTCGGCCCGTACCAGAGCGCCGTGATCCGTATCGGCTTCTCCGCCACCTGGCTGCTGTTCCTGCTGCGCGAGTACCCGCACCGCCAGGAGCTGTACGGGCCCGAATCGCCGTGGAGCTGGGACCTCGCCCAGCAGTCCGTCTCGGGCAACGGCGCCTTCTCGGTACTGCTGTGGTCGGACAGCCAGGGATGGTTCGAGATCGTCTACGCCCTCGCCGTCCTCTCCAGCGTCCTGCTGCTCGTGGGCTGGCGGACCCGCACGACGTCCGTGCTCTTCATGACCGGGGTGCTGTCCCTCCAGAACCGCAGCGTCTTCATGGGGGACGGCGGGGACAACGTCATCCACCTGATGGCGATCTACCTGGTGTTCACGCGCTGCGGCCAGGTGTGGTCGCTGGACGCGCGGCGGGCACGGCGCGCGCGGGAGACACGAGCGCCGGGGCAGCCTCCCGCTCTCGACCGGGTCGGGATCGCCCTGTGGGCGGTGATGTGCCTGGCGCTGGCCGCGGCCTCGCTCGCGGGCCGGCTGAGCACGGGCTGGCTGGTGATCTTCTGGGGGCTGCTGGCGGTGCAGGCCCTGTGGTGGGTCGTCGGGAGTCGGGCGCGTACCGCCGAGCCGCGCATCCTGTTGGACGTCGTGGCCAACCTCGTGCACAACGCGGCCCTGGTCGTCGTCATGGCCGAGGCGTGCCTCATCTACGCGACCGCCGGCTGGTACAAGATCCAGGGCTCGCGCTGGCAGGACGGCACGGCGGTCTACTACCCGCTGCATTTGGACTACTTCTCGCCGTGGCCCGCCCTGTCCCACCTGATGGCCTCCCACGGCACGATGGTGATGCTGGTGACGTACGGGACGGTCATCGTGCAGGTCGCCTTCCCCTTCACGCTGTTCAACCGGCGCGTCAAGAACGTCCTGCTGGCAGCGATGATGACCGAGCACGCCGTGATCGCCGTGGTCCTCGGACTGCCGTTCTTCTCGCTCGCGATGATCGCGGCGGACGCGGTGTTCCTGCCGACTTCCTTCCTGCGGCGCCTCGGCGGATGGGCGGCTCGCGGGCGTGCCGTGCTGGTTTTGGGCCACCGTCCCGCGCTACCCGGGCCCCGGCAGCCCGAGCCCCGCTCCGGCGAGCAGAACGAGGACACGCACGTAGGCTTCACGGCATGAACGAGAGGGACGCCGACGCGCCGGAAACCACAGCCGGGGCGGACGCCGTCGACGGGCCGGGGGTCTCCCCCCGGCCGGAATCCGGCGCCGGCCCGTCCGCAGTGGACGGCCCGGGAGACGAGGGCCGTCCGGATGCCGTACGCACCTGGCACCGGCTCGCCGACGGCTCCGTGCTGCTCGACGGATTCCACGCCCTCAAGCACGCGGTGCGCTTCCGGGCCGACGTCCCGGTGGCCGTCACCACCGACCGGCGGGCGGCCCTGGAACTGGCCGACGAACTCGCTCCCGACGTGCGTGACGCTCTGGAAGCGCTCCTGACCGAGGTCCCGGAGACGACGCTGAAGGCGCTCGTGCCCCGCCCGCATCCCACCTCGGTCGCCGCGCTGGCCGTACGTCCCTCCCGTGCCGCCAACCTGGGGATCCTGGCCCGCACGCCGCGCAGCACGCCCGTGGTGGTCCTCGACAACCCCCGCAACCTGGGCAACGCCGGGGCGGTGATCCGGCTGGCCGCGGGCTTCGGCGCGACCGGGGTGGTCACGACGGGCACGCTCGACCCCTGGCACCCCACGGTCGTCCGCGGAGGCGCGGGACTGCACTTCGCGACCGCCGTGGAGCGGCTGACGGTCGACGAACTGCCACCGGGGCCGGTGTTCGCCCTCGATCCCGAGGGCGAGGACATCCGCGGGCTGAAGCTTCCCGATGACGCCGTGCTCGCCTTCGGCTCGGAGCGCACCGGGCTGTCGCCCGAACTGCGCGCTCGCGCCGACCACTTGGTGGCCCTGCCGATGCGCCCCCAGGTCTCCAGCTACAACCTCGCGACCAGTGTGGCCATGACGCTGTTCCACTGGAGCGCGACCGGGGGCGCACCCGCCTGAGCCGCTGTTACGCCTCCCGGCGCACCTCGACCACCCGGAAGCGGTTGGCCACGAAGGCGCCGTCGCACAGTGCCGCGTTCGCCGCGGGGTTGCCGCCGGAGCCGTGGAAGTCCGAGAAGGCCGCCGTCTGGTTGACGTAGACCCCGCCGGTCAGATTCAGGGAGAGCTGGGCGCACTCCTCCAGGCAGGCCTCCTGCACGGCCTGCTCGACCTCCTCGTCGGTGGTGTACGCGCCGACGGTCATCGCGCCCTTGTCCCTGATCGTCCGCCGCAGCAGCTCCACGGCGTCCGTGGCCGAGTCCATCGCCACGGCGAAGGAGACGGGTCCGAAGCACTCGTTCATGTAGGCGGCTTCGTCGTCCGGCTTGGCCCCGTCGAGCTTCACGATGACGGGGGTGCGCACGACCGCGTTCGGGAATTCGGGGTTGCTGATCTCCCTGGAGGGCAGGGCGACTTCGCCGAGACCGGCGGCGGCATCGAGGCGCGCCTTGACGTCCGGGTTGACGATGGCGCCCAGCAGTGCGTTCGCCCGGGCGTCGTCGCCGAGCAGGCCGCCGACCGACTTCGCGAGGTCGGAGACCACCTCGTCGTAGGACTTGGGGCCCTCGTCCGTGCGGATGCCGTCGCGGGGGATCAGCAGGTTCTGCGGGGTCGTGCACATCTGGCCGCTGTACAGGGACAGGGAGAAGGCCAGGTTGGACAGCATCCCCTTGTAGTCGTCGGTCGACTCCACGAGGACCGTGTTGACGCCGGCCTTCTCCGTGTAGACCTGCGCCTGGCGGGCGTTGCTCTCCAGCCAGTCGCCGAAGGCCGTCGAGCCGGTGTAGTCGATGATGCGGATCTCGGGCCGCACGGCCAGGGTCTTGGCGATGCCCTCGCCGGGGTGCTCGGCGGCCAGCGCCACCAGGTTCGGGTCGAAGCCCGCCTCGGCGAGCACCTCGCGCGCGACCTGGACGGTGAGCGCGAGCGGCAGCACCGCGCGCGGGTGGGGCTTGACCAGCACCGCGTTGCCCGTGGCGAGGGAGGCGAACAGGCCCGGGTAGCCGTTCCACGTGGGGAAGGTGTTGCAGCCGATCATCAGCGCGATGCCCCGCGGCACCGCCGTGAACTGCTTGGTGAGCGCGAGCGGGTCGCGCTTGCCCTGGGGCTTGGTCCATTCCGCGGTGTCGGGGGTGCGGATCTGCTCCACATAGGCGTACGCCACGGCCTCCAGGCCACGGTCCTGGGCGTGCGGGCCGCCCGCCTGGAACGCCATCATGAAGGCCTGGCCGCTGGTGTGCATGACCGCGTGCGCGAACTCGTGCGTCCGGTCGCTGATCCGCTTGAGGATCTCCAGGCAGACCACGGCGCGGATCTCCGCGCCGGCGTCGCGCCAGGCTCGCTGTCCGGCCCGCATGGCGGGCAGCAGGACGTCGATGTCCGCGTGCGGGTAGGTGACGCCCAGGGCGATTCCGTACGGCGAGGTCTCGTCGCCCACCCAGTCGTCCGTGCCGGGCTGTCCGAGGTCGAGGCGGGTGCCGAGCAGGGCGTCGAAGGCTTCCTTGCCCTCGGCCATGCCCAGGCTGCCGTGCTCGCCGTACGCCTTCGGGTGCTCGGGGTGGGGGGACCAGTACGCGCGTGTGCGGATCGCTTCCAGCGTCTGGTCGAGGGTGGGCCGGTGCTGGGCGATCAGCTGGTGCGCGGTGAGTTCGGCGGCCATCAAGGACCAACTCCTCGTCTCAAGAGCTCTTCTTTGAGCCCACGAGCTGGGCAGGAATGGACGGACAGAGTTAGAGTAACCGAACGATCGGTCGGGACAAGGGGGTCCGCCGCATCTGTGGAAATCCCCGTGCGGGAGGATCGCGCACATGACAGCTATCGACCTCAGCAGCCCCGTGGGCGTCGTCGGCACCGGCACCATGGGCCAGGGCATCGCCCAGGTCGCGCTGGTAGCGGGCCATCCGGTGCGGCTCCACGACGCGCTTCCCGGGCGGGCCGAGGCGGCCGCCCAAGCGATCGGCGCCCGGCTCGACAGGCTCGTCGAGAAGGACCGGCTGACCGGTGCCGAGCGGGACGCCGCGCGCGCCCGGCTGCGCCCTGCCCGCGACCTGGCCGAGCTGGCGGACTGCGCGCTCGTCGTCGAGGCCGTCCTGGAGCAGCTCGACGCGAAGCAGCAGCTGTTCCGCGAGCTGGAGGACGTCGTCGGCGAGGACTGCCTGCTCGCCACGAACACCTCCTCCCTCTCCGTGACGGCCATCGGCGGCGCCCTGCGCAGCCCCGGCCGCCTGGTCGGGCTGCACTTCTTCAACCCGGCTCCCCTGCTGCCCCTGGTCGAGGTGGTCTCCGGCTTCGCCACCGACGTCACGTCGGCCACGCGCGCGTACGAGACGGCCCGTGCCTGGGGGAAGACCCCTGTCGCCTGCGCGGACACCCCCGGCTTCATCGTCAACCGCATCGCGCGGCCCTTCTACGCCGAGGCCTTCGCCGTCTACGAGGCACAGGCCGCCGACCCGGCCACGATCGACGCGGTCCTGCGCGAGTCGGGCGGGTTCCGGATGGGCGCGTTCGAGCTGACCGACCTGATCGGCCAGGACGTCAACGAATCCGTCACGCACTCCGTGTGGCAGTCCTTCTTCCAGGACGTGCGCTTCACGCCCTCGCTCGCGCAGCGGCGTCTCGTCGAGTCGGGCCGGCTCGGCCGCAAGTCCGGCCACGGCTGGTACGACTACGGGGACGGTGCGGGGCCGGCCGAGCCGCACACGGCGGAGAAGGCGCAGCCGCCCGCGTACGTCGTGGCCGAGGGCGATCTGGGTCCCGCCGCGGAGCTCCTGGACCTGATACGCGAGGCCGGCATACAGGTCCGCGAGGACGAGGAGGACCACGGAACCCGTCTCGTACTGCCCGGCGGCGGCCAGCTGGCCCTCGCCGACGGCCAGACATCGGTCGAGTTCCGCGACGTCGTCTACTTCGACCTCGCGCTCGACTACCGGAAGGCGACCCGGATCGCCCTCTCCGCCTCCCAGGACACCGCGCCCCAGACGCTCTCCGAGGCCGTCGGCCTCTTCCAGGCGCTCGGCAAGGACGTCAGCGTCATCGGGGACGTGCCCGGCATGATCGTCGCCCGTACGGTGGCCCGGATCGTCGACCTGGCGCACGACGCCGTCGCCAAGGGCGCGGCCACCGAGGAGGACATCGACACGGCGATGCGCCTCGGCGTGAACTACCCGCTCGGCCCCTTCGAATGGTCCCGCAGGCTCGGCCGGAGCTGGGCGTGTTCCCTGCTGGACGACCTGCACCAACGGGACCCCTCAGGGCGCTACGCGCCGTCCCTCGCGCTCTACCGCCACGCGTACGCCACCGAGAAGCGGGAGGGCACCTCATGACCACCGCCAAGCGCGACACCTACACGCCGGAGACGCTGCTCTCCGTCGCCGTGCAGGTCTTCAACGAGCGTGGCTACGACGGCACCTCCATGGAGCACCTCTCCAAGGCGGCCGGCATCTCCAAGTCCTCGATCTACCACCATGTGGCGGGCAAGGAGGAGCTGCTGCGCCGCGCCGTCAGCCGCGCCCTCGACGGCCTCTTCGGGATCCTCGACGAGGAGCACGCGCGCGAGGGGCGTGCCGTGGAGCGCCTGGAGTACGTCGTGCGGCGCATGGTCGAGGTGCTCACGGCCGAGCTGCCGTACGTGACGCTGCTGCTGCGGGTGCGCGGCAACACGGACACCGAGCGGTGGGCCCTGGAGCGGCGCCGCGACTTCGACCACCGGGTGGCCGAACTGCTGAAGGCGGCCGCCGCCGAGGGCGACGTGCGCCCGGACGTGGAGGTCCGGCTGGCGACCCGGCTGGTCTTCGGGATGATCAACTCGCTCGTGGAGTGGTACCGGCCGGACGGCCGGGGCATGGGCGAGCGCGAAGTGGCCGAAGCGGTCGTGCAGTTGGTCTTCGGAGGGCTGCGCAAGGAGTTCTGAGGGCCCCTGGGGCCACGGGCTCAGCCCTCCGGCTCCAGGTCCTCCTCCTCGAACACCAGCAGCGTGCGTGTGCTGAGCACCTCCGGGATGGCCTGGAGACGGGTGAGCACCAGCTCGCGCAGCGCCCTGTTGTCCGGCGTGTGCACCAGCAGCAGGACATCGAAATCGCCACCCACCAGCGCGATGTGGGAGGCCCCCGGCAGCAGCCGCAGCTGTTCGCGCACGGTGCGCCAGGAGTTCTGCACGATCTTGAGGGTGATGTAGGCCGATGTGCCCTGCCCCGCGCGCTCGTGGTCGACGCGGGCACCGAAGCCCCGGATCACGCCGTCCTCGATGAGGCGGTTGATCCGCGCGTAGGCGTTGGCCCGCGACACATGGACCCGTTCGGCCACGGAGCGTATCGACGCGCGGCCGTCCGCCTGGAGCATCTGCAGGATGTCCTGATCGATGGCATCGAGCGGTCGGGCGGGCGGCGGGGGCGGGCCGGCCTCCGGTGGCTCGACCATTTGTTCAGGTGCCATGTCCCCCCGCCTCCCTACCATGGACGTACTGCGTCCATCTCAGGCTGTGCAGAACCGTTTGTCCACAGCCTGGCGGCGCCTGTAGCCAAAATGTGCCGACGACCGAACAATCGGTAGGTGAGGCGCGTCACACCCGTGAGGCGTCCGAAGCCGCTCCCACGAGGAGGTGCCGTCATGACGGTCATGGAGCAGCGAGGCGCTTACCGGCCAACGCCGCCGCCCGCCTGGCAGCCCCGCACCGACCCCGCGCCGCTGCTGCCCGACGCGCTGCCGTACCGCGTCCTCGGCACCGAGGCGGCCGCGCAGGCCGACCCGGGCCTGCTGCGCAGGCTGTACGCGGAGCTGGTGCGCGGTCGCCGTTACAACACGCAGGCCACCGCCCTGACCAAGCAGGGCCGTCTCGCCGTGTACCCGTCCAGCACCGGCCAGGAGGCCTGCGAGGTCGCCGCCGCACTCGTCCTGGAGGAGCACGACTGGCTCTTCCCCAGCTACCGCGACACCCTCGCGGCCGTGGCCCGCGGCCTGGACCCGGTCGAGGCCCTCACCCTCCTGCGCGGTGACTGGCACACCGGGTACGACCCGCGCGAGCATCGCATCGCGCCGCTGTCCACCCCGCTCGCCACCCAGCTTCCGCACGCCGTGGGCCTCGCGCACGCCGCGCGCCTCAAGGGCGACGACGTGGTCGCGCTCGCCCTGGTCGGTGACGGCGGCACCAGCGAGGGCGACTTCCACGAGGCGCTGAACTTCGCCGCCGTGTGGCAGGCCCCGGTCGTCTTCCTCGTGCAGAACAACGGCTTCGCGATCTCCGTACCGCTCGCCAAGCAGACCGCCGCCCCGTCGCTGGCCCACAAGGCCGTCGGCTACGGGATGCCGGGCCGCCTGGTCGACGGCAACGACGCGGTGGCGGTGCACCAGGTGCTCGGCGAGGCCATCGCCCACGCGCGCGCGGGCGGCGGTCCGACGCTCGTCGAGGCCGTGACGTACCGCATCGACGCCCACACGAACGCGGACGACGCCACCCGGTACCGGGGCGACGCCGAGGTCGAGACCTGGCGCGCGCACGACCCGATCGTGCTGCTGGAGCGCGAGTTGACCGAGCGCGGTCTGCTCGACGACGAGGGCGTACGGGAGGTCCGTGAGGACGCCGAGACGATGGCGGCGGACCTGCGTGAGCGCATGAACCAGGACCCGGTGCTCGACCCCATGGACCTGTTCGCCCATGTCTACGCCCAGCCCACCCCTCAGCTCCTGGAACAGGAAGCACAGTTGAGGGCGGAACTCGACGCCGAGGCGGACGGTCCGCACCACCACGGGCCCGAAGGAGCCGGCCGATGACCACCGTTGCCCTGAAACCGGCCACCATGGCCCAGGCCCTCGGCCGCGCGCTGCGTGACGCCATGGCCGAGGACCCGGCGGTCCACGTCATGGGCGAGGACGTCGGCACCCTCGGCGGCGTCTTCCGGGTCACCGACGGGCTCGCCAAGGAGTTCGGCGAGGACCGGTGCACGGACACCCCGCTCGCCGAGGCCGGCATCCTCGGCACCGCCGTCGGCATGGCCATGTACGGCCTCAGGCCGGTCGTCGAGATGCAGTTCGACGCGTTCGCCTACCCGGCCTTCGAGCAGTTGATCTCGCACGTGGCGCGGATGCGCAACCGCACGCGGGGCGCCATGCCGCTGCCGATCACCATCCGCGTCCCGTACGGCGGCGGCATCGGCGGCGTCGAGCACCACAGCGACTCCTCCGAGGCGTACTACATGGCGACTCCGGGGCTCCATGTCGTCACGCCCGCGACGGTCGCCGACGCGTACGGCCTGCTGCGCGCTTCCATCGCCTCCGACGACCCGGTCGTGTTCCTGGAGCCGAAGCGGCTGTACTGGTCGAAGGACTCCTGGAACCCGGACGAGCCCTCGGTCGTGGAGCCGATCGGCCGCGCGGTGGTGCGCCGCCCGGGTCGCAGCGCCACGCTCATCACGTACGGGCCGTCCGTCCCCGTCTGCCTCGAAGCCGCCGAGGCCGCACGCGCCGAGGGCTGGGACCTCGAAGTCGTCGACCTGCGCTCACTGGTGCCGTTCGACGACGAGACGGTCGCCGCGTCGGTGCGGCGCACCGGCCGCGCGGTGGTCGTGCACGAGTCGGGCGGCTTCGGCGGCCCCGGCGGCGAGATAGCGGCGCGGGTCACCGAGCGCTGCTTCCACCACCTGGAGGCACCGGTGCTGCGTGTCGCCGGGTTCGACATCCCGTATCCGCCGCCGATGCTGGAGCGGCACCACCTGCCCGGCGTCGACCGGATCCTGGACGCCGTGGGGCGCCTGCAATGGGAGGCGGAGAGCTGATGGCACAGGTGCTGGAGTTCAAGCTCCCCGACCTCGGGGAGGGGCTCACCGAGGCGGAGATCGTCCGCTGGCTGGTGGAGGTCGGTGACGTCGTCGCGATCGACCAGCCGGTCGTCGAGGTCGAGACCGCCAAGGCGATGGTCGAGGTCCCCTGTCCCTACGGGGGTGTGGTCACCGCCCGCTTCGGCGAGGAGGGCACGGAACTGCCCGTCGGGGCACCGCTGCTGACGGTCGCCGTGGGCGCGTCGGCTCCCTCCGCGGAGGACGGCGGCGACGCCGCGGCCGACGAGGGTTCGGGCAACGTCCTGGTGGGGTACGGCACGGGAGCGCCTCCGGCGCGGCGCAGGAGGGTGCGGCCGCCCACGGGCGCGGCTCCGGTCCGCCGGACCACCGGCCCGTCCGCGGGCGGGAACCGCAACGGGACGCCCGTTCCGGCAGGCCATGAGCCGGCGCCGGCCGCGGACCCGCATGTCGACGGCCCCGTACCCGTCATCTCCCCGCTCGTCCGCAGGCTCGCCCGGGAGAACGGGCTGGATCTGCGGGAGCTGGCGGGCTCCGGCCCCGACGGCCTGATCCTGCGGGCGGACGTCGAGGACGTGCTGCGCGCGGGCAGCGGGCGGGCTCGGACGCCCTTGCCGGCGTCGGCGTCTCCCGCCGCCGCTTCCGAGGGGATCCTGCACACCCCGCCCTCGGCCCGCGGGGCGGCCCTGCCCGTCGCACCGGTGCCCGCGGGGGCACCGTCGTCCGCGCACGGCCTGCGCGTGCCCCTCCGGGGTGTCCGCGGTGCCGTCGCCGCCAAGCTCTCCCGCAGCCGTCGCGAGATACCGGACGCGACCTGCTGGGTGGACGCCGACGCGACGGAACTCATGCAGGCGCGCGCCGCGATGAACGCGGCCGGCGGCCCGAAGATCTCCCTGCTCGCGCTGCTGGCCCGGATCTGCACGGCCGCGCTGGCGCGCTTCCCCGAGCTCAACTCGACCGTCGACATGGACGCCCGAGAGGTCGTCCGGTTCGAGCAGGTGCACCTGGGCTTCGCCGCGCAGACCGAGCGGGGGCTCGTCGTCCCCGTCGTGCGGGACGCGCACACGCGGGACGCGGAGGGGCTGAGCGCGGAGTTCGCCCGGCTGACGGAGGCCGCCCGGACCGGGGCCCTGACACCGGCGGACCTCACGGGCGGCACCTTCACCCTGAACAACTACGGGGTGTTCGGCGTCGACGGTTCCACGCCGATCATCAACCACCCCGAGGCGGCCATGCTGGGGGTCGGCCGGATCGTCCCCAAGCCGTGGGTGCACCAGGGCGAGCTCGCGGTGCGGCAGGTCGTCCAGCTCTCGCTCACGTTCGACCACCGGGTCTGCGACGGCGGCACGGCGGGCGGCTTCCTGCGCTACGTGGCGGACTGCGTGGAACAGCCGGCGGTGCTGCTGCGGACCTTCTAGCGCCCCTCGGGTCTGCCATCCCCGTCCACATGCTGTGCGCGGGGGTGGCAATGATCCATCGGACGCCCATACTCGGGGGATGACCGCCTACGAGCCACCGGGCACCTCCGGCCCCCGGGTGGCCCCCGGACCGCCGGGCACGCCCGGCGCCGAAGCCGCGTACGACGCCGTCGTGCTCGCGGGCGGCGCCGCGCGGCGGCTCGGCGGCGCGGACAAGCCCGGAGTGCGGGTGGGCGGCCGGGCGCTGCTCGACCGGGTGCTGGCGGCCTGTGCCGGCGCCGGCACGACAGTGGTCGTGGCCGAGCCCAGGACCACCGCGCGTCCCGTGGTGTGGGCGCGCGAGGACCCGCCCGGCGGGGGACCGCTCGCGGCGCTGGACGCGGGGCTGAGCCATACGTCCTCCGAACACGTCCTGGTGCTCTCCGCCGATCTGCCGTTCCTCGACGAGCGGACGGTGGGACGCCTGCTGGACGCACTTCGTCCCGAGGGCACCCCGGTGCCCCCAGCAGGCCTCGACGCCGCCCCGGCTCAGGCCGGCGTGCCCGACGGCGTGCTGCTCGTCGATGACGGCGGGCGCGATCAACCGCTCGTCGCCGCCTATCGGGCGTCGGCCCTGCGCCGCGAACTGGCCGCGCTGGCCGCCGCTCACGGTGGTCTCACCGGGCTGCCGCTGCGGCGGCTCGTCGCCGCGCTCGACCTCACCCGCATCTCCGACGCGGTCGCGTCCTTCGACTGCGACACCTGGGACGACATCGCCGCCGCGCGGGCACGCATCAGGGAGCATGGACACGTGTTGGATGAATGGATCTCCGCAGTCAAGGACGAGCTGGGCATCGACCTGGACGTCGACACCGGCGCCCTGCTCGACCTGGCCCGGGACGCCGCGCACGGCGTGGCCAGGCCCGCCGCCCCCCTGACCACCTTCCTCGTGGGGTACGCCGCCGCGCAGGCCGGTGGCGGTCCCGACGCGGTGGCCGAGGCCGCCCGCAAGGCCGCCGCGCTGGCGCTGCGTTGGGCGGACGAGGACACCCCCGACGCCAAGCCGGACGCCGGATGACGGCCGCCCGCACCCCGGACAGCCAGGAGGCGGACGACCTCGATGTCGAGGAGGCCCTCGCCCTGGTGAAGCCGGAGACCAGGACGGCCGCCGGGACCGGTTCCCTGCCGGCCCCCGCGCCCGAGGGCGAGTCGAAGGCACGCCGGCCCGACGCGCACCACAAGGCCACGCCCTGGCCCGAGGCTCGCGCCGTCGCCGAACGTGCGGCCCGTTCGCTGCCGCGTCGGACCCCTGCCTCCGTGCCCCTCGACGCGGCGCTCGGCCTCGTCCTCGCCGCCCCTCTCACCGCACTCACGGACCTCCCCTCCTTCGACACCTCCGCGATGGACGGATGGGCGGTCGCGGGACCCGGACCCTGGGAGGTCCGGGAGGACGGGGTGCTCGCCGGACAGGCGGAGCCGGAGGCGCTCACGGACGGCGAAGCGGTGCGGATCGCCACCGGGGCCCGTATCCCGCAGGACGTCACGGCCGTCATGCGCAGCGAGCACGGGCGGATCGACGACAAGGGCCGGCTCTTCGCGACCCGGGAGGTCGTGCACGGGCAGGACATCCGTCCGCGTGGCCAGGAGTGCCGTACGGGCGACCAGTTGCTCCCGGCCGGTGTGGTGATCACCCCCGCCGTGCTGGGCCTCGCGGCGGCCGCCGGATACGACACGCTCGCCGTCGTTCCCCGCCCACGCGTCGAAGTCCTGGTCCTCGGAGACGAGTTGCTCTCCTCGGGGCTGCCCCAGGAGGGGCGCATCAGGGACGCGCTCGGTCCGATGCTGCCGCCGTGGCTGCGGGCGCTCGGCGCAGAGGTCGTCGCGGTGCGTCGGCTCGGCGACGACGCCAAGGCACTGCACAAGGCGATCACCGGTTCCTCGGCCGACCTGGTGGTCACCACCGGTGGCACCGCCGCGGGGCCCGTCGACCACGTGCACCCCACCTTGCACCGCATCGGTGCCGAACTGCTCGTGGACGGTGTCAAGGTGCGCCCCGGGCATCCGATGCTGCTGGCCCGCACCAAGGAGGACCAGTATCTCGTCGGCCTGCCCGGCAACCCCCTGGCCGCGGTTTCCGGGCTCCTCACGCTCGCCGAACCCCTGTTGCGCACCCTCTCCGGACGTGTGGCCCCCGAGCCGTACACGCTGCCCCTCCAGGAAGCCGTGCACGGCCACCCGTACGACACCCGGCTCGTCCCCGTGGCGCTGCGCGGCGACCGGGCCGTGCCGCTGCACTACAACGGCCCGGCGATGCTGCGGGGCATCGCGGCGTCCGACGCCCTCGCCGTGATCCCGCCGGGCGGGGCACGGGCGGGGCAGGAGCTCGACCTCCTGGACTTGCCCTGGGCAACCGCGGGTATCGACGTGTGCGTCACATGATTCCGAGCGGGATCCGGTAACGCCAGCGGCGTACAGATCCGAAGAGCCCGAGACGGGGGGCGGTTCCGATGAGACCGAACGGGGTGTGTTTCACGTGAAACTTCCGGGCCATGACGCGATCGCCCGCCAAGCGGGCGAACATCTCGTGACCCATCGGGTGAAGCTCCCGCGGAAAGTAGTGGAACGCCCGATCCGCCAGGTCGTCAAACGTCTGGCGATGGCTCTGGCGCTGCTGGTCGCCACGGCGGTGATCGTCTGGGCGGACAGGGGCGGTTACAACGACAACTCGGACGGCTCCGTCGACTTCCTGGACGCCCTGTACTACGCGACCGTCACCCTCTCGACCACGGGATACGGCGACATCACCCCGGTCAGCGACGCCGCCCGGCTCACCAACATCTTCGTCATCACGCCGCTGCGTGTGCTGTTCCTGATCATCCTGGTCGGCACCACGCTGGAGGTCCTCACGGAACGGACCCGTGAGGAGTGGCGGCTGAACCGCTGGAGGGCGGCCTTGAGGGATCACACCGTCGTTGTCGGTTTCGGGACCAAGGGACGGTCGGCCATCGAGACCGTCTGTGCGACCGGGCTGAAGAAGGAGCAGGTCGTGGTCGTCGACCCGAGCTCCAAGGTGATCGAGGCGGCTACGGCCGACGGCTACGCCGGAGTGATCGGCGACGCGACGCGCAGCGATGTGCTGATGCGGGCCGAGGTCAACAAGGCACGGCAGATCATCATCGCCACCCAACGGGACGACACCGCCGTACTGGTCACGCTGACCGCCCGGCAGCTCAACCGTTCGGCGAAGATCGTCGCAGCGGTGCGGGAGGAGGAGAACGCGCCGCTGCTCCAGCAGTCCGGCGCCGATGCCGTCATCACCAGCGCCAGTGCCGCGGGCCGACTGCTCGGACTCTCGGTGCTCAGCCCCGCGGCGGGCATGGTCATGGAGGACCTCATCCAGCAGGGCACCGGCCTCGACATCGTCGAACGACCGGTCATAAAGGCGGAGGTGGGCAAGGGCGTTCGCGAGACGGACGACCTGGTGGTGAGTGTCGTACGGGGACACCGGGTGCTCGGCTACGACGATCCGGCCGTCGGATCACTCCAGTTGACGGACCGTCTCATCACCATCGCGCGGGCCACCCCCGGTACCCAGGTCACCCCCGACATCCGGCCGCTGCCGCGTACCTGAGCCGCCGGTACCGGCCCGGACGGCCGGGCGGGTCCGGTGGCGCCGCGCGTCGCGGCCGAGCCGCGTCGCCGCGTTCCCGAGGAGTAGCGTCCCCCTCATGTACGCGATCACGATTCCTGAACCTGGTGGGCCCGAGGCGCTGGTGTGGGACGAGGTCCCGGACCCCGTACCCGCCGACGGAGAAGTGCTGGTGGAGGTGGCGGCCAGCGCCGTCAACCGTGCCGATCTGCTGCAGCGTCAGGGCCTGTACGACCCGCCGCCGGGGGCGTCCCCGTACCCGGGACTCGAATGCTCGGGCCGTGTCGTCGCCCTCGGTGCCGGCGTCTCGGGTTGGGCGGTCGGCGACGAGGTGTGCGCGCTGCTCGGGGGCGGTGGATACGCCCAGAAGGTCGCCGTGCCGGCCGGGCAGCTGCTGCCCGTGCCCGCGGATCTGGACGTCCGGCAGGCCGCCGCGCTGCCGGAGGTGACCTGCACCGTCTGGTCGAACGTCTTCATGGTGGCCCATCTGCGCCCCGGCGAGACCCTGCTGGTGCACGGCGGATCCAGCGGCATCGGCACCATGGCGATCCAGCTGGCGAAGGCGGTCGGCGCGAGGGTGGCGGTGACGGCGGGCAGCAAGGAGAAGCTCGACTTCTGTGCCGAACTCGGCGCGGACATCCTGATCAACTACCGCGAACAGGACTTCGTCGAGGAGATCAAGCAGGCCACGGACGGCACGGGTGCCGACGTCATCCTCGACAACATGGGTGCCAAGTACCTCGACCGGAACGTGCGGGCCCTCGCCGCCAACGGACGGCTCGCGATCATCGGCATGCAGGGCGGCATCAAGGGCGAGCTGAACATCGCCACGCTCCTCAACAAGCGTGCCGCCATCAGCGCGACCTCGCTGCGGGCCCGTCCGCTCGGCGAGAAGGCGGCCATCGTGGCGGCGGTGCGGGAGCACGTGTGGCCGCTGATCGACTCGGGTCACGTACGTCCGATCGTCGACCGTGAGCTGCCGATGAGCGACGCGGCGGAGGGCCACCGGGTCCTGGAGGCCAGCGGACACATCGGAAAGGTGCTGCTCGTGACCTCCTAGCGACCACTCGGCCGGCGCGGGGCACGTCACGGGGCCGCACACCGCTCACGGGGGCTAGTGCCGCTCACGGGCCTTGTGCCGCTCAAGAGGGCCGTGCCGCTCACGGGACTCGCGCCTTTCACGGGGCACGCACACCGGGCTCGGCCGTTCGGGTCACCTCCCGCTGGGCCGGGCCCCGCACGGGCCCGGCTCGCGAGGTTCCGCCATACGGGTTGCTCCCCACGCGGGGCCCCGCCGGGGGAGCCCGTCTCAGCGGACGCGGACCCGCAGGGCCAGGAAGGCCAGGCCGAGCCCGAGGCCGATGAGGATGAGCCCGCTGCCCAGCGGCAGGATCTCGAGCACCGGCTCGGACTCGGGCTCGGGGTGCGCGACGTTCTGCGGCTCGGACGCCGGGTCGCTCCGTGACGGCTCGGGGGCGACACCCGCCGCCGAGCTGTCCGGGACGGCGGCCTCGGGGTCGCCGCTCGGGTCCGTGTCGGCGCCGGGGTCGGTGTCGCCGTACGTGGGCTCCGTGTCCTCGTCCGCGGTGTTCCCGGTCTCGTCGGTGTCCCCCGTGTCCTCGGCGTCGGAGGTGTCCGAGGGGTCCGAGAGGTCCGGGTCCGGACGCCCGGGGCGGACACGTCCCTCGCCCGCCAGACTCCCGGCGCGGGAGGAGTCGGCGCTGGGGGTGGACTTCGTGGCGCGCGGCGTGGGGGTGCCGGTGGACGCGACGGGGTCTGCGGACCGGGACGCGGAGGCGGATGCGGTGGCGTGCGTCGTGGGGTCCCCGGACCGGGGCGCGGAGGCACTGCCGTCCGGAGTGGGTGCGGCGTACGGGGCCGGGCCGGGCGCGGCGGCGTACGAGGGGTGGTGGCCGGCGGCGGTCAGGATGACCAGCAGCAGTCCGGCCGTGTGCAGCGTTCGAAGCCATGGAGTCACACCGGTGACCCCCTCCCGGTACGGGTCGGGTCGCGGAAGTCGGACGGGATCAGCCTCACATGACGCCGTGCGCGCGGCATCTCGACGGAGCGTGACGGTCCACGCCGGTACGTGAACGGAACGTGGTCGCCGTCGCGGGGATCTCCACGGAGCGTGACCGGTGTTCGCCGGGTCACGTCGACGGACCGTGACCGTCGCGCGGCGCGCGGTGGAAGAGGGAGGCCGCGTACGGGGTGGATCATCCTGCGCGGGGGGCACCACCGTGATGGGGTGGAGGCGTGCGAGAGAATGGCGGCATGGAGATGCCGAGGAACGACAGGTCGCCGGAGAACCCTCAGATCCTGGTCGTCGGCCAGGACGGGATGGCTCTCGGCGGCACCGGAGACGAGGACTCCCGCGAGGTCCCGGTGACTGAGATGGTGGAACAGCCCGCCAAGGTGATGCGCATCGGCAGCATGATCAAGCAGCTGCTGGAGGAGGTGCGTGCAGCACCTCTGGACGAGGCCAGCCGGGTGCGGCTCAAGGAGATCCACGCGAGCTCCGTGAAGGAGCTGGAGGACGGCCTGGCGCCGGAACTCGTCGAGGAACTGGAGCGGCTCTCCCTGCCCTTCGCGGACGAGGCGACCCCCAGCGACGCCGAACTGCGGATCGCGCAGGCTCAGTTGGTGGGGTGGCTGGAGGGCCTCTTCCACGGGATCCAGACGACGCTGTTCGCGCAGCAGATGGCGGCCAGGGCCCAGTTGGAGTCGATGCGCCGCGCTCTCCCGCCCGGGGTCGGCGGTGCCGAGGGCGATGAGGACCCTCGCTCCGGCGGCCGTTCCGGCGGGCCGTACCTGTAGGCCCAGGCTCCACCCCTGACGACACGGAACGGGCCCGGCACCGAAGTGCCGGGCCCGTTGCCGTGGTGGTGCGGGGCGTCGCCGTGGTGGTGCGGGGCGTCGCCGTGGTGGTGCGGGGCGTCGCCGTGGTGGTGCGGGGCGTCGCCGGGGTCAGGCCGGGTCGCCCGAGGAGACCTTGAGCTCGATCTCGGGCATGTTCTTCGGGTCGACGTCCGTGTCGGCGGAGGGGAACTGGTCCATGATCGTGTCCTCGCCGTAGGTGTTCTCGTCGACGCGGGTCACCTTCATCTGCCAGCCGGCGGCCTGGAAGCAGGACTTCACCGACTTCAGGTTCTTGTACTGGAAGTCCGGGACCTGGATCTTGTCCGGGTCGTCGTAGGCCTCCTGGGGGTCGGTGCACTTCTCCGTGTCGATCGTCTTCGACGTGTCCGGACCCTTGTGCCCCGCCACCACGGTCGGCGACTTGCTGGCGTCACCGCCGCCCTTGTTGTTGTCGTCGCTGCCGCCGTTCATCGCGAGCGCCGTGATCAGGCCGCCGATCGCGACGAGAGCCACCACGATCGACCCGATGACGATGCCGCGGTTGCTCTTGCGGCCGGAGCCGCCCGAGGCGGGCGACGAGGTCTGGGGCGACAGGTTGTACGGCGGGGGCGTCGACGTGCCCTGCTGCGGGGAGTACGCGGACGTCTGCGGGGGCGACGGGTAGCCGCCCTGCTGCGGATAGCCGTACGCGGGCGACGGCGTCGGTGCCGGGGTCGGCGTGCCGTACGGGCCCGGCTGGTACGGCGTCTGCACCGGGCCCGGAGCCGGGGTGCCCTGGTCGACGGGCGGGAAGACGGCGGAACCGACGCCCGCGCCGCTCGACGTCTGGGCGCCCGGCACGATGCTCGGTGCGACGGCCTGGAACGACTGGGCCACGCGCAGGCACTCGTCGCGCATCGACTCGGCGCTGGGGAAGCGCTCGTTCGGGTTCTTCTTCAGGGCGCGGGCGACCAGCGCGTCCACCGCCGGGGGCAGCGAGCGGTTGACCGAGGAGGGAGCGACCGGCTCCTCCTGGACGTGCGCGTAGGCGATGGCCAGCGGCGAGTCCGCCTCGAACGGCAGGCGTCCGGTGACCAGTTGGAACAGCATGATGCCGACGGAGTACAGGTCGGACCGGGCGTCCACGCCGCGGCCGAGCGCCTGCTCCGGGGAGAGGTACTGCGGGGTGCCGACGACCATGCCGGTCTGCGTCATCGAGGTGACGCCGGACTGCATGGCGCGGGCGATGCCGAAGTCCATCACCTTGACGACGTTGCGCTTCGTCATCATGACGTTGCCCGGCTTGATGTCGCGGTGGACCAGGCCCATCTCGTGGCTGATCTCCAGCGCGGCCAGTACGTCCGCGGTGATCTTCAGGGCCTTGTCGGCGGGCATCGCCCCGTACTGCTGGATGTCCGCGTCGAGGACCGAGCCGAGCGGCTTGCCCTCGATGTACTCCATGACGATGTACGGGGTGGTCATGCCGTCGAGGTCGTCCTCGCCGGTGTCGAAGACCGAGACGATGTTGGTGTGCGTGAGCTTGGCCACCGACTGGGCCTCGCGCCGGAACCGCTCGCGGAACGCCTGTTCACGGCCGAGCTCGGTGTGCAGGGTCTTGATCGCGACCTGTCGGTCGAGCACCGAGTCGTACGCGAGGTGCACCGAGGCCATGCCGCCCTCGCCGAGCAGATCGCGCAGCTGGTAGCGGCCGCCGGCGACCGCACGCCCCGCGTACCGGCCCTGTGCGCCGTCCTGGCTCATGTTCTGCGTCCCCCATCGGCGCGGCGGCAGCGGCTGGTTGCTCCCGCGGTCCGTGATCGATTGTCCGGCGCGACTGCTGCGATGCGACCGGTCTTCGGTGATCGATTGGCTTATTCCCGGCCAAGTCTGCCCCAGGGCACCGACACGTCAAGTTCGGTGCCCGTTCCGTGACCGTCTGCGAAAGAAGCGTCGCGGAAGCGTTACAGCCGGCGTACGCCCGGTACACAGAATTTGCACGCGTGGACCCGCGCCGGGTTTGATGGCCGGTCCATCTCACTTTCATCCCGGACCGGCGCCTTGCGCAGAGCCTGTAGCGTGGCCCGACGGAGACCGTAACAACCACCGCGCAGACCGCGGGCAGAAACGACGGCGAGGACCGATGGCACAGCAGCAGCGCGCTCAGGGCCCGTCCGACCCCGAGGCGACTGGCGGCGGTATGTCAGATGCGCCGGAGATGTGGGGTAACGGCGGGCTGGTCGGCGACGGCCGATATCGGCTGACCCGCAGACTCGGCCGGGGCGGCATGGCCGAGGTGTTCGCGGCCGAGGACGTGCGCCTCGGACGTACCGTCGCGGTCAAGCTGCTCCGGTCCGACCTGGCCGAGGACCCGGTGTCCAAGGCCCGCTTCACGCGTGAGGCCCAGTCGGTCGCCGGGCTCAACCACCATGCGGTCGTGGCGGTGTACGACTCGGGCGAGGACGTGGTCGGCCACGGTGTCGTCCCGTACATCGTGATGGAGATCGTCGAGGGCCGGACGATCCGGGATCTGCTGATCAACGCCGAGGCCCCCGGCCCCGAGCAGGCGCTGATCATCGTCTCCGGGGTCCTGGAGGCGCTCGCCTACTCGCACCAGCACGGCATCGTGCACCGCGACATCAAGCCGGCGAACGTCATCATCACCAACACCGGCGCGGTGAAGGTGATGGACTTCGGCATCGCCCGCGCCCTGCACGGCGCGCAGTCGACGATGACCCAGACCGGCATGGTCATGGGCACCCCGCAGTACCTCTCCCCGGAGCAGGCGCTCGGCAAGGCCGTCGACCACCGTTCCGACCTGTACGCGACCGGCTGCCTCCTGTACGAACTCCTCGCGCTGCGGCCCCCGTTCACCGGCGAGACGCCGCTGTCGGTGGTCTACCAGCACGTCCAGGACATTCCGGTGCCCCCGTCCGAGGCCTCCGACGCGGCGCCGCCGGAGCTCGACGGGCTGGTCATGCGTTCACTCGCCAAGGAGCCGGACGACCGGTTCCAGACGGCCGAGGAGATGCGCGGGCTCGTCCAGTACGCCCTCCAGATGCTCTACGACCAGGGCGGGCACACCGGCACCTGGAACACCGGCCCCGTCACCATGCACGAGGGTCTGCACACCCCGGCCTCCGGTTTCGCCGGCACGACGGCCCTGCCGCATCCCGGGGAGTCGGGCACCACGCAGATCCCCGCGCCGATCATCCCGCCCTACGGCGGCGGGGACGACGGCGGTTTCGAGGGGCACGGCAACCGCGGCGGCGGCCGCGGCAAGCTGTGGGTGCTCGCGGTCCTCGCGGTGATCGCGATCGCGGCCGGTGTCGCGCTCGCCCTGAACAAGACCGGCGGTGACGCGGGCGGAGGCACGGACACCACGAAGTCGCCGAGCGCCACGCACTCCCGTTCGGACGACCGGTCGAGCGAGGCGCCGAGCGACGAGGCCACCGACGAGGAGACGGACACGTCCACCGAGGACTCGTCGAGCACCGGCGGCGACCCCGACTACACACCGTCGTACACGCCCTCCGCGAGCGACACCGCCCAGCCGACGGACGAGCCGACCGACGAGCCGACCAAGACGACGCCGACCACCGAGGAACCGACGGAGGACCCGACGACGCCGACGGAGGACCCGACGGAGACCGTCGACCCGACGGATGGCGGCACCGGGGCCACCGACGGGGTGGGTCCCTGACCGTGACCGTCCGGGGCTGACCGCCCCGGGGCGAGAAGACCGTCCACGCGCGCGTGCGGCCCGGAAACGGGCGGCACGCGCGCGTTCCGTTGCCGGGGTTGCACGCGTGCGTGCGGGTGCGGAGCGTCCTGGACGGCCGGTCATCCCGCGAACGCCTCGCACACGGACTCGTACTCGCGTGTCCACCACATCACCAGCGCCGAGGCCGCCGGGAACTGCGGGTCGGCACGGGTGTCCCCGCGCTCGTAGTGCCAGCGCAGCATCCAGAAGTCGTTGAGGCGCTCCCACCACACGCGGTGCACGGCGGCGACGAGTTCGGCGGGGCCGGCGTCCGCGGTGCGCCGGTACGCGCGCGCGTAGGCCCGCACTTTCGTCAGGTCGAGCGAACCGATGGGCCGTACGAAGAAGATCATCGCGGCGCGTACCGCCTCCTCGGCGCGGGGCTGGACGCCCAGCCGGTCCCAGTCGACGATCGCGGCCGGTTCCCCGTCGCGGTAGAGCAGGTTGAAGGGGTGGAAGTCGCCGTGCACCCAGCCGACCGAACCGCCGTGCGAGGGGCGGCGGTCGGCATGCCGTTCCAGCAGGGCGCGCCTCTCCAGGAGTCGGTGCCGGGCGAGCTCGTCGAAGGCGTCGGCGGGGCGGTGGCGTCGCACCCTGGCGAGCAGCCGGTCGATGAGCGCGAAGGTGTCGACGGGATCGGCGCAGGCCGCCCGTCTCGCGGGCGTGCGCCCCTGGGCCGGCATCACCCGCTCCAGGCCGGCGTGTACGACGCCCAGGAGCGCCCCCAGGCGTGTGCACTGCTCGGTGCTGAGCTGGCCGCCGTGCCGGTGCCCTCCGTCGATCCACGGGTGCAGGGCGTACGCGTGACCCCCGACCACGGCGACCGTGCGTCCGTCGGTGCCCGCCAGCGGCGGGGCGACCGGGACGCCCAGGTCGGCGAGGCGCTGGGTCGCCCGGTGCTGGCGGGCGATCGCGGCGGGGTCGGCGGTCTCCGGGTCGAAGTGGTGTTTCAGGAAGTACCGGCCCCGGGTGGTGCACAGCCGGTAGCCGCGGTTCAGCAGCCCCTGGTCGACGGGGTCGCAGGTCAGCGCGGAACCGGCGGAGTACTGGCGGAGGAGGGCGCCCAAGGGGGGCGCGTGAGACACGAGGGGTGGTACGGATGAGCCCGGCACGCGCCAGATGGTAGGGCACGAGCAGGGGCTCTGACCTCGCGCTTGTCACACACAGTCGTGTTCGATCACGTGAGGGTCACAGGATGTGCCGGAACTGCCGTTCCAGGCCGGCGTCCGTCGAGTGGACGGTGCAGAGCCGTGGCTCGATGCCCAGGTAGACCGGCTCGTACGGCTCGCCGTCGGCGAGGGGCGGCACCGGCCCGAAGAGTTCCAGCTGGGCCGCGGTCGGCTCGACCGGCTCGCACTGCCCCACGATCTGCACGGACCACAGGGCCTCGCCGGGCCGCGCGGAGCCCACGTTGTCGGTGCCGTACGCGACGACGCTGCCGGCGCAGGCGTCCGGATGGCCGAGGCTGCGGGACATGCGCAGCAGGACGCGCCCGTCCGACACGATGTGGCGGGCGAGCGCGAGGAGCGGCAGCGCGCGCTTGCTGGTGGCCACACGGCCGTACTCCGCGCTGCCGATCAGGTGCACGGCGAGGCGGTCGGCGGGGGACCGTCCGGCGCAGGGCCGCTCGATGCGGGACCGCGTGGCGGCGGAAGGCTCTCCGGCGGGCTGGTCGTCGGCATACCTCGTGTCGGCGCGCCGTTCGTCGGTGGGCATGTCCCCAATGTCCGGCACCCGCGGGCGGGGAAAAAAGAGGCGCCCGCCCCTCTCGCGGGGGCCATAAGTCCCGAATGGGCGGCCTGCGGCCCGGACGGGCCAGGTCCGCGTTCAGCGGCTCTGCTGCTGCTCCGCCTGTCTGCGGGCCACATAGGCGGCGGCCTGCGAGCGCCGCTCCATGCCCAGCTTGGCCAGCAGGCTCGATACGTAGTTCTTGATCGTCTTCTCGGCGAGGTGGAGCCGTTCGCCGATGACACGGTTGGTGAGTCCCTCGCCGATCAGGTCGAGGATCCTGCGCTCCTGCTCGGTGAGCTGCGCGAAACCGCCGTCGTCCTTGGTGCCGCCGTCGCGCAGCCGTGCCATGACGCGGGCCGTGGCCACCGGGTCGAGCAGGGACTTCCCGGCCGCGACGTCGCGCACGGCGGACAGGAGCTCGTCGCCGCGGATGTCCTTCAGGACGTATCCCGAGGCGCCCGCCATGATCGCGTCGAACAGGGCCTCGTCGTCGGCGAACGAGGTCAGCATCAGGCATTTGATGTCCTCGTCCCGGGACCGGATCTCGCGGCACACCTCCACACCGCTGCCGTCCGGCAGGCGTACGTCCAGGACGGCGACGTCCGGACGGGTGGCCGGGATCCGCACCAGCGCGTCGGCCGCGGTACCGGCCTCGCCGACCACTTCGATGTCCTCCTCGACCGACAGCAGCTCATGGACGCCACGCCGGACGACCTCGTGGTCGTCGAGGAGAAATACGGTGATTTTCCCGGTTTGGTGCACGGTGTCAGTGTCACACATGGTCATGGGCATTGCCCCAAGTGAACTCTTCCCGTCCCCGGGGTGGCCGGGATAACGTGCCCGTGTTCCGGCCCCTTGCAAGGCCTGTGACCAGTGCTGTGACCAGCAGGTGTTCCCCACGACTTGATGTAGTAGGAATTCCAAGTTTGAAAGTACTTGGAATTCCTACAAAAATCGCAGGTCAGGAGGGGTTTCACAGAATTGTGAAGCACTGGGTAACGTGGCTGTTGCAGGGCGCTCGCCGGGGCACCTGTCACGCCTGTTCCCGGCCGAGTGGCACCCACCCCGTGCACGGGAACCGGAACAGGCGAGCCGCTCCCCCGAGCTCGGAAAAGGGCAAGGGGGATCCCCAGCCACCCGGCAACCCCGGGGGCCGGACCGACGGAGGAGCACACGTGACCGTGGAGAGCACTGCCGCGCGCAAGCCGCGAAGCAGCGCCGGTACGAAGAGCGCCGCGAGCACCGGTACGACCGGTACGAAGAGCGCCGGCGCGACCGGCAGGAAGACCGCCGCGAGCAAGCGCACCGGCGCGCCCGCCAAGAAGTCGCCCGGCACGACGGGCGCCGGGCCCGAGCTCGTTCAGCTGCTGACCCCGGAGGGCAAGCGGGTCAAGGACGCCACGTACGACCCGTACGTCGCCGACATCACGCCCGAGGACCTGCGCGGCCTGTACCGGGACATGGTGCTGACCCGCCGCTTCGACGCCGAGGCCACCTCCCTCCAGCGCCAGGGCGAGCTGGGCCTGTGGGCCTCGCTGCTCGGCCAGGAGGCCGCCCAGATCGGTTCCGGGCGGGCCACCCGTGAGGACGACTACGTCTTCCCGACCTACCGCGAGCACGGCGTCGCCTGGTGCCGCGGGGTCGACCCGACCAACCTGCTCGGCATGTTCCGGGGAGTGAACAACGGCGGCTGGGACCCGAACAGCAACAACTTCCACCTGTACACGATCGTCATCGGCTCGCAGACGCTGCACGCCACCGGCTACGCCATGGGCGTCGCCAAGGACGGCGCGGACTCGGCCGTGATCGCGTACTTCGGTGACGGCGCCTCCAGCCAGGGCGACGTCGCCGAGTCCTTCACCTTCTCCGCGGTCTACAACGCCCCCGTCGTGTTCTTCTGCCAGAACAACCAGTGGGCCATCTCCGAGCCGACCGAGAAGCAGACCCGCGTGCCGCTCTACCAGCGCGCGCAGGGCTTCGGCTTCCCGGGCGTCCGCGTCGACGGCAACGACGTGCTGGCCTGTCTCGCGGTCACCAAGTGGGCGCTGGAGCGCGCCCGCCGCGGCGAGGGCCCCACCCTCGTCGAGGCGTACACGTACCGCATGGGCGCGCACACGACCTCCGACGACCCGACCAAGTACCGGGCCGACGAGGAGCGCGAGGCGTGGGAGGCGAAGGACCCGATCCTGCGCCTGCGCACCTACCTGGAGGCCTCGAACCACGCGGACGAGGCGTTCTTCGCGGAACTCGAGGCCGAGAGCGAAGCGTTGGGCAAGCGAGTGCGCGAGGTCGTACGGGCCATGCCTGACCCGGACCACTTCGCCATCTTCGAGAACGTGTACGCGGACGGGCACGCGCTCGTCGACGAGGAGCGAGCCCAGTTCGCCGCCTACCAGGCGTCGTTCGCGGACGCAGGGGAGGGCAAGTAACGATGGCTGCGGAAAAGATGGCGCTGGCCAAGGCGATCAACGAATCGCTGCGCACGGCCCTCGACGCCGACCCCAAGGTCCTCATCATGGGCGAGGACGTCGGCAAGCTCGGTGGTGTCTTCCGGGTGACCGACGGTCTGCAGAAGGACTTCGGCGAGGAGCGGGTCATCGACACCCCGCTCGCCGAGTCCGGCATCGTCGGCACCGCGATCGGCCTCGCCCTGCGCGGCTACCGCCCGGTCGTGGAGATCCAGTTCGACGGCTTCGTCTTCCCGGCGTACGACCAGATCGTCACGCAGCTCGCCAAGATGCACGCGCGGGCGCTCGGCAAGATCAAGCTCCCCGTCGTGATCCGTATCCCGTACGGCGGCGGCATCGGTGCCGTCGAGCACCACTCCGAGTCCCCCGAGGCGCTCTTCGCGCACGTGGCGGGCCTGAAGGTGGTCTCCCCGTCGAACGCGAGCGACGCCTACTGGATGATGCAGCAGGCCATCCAGAGCGACGACCCGGTGATCTTCTTCGAGCCCAAGCGGCGCTACTGGGACAAGGCCGAGGTCAACACCGACGCGATCCCCGGCCCGCTGCACAAGGCGCGCGTGGTGCGCGAGGGCGCCGACCTGACCCTCGCCGCGTACGGACCGATGGTGAAGGTCTGCCTGGAGGCCGCCGCGGCGGCCGAGGAGGAGGGCAAGTCGATCGAGGTCCTGGACCTGCGCTCGATGTCCCCCATCGACTTCGACTCCGTCCAGGCCTCGGTCGAGAAGACCCGCCGCCTGGTCGTGGTGCACGAGGCCCCGGTCTTCCTCGGTACGGGCGCGGAGATCGCCGCCCGGATCACCGAGCGGTGCTTCTACCACCTGGAGGCACCCGTCCTGCGGGTCGGCGGCTATCACGCCCCCTACCCGCCGGCGCGCCTGGAGGAGGAGTACCTTCCGGGCCTGGACCGGGTGCTCGACGCCGTCGACCGCTCGCTGGCGTACTGAGGAGAGGGTCGTGACGACGATGACTGAGAACGCGTCGGGGCTCCGCGAGTTCAAGATGCCCGACGTGGGCGAGGGACTCACCGAGGCGGAGATCCTCAAGTGGTACGTCCAGGTCGGTGACACCGTCACGGACGGCCAGGTCGTCTGCGAGGTCGAGACCGCCAAGGCCGCCGTGGAGCTGCCCATCCCGTTCGACGGTGTGGTCCGCGAACTCCGTTTCCCCGAGGGGGTGACGGTGGACGTGGGCCAGGTGATCATCGCGGTGGACGTGTCCGGCGGTGCCGCGGAGGCTCCCGCACCGGCCGCGGCGCCCGCGGCCGAGGCTCCCGCCGCCGAGGAACCCAAGTCCGAGGGCCGCAAGCCGGTCCTCGTCGGGTACGGCGTCGCCGAGTCCTCCACCAAGCGCCGCCCTCGCAAGGGCACCGAAGTCCCGGACCGGCAGGCCGAGTTCCAGGCGGCCACGGCGATCCAGGGCGAGCTCAACGGCCACGGCCGGGCCGCCGAGGAGCGCCCGCTGGCCAAGCCCCCGGTCCGCAAGCTCGCCAAGGACCTCGGCGTCGACCTGGCGACGGTCGTCCCGTCGGGCCCGGACGGCATCATCACGCGCGAGGACGTGCACGCGGCGGTGGCCCCGGCCCCCGCCCCGGCGCGCGTGGTGACGGAGGCCCCGGCTCCCGTCCCGGCCCAGGCGCCCGCGCCCGCCGTCGCTTACGACGCTGCGCGCGAGACCCGCATCCCGGTCAAGGGCGTCCGCAAGGCCACGGCGGCCGCGATGGTCGGCTCGGCGTTCACCGCGCCGCATGTCACCGAGTTCGTGACGGTCGACGTGACGCGCACGATGAAGCTCGTCGAGGAGATCAAGCAGTCCCCCGAGGTCTACGGCATGCAGGGGCTGCGGGTGAACCCGCTGCTGCTCATCGCCCGGGCCCTGCTGGTCGCGATCAAGCGCAACCCCGAGGTCAACGCGTCCTGGGACGAGGCCAACCAGGAGATCGTCCAGAAGCACTACGTGAACCTGGGCATCGCCGCCGCCACGCCCCGCGGACTGATCGTCCCGAACATCAAGGACGCGCACGGCAAGACGCTGCCCCAGCTGGCCGAGTCGCTGGCGGAGCTGGTGTCCACGGCGCGCGAGGGCAAGACGTCGCCCGCCGCGATGCAGGGCGGCACCGTCACCATCACGAACGTCGGTGTCTTCGGCGTCGACACGGGCACGCCGATCCTCAACCCCGGCGAGTCCGCGATCCTCGCGGTCGGTGCGATCAAGCTCCAGCCCTGGGTGCACAAGGGCAAGGTCAAGCCCCGCCAGGTCACCACGCTGGCGCTCTCCTTCGACCACCGCCTGGTCGACGGCGAGCTGGGCTCCAAGGTGCTCGCCGACGTGGCGGCGATCCTGGAGCAGCCGAAGCGGCTGATCAGCTGGGCGTGACCCGGAACGCCTGAAGGGGCGCCCCTCTCCACGGAGAGGGGCGCCCCTTTGGCGTAAATGAGCCAAGCTGCGAATTCCCCTACATTTCCCGATCTTCGGCTGCCTAAGATCACCTCCGTCGGGCGGTACGACCAACCATCCGGCGCAGGGCGGGGGGAAAAGCGGGGGAAGGGGCTGCGGACGTGCCGAACTCCGCACGCCCGGCCGGGTTTCGAGGATCCCGGAACCGAACCGTCATCCCGTATGTGCCCGCCGACGCGGAAATGCTGCGGCGGACCCACTCTTACGGATGTGGGCCCTTCTCGAAAGGAATTCCCTTGACGGTCGGAAAGTCTCTCGCCACGTTCGCGCTCGTGGGCGGCGCGCTCGCCGGCGGTATCGCCTTCGCCTCACCGGCGGCCGCGGTGAGCAGCTGCTCGGACGCGTTCACCCACCAGTTCGACATCATCTTCCCGGGCCAGAAGCCCGAGACGACGTACTACATGGAGAACTGCGCCGACGTCACCTCGGGGAAGGTGACCGCGTCGAGTGACGTCACCTGGAACATCGTCGACGACCAGGTGATCGACAACGGCAAGAGGTTCACCTCGTTCAAGATCACCACGCGGATCGAGTCGCGCTCCGACTCGGGCGGCGGCGACACCGTCGTCGCGTCGAAGACGTGCGACTGGACGTCCCTGTTCAACAGCAACTACTCGGGCCCCGGTGAGCCCGGTCCCGCGAGCACCTGCACCGTGCCGTCGGTGACGTACAACAAGGACCTGTACTGGTCCTCGGACTCGACCGTCGTCTACGACATCGAGGGTGACGGCAAGGGCGCGATCACCAAGGATCTCTACGGCTCGCCGCTCATGCACGGCTGACCGGGAGCGGCCCGACCGGGAGCGTCCGACCGGGAACGGCGAAGGGGCCCGCCGCGTGCCGCGGCGGGCCCCTTCTCGCGCGTGTGCGGCCCTACTTGGCGAAGCCGTAGGTGAGCAGCTTCTTGGCGTCCGAGGTGCGGGCGGTGATCGAGGTGGAGGCGAGCACCGTGCCGATGACCGTCTTGCCGTTGCGGGTGGCGGCGAAGACCAGGCAGTACTTGGCCTCGGGGCCGGAGCCGGTCTTGACGCCGATCGTGCCGCTGTAGCCGGTCAGCAGGGGCTTGTTGGTGTTCTCCCAGTCGTAGTAGCGGTAGCCGCCGCTCTTGGTGGTGGCCTTCTGCCGGGTGTTCTGCGTCTTCACGATCGTCTTGAACGTGGAGTTCTTCATCGCGCTGCTGGCGAGCTTCGTCAGGTCGCGCGGCGTCGAGTAGTTGGAGCCGTGGCCGATGCCGTCGAACGAGTCGAAGTGCGTGTTCGTCAGGCCGAGGCTGCGCGCGCTGGAGTTCATCTTGCCGATGAACGACTTCACGCGGGCGGCGCGGGTCGTGCCGGTGCCGAACTTGTCGGCGAGGGCGTACGCGGCGTCGCAGCCGGAGGGCAGCATCAGCCCGTACAGGAGCTGACGGACGGTGACCTTGTCACCGACGATCAGGTGGGCCTGCGAGGCGTTGTTGGCGACGATGTAGTCGCTGTACGCCTTCTGGATCGTGACCTTGGCGTCGAGGTTCAGGTTCGACTGGGCCAGCACCACCTTGGCCGTCATGATCTTGGTGGTGGAGCCGGTGGAACGCCTGGTGTCCGCGGCCTTGGTGTAGAGGGTCGTGCCCGTGCCGTTGTTCATCACGTAGCCGCCCTTGGCGGCGATCGTGGGCGTGGTCACGGCGCCCGCGGGTGCCGCGCCGAAGGCTCCGGCCGCCAGGACGGCGCCGGTCGTGACGGTCACAGCGGCGGCCCTGCGGAAACGCGTGCCCTTAATGCCGGTAATCAAAATGAACGCTCCGAATGCGCGAAATGCCCCTGGGAGGTCGGCACATGAGAGTGCCGTCTCACGTACGGACTCGTGAGACGCGCAAAGGGATGTACGACGATGGGGTGGGAGTTTTGTGACCTGAGTTACACGAGCGAGGCCCGGGGTCCGCATGCTGAAACGTCCGGCGGCATGCGTACGTGTTGTATCTATGATGTGCGCATGCCTTCAGCCCCGCCCGCGCCCGCCGACCCGCACGTGCACGACTCCGCCGACCGGCCCGCCGGGCGGGCGCAGCAGGACGTGAAGCAGCCCGTGAAACAGCCGCCCGCCGCCGACCGCGTCTACGCACACGTCAAGCAGGCCGTGCTGGAACGCCGTTACGAGGGCGGCACGCTGCTCACCGAGGGCGAGCTCGCCGAGGCCGTGGGCGTCTCCCGCACGCCCGTGCGCGAGGCCCTGCTGCGCCTGGAGGTCGAAGGGCTCATCAGGCTCTACCCGAAGAAGGGCGCGCTCGTCCTGCCCGTCTCCGCCCAGGAGATCGCGGACGTCGTCGAGACCCGGCAGCTCGTCGAGGAGCACGCCGCGCGCAAGGCGCTCCCCGCCCCGCCGCAGCTCATCGCCCGGCTGGAGGAACTCCTCGCACGGCAGAAGGAGCAGGCCGCCGCCGGAGACCTGGCGGGCGCCGCCGTCACCGACCGCTGCTTCCACGCCGAGATCGTCCGCAGCGGCGGCAACGAGATCCTCTCCCGGCTCTACGACCAGCTGCGCGACCGGCAGTTGAGGATGGGAGTCGCCGTGATGCACGCCCACCCCGACCGGATCACCAAGACGCTCACCGAGCACGAGGAGATCCTCGAAGCGCTGCGCTCCGGTGACGCCGAGGCCGTCGTCGACATCATCCACCGGCACGTCAGCTGGTTCTCCAACCTGGCGCGGGGCGAGGTCCGATGAGCACCGCGACCCTTCCCGGCGACCCGCCCGGCGGGCGGCGCGCGATAGCCGTCTGGGGCATCGGCGTCGCCGTCTACTTCGTTGCCGTCATCTTCCGGACCTCACTGGGAGTGGCGGGCCTCGACGCGGCGGACCGCTTCCAGGTCAACGCCTCGGCGCTGTCCACCTTCTCGATCCTCCAGCTCCTCGTGTACGCGGGCATGCAGATACCCGTCGGCCTGCTGGTCGACCGGCTCGGCACCAAGAAGGTGCTGACCATCGGCGTCCTGCTGTTCACCGCGGGACAGCTGGGCTTCGCCTTCTCCCCCTCCTACGGCACGGCCCTCGCCTCGCGCGCGCTGCTCGGCTGCGGCGACGCGATGACCTTCATCAGCGTGCTGCGGCTCGGCACCCGCTGGTTCCCCGCCCGCCGCGGCCCGCTGGTCGCGCAGCTCGCCGGCCTGGTCGGCATGGCCGGCAACCTCGTCTCGACCCTGGTCATCGCGCGGCTGCTGCACGGGGTCGGCTGGACGGCCGCGTTCGCGGGCAGCGCGCTCGCCGGAGTCGTCGTGCTGGTGCTCCTGCTGCTGTTCCTGAAGGACCACCCCGAGGGCCACGACCCGGAGCCCTTCCCGCACCGGGGCGCCGCCTACGTGCGCCGGCAGATCGCCGCGTCCTGGCGGGAACCCGGCACCCGGCTCGGCATGTGGGTGCACTTCACGACACAGTTCCCGGCGATGGTGTTCCTGCTGCTGTGGGGTCTGCCGTTCCTCGTCGAGGCACAAGGACTCTCGCGCGCGACCGCCGGCGAACTGCTGACGCTCGTCGTGCTCTCCAACATGATGGTCGGCCTCGTGTACGGGCAGATCGTCGCCCGGCACCACTCGGCACGGCTGCCGCTGGCACTCGGCACGGTGGCCGCGACCGCCGTCGTCTGGGCCGGCACGCTCGCCTGCCCCGGGGACCGGGCGCCGATGTGGGTGCTCATCGTGCTGTGCACCGTACTGGGGGCATGCGGCCCGGCCTCGATGATCGGCTTCGACTTCGCCCGGCCGGCCAACCCGCCCGAACGGCAGGGCACCGCATCCGGCATCACCAACATGGGAGGCTTCGTCGCCTCCATGACGACCCTGCTGGCCATCGGTGTACTGCTCGACGCGACCGGCGACAACTATCGCGTGGCCTTCGCCGCCGTGTTCGTCCTCCAGGCCGTCGGACTGAGCCAGATCTTCCGGCTCCGCGGGCGGGTGGCCCGGCGCGAACGGGAACGGCTGGTCGCCAGCCGGGTGGAGACGGTGCACGTGCCGGCCTAGCCCCGGTCGGCACGTCCTGCCCCGGCCGGGGACAGCCCCGGCCGGACGGGCGGTGCCGGCTACGGGGTGACCGCGAAGTTCCGCAGGATGGCCGCCGACAGATCCGGGTCGCCCTCGGTCTTGATGCGGTCGGCGACGGCGTCGGGGTGAACGCGGCCGCAGGCCAGCCGGAAGAACGTCTCCCAGTCCAGGGAGATCGAGGCGGCGGGGCCGAGGGAGGGGGCACCGTCTATCGTGCCGCGGCCGTCGGCGTCGACGCGGACCGTGCGCAGGAACTCGACGGGACCGTGGACGTCGAAGACCACCGCGGAGTTCGCGGGAGCACCGGCGTCCTTCGCGACGATCTTCGGCAGCGCCGCGAGAAGCTGGTCACGGACGATGGAGGCGCCCGGGGAGTCGAGGTTGCCCGGCCGGCCCAGCGTCGTCCGCAGGTCCTGCTCGTGCACCCACACGTCGAACGCTCGGTTCCGCATGGCCTGTTCGAGGGTGATCTCGGTGCCGAGGGGGCCGCGCACCTTGCTGTCGGGCTGCCTGGTCTCGTTCCGCAGCTGCCGGTTGCGGCGGATGATCGTGTACTCCAGCTCGGACGTCATCTCCGGCGCGGTGTGGTGGCGCCGCACGTCGACCTGCATCTCCATGTACCGCTGGTGCTCGTTCGTCACGTGGTACAGGTCACGGGGGAGCGTGTGGATCGGCCGCGGGTCGCCGAGCATCTCGCAGTCCAGCCCGATGACATGCGACACGATGTCCCGCACGGACCAGCCCGGGCAGGGGGTCCGCCGGTTCCACTCGCCCTCCACGAGCGGCTGCACCAGCTCCGATATCGCTTCGATCGAGTGGGTCCAGGCGTCGGCGTAGGACTGAAGGCTGGGATGCAGACTCACGGAACGGGACCCCTCGGGCGGTTGGACGCGGGCAGTGCACAGGCAGCGGGTGTCTTGGGACGCTAAGTTACGCTGCTGTGAGGCACCCCGGCAGTGCTTTCGTGTGACGATCGTAGGCCCGTATCGACGGCTCGAATGCCAGGACGGTGGTAGTGTGCGCGCCTCTCTCCTCCAGATCGACGTAAACGACGCCGAATCGGTCGAATCGCGTCGGCAGCGTGTCGCGTCTCTCGTACGAGAACAAGCCGGAGCCGACCTCGTCGTGCTGCCCGAGCTGTGGACGACCGGCGCGTTCGCCTACGAAGGGTTCCGGACCGAGGCCGAACCGCTGGAAGGACCCACCTACGAGGTGATGGCCAAGGCGGCGAGCGACGCGGGCGTCTGGCTGCACGCCGGCTCCATCCCCGAGCGGGACCCCGAAGGCCCCCTCTACAACACGTCCCTCGTCTTCTCGCCCTCCGGTGAACTCGCCGCCTCGTACCGGAAGATCCACCGCTTCGGCTTCGACAAGGGCGAGGCCGTGCTGATGGGCGCGGGATCGGAGCTCGTGACGGTCCGTCTGCCCGAGACCGTGGTCGGCGTCGCCACCTGCTACGACCTCCGCTTCCCCGAACTCTTCCGCGGGCTCGTCGACGCCGGCGCGGAGACCCTCGTGCTCTCGGCCGGCTGGCCCGAACGGCGCCGCTCCCACTGGACACTGCTCGCACAGGCGCGCGCCGTCGAGAACCAGGCCTACGTCCTCGCCTGCGGAACGGCCGGCACGCACGCCGGAGTCGCCCAGGCCGGCCACTCCCTGGTGGTCGACCCGTGGGGTGAGGTCCTCGCCGAGGCCGGGGCCGGCGAGGAGGTCCTCACCGTGGACTTCGACCCCGCCGAGGTCGCGGACACGCGGGAGCAGTTCCCCGCGCTGAAGGACCGCCTGCTGGGGCTCGACACACCTCGGCGACAGGCCTGACGGGACCGCTCCGCCCGGCCCTCGCGCGCTGCTCCTCAGTCCTCGCCACGCTCCTTCTCCGCCAGGTGGATCACGCACACCGCCACCGCGATCAGCAGTGCCGGGTCGGCGTCGTCCCGTACGACGTCGACCCCGTACGTCTCACGGACGTGGAGCCGGCGGCGGGAGATCTGCGCGAGGAGTTCGTTGTCGTAGTCGATGGCGAACTCACGGTCGAGGATCTTCCCGCTCGCGTCGAGCTCGGTGCCGTCGACCAGCGACACCCGGTAGTGGTTGCGGAGCAGGGACAGACGCTTGCGCTTGATGGTCGCCAGCGGGTCGCCGTCCCGCTCGATGATCATCGTGTCGCGCAGGGTGAGCATCTTCTGGTGGATGTCGATCAGGACGCGCCCGCGCGTGTCCTTCAGCTCGAAGGTGTCCCGCAGACGCATGGCCTTGCCGTCGACGAGGAAGACCTTGTTGCCGCGGTCGTCCTCGATCCAGTAGTCGTCGCCGAAGCCGAGGAGCCGGTCGCGTACGAGGAATCTCATGCCATCACCGCTTCCCCGGCAGGCGGTCCGAAACGCCGCCGGTAGGCCGACGGGCTGAGTCCCGTCGCCCGGCGCAGCCGCGCCCGCAGGTTCGCGGCGGACCCCAGACCGCTGCGGTCCGCCACCACGTCCAGGCGCTCCTCCCCGCGCTCGATGAGCCGGCAGGCGAGTGCCACCCGCTCACCCGTCAGCCACGCCAGCGGGGTGGTGCCGAGCTGGGCGCGGAAACGCCGGTGCAGCGTCGCCGGGCTCACCGCCGCCCGCGCGGCCAGATCCGCGACCGTCAGCGGCTCACCGAGCCGCTCCTGTGCCCAGGCCAGCAGCGGGGCCAGGGACTCGTCGGGCACCTCGGGCAGCGGCCGTTCCACGAACTGACGCTGCCCGCCGTCGCGGTGCGCGGCGAAGACCAGCCGTCGCGAGACGGCGTTGGCGATCTCCGCGCCGTGGTCGCGCCGCACGACATGCAGCCCGAGATCGAGCGCGGACGCGCTGCCCGACGCGGTGAGAATGTCCCCGTCGTCCACGAACAGGACGTCCGGCTCCAGACGGACCCGCGGAAACCGCGCCCGGAAGGCATCCGCCCACATCCAGTGACATGCCGCCCGCCGCCCGTCCAGCAGCCCGGCCTCCGCGAGGGTGAACGCACCGGAGCAGAACCCGATCAGCCTGGCCCCCCGCTCGTGCGCCCGGCGAACGGCGTCCAGCACCTCGGGGGAGCGCGGCGTCCCGGTGTCCGGACGGTTCGGCACGATCAGCGTGTCCGCCTCGTCGGCCGCCTCCAGCCCGTCCACGCCGGTGAGCGTGAAGAACCCGTCCCGGATCCGGGTCCGCTCCCCGGCGGCGCAGAGCCCGAAGTCGTAGAGCTCCCGCCCGAGTTCCGGCCGACGCAGCCCGAACACCTCGATCGCGCAGCTCATCTCGAAGGGGTTCGAGTTCTCGTCCACGACGAGGACGACACGGTGCACGCCCCGCGCGGCGGGGGACGGGGCCCGGCGGGCGGGCGGTGTGCCTCCCGCCGGACCGGACTGAGAGGATCGTTGCGCCATATGCGATTTCTAGCACTCGTCCGGATGCCGGGCCAGGCCGAGGATGAGTCCATGAGCAGCGAACCCGTCTCCCTGTCCGGCGCCCTGGCCTCCTTCACCGAACTGTGGAGCCCGCGCATCGTCACCGCCGTCAACGACTACGACGTACGCATCGCCAAGGTCGAGGGCGAGCACGTCTGGCACGTCCACGACCACACGGACGAGTTCTTCCTGGTCCTGGAGGGCGAGCTGACCATCGCGCTCCGGGAGGCGGCCGGCGAACGGACCGTCGTCCTGCCCCAGGGCTCCGTCTTCACCGTGCCGCGCGGCACGGAGCACAAGCCGGTCGCTCCGCACGGCGCCTCGATCCTGATGTTCGAGCCCACCGGCACCCTCACCGTCGGCGACCGCCACGACGAGGTCCCGGACCACGTGGACGCGACCACCGGACACGCGCTGAGCTGAGTGCCGGCGCGTGGTGGCACCCTTGATCCATGAACGACTCCGTCCCGGCCCCCGCAACCCGCCGCGTCCGTGTCCGCGCCCCCGAGCTGATCGGCAAGGGCGGCTGGTTGAACACGGGCGGTGCCCCGTACACCCTCGCCGACCTGCGAGGACGCATCGTCATTCTCGATTTTTGGACGTTCTGCTGCATCAACTGCCTGCACGTCCTCGACGAGTTGCGGGAGCTGGAGGAGAAGCACCGCGACACCGTGGTGATCATCGGGGTGCACTCGCCCAAGTTCGTGCACGAGGCCGAGCATCAGGCGGTCGTCGACGCCGTCGAGCGGTACGGGGTCGAGCACCCGGTGCTGGACGATCCCGAGCTCGCCACCTGGAAGCAGTACGCCGTGCGCGCGTGGCCGACGCTCGTCGTGATCGACCCCGAGGGGTACGTGGTCGCCCAGCACGCCGGGGAGGGGCACGCGCACGCCATCGCCCGGCTGGTGGAGGAGCTGGAGGCCGAGCACGAGGCCAAGGGGACCCTGCGGCGCGGTGACGGGCCTTACGTCGCGCCCGAGCCCGAGCCGACCGTGCTGCGCTTCCCCGGCAAGGCGCTCGCCCTGCCGAACGGGAACCTCCTGATCAGCGACACCACCCGGCACCAGCTCGTGGAGCTGGCGGAGGACGGGGAGTCGGTGATCCGGCGGATCGGCTCCGGTGCGCGCGGCTTCGTGGACGGGACGGCCGCGGAGGCCGGCTTCAGCGAGCCTCAGGGGCTCGCCCTGCTGGACGACGGCACGGTCGTCGTCGCGGACACCGTGAACCACGCCCTGCGCCGCCTGGACCTGGCCTCCGGCGAGGTCACGACGCTCGCGGGCACCGGCCGCCAGTGGTGGCGGGGGTCGCCGACGTCCGGGCCCGCGCGTGAGGTGGACCTGTCGTCGCCGTGGGACGTGGCCGTGTTCGGCGGACGGGTGTGGATCGCCATGGCCGGGGTCCACCAGCTGTGGGCGTACGACCATGCGCGGGGCACGGTCGGCGTCGCCGCGGGCACGGCCAACGAGGGGCTGGTCGACGGGCCGGCCGACGAGGCCTGGTTCGCGCAGCCCTCCGGGCTCGCCGCCACCGCCGACCGGCTCTGGCTCGCGGACTCCGAGACGTCGGCGCTGCGCTGGGTCGACCTCGACGGGACGGTGCACACCGCGGTGGGGACCGGGCTCTTCGACTTCGGGCACCGTGACGGTCCGGCCGGACAGGCGCTGCTGCAGCACCCGTTGGGGGTGACGGCGCTGCCCGACGGCTCGGTCGCCGTCAGCGACACGTACAACCACGCTCTGCGCCGCTACGACCCGGCGACGGGTGAGGTGACCACGCTCGCCACGGACGTGCGGGAGCCGAGCGACGCGGTGCTCGTCGGGGACGACATCGTGGTCGTGGAGTCGGCGCGCCACCGGCTGACGCGGCTGCGGCTGCCCGAGGAGGCCGTGCGGGTCGAGGCGGTCGCCCACCGCACTCAGCGGGCGCCCACCGAGGTCGCGCCGGGTGAGCTGCGTCTGGACGTGATCTTCCAGGCTCCGGCCGGCCAGAAGCTCGACACCCGCTACGGTCCGTCGACCCGTCTGCTGGTCTCGTCGACGCCGCCGGGGCTGCTGCGGGGCGGCGAGGGCACGGGGACGGACCTCTCGCGCGTGCTGGAGCTCGATCCGGCGGTGCCGGAGGGGGTCCTGCACGTGTCGGCGATGGCGGCGTCCTGCGACGACGATCCGGCCAACGAGTACCCGGCCTGCCATGTGCACCAGCAGGACTGGGGTGTGCCGGTCCGGCTCACCGCGTCGGGCACGGACCGGCTGCCGCTGGTTCTCGCCGGCATGGACGAGTGAGGGGCGGCCCCGGGCCGGCCGTTGCCGGCCCGGGGCGTCCGGCCGCGTGCGTTCGGGGGCGCGTGGGTGCTCAGGCGCCGTATCCGTTGCTGTAGCCGCCCGGGTGGTGGCGCTCCTCCTCCACCACCGGGGTGGTGGGCGGCACCACGACGCGCCTGCGCCGGGCGATGCTGCTGAAGGTCGCCACCCCGATCAGTCCGACGATCATGAATATGACGCCGACGAGGTCGAGGTTGACCCCCTTCATGTTCCAGTCGGTCGCGAACGTGAGGATCGCTCCTGCGGCGATCAGGATGATGCATCCGCCCAGGCCCATGAGTGTCGCCTCCTTGGCTCGGCATCCCGGAGCAGACACGGTGTCTTCCCGGGCCCGACCCGGGTACCCGGCTCGGGCCCGGCCATGCGGAGGCGATCGCTCGTCGTGGCGGTACGGGCGGCTGAACTAGCCCTCCAGGAAGGCCACCAGGGCGTTGGCCAGGAGGAACGGGTCGTCGGCGCCGCAGAGTTCGCGGGCGCTGTGCATGGACAGGATGGCCACGCCGATGTCGACGGTCCTGATGCCGTGCCGTGCCGCGGTGATGGGCCCGATGGTGGTGCCGCAGGGCATGGCGTTGTTGGAGACGAAGGTCTGGAAGCGCACGTCCGCCTTCTCGCAGGCGGCGGCGAACACGGCGCGGCCCGAACCGTCGGTGGCGTAGCGGTTGTTGACGTTCACCTTGAGGATGGGGCCGCCGCCCGCGCGGGGGTGGTGCGTCGGGTCGTGCCGCTCGGCGTAGTTGGGGTGGACCGCGTGGCCCGTGTCGGAGGACAGACAGACGGTGCCCGCGAAGGCGCGTGCCCGGTCCTCCAGGGAGCCGCCGCGCGCGAACACCGAGCGTTCCAGCACGTTGCCCAGGAGCGGTCCGTCGGCCCCGGTGTCGCTCTGTGAGCCGTTCTCCTCGTGGTCGAAGGCCGCGAGGACGGGGATGTGGTCGAGCCGAGAGTCGGCCGTGGCGACCGCGGTCAGGGCGGCGGTGCCCGCGTGCACGGACAGCAGGTTGTCCATGCGCGGGCCCGCCAGCAGTTCCCTGTCGCGGCCCAGGTAGGCGGGGCGTTCGACGGAGTGGGTCATCAGGTCCCAGCCGGTGACCTCGCCCGCCGGCAGTCCGGACTCCTCCTCCAGGAAGGCGATCAGGTCGCCCTCGCGGGGTTCGCCGAGTCCCCAGACGGGCTGCATGTGGCGCTGCTTGTCGAGCTTGAGTCCGTCGGCGGTGACCGAACGGTCCAGGTGGATGGCGAGCTGGGGGACGCGGAGCAGGGGGCGGTCGATGTTCACCAGGCGGGTGGAGCCGTCCCGCAGCGAGAGCCGGCCCGCGAGGCCGAGGTCCCGGTCCAGCCAGGAGTTCAGCAGGGGGCCGCCGTAGATCTCGACGGCCACCTGGCGCCAGCCGTGCGCGCCGGTGTCGGGCTGCGGCTTCACGCGCAGGTTCGGGGAGTCGGTGTGTGCGCCCACGATCCGGAAGGGCGTGTGGGGCTCGGCGCCCTCCGGCACGTACCAGGCGACGATGGCGCCTCCGCGCAGTACGTACTTCCCGCCGCTCGTCCCGTCCCACGCGTCGGTCTCGGCGACCTGGCGGAATCCGGCCTTCTCCAGACGCTCGGCCGCGTTCGCCACCGCGTGGTACGGCGTCGGGCTGGTTGCCAGGAAGGACATGAGGTCGTCGGTGTGGCCGCGGTCGAAGCGGGCGGGTGTACTCATGGGTTCACCTTAACGACGCGCGACGGCCCGCTCCCGGCGATGGGGAACGGGCCGTCGTAAGGGGGATGTGAAGGGCGGACACCTGACCGGAAGGACAGGTTCTGGTTGGGCGTCCGCCCAGCTCCGCGCGGGCTCTAGAACGCGGCCTCGTCGAGCTCCATCAGGTCCAGGTCCACGCCCTCGGCGAGCTTGCGCGCGCCGGTGACGCCGGGCAGGACGTTGGCGGCGAAGAACTTCGCGGCCGCGATCTTGCCGGTGTAGAAGGGCTTGTCCTTGGCGGAGGCGGTCTCCAGCTTCTCGGTGGCGACGGCGGCACCGCGCAGCAGCAGGTAGCCGACGATGACGTCGCCGGAGGCGAGCAGCAGGCGGGTCGTGTTCAGGCCCACCTTGTAGATGTTCTTGACGTCCTGCTCGGTGGCCGCGAGGTCGGTCAGCATCAGGCCGACGATGGCCTCCAGCTCGACGGCCGCCTTGGCGAGCTGCTCACGGGCGGCGGAGAGGTTCTCGCCGCCGGTGCCGAGCGCGAGGAACGACTTGATGTCCTCGGCGAGCGAGTTCAGCGCGGCGCCCTGGTTGCGGACGATCTTGCGGAAGAAGAAGTCCTGGCCCTGGATCGCGGTCGTGCCCTCGTACAGGGTGTCGATCTTGGCGTCGCGGATGTACTGCTCGATCGGGTACTCCTGCAGGAAGCCGGAGCCGCCGAAGGTCTGCAGCGACTGGGCGAGCTGCTCGTAGCCCTTCTCGGAGCCGTAGCCCTTGACGATCGGCAGGAGCAGGTCGTTCATGGCCTCCAGGGCGGCGGAGTCCTCGCCCGCGGCCTCCTTCAGCATGATCTCGTCCTGGACGGCCGCCGTGTGCAGCACCAGGGCGCGCATGCCCTCCGCGTACGCCTTCTGCGTCATCAGCGAGCGGCGCACGTCCGGGTGGTGCGTGATGGTGACCTTGGGGGCGGCCTTGTCCATGAAGTTGGCGAGGTCCTGGCCCTGGACGCGCTCCTTGGCGTACTCCAGGGCGTTCAGGTAGCCGGTGGAGAGGGTGGAGATCGCCTTCGTGCCGACCATCATGCGGGCGAACTCGATGATGCGGAACATCTGGCGGATGCCGTCGTGCTTCTCGCCGATCAGCCAGCCCTTGGCGGGGTGGCGGTCGCCGAAGGTCATCTCGCACGTGTTGGAGGCCTTGAGGCCCATCTTGTGCTCGACGTTCGTCGCGTACGCGCCGTTGCGCTCGCCCAGCTCGCCGGTCTCGAAGTCGAAGAGGTACTTCGGGACGAGGAACAGGGACAGGCCCTTGGTGCCGGGGCCGGCGCCCTCGGGGCGGGCGAGGACGTAGTGGAGGATGTTCTCCTCCATGTCGTGCTCACCGGACGTGATGAAGCGCTTCACGCCCTCGATGTGCCAGGAGCCGTCCTCCTGCTGGATCGCCTTGGTGCGGCCGGCGCCGACGTCCGAACCGGCGTCGGGCTCGGTGAGCACCATGGTGGAGCCCCAGGTCTTGTCGACCGCGATCTGGGCCCACTTCTTCTGCTCCTCGGTGCCCTCCTCGAAGAGGATGCGGGCGAAGGCCGGGCCGGAGGAGTACATCCACACGGCCGGGTTGGCGCCGAGGATCAGCTCCGCGTAGGCCCAGATGAGGGACGGCGGGGCGGTGGTGCCGCCGATCTCCTCGGGCAGGCCCAGACGCCAGTACTCGGAGTCCATGAAGGCCTTGTAGCTCTTCTTGAAGGACGCGGGCACGGGCGCGGTGTTGGTCTCCGGGTCGAAGACCGGCGGGTTGCGGTCGGCGTCGGCGAAGGACTCGGCCAGCTCGTTCTCCGAGAGGCGGGTCAGCTCATCGAGGATGCTCTTGGCGGTGTCGGTGTCCATCTCCCCGAACGGGCCGGTGCCGTACAGCTTGTCGCGCCCGAGCACCTCGAAGAGGTTGAACTCGATGTCGCGGAGATTCGACTTGTAGTGCCCCATGGCGACGGCTCCGTAAGGGATCGGCGAGGCACTGACTCCTCGCAGCTAGTTCACGTACCAACAAGTAGCTACGATGATGCTACCCGTCAGTAATAAGAATCAACCCCTGATGGTCCATATGTGGCCCACTACTCTTTGACGCATGTACGGCTATGACCAGAACGCGGGAGCCCAACAGGGGTATGCCCAGCCCCAGGGGAACATCCCCGGACAGATGCCGGGTGGCCAGATGCCCGGCGGGTACGGCCAGCAGCCGCCGCTCTACCCGGAGCCGTCGCCGCCGTCGCTCGCGGACGCGGTCCGCGCCTTCACCACGGGCTCGATGGCCGCGGAGGACTTCCAGCAGGTCTTCGCGACGTCGAAGGTGTACTGCCCGCGTGGTGACAATCCCGGATTCCTGGCGCTGCACAACACCCAGCAGCCGGTCATCCCCATGTTCACCTCCCTCAAGGAGCTGCGCCGCTACGCCGGCAAGGAGTCCAAGTACTTCGTGATCACCGGTGCCGAGGTGATCGACCTCCTCCCCACCGGCTACGGCTTCGTGCTCGACATGGAGGGCGAGCACCGCATGGTCTTCGACGCCAAGGCCGTCGAGCAGATGGTCGACTTCGCGATGCGCCGGATGTACGGATAGCCGCACGACAGCAGAAGAAGGGCCGGCTCCGCGAGGAGCCGCCGCGCGGACGCCCGGAGGGAATGCCCTCCGGGCGTCGTTCGTTGGGGGTGGCAGAAAGTTCAACAATCAACTAACCTCGGACCACAAGGAGGTACCGACCATGCCTGCAGTGACCGTCGAGAACCCGCTGACCCTGCCCCGTGTGGCCGCGCCGGCCGACGCCGTGTCCCGTCCCGTGCTGACCGTGACGACGGCGCCCAGTGGCTTCGAGGGTGAGGGCTTCCCGGTTCGCCGCGCGTTCGCCGGGATCAACTACCGCCACCTCGACCCGTTCATCATGATGGACCAGATGGGCGAGGTGGAGTACGCGCCGGGCGAGCCCAAGGGCACCCCCTGGCACCCCCACCGCGGCTTCGAGACCGTGACCTACATCATCGACGGGATCTTCGACCACCAGGACTCCAACGGTGGCGGCGGCACCATCACCAACGGTGACACCCAGTGGATGACCGCGGGCTCGGGCCTCCTGCACATCGAGGCCCCGCCGGAGTCGCTCGTCATGTCCGGCGGCCTCTTCCACGGCCTCCAGCTGTGGGTGAACCTCCCGGCCAAGGACAAGATGATGGCGCCGCGGTACCAGGACATCCGGGGTGGCACGGTCCAGCTGCTGAGCACCCCCGACGGCGGCGCGCTGCTGCGCGTCATCGCCGGTGAGCTCGACGGTCACCAGGGTCCGGGCATCACGCACACGCCGATCACCATGGTCCACGCGACCCTGGCGCCCGGCGCGGAGATCACGCTCCCGTGGCGCGAGGACTTCAACGGTCTCGCCTACGTCCTCGCCGGACGGGGCTCGGTCGGCACGGAGCGCCGCCCGGTCCACATGGGCCAGACCGCGGTGTTCGGCGCCGGCGGCGCGCTGACCGTGCGCGCCGACGAGCAGCAGGACGCCCACACGCCGGACCTGGAGGTCGTCCTCCTCGGCGGGCAGCCGATCCGTGAGCCCATGGCGCACTACGGCCCCTTCGTGATGAACACCCGCGAGGAGCTCCAGCAGGCCTTCGAGGACTTCCAGAAGGGCCGCCTGGGAACCATCCCGGCGGTGCACGGGATGTCCGGCACGCTGTAGACCGTGACGTCCGGGGCGTGCTCCGGGACGGCGGGAGGGCGGCAAGGGCGACGAGCCCTTGCCGCCCTCCCCCTTTCGGACGTCCCGGGGCGACGCCGTGGCCGGTGCGTGATCGGCTGGCACCGTGCAGCTACTCCCCGAAGGCGCCAGGAAGCTGGCCGCCTGGTGTGCCGTGATCCTGCTCGTCGCCGGTGTCGGGTGGGTCGGGATCCAGCTGTGCGGGGAATTCCGTACGGCGGTCACCCCGGTGCTGCTCGCCCTGCTGGGCACCGCGCTGCTCGGCCCGCTGTACCGGCGGCTGCTGCGGATGCGGGTCAACCGGTCGCTGGCCGCCGGACTCACCTGTGTCGCGGTGGTCCTGATCGTCGGCGGCGCCATCTACATCGTCGTCGCCGCGCTCATCGACACGGGCGACCAGATCGTCGCCTCGCTGAGGCAGGCCGGGAAGTCCCTTGCCGAGCACTTCGGCGCGGCCGGGACCTCGCTGGAGGACCTCGCGGCCAACTCCAAGGAACTGCTGACCAAGTTCGGCGGCACGGCCGCGTCCAACGTCATCAGCGGGGTCAGTGTCGTCGGCGAGACCATCGCCGTGGCCGTACTCGCCCTGCTGCTCGTCTTCTTCTTCCTGCGGGACTCGCACCGGGTGGCCGGAACGCTCAGGTCGCTCGCGCCGCGGGGCACCGCCGACGTCGTCGAGGCCATGGCCCGCCGTGCCTTCCAGGCCGTCGAGGGGTTCATGCGCGGGACGACCCTCATCGCGCTCATCGACGCCGTGTGCATCACCGTCGGACTGCTGATCCTGCGGGTGCCGGGCGCGGTGGGACTCGGCGCGCTCGTGCTGGTGGGGGCGTACATCCCCTACCTCGGCGCGTTCATCTCCGGCGCGGTGGCGGTGCTGGTCGCGCTCGCCGACCGCGGGTTCGTCATCGCGCTGTGGGCCCTCGGCGTCGTCCTCGCCGTGCAGGTCCTGGAGGGGCACGTGCTCCAGCCGATGATCCAGAGCCGCACCGTGCAGATGCATCCCGCGGTGGTGATGCTGGCCATCACGGCGGGCGCGTCCGTCGCGGGAATCCTCGGGATGCTGCTGGCCGTGCCCCTGACGGCGGCCGGCTTCGGTGTACTGCACGAACTCCGTACGCGCTACGGGGCAGAGGCCTCCGAGGCCTCCGAGGCGTCCTGAGTCCCCGCGCCGCGCCCGGCCTCAGCCGTCTGCGGCGAGCTGCGCGCCGGCCTCGTGGAATTCGAACCAGATGCTCTTCCCCTCGCCTCTGGGATCCACGCCCCAGGCGTCCGCGAGGAGCTCCACGAACACCAGCCCCCGCCCGGAGGACGCCAGCTCCCCGGGGTGTCGCCGGTGCGGCAGGTCGTCGCTCGCGTCGGAGACCTCCACCCGCAGGCGCCGTCCGTCCGCGCCGCCCGTCACCTCGGCGACGACCAGCGCGTCGGTGTCGGTGTGCACCAGGACGTTCGTGATCAGTTCGGAGACCAGCAGGACCGCCCCGTCGAACTGATCCTCACAGGCCCAGTCGTGGAGCAGCTCCCGCAGCTGCTGGCGGGCCCCGGCGATCGCCTCGGGCTCGGCCTGCGCCACGGTCAGCATGGTGCGGCGCACCGGCGGCGGTGCGAGCGTCACGGTGTCGTCGCAGCCGCAGCCCGGACCCTGCCGGCACAGCAGCACGACGGCGATGTCGTCCTCCCGCCGGTCGGCGAGCGGCCCGGTGGTGTGGTGCGAGGAGGGCCCGTGCACGACCTGGACGAGCGCGTCGGCCAGGGACTCCATGTCGCCCTCGTGGGCCTCCAGGGCCCGGCGGATACGGCGCCAGCCGGTGTCGAGGTCGTGACCGCCGGTCTCGATGAGCCCGTCGGTGCAGATCAGCATGGTCTCGCCCGGTTCCAGGACGAGCCGGGTCGTGGGGTAGTCGGCGTCCGGGTCGACGCCCAGCGGCAGCCCGCCCGCGGTCGGCCGCATCAGCACCGTTCCGTCGGCCATGCGTATCGCGGGGTCCGGGTGCCCGGCGCGGGCGATGTCGAGCGTCCCGGTCGCCGGGTCGACCTCGACGTAGAGGCAGGTCGCGAAGCGGGTGTCGTCGGGATCCCCGTCGTCGGCGCCGCCGCTCGACCCGTAGGTCACCGAGTCGGTGACCCCGTACAGAAAGCGTGAGGCCCGGGAGAGCACCGCGTCGGGGCGGTGGCCCTCGGAGGCGTACGCGCGCAGCGCGATGCGCAGCTGGCCCATCAGGCCCGCCGCGCGGACGTCGTGGCCCTGGACGTCGCCGATGACCAGCGCGAAGCGGCCTCCGCCGGACTTCGTCCGGGCACTCCCCCCGGGCAGCGGGATCATGTCGTACCAGTCGCCGCCGACCTGGAGGCCGCCGCCGGTGGGGACATAGCGCGCGGCGATGGTCATGCCCGGTGTCCGGGGGCCCAGCGTGGGCATCATCGAGCGTTGCAGGCCGTCGGTGAGTGCCCGCTCGGTCTCGGCGGCCCCGGCACGTGAGAGGGCCTGCGCGAGCATGCGGGCGACGGTCGTGAGGACCGAACGCTCGTCGGGCGTGAAGCTGACGGGGTACGTGAAGGCCGCCATCCACGCCCCCATGGTGCGGCCCGCGACGGTCAGCGGCAGGAACGCCCAGGAGTGCCGTCCGAAGTGCTTGGCGAGCGGCCAGGAGACCGGATAGCGGTCCCGGTAGTCGTCGGGCGAGGACAGGTAGACGGCACGGCCCGTGCGGACGACCTCCGCGGCCGGGTAGTCGGTGGCCAGCGCCATGTGCGAGAAGGGGCTCTCGGCCCCCGGCTGGTGACCGTGGTGGCCGATGACGGTCAGCCGGTCGCCCTCGGCGCCGAAGACGGCCAGTCCGTCGGGGGAGAACCCGGGCATGGACAGGCCGGCCGCGACCCGCAGCACCTCGGCCGTCGACCGGGCCTCGGCCAGCGCACGGCCGGCGTCCAGCAGGAACGCCTCCCGCGAGCGGCGCCAGTCGCCGGTGACCGGGGTGCGCGCGGCGGCGCCCGGCGGCTGCTCGGAGACCTCCTGGAGGGTGCCGATGAGCTCGAACTCGCCGGTCTTCGGGTCCACGATCGGCTTGGAGCGGCTGCGGACGGTGCGGAGCACCCGGCCGTGCCCGTCCATGATCCGCATCCGGGCCTCGGCCAGGGTGTCCTCGGCGACGGCGAGCTGGACGACCCCGTCGATCTCGTTCCAGTCGACGGGGTGGAAATGGGAGCGCGCGCCCGCCTCGGTGAGTGTCGCCGGCTCCGCGGGCAGGCCGATCAGCCGGGCGGCCTCTGCGTCGAAGGTGACCAGACCGGCGGCGTTGTCCCAGCGCCACAGGCCGGTCGCGAGGGCGGCGAGGACATCCCCCACGCCGGGCAGGGGCTCACCAGTGCGCATGGCCCCACTGTAAGAAGAGGTGATCGCTGCCTGCCACCGAGAGTATTGGGGAGTGGCGATCTTGGGGTGCCCGGTACCCTTGGGGGGTCCGGGCCCCGGCCCAGGACGTTTCACGTGAAACAGACCCCGATCCGCGAAGACTGGATGAACGACGATGCATCGGTACAGGTCCCACACCTGCGGCGAGCTCCGCGCCTCTGACGTCGAGAGCGACGTCCGGCTGAGCGGCTGGCTGCACAATCGCCGAGACCTGGGCGGCATCCTCTTCATCGATCTGCGCGACCACTACGGCATCACGCAGCTCGTCGCCCGCCCCGGTACGCCCGCCTACGAGGCCCTGGACAAGGTCTCCAAGGAGTCCACCGTCCGCGTCGACGGCAAGGTGGTCTCGCGCGGCGCGGAGAACGTGAACCCCGACCTGCCCACCGGCGAGATCGAGGTCGAGGTCGGCGAGGTCGAGCTGCTCGGCGCCGCCCAGCCGCTGCCCTTCACGATCAACGCCGAGGACGGCGTCAACGAGGAGCGGCGCCTGGAGTACCGCTTCCTCGACCTGCGCCGCGAGCGCATGCACCGCAACATCCTGCTGCGTACGGCGGTGATCTCGGCGATCCGTCACAAGATGACGGCGCTCGGCTTCAACGAGATGGCGACCCCGATCCTCAGCGCCACCTCCCCCGAGGGCGCGCGCGACTTCGTGGTGCCCTCCCGTCTCAACCCGGGCAAGTTCTACGCCCTGCCGCAGGCCCCGCAGCAGTTCAAGCAGCTGCTGATGATCTCCGGCTTCGATCGCTACTTCCAGATCGCGCCCTGCTTCCGCGACGAGGACGCCCGCGCGGACCGCTCGCCGGGCGAGTTCTACCAGCTCGACGTCGAGATGTCGTTCGTCGAGCAGGAGGACGTCTTCCAGCCGATCGAGAAGCTGATGACCGAGCTGTTCGAGGAGTTCGGCAACGGCCGTCATGTGACGTCCCCGTTCCCGCGCATCCCGTTCCGCGAGGCGATGCTGAAGTACGGCTCCGACAAGCCGGACCTGCGCGCCCAGCTGGAGCTCGTCGACATCACCGACATCTTCGAGGGCTCGGAGTTCAAGGCGTTCGCGGGCAAGCACGTGCGTGCCCTGCCCGTGCCGGACGTCTCCGCGCAGCCCCGTAAGTTCTTCGACCAGCTCGGTGACTTCGCCGTCACCCTGGGCGCGAAGGGCCTGGCCTGGATCCGCGTCGCCGAGGACGGCTCGCTGACGGGTCCGATCGCGAAGTTCCTCACCGAGGAGAACGTCGCCGAGCTGACCAAGCGCCTGTCCCTGGCGGCCGGCCACGCGGTGTTCTTCGGCGCGGGCGAGTTCGACGAGGTCTCGAAGATCATGGGCGCGGTGCGCGTCGAGGCCGCCAAGCGTGCCGGGCACTTCGAGGAGGACGTCTTCCGGTTCTGCTGGATCGTCGACTTCCCGATGTACGAGAAGGACGAGGACACCGGCAAGATCGACTTCTCGCACAACCCGTTCTCGATGCCGCAGGGCGGTCTGGAGGCCCTGGAGACCCAGGACCCGCTGGACATCCTCGGCTGGCAGTACGACATCGTCTGCAACGGCGTGGAGCTGTCCTCCGGCGCGATCCGGAACCACGAGCCCGACATCATGCTCAAGGCCTTCGAGATCGCGGGCTACGACCGTGAGACCGTCGAGGAGCAGTTCGCGGGCATGCTCCGCGCCTTCCGCTTCGGCGCCCCGCCGCACGGCGGTATCGCCCCGGGCGTGGACCGCATCGTCATGCTCCTCGCGGACGAGCCGAACATCCGCGAGACGATCGCGTTCCCGCTCAACGGCAACGCGCAGGACCTGATGATGGGCGCGCCCACGGAGCTCGACGAGACCCGTCTGCGCGAGCTGAGCCTCTCGGTGCGGAAGCCGCAGCCGAAGTAGGCCCCAGCACCCGAGTGGCCCGGAACCGACGTCGGTTCCGGGCCATTCTGCGTGGCCTTGCAGAACCACAGTTCCCACCCATGCTGCTGACAGGTGGGAACCCTACGGTCCGGTTCATGACTGAGACCCAAGGACCCGCGCACAAACGGAATATGACGCGACGCAAGGTCGTCGTCGCAGGTGGAGCGGCCGTGGCGGCCGTGGGCGTGGGCGGCGGCATCGCCGTGAACGCGTTCGCGGGCGAGACGGCCTCCGGCACCTCCGCCGCGGCCGGCTCGTCGAGCGCCGAGACCTGTTACACGCTGACCTCGGAGACCACCGAGGGTCCGTACTACATCGACGCGGACAAGATCCGCCAGGACATCACCGAGGACCAGGAGGGCATCCCCATGACCCTCAAGCTCAAGGTGATCGACGCCGAGACCTGCAAGCCCGTCAGGAACGCGGCGGTCGACATCTGGCACTGCACCGCACTGGGCGTCTACTCCGGATACGAGTCGATGGGCAGCGGCGGAGGCGGCGGCGCCCCGACGGGTGCCCCCACCGACGCACCCTCAGGGACACCCACCGGCACCCCGACCGGCGAGCCCCCGTCCGGCGGTCCCTCCGGTGGCGGCGGCCACTCCGAACCCACCGACGACGAGCGCTATCTGCGCGGCACCTGGAAGACCGACAAGCACGGCTACGTCACCTTCAAGACCGTCTTCCCGGGCTGGTACCAGGGCCGCTGCGTGCACATCCACGTCAAGGTCCACGTGGACGGCACCTGGACCGACGCGGGCTACGAGGGCGGCCACACCTGTCACACCGGCCAGCTCTTCTTCGACGAGAAGTCGGTCCTGGCCGCGGCCGAGGTGGCCCCGTACTCGACGAACACCACCACGCGCACAACCCTCACCGAGGACACGATCTACCCCCAGAACGGGCACGCGGGCGGTCTTCTCCACCTCGACTACAGCAGGAGGAACATCGCCAAGGGCGTCCACGCGCACCTGACGATGGGTGTCGCCCCGGACGAGACCCACGACAGCACGGACACCCAGCCGAGCGCGTCGGCGTCGGCCTCGTAGCGCCGTCCGCGGAACTCGGGGCCGTCCTGGGCCGCGCGGTGCCCCGGGCGGCCCCTCACCCCGGCCGCTCAGGTGTCGTAGGTGCCGTCCCACGGCTCGCCGAAGCCGAGCCGGTCCGGGTAGAGCTCGGCCCAGTCGCCGTCCTCGTCCGATCCGCTCAGCAGGCCGAAGAGCACGCCGTCGACAGTGACTTGGAAGGGGCGGACGGCGATGTCCGTGTACGAGCGGCGGGGCAGGCTGCGCAGCAGTTTCGCCAGGTGGATCCGGGCCTGCGCGAGGACCGAGTCGTCGCCGTCGGGATTGCGCTGCTGCTCGGCCCAGGTGCCCGCGCACCAGATCTCCGAGTCGCGGTACCGGCCCTCGACGTCGAAGGTGTGGAGCACCGTGTAGAGGCGTTTGTGCTCTTCCCAGCCGTCGTCGGGACGGAAGCCTTCCGGGAAGGCGTACGTGATCGATGCCAGGAACTGACCGTCCGCGTACCGGCCGATGGTCTCGGTGCGGTGCTTCGGCTCGTAGGCGATCGGGATGACCTCGGGGACTGCCATGGCGGAAACCATACGGGTGAGCGCGGACATGCCAGCGCCGGGGTCCACTCCGGATCCGGAGGAGCGGACCGCGCACGTTCCCTCCGGGCCGTCACGGGCACCCGGGTGGCCCGTCACCGGCTCGGCGGGCGGGAGGACGAGCGGCGACGACAGGGGCGCCCGGGACATGAAGTCCCGGGCGCCCCGGCCGATGTGCGTGCCCGTCAGGAGAGGAACTTGTAGCCGCTCCACCCGGTCGCGATCTTCGTGCGGGAGCCGAAGGATCCCTTGCCGTCGCCGCTGTTGCGGTACAGGTTTCCGCTGCTGTCGCGGGAGACCAGATCGGCCTTGCCGTCGTCGGTGATGTCGCCGACGCCGACGACGGCGTTGTAGGAGCCGCCCCAGTCGCCGAACAGCTTCACGCGGGCGGCGAAGGTGCCGTCCCCCTTGCCGTGGTAGCGGTAGAGGGTGTTGGAGGTGTCCTGGGCGAGCAGGTCGCCGATGCCGTCGCCGTCGAGGTCGCCGGCGCCGACGATCTTCTTGTAGCCCTTCCAGTTGTCGTAGAGCTTCACGCGGGTGGCGAGCTTGCCGTCGCTCGTGCCCTTGTACAGGTAGACGGTCCCGGTCGACGCGGTGCGCGCGATGAGGTCCGGGCGGCCGTCGCCGGTCATGTCGCCGGGAGAGGTCAGGACGTCGTACTGCGTCCAGCCGCTCGTGGCGAGCGTCGTGTACGACGTCGTCGGCTTGACGGCGGCGTTGCAGCCCGGCTTGTACAGGCGCAGGGCCCCGCTGCTCAGGCGTACGAGGACGTCGTTGCAGCGGTCGCCGTTCATGTCGCCGAAGGGGACCGCCTTGATGGAGGTGGCCCAGCCGGTGCCGGTGGTCTTGCTGCCGAAGGTGCCCTTTCCGGTGCCCTGCTGGACGGTCAGTCCGCCGGAGGAGTTCAGGGTGAGCAGGTCACCCCTGCCGTCCGGGCCGTCGACGCTGCCGAAGTCGTGGCGTACCGCGGCTCCCCTGAGCAGAAAGCCCTCGCCGGACGTCACCGTGACCGGGGCCGAGGTGCCCAGGCCGGTCGCCTTCAGCGTCCAGGTGAACTCACCGTTGGGGAAGTGGACGCCGCCGGAGGTCTTGCCGTTCCAGTTCGCGGAGAGCCGGGCGGGGACCGCGCCGCCGGTGAGCGTACGGGTGGCCCTGCCGGTCGCACCGCTCTGCACCGAGGTGAAGGTCAGCGACCAGGAGGTGACCGGGCGGGACAGCTGCCAGTCGCCGGTCCAGGCGGTGGAGGCGCCCGGCTCGACGTAGCCGCCGGCCTCGCTGCGGAAGGCGGTCGTCGCGGACGGCGTGATGCCGGTGGTGGCGACGTGCGTCTGCTGGAACGTGTCGATCCAGGCGACCAGACCCGTGTACTCGTCGACGGTCCACCGGTAGCGGCGGTCCGTGGCCGGACCGGTGCCCGGGACGTCCGAGGTGATCACGCGGGTGGCTCCGGTGGACGCCTCGGTCAGCACGAGCTGCGCGGTGGCGTGGTCGTGCCGCACGGTGAACCCGTCGCCGAGCAGCACGTCACCGGGCTGCACGGCCTTCGAGGTACCGGCCTTGGTGTCGTACACACCGGCCGAGGCCGACTGGCACGACCAGTACACCCAGCGGCCCGCCGCCTGGAGTTCGCTCGGCACACAGCCGAGGCCCGGGACCGTGACGGTGGAGAGGGTCTTCTCCTCGGCCAGGCTGTATGAGGTGAGCTTGCCGGTGGTGGAGGTGGCGCTCCACAACGTCGAGCCGTTCAGGGCCGCGGCCCGGACCGAGCGCTTCAGCTGCTGGCCGTAGCCGAACTCGCCGATGTACTGCATCGGGGTCGAGCCACCGGAGTTGTAGACGGCGTAGCCGTCGGAGACGTCGACGACGGAGCCGCCCGTGGTGCCGAACTGCAGCGTGTCGTTGGACCATTCGTCGCCGATGGCGACCAGCCGGTCGGCGTTCTCCAGTCCGCTGCCCCCCTCGTCACCGTCGTAGAAGGTGTCGAGGTAGACGTCCTCGGGAGCCGTGCCGCTGTTGCCCCACATCGCGGCACAGGTGGTGCCCGGGTACGGGCACACGGGCTGCACCGAGTCGCCGGTCCTGGGCGCGGACGCGGTCAGTTCGGTGCTGCCGTTCGTCGTGAGCGTGCGCACGGTCGTGGTGTCCGAGGTGCTGCTCGTGCTGTCCTCCGCCACGCGCAGGCTGCCGCGGCTGAGCGCCAGGCCCGTCTTGGCGTTCTCGTACGGCACCACCTTGCGCACCTTCTCCAGCCGCGGGGTGCCGTCGGCGGAGAGGCCGACGCGCTGGACCCACCAGTCCGCCGCGCCGGTGCCGCCGGTGACGAGGGCGTCGCCCTCGGGGGTGGCCAGCGGGTTCCCGTAGGACCGGGTCAGCAGCGTCTTCTCGGTGCCGTCGGTCAGGGACACGGCCGTGACGCCGGCCCCGGACACACCGAGGACCAGCCAGTCGCCGACGACGACGGGGACGGGCGAGCCGGCGATCTCCTTGCCCGCCACCGGGACGGTCTCCTCGGCGAGGAGGTCGCCGCGCGGCTTGAGGTGCAGTCCGGCGGACTCCGTGTACCAGCCGACGTGGTCGTCGGTGAGCACCGGTTCCGGGGAGGCGTCCAGGCCGGTGAAGACCGGTGTGAGCTGCGCGGTCGCGAAGTCGAGGTAGCTGACGGTGTACGACTCGACGTCGCCGTTGCCGTCGTGGATCGCGTAGGCCAGGAGGAAGCCGTTCTCGTCGCCGGTGCGCGCGGCGCTCACGTTCCACGAACCCTCGGCCGGGTAGCCGTCGACCACGCGGTCGCGCTGCTTGCCGTCGATGAGGTCCACGAGGTGCAGCCAGTAGCCGTCGAGCTGTTCGCCGTCGACGACGCCGTTCCGCTCGACCGTGACGAGCGTGTCCCCGTAGGTGCCCACGTAGTCGGCCGACTGGCTCAGGTCGACGGTCCGCAGCGCGCTGCCGTCCGGGCTCCACAGGGACACCGGGTCGCCGTAGGAGGCGTGCGGCAGGGCCACGGTGTCGGCGGCCTGCCCGTACATGCCCGAGGCGCAGCGCAGCTGGATGTCCCAGCAGGTGGTGGTGGTCGGCTTGTAGACGCCGGTCGGCCCCTGCACGGTGACGGTGGTGCCGTCCTCGTAGTTCGTCCACAGCAGGCCCGCGACCCCGGCCTGACGGTGCAGGAACCCGGTCCTGCCCGCGGAGAGCAGCCGGTCGGAGCGCGGGGTGTCGCTGCTCGGATCGTCCAGCAGGATCTCTGTCGTCCCCGCCGATCCGGCCACCGCGGTGGCCGACGCGCTGCCGGCGCCGTCCGGAGTGCCGGCGAACAGGGTGATGGTGCCGGCCGCCAAGGCGACCGCGAGTGTGGAGACGAGGGCGGCCGGGCCGCGCCGTCTCGGGGCGTGTCTGCCCACGTGAACTGTTCCCTCCCCGCGAGGGCCCCCGCCCTCGCACAAGTGTGCGGATGCTAGCAAGGGCCGACGGGGTCCTCGCGGGGAGGCGCCGTACAGGCGCAGGCGGGCCGGGACCGGCCCGCCCGCCGGGCGGTGCTACTTCGCCACGAACTGGGTGAGGATCGCCTGGACCTCGTAGATGTCGACGCCCTTGGTGAACGTCTTCTCGATGGGCGCCGCAGTGCCCGAGACCCAGATCTTGAGTTCGGCGTCGAGATCGAAGGTGCCGGCCGTCTCCACCGCGAAGTGGGTGACGCTGCGGTACGGGATGGAGTGGTACTCCACCTTCTTGCCGGTGATGCCCTGCTTGTCGACGAGGAGCAGTCGGCGGTCGGTGAACAGGATGGTGTCGCGTATCAGCTGGTACGCGGCGTGGACCTGCTCGTTCTGGCCGAGCAGGCGTGCGAAGTCCTGCTGTGCCGACGCCGGGTCGACGGTGTGCGCGTTTCCGAAGAGCGCCATGGATGAACCCCCCACTCAGTGGACGCACTCGTCCACTCGTGTCCCAGTGAGCCAATGGCTTCACATGATCTTCGCAATGTATACCGCCCGAAGGAGACGCAGGCACAGAGGAGGAGGGGGTTCCGTTTGTCCTGCTCCGGGAATGCGGAAGGCCCGGGAACTGCTCGTTCCCGGGCCTGGGCCCACCGGCCGCCGCTGCTACTCCGGGGCGCCGCCGAAGCGCTCCTTGTACGTCTCCAGGTCCTCGTCCGTGAGCTTGGCGAAGAGGACCGGCGGGACGGTGAACGGGGTACCCGCGGGCACCGAGTCGAGGGACTTCGCCTCGTCCTGGGTCACCCACGCCGCCGTGTCGTCCTGGAGGGCGAACGCCGTGCGCATGGCCTTGGAGGAGGCCGGGATGAAGGGCTCGGAGACCACCGAGTACAGGTGGATCAGGTTCATCGCCGTGCGCAGGGTCAGTGCCGCGCCCTCCGGGTCGGTCTTGATCTCCAGCCAGGGGGCCTTCTCCTCCAGGTAGGAGTTGCCGGCCGACCACAGGGCGCGCAGCGCGGCCGCCGCCTTGCGGAACTGGAGGGCCTCCATCTGGGTCTCGTACTCGGCCAGCAGGCCCGCGATCTCCTCGCCGAGCTTCGCCTCCGCCGCACCGGCCGCGGCGCCCGCCGGGACCTCCTCGCCGAAGCGCTTCTTCGAGAAGGACAGCACGCGGTTGACGAAGTTGCCGAGGGTGTCGGCGAGGTCCTTGTTGACCGTGGCCGTGAAGTGCTCCCAGGTGAACGACGAGTCGTCCGACTCCGGGGCGTTGGCGATCAGGAAGTAGCGCCAGTAGTCGGCGGGCAGGATCTCCAGGGCCTGGTCGGTGAAGACGCCCCGCTTCTGCGACGTGGAGAACTTCCCGCCGTAGTACGTCAGCCAGTTGAACGCCTTGACGTAGTCGACCTTCTTCCACGGCTCGCGCACGCCCAGCTCGGTGGCCGGGAACATGACGGTGTGGAAGGGCACGTTGTCCTTCGCCATGAACTCCGTGTAGCGCACGGTGGTGTCCACGTCGTACCACCACGACTTCCAGTCGCGGTTCTCCGGGTCCTGGTCCGCCCACTCCTTCGTCGCACCGATGTACTCGATCGGGGCGTCGAACCAGACGTAGAAGACCTTGCCCTCCGCCGCGAGCTCGGGCCAGGTGTCGGCCGGGACCGGCACGCCCCAGTCCAGGTCACGGGTGATCGCCCGGTCGTGCAGGCCCTCGTTCAGCCACTTGCGGGCGATGGAGGAGGCCAGCTGCGGCCAGTCGGCCTCGTGACGGGACACCCACTCCTCGACCTCGTGCTGGAGCTTGGACTGGAGGAGGAAGAGGTGCTTCGTCTCCCGGACCTCCAGGTCCGTCGAGCCGGAGATCGCCGAGCGCGGGTTGATCAGGTCGGTCGGGTCCAGGACACGCGTGCAGTTCTCGCACTGGTCGCCCCGCGCCTTGTCGTAGCCGCAGTGCGGGCAGGTGCCCTCCACATAGCGGTCCGGCAGGAAGCGGCCGTCCGCAGGCGAGTACACCTGGCGGATCGCGCGCTCCTCGATGAAGCCGTTCTCGTTCAGGCGGCGGGCGAAGTGCTGGGTGATGTCGCGGTTCTCCGCGCTGGAGCTGCGGCCGAAGTAGTCGAAGGCCAGCTCGAAGCCGTCGTACACCGCCTTCTGCGCGTCGTGCGCCTGCGCGCAGAACTCGTCGACCGGCAGGCCCTGCTCCTTCGCGGCCAGCTCGGCCGGGGTGCCGTGCTCGTCCGTCGCGCAGATGTACAGGACGTCGTGGCCGCGCTGGCGGAGGTACCGGGAGTACACGTCCGCCGGGAGCATGGACCCCACCATGTTGCCCAGGTGCTTGATCCCGTTGATGTACGGAAGGGCGCTGGTGATGAGGTGTCGAGCCATCGCGGGCTGCTCCCAAGTCGCTACGCGGAGTGACGTCCGTCGCTTTTCGGGTCGGCGGGTCGTCTTCTGTGAACCTTGAAATCGTAGCCGACATGGGTGGGCCGCCCGCTTCCCGTTTTGAGGGGTGGGAAGCGGGCGGCCTGGTGTCCGGGGGCGTGGAGGGCTACGGCCGCCAGTTCTCCAGTACGCCGTCGTAGAGCTCGGCGTCCGTCAGCTCGCGCGGGGCCGGGCCCGCGTGGAAGAAGGCCGTGTTCCCGGTCTTCAGCTTGCGGAGGTAGTCGAAGGCCTTGTTGTCGTGCTCGCCGAACGCCACGAAGGAGAAGAACACGGAAGGGTGGTCCTTCGCCGCCTCGGTGAGGGACTGGGTGGCCGGGGTCTTCGCGTCCGGAGCGCCGTCCGTCTGGAAGATCACCAGGGCGGGGAGCGGGGTGCCGGCGTCCGAGCCGTGCTTCTCGTGCTGGGAGAGCACTTCCTGCACCGCCGCGTGGTAGCTCGTGCGGCCCATGCGGCCCAGGGCCGCGTGCAGCTCGTCGACCTTGTTCTCGTGCTCGGCGAGGGTCAGTTCGCCGGTGCCGTCCAGCTCCGTGGAGAAGAACACCACGTGGACCGTCGACTCCGGGTCCAGGTGGGCGGCGAGGGCGAGGGCCTGCTCGCCGAGGGCCTGGGCGGAGCCGTCCTTGTAGTACCCGCGCATCGACGCGGAGCGGTCGAGGACGAGGTAGACGCGGGCTCGGGTGCCGGTGAGGTCCCGCTTCCCGAGGGCGGTGCCTGCCTCGTTGTACGCGGCGGTGAGGGCCGGGGCCTCGGCCCTGACGCGGGGCGCCGTGGCGGCGGGCTCGGACCCGGTCTGCGGCTCCGGGTCGGCTGCAGGTGCCTCTGCCGCGGGCTCCGCCTCTGTCGCGGGGGTCGGCTGCTCCTCGGCCGTGGGGGACGGGGCCGGCGTTGCGGGCTGGGCGGCCTCGGCTTCGCCTTCGGCCTCGTCGTTCCCACCCGCACCACCCGTGCCGGCATCCTGCTCGGGTGCGGGTCGGGCCTGTGGGGTCTTCTCGCCGTCGGCGGCCGCGGCCACGGGTTCCGGCGTCGCTTCGGCGACCGGCTCGGCCGCAGCCGCCGGTTCCGGAGCCGACTCCGGCTCGGCCTCGGTCTCCGCCTCGACCTCGGCCTCCGCCGCGGCGACCGGCTCGGCCTCGGTCTCCGCCTCGACCTCGGCCTCCGCCGCGGCGACCGCCTCGGGCTCGACCTCGACTTCCGCCTCCGGCTCCGCCGCGGCGACCGCCTCGGGCTCGACTGCGGGTCCCGCTTCCGCGACCGCCTCGGGCTCGGCAGCCGCCTCGGGCTCGGTCGCGGGCTCCGGCTCGGTGGTCGGCTCGGCTTCGGCCACCGGCTCGGGCTCGACGGCGGGCGTCGCTTCGGCCGCGGGTTCGGTCGCAGCGACCGGCTCCGGTTCGGCTGCGGGCTCTGCCTCGGTGGTCGGCTCGGCTTCGGCCGCCGGTTCCGGCGTCGGCTCCGGCTCCGGCTCGGCCTTGACCTCGGCCGCCGGCTCGGCAACGGGCGTCGCTTCGGCGACCGGCGCGGCCTCGGCCGTCGCCTCGGGCTCCGCGGCAGGCTTCGTCTCGGCCACCGGCTCGGGCTCGACCTCGGCCACCGGCTCCGGCTCTGCCGCAGGCTTCGCCTCGGCCACCGGCTTCGGCTCGGGGGACGGTTCCGGCTGAGGTGTCGGCTGGGACTGCTTCGGGACCGTCACGTTGTCGAAGGCCGCCGAGACCAGGTCGTCCACCACGGAGGGCTCGGGCTCGGAGGCCGGGGCCGGAATCCTCGGCTCGGCGGCCTCCTGGGCGGGGGCGGGGGCCGGCTCGGGCTCCTGGGTGGGGGCCGGGACGGCCGGAGCCGAGGCCTCTCGCGAGGTCTCCGCGTCGGCGTCACGACCCTTGCGTGAGCGGCCGAACGCATTCCGCAGGAGAGTGAGAATGCCCATGTGCGCAACCCTTCGCGTGAGTTGATCCCGTCAATCCCTGGCCAGGACGGACACGTAAGGTTAGCGGCCGCGACTGGCGATCTTGGGCAGGGGCGGACAGCTGCCGGAGCGCCGTGTCAACACCCCTGTGGCTCCCGCAGGTTCACTCTTCGTTCATGCGGTCGCCGCGTTCCTGCACACACGCCCCCTTAGCGTCACGCTCACACCAAGGGTTCGTATGGGGAGAGTAAAGTGCGCAGATCTCTGCCGTTGATCGCAACGCCCGGCTCGCATCCGGGCGGCCGGTCCGCGATGACCTGCCGGTTCCGCTGTGGTGACGCCTGCTTCCACGAGGTGCCCAACACCAGCGGCAACGCGTACGTCGGCGACGTGATCGCCGGTGCGCTCAGCCGCCGCTCGGTGATGCGGGCCGCGGCCGTCGTCACCGTGGCCACGGCGACCGGCGCGGCCGTCGTCGGCACCGGAGCCCCGCAGGCCGCCGCGGCGCCGGATGTTTCGGCGCACAAGGGCGAAAAAGGGGCGCGCGGGCTGCGTTTCGCGCCGGTCGCGCCCAACGCCGAGGACGCCGTGACGATCCCCGACGGGTACCGGCAGAACGTCGTCATCCGCTGGGGAGAGCCCATCCTGCGTGGTGCTCCCGCCTTCGACCCCGAGAACCAGACCGCCGCGGCCCAGGCCGGCCAGTTCGGCTACAACAACGACTTCCTGGCCCTCCTGCCGCTGCCCGGCGAGCGGGGCCGCCGGCTCCTCGTCGCCAACCACGAGTACACCGACGAGATCCTGATGTTCCGCGGGTACGACGCGGAGAACCCGACCCGCGAGCAGGCCGAGATCGCCTGGGCCGCGCATGGACTGTCCGCCGTCGTCGTGGAGGGCGACCACCGCACCGGCAGGCTGACGGCCGTCCCCCGGCACCACCTCAACCGCCGGGTCACCGCGACCACCGAGTTCCGGCTCACCGGCCCGGCCGCGGGCTCGGACCTGCTGAAGACCTCCGCCGACCCGACCGGCCGCAAGGTCCTCGGCACGCTCAACAACTGCTCGGGCGGCACCACCCCCTGGGGCACCACGCTGCACGGCGAGGAGAACTTCAACCAGTACTTCGCCAACGGCTCCCGCGCCACCGACAAGCGGTACGGGATCGGCACGGGCGCCACCGAACGCAAGTGGGAGCGTTTCGACAAGCGCTTCGACATCGCCCAGGAGCCGAACGAGGTGCACCGGTTCGGCTACGTCGTGGAGTTCGACCCGTACGACCCGACCTCCACTCCGCGCAAGCGCACCGCGCTCGGACGCTTCAAGCACGAGGCGGCGACCGTGCGGCTGACGGAGGACGGCCGTCCCGTCGTCTACACCGGTGACGACGAGCGCTTCGACTACTTCTACAAGTTCGTCGGCAGCAAGCGGATGCGCCGGGGCGGCTCCCGGGCCGACCGCGAGCACAACCTCTCCCTCCTCGACGAGGGCACGCTGTACGTCGCCCGGCTCACCGGCGACTCCCCGGCCGCCGACGTCGACGGCAGCGGGAAGCTCCCCGCGGACGGCGAGTTCGACGGCAGCGGCGAGTGGATCCCGCTGGCGACCGCGACGGCGCGCGGTGCCGTCTCGCACGTCGACGGGATGACGGCCGAGGAGGTCTTCGTCTTCACCCGGCTCGCCGGTGACAAGGTCGGCGCCACCAAGATGGACCGGCCCGAGGACATCCAGCCCTCCCCGCACACCGGCAAGGTGTACGTCGTACTGACGAACAACACCAACCGTGGCAAGGCGGGCTCCGCGCCCGCCGACGAGGCCAACCCGCGCAACGCCAACAAGCACGGCCACATCCTGGAGCTGACCGAGGCCCGGGGCCGCGCCGACAGCACGCGTTTCGGCTGGTCGCTGTTCCTCGTCGCGGGCGACCCGGCGGACCCCGCCACGTACTTCGCGGGCTTCCCGAAGGACCGGGTCAGCCCGATCTCGTGCCCGGACAACGTGGCGTTCGACCCGCACGGCAATCTGTGGATCTCTACCGACGGCAACCAGCTCGGCTCGCACGACGGCCTGTTCGGGGTGGCGACCAGGGGTGACCGGCGCGGTGAGCTGAAGCAGTTCCTGACGGTCCCGACCGGCGCGGAGACCTGCGGCCCGCTCGTCCAGGACCGGCGCGTGCTGGTCGCCGTCCAGCACCCGGGCGAGGTAGACGGCGCGTCCGTCGAGAAGCCGGCGAGCGTCTGGCCCGACGGTCCCGGGAAGATCGTCCGCCCGGCGGTCGTGGCCGTGTGGCGCGCGGACGGATGCGACATCGGGATCTGAGGGACGCCCCGGTGAATCCGGGGGCCGGGTGGCGTATCGGGCCGCCGCCGGTCGCCTGTGCGGTCGGCGGCGGTTTCGCGGAGACGGTCGCTCCGGGGCGTCGGCGGGGTCCGCGGAGACCGTCCGTCAGGGCGTCGGGACGACAGTCTCCGTCCCGGTGGCTTCCAGCCATTCCCGGTACGCGGGTGCCTGCCGCGCGGCCTCCCAGTACGCCTCCTCCAGTTCGGGGCAGACGGCCTCCAGGTCCGCCTGCGTGCGCGCCGCGAGCAGCAGCCGTACGCCGAGGGGGTCGCCCGCGAGCGGGCGTACGGCCGTCTCGGGGCGGGACTGGGAGGTCGGCTGGCAGACCGTGACGACCTCGCCGGTCGCGACGAGGGTCGCGGCCGTGTGGTAGTCGCCGTGCAGGACGCGGGGGTTGAGTCCGGCCGTGCGCAGCATGCGGTGCACGGCGTCCCATTCGCCGTCCACCGTCGGGTCCACCATCCACCGGTCCTCGGCCAGTTCCGACAGCTGGACGACGGGGTGCGCGGCGGCCGGGTGGTCGGTCGGCAGGGAGACGAACTGGGGCTCGCGCTCGACCAGGACGCGCAGCCGCAGGCCCTCCGGGACGCGCAGCGGGGAGCCCTCGACCTCGTGCACGAAGGCGACGTCGAGCTGGCCGTCCGCGACCATGCGGAGCAGAGCGTTCGGGGAGACGTCCATCTGCAGGAGCGTCTCCTGCTGCCGGGCGCGCAGCCGGCGCAGCCAGCCCGCGAGCGCGCGGCTGGCGGTGGAGCCGATCCGGAGCTGGGGGCCGTCCGCGGCGGCGGCGCGCGCCTCGGCGACCAGGGCACGCATTTCGGCCACCAGTGGGCGGGCGCGGCCCAGGACGATCCGGCCGAGCGGGGTGGGCCGGCAGCCGGTGCGTGCGCGCAGGAACAGCGCGCCGCCGAGCTCCTGCTCGATGCGCCGCAGCTGTGTGCTCAACGAGGGCTGGGCGACGCCGAGTTGGCGGGCGGCGCGGTGCAGGCTGCCGGTGTCGGCGATGGCGCACAGTGCGCGGAGGTGCCTGACCTCAAGCTCCATGCCGTCGGAGCCTAAAGCGGAATCAAAGCTTTCACCAGACGCACAAAACCGCTCCGAAATGGGCGAGTTGGGTGATCGAGTACGGGCTGATAGCTCCGGACTATCGCCACTTGCCATCATCACAGCCGCCCCACGGGCATCGACACTCGCCGATGACGACTTCACCCCCCACACAAGGAGTCATCAATGCGCATGTCCGCATTCGCCCGGGCGACCGCTGTCGGAATCGGTCTGGTGACCGCGTCCGCCGTCTCCCCGCAGCTCGCCTCGGCGAGCGTCCCCGCCGCCCGGAACACCGCCTCCGCGCAGGCAGGCCACACGGTGTCCGCGTACGCGGGTTCGTCCGAGGAGGCCAAGGCCAACCAGGCGTTCTTCGAGGCGGTCGTCAGGTCGGTGGCCGAGAAGCGTGCCGCGCACCCGGGCGCCGCGGCCGTCACCGTCGTCTACGACCCCTCCGGCGCCCCGACGTTCAGCGCGCAGATAGCCCGCAGCGCCCAGATATGGAACGGCGCGGTGGCGAACGTGAAACTCCAGTCGGGCTCGAACGCCGACTTCTCCTACCGCGAGGGCAACGACTCCCGCGGCTCGTACGCCTCCACCGACGGCCACGGCGGCGGCTATGTGTTCCTCGACTACGCGCAGAACCAGGAGTACGACTCCACGCGCGTGACCGCGCACGAGACGGGCCACGTCCTCGGTCTGCCCGACCACTACGAGGGCCCGTGCAGCGAGCTGATGTCGGGCGGCGGTCCCGGCCCGTCCTGCACCAACTCGAACCCCGACGCCAACGAGCGCGCCCGCGTGGACCAGCTCTGGGCGAACGGTTTCGCGAAGGCGCTGGACAAGGCACTCGCCCATGAGAAGGCGCTGGGCAAGGCGCACGCCCGCTAGTTCCGCATCAGCAGACCAGACCCACCCCCCACGGGTGCGGGCCGCCCCCTGCACGGGCGGCCCGCGCTGCTGTCTGCACCCGGGCGCGCTCCCGCCGTGGCGGCCCGCGCCCGGTCAGTGGGGCGAGGCGATCGCCCGCGCCGCCGCGACCTCCTGGCGCAGCGGTTCGAGCACGCTGTCCGGGGGGCCGGTCAGGTCCGTGCGGACGGCGACGAGGACCTCGGTCTCCCGCAGCCCCGCCGACAGCTCCCGCAGCTGGAGCACGACCTGGGAGATCTCGGCGGCGGACGGCTCCGCCTCGCCCTGTCTGACCCGGACGCGCGCCGCGGTCGTCGCGTCGACGATCCGTTCGACGGCGACGACGAGCGGCCACCACGCGGCGGCACGGCGCCCGGTGGGCGGCGGTTCGGTCAGGGCGCGCTGGAACTCCGTACGGACGGCGGACAGATCGCGGTACAGGCGGCGGCGCCGGCGGGCGCGGTCGGCGGGATCGGGGTCGCCGCCGAACGCGCGCTCCACGTACGTGGCCGTGTCGGTCACCGCGTCGGCGAGCCGGTCGCCGACCCGGGTGTGCCAGCTCTCCGGCCACAGCAGATACCCGGCGACCAGCGCGATCGCGCACCCGATGAGGGAGTCCATCAGGCGCGGGGCGATGAGGCCCGTCCCCTGGTGGTTGAGGGTGTCGGACAGCAGCAGGATCACCGGGGTGATGGCGGCGGTCTGGTAGCCGTAGCCGCGCGGGGTCAGCGCCGGGACGAGCGGTGCGAGGAGCATCATGACTGCCACGTCCCACCAGCCGCGCGGCACCACTGTGAGGACCGCGGCCGCGACGACGAGGCCGGCCACCGTGCCCAGCGCGCGCAGCAGCGCCCGGGAGAAGACGGACCCGAAGTCGGGCTTCATGACGAAGGTGATGGTGAGCGCGATCCAGTAGGAGCGCGGCACCGGGACGATCGAGACGAGCACCTGCCCGAGGCTGATGCACAGGGCCAGGCGCAGGCCGTAGCGCCAGGACGCGGCGGACAGGACGACCTCGCGGGCGGCCCGTCCGGCCCGGACGCGCAGGGCGGCGGGCCGGCCGAGACGGTCGTCGGCAAGGGCCCGGTCGGGAGCCTGGTCGGTCGCCACGTCGGCGGCGTGGCGCAGGGCGTGGTCGACGGCGCGGGCGGCCTCGTTGGTGGGCTCGGGGAGCCGGAGCGCCAGGGGCCTGGAGCGGCCGGCGGCGACGGCGTCGGCGAGGCGGTCCGCGGCCTCGGGGATCTCGGCGGGCAGCGGCTCGCCCTGCTGGTGGGCGGCGGGGGCGGCCTCGATGATCGGGGTGACGGCGTTCAGCTGGGCGAGCAGCCGGACGAGGTCGGGGCTGCGGCCGTGGTGGAAGGCGCGTCGGGCGAGGACGAGGTCGTAGGACTGGTTGAGGGACTGGGTGACGGCGAAGCGGGCCTCCTCGTAGCCGGCGGTCCCGCTCGCGGCGAGCAGGTCCGCGACCGTCCGGTAGGTGCTCACGACGGCGGCCCGCTCCGGTACGCCCGACCGCAGCGGCCAGGCGAGCAGGGCCAGCAGGAGGACGAGGAGCGCGCCGCCGGACATCAGCAGGGGTGCGAGCCACCACGGTCCGGGGAGCGGAAGTCCGGCGCCGATCACGCAGTTGAGGAGGAGCAGCAGACCGGACACGGAGGCCACGGCGCCGATCGTGGAGATCATCCCGGAGATCAGCCCGACCGCGGTGACGGCGACGACGGCGGTCCAGCCGTGCCCGAACACGAGCGCGCCGACCGTGACGCCGACCGCGCCGAAGAGCTGCGGCACGGCGATGTTGAGGATGCGCATGCGGTAGGCGTCCGCGGTGTCGCCGATGACCCCGGACAGCGCACCCATGGAGGCGAGGGCCCCGTAGTCCGCCCGCCCGGTGGCGATGCCGACGGCGAGCGGCAGGGAGATGGCGACGGAGGCGCGGGCGGCGGCGGCCCGGTTGACGGACGCCTTCTGCGGTTGGAGGTTCCTGACCAGCCAGTCGGGAGGAGTGAGGCCGATGGGGAACTCGCGGGACATGTCCCCATTATGAGGGCCGGTTCGTCCGTCCTTCGGCCCGTTCGCGCTGGTGGGGGCCACCCCGGACGCCACGTGTGCCGGGGTGGTGCTCAGCGGTGCCGGTGGAGGGTGAGGTCGACGACCAGGGCGCGGTGGTCGGTGCCGGTGATCCGGGGGAAGACCGCCGCGTTCGCCGAGAAGTCCTGGGACACGAGCACGTGGTCGATCTGTGCGCCGAGCGTCGGCGTGGTCCTGGCGGGCCAGCTCGGGGTGCGCGGGTCTCCCGCGAGGCGGGCGCCGTCGCGCAGCCCGGTGTCGAGGATGCGGCGGAACGCGGCGTGGTCCTGGGAGGCGTTGAAGTCCCCGGCGACGACGGTGGGACCGTCACCGGCCGCCGCGTAGTCGCGCAGCTCGCCGAGCTCGCGCCGCCAGATGCCGAGCTGGCCGGGGAGCGGAGGCATCGGGTGGGCGAGCTGGAGCCGTACGTCGTGCCCGCGCACGTCGGCGACCGCCCCGGGCATGCCCATGGTGCCCCGCACGCCGTCCGCGGCCTTCAGCGGGAACCGGCTCATGATGACCGAGCCGTCGGACCCCGCCCCCTCGACGGCCTGCCGGTACGGGTAGTCCCCTCCGTTGCCTCCGAAGGCGTCCCGCAGGGCCCGGGAGCACACGTGCTCGCACTCCTCCACGAACAGGATGTCGGGCTTCTGCCGCCGTACGGCGCCGATGAGCGCGTCGGTGCCCCGCCCGAACTGCACGTTGGAGGTCATCACCCGCAGTTCCGCCAGCGGTGTCCCGCCGGGCTCGCTCGTCCTGCCGTACGGCTCGGCGTACCAGACGACGGTCCCGAGCACGACCACGCCCCACACCATCCCGATGCGCCAGCGCGCGAGCAGCGCGAGCAGGAGCCCGAGTGCGGTGGGGGCGAGCAGCCAGGGCAGGAACGCCAGCAGCTGCGGCACGGGGGTGATCCCGTCGCTGTCGGCCGCCCGGCATCCGACGACGGCACTCACCGTGGCCAGCAGCAGCCCGGACGCCCAGGCGGCGGCCCGGCGCCCGGTCCGGCGCGTGCCTCCGGCCGCCCGGGGGTCCGTCCACTCAGCCGTCGCAGTGTCCACGTCCCGGCCTTCCCTCGTCCGCGTGGGTGCCCGAATCCTCCCTCAAAGACGGGGTGCCGCGGTGCAGAGTTGCCCGGAAGGTCCGCTCAGGCGGTCTTGGCGGTCCTGGGCGAGTCGCCTCCCGTCGCCAGCGCCCACATCACGAACACCGCGATGCCGATGGCGATGACGGACCAGACGGGCTCGTAGGGCAGGAACATGAAGTACTCGATCATGTAGAGCGCGGCGACGGCGATGCCGACGGCGCGCGCCCACTCGTGGCCCTTCAGGACGCCCCAGCCGGTGATCGCGACGATCACGCCGATGACGAGGTGGATCCAGCCCCAGGTGGTGAGGTTGAACTCGTAGACGTAGGTGCCGATGCGGGCGTACACGTCGTCCCTGGCGATGCCCGTGATGCCGATGAGGATGCCCAGGATTCCGCCGACCAGCATCAGGACGCCGGCGAAGAGGGTGCCTCCCGAGTGCCATCCCGAGCCGCGGGGCGTTCGGCCGGCCGTGCCCGGGGCGGGCTCGGGGCTGAGGGGCGCGGTGTTCTGGGACATGGGGCCTCCTCGGGGCCTGGAGTGTCACTCGCAGGTTCGCCCCGGGGGACGGGAGCCGCATGCCCCGCTGGGCCGGACGGGTGACGATCCGGGTCCCGCGCCGGGCCGGTCCCCGCGGTGCGGAAGACCTCGCGCGGGCCCGTCCCGAACAGGGACGGCCAGGCCTCGCCGGTACGGCCCCGCCCCGGCTCCCCCGCCTCGTCGGTTCAGTCGTCGATCCGTGCCAGGAAGTCCGCGAGCGCGCCGTTGAACTCCTCGGGCCGCTCCAGGTTCGGCAGGTGCGCTGCCGAGCCGATCACGTGGAGCGCGGAGTCGGGGAGCGCCGCGTGCATCGCCTCGGCATCGGAGACGGGGGTGAATTCGTCGTCGGCGCCCACCACGACCAGCGCCGGGACGGTGACGCGGGTCAGCAGTTCGCGGTAGTCGGGGCGCTCGGCCCGGCCGCGCAGGGCCGCCGCCGCTCCCTCGGGCGGCGTCGACACCATCATGCGGTGCACATGTGCCGCCACCTCGGCCTCGGCGTACGGGGCGACCATCTTGTACAGCACCTCGTCCGCGTATCCGCGCATGCCCTCGCGCAGCAGCCGGTCCGCCGTCGCGTTGCGGGTCATCCTGCCCTCGGGGGTCTCGGCGGCGGGGAAGGTGTCCGCGAGGACGAGCCCCCGGACGCGCTCCGGGAACGTCCGGTAGCACTCCATGACGATCTGGCCGCCCATGGAGAGTCCGCCCAGGACGAACGTGGCGATGCCCAGCTCGTCCAGAAGTGACGCGATGTCCTCGGCGAACGTGGACAGGGGAGTGAGGGCGGGATCTCCGGGAAATCCGGGTTCCGACGGGGACGCGCCGTAGCCGCGCAGATCGGGGACGACGACCCGGCGGGAGGGGGAGAAGGCCGCGATCTGCGGGGCCCACATGGTGCGGTCGAAGGGGTGGCCGTGGATCAGGACGAGAGGCGCCGCCGAGGAGGCGCCCCCTTTGTCCTCGTAAGCGAGGAAGGGTGCCATGACCACGACCCTAGGCGCGGCCAACTCCTCGGTGCAATAAGATCTTTGCTCTCGGTGCAATGTGGAGGGGACGCATGGAGGACTACCGGCGCATCGCCGACCGCATCGCCGCCGACATCACGGCCGGCCGGCTCAAGCCCGGCGAACGGCTGCCCCCGCAGCGGGCGTTCGCCCGCCGGCGCGGGATCGCCGGGTCGACGGCCGGGCGGGTGTACGCCGAACTCGTCCGGCGCGGACTGGTCGTCGGCGAGGTCGGGCGCGGCACCTTCGTACGGGCCTCCCCCGCACCCTCGGGCCGCGCGCTCGCCGAGCCCGCCACCACTGCCCGGGTCAACCTGGAGCTCAACTACCCTTCCGCGCCGGGCCAGTCGGAGCTCCTCGCCGACGGGCTCGCCCCGCTGCTGCGCCCCGACGTGCTCACCGACGCACTGCGCACGGCCCCCGCCACCGGCACCGCCGCCGTCCGCGAGGCCGCCGCGGCACTCCTCGCCACCCCGGGCTGGCACCCGGCACCGGACCGGCTGGCCTTCGCCGGCAACGCCCGTCAGGCCATCGCCGCCGCACTCGCCACCCTGGTGCGCCCCGGGGGCCGCGTCGGCGTCGAGTACCTGACCTACCCCCTGGTCAAGGAGATCGCGGAGCGCCTCGGCATCACCCTGGTCCCGCTGGCCATGGACGACGAAGGCCTGCGCGCGGAGGCGATCGCGACCGCCCACCGCTCCGCGCCGCTGTCCGCCGTGTACGTCCAGCCGACCCTGCACAACCCGACGTCGGTGACGGCGGGCGGGGAGCGACGCCGTCAGCTCGCGGCGGCGGCACGGGACATGGACCTCCCCCTGATCGAGGACCGCATCTGGTCCTTCCTGCACGACGGCTCCCCCGACCCGCTCGCCGCCCACGCCCCCGAGCGGACCTACGTCGTCGACGGCCTCTCCAAGCGGGTCGCCCCGGGTCTGACGGCCGGCTTCCTCGTCGCACCGCGGGGGCGCGTCGGGCAGGTGGCCGCGGCCCTCCGCTCGGGCGGGTGGACCGCGAGCCGGTTCGCCCTGGAGGCGGCCGTGCGCTGGATCGGCGACGGCACGGTGGACCGTCTGGTGCGCGCCAAGCGGGCGGACGCGGCGAGCCGTCAGCGGCTCGCGGCCGAACATCTCGCGGGCTTCGCCGTGCGCGCCGACCCGCAGGCGTACTACCTCTGGTGGGAACTGCCGTCCCCGTGGCGGGCGGACACCTTCGCCGCCGCGGCGGCGGAGCGGGGCATCGCGCTCACCCCGGGGCCCGCCTTCACGGTCCCGGTGCTCGGTCCGCGGGCCGAGGACTGTGTCAGGCTCGGACTCGCCTCGACCGCTCCGAGGGAGCTTGCGGGGGCGTTGCGGACGCTCGCCGGTATCGCGCGTACACACCCGTGAGCCCCGCGGCCAGCGCGACGGCGAGGCCGAGGGCGAGGAGCAGCCAGGACACCAGCCGGAGCGTCTCCGTGAGCGCGTCGTACACCGCGCCCGCGGCCAGCGGTGACACGTCGGGCGGGAGGTCGGCGAGGGTCATCCGGCGGCCCACGGCGATCGCCGCACCGAGCAGCGCGGCGCCCAGCGCGGTGCCCAGCCCGGTCGCCAGAAGCGCCCGGCGGCGGCGCACCGCCACGAGGATGCCCGCGAGGGCGAACGCGACGGCGCCCACCGGCAGCCAGAACGCGGCGACTTCGAGCACGCGGAACCCCTTTCGCAAGTGGGCCAGGTCCTCGGCCTCGAGCACGGTGACCTCGGTGTGCTCGACGGGGATACGGTTCGCCAACGGCATGTGGTCGTCGGCGAGTCTGCGTTTGACCTGCTCGGTGACGGGCGCGAGGTCGACGGTCACCGGCCCCGCGCGATCGTCGCGCAGCGCCCGCATCACGGCGTCGTGCGCGGCCATGTTCGCGGCCTCCCACGCCGTGCGGTACGCATCGGTCTCGGTGAACGAGAGCACCGCGTCCCGCACGAAGTGGTTCACCGGCCCCTGCAACCGCGCCCGTACATGGACCTCGCGCAGGATGCCGTCCGTGACACCGGCGGCGATCGCGTCCCGCACGTCGCTGTCGGCGGCGAGCGGTGCCACCGTGGCCCGGTACCGGCCGGGGTCGCCGAGCCCGTACATCGCCCAGGTGGACAGCGCGCCGAGCGGCGCGAGCAGACAGGCGAGGAGGATCAGCACGGCCGACAGGGAGCTCCGGACACGTTGGGACACTCCTCCAGGCAAGTCCTCCCGGACGCGTCGCGCGAGCCGTTTGCCGCCAAATGGGCGTATACGGCAAGCCGAAGGGGGCTCCGCGCGGTCACCCGACGCCGGCCTTCGCCCACGCGGCCGCGCGAGCCCCGCTTGCACCCTCGTGAACCCCGGGGGACACAAGGCCCCCGGGCGCTCCGGTGGAGGCCTCACCCGAACGGGTGTTTCCTGGGAGAGGAGAAGGAGGCCGGCATGCGCGACACCCGGGCCCTGCGGGTTCCCCCCGCAGCCGCCGTCTGCCGCGGCCCCGTTCACGGGCGGCCTCCCGACCGTCGCGGCGGGCAGCACGGCGGCCGCTCCGGACCGTGGAGCCGGACAGGACCATCTACGGCTCCACCACGGGCTCCTGGGACCGGGGTCCCAGGGGGTAGGTGAGTGAGTGAGGGAGACGCACGAGACCCCGGCTGCTGCCGGGGCCTCGTGCGCCGTGCATGGTCGGGACGCGTGGGCGGTGTGTTCGTCGGACGGACCGTCACGCCGTCATCCGACGCGGTGTCCCGCCGCGTCCTCGTGCGTGTAGTAGCGGTAGAAGGCCCCGAAGAACACGCCGGCCCCGGCCACCAGGCCCATCAGCGACGACGACAACACCGACGCGCCGCTCTGGCTGAAGAGGAATCCGACCGCGCAGCCCGCGAACGCGCCCCACACCACGGCGTGCAGTTCCCGCTTCATCAGCGGTGCCAGCTTGCTCACGCCCATGAGGAGCGCCGCGAACACGATGGCGCACACGAACCCGAACAGGACGTTCCAGCCGGTGATCGGGCCGCCGTAGCGGGTGATGGCCGCGGCCCAGTAGCCGTAGACGAGCCCGAGCGCGGCGGGCACCGCCCACCGTGCGATCGCGTGGGTGCGCTCCCCGAAGACGTCGGGGGTGCGCGGTGTCCCTGAGGCGGGTGACACAGGTGCCGCTTGAGCCATGGGAACACTCCTCTCTCTCCTCGCCCCTGCCTTCCAGAGCACACCCCGCCCCGGTGCCTGGCAAGTCGGAGGACGGCCTTCGCGACCACCTGTTTCGCCGGGATGCGGGCCTCCCGGGCGCGTGCTTCGCTGAGCTGCATGAAGCTCGTACTTTTCGGTGCCACCGGGATGGTCGGCAGCCGTATCGCCGCCGAGGCGTCCGCGCGCGGGCACCGCGTCGTGGCCGTGAGCCGTTCCGGACAGTCCCCGATCCCGGGGGTCACGGCGACGGCTGCCGACGCCTCGGACCCGGTGAAGGTGGCCGAGCTGGCGGCGGGCGCGGACGCGGTGGTCTCCGCCTGTGTGCCGCCGCGGGACGGATCGGAGGCCCGCGAGCCCTTCCTCGCGATCAACAGGGCGCTGGTGGAGGGGGCCCGCGCGGCCGGAGTCCGGCGGCTCGTGGTCGTCGGTGGCGCCGGCAGCCTGGAGACCCCCGAGGGCCGGGCGATCGTCGACGAGCCCGGCTTCCCCGAGGCCTACCTCTCCGAGGCACTCGCCCACCGCGACGTGCTCGACTTCTACCGCGCTCTGGACGACGACGCCGTCGACTGGACGTACGTCTCCCCCGCCGCGGAGATCGCCCCCGGTGAACGCACCGGCACCTTCCGTGTCGGCGGCGACCGGCTGCTCACCGACGACCACGGCAACAGCCGGATCAGCGCGGAGGACTACGCGATCGCCGTCGTCGACGAGCTGGAGAAGGACGCCCACCCGCGCGCCCGGATGTCGGTCGCGTACTGATCAGGTGGCCGGCCGCAGCCCCGCGGAGCAACCACGGACGAGCGCCGGGCGACCCGACGCCGTCCAGCGGCAGACACTGCTGCGCCTGCGCGGACGCAGCGTCGCCTGGATGCCGCCGCTGCTCCTGCTCATCGGCATCGCCGTGTTCGACTGGAACAGCTCGGGCGAGTTCCGGATCATCTCGTGGATCGTGCTGGTGCCCGGCATCGCGGCGGCGATCTGCGGGGTGTGGGGCACGGCGGCGCTCGCGGTGCTCTCCCTGGCCACCTACATCGGTGTCGACACGTCCTGGCCGCACCAGTACCAGACCGGCCTGCCCGACTTCATCCTCGTCGCCCTGGGCAGCATGCTCGCGGTCCTCGCCTGCGCGGTCCGGGTCCGCGGCGAACAACGCATGCTGCACATGCGGGACGTCGCCGAGACCACCCGGCGCACGGTGCTGCGCCCGCTCGTGCCGGGCTGGGGCGGCCTGGACCACGCGGCCGTCTACCTCGCGGCGGACAGCGACGCCCGCGTCGGCGGGGACTTCTACGACATCCAGCCGGGGCTGCACGGCACGCGCGTCCTGCTCGGCGACGTCCAGGGCAAGGGGCTCGGAGCGGTGGAGGCGGCGGCCGCGCTGCTCGGCACGTTCCGGGAGTCGGGATACCACGAACCCCTGCTGCGCACGGTCGCCGACCGGCTGGAGGTGCGGATGCTGCGGCACGGCCGCTACACGTCCGCGCTCGGCCGCCTGGACGGCGACCGCTTCGCGACCGGAATCCTGATCGGATTCCCGCCGGATTCCACCGACAGCGTCGAGGTCATCAACTTCGGGCACGAACCACCGCTGGTGATCACCCCGGACGACGTGCGTCAGCTGCCGCCGGGCGACGGACTGCCGCTCGGGCTGAGCGAGCTGGGACAGGACCCGCCGCCGCTGATGGAGGTCCCGCTCGCGCACGGCGAGACGCTGCTGCTGGTCACCGACGGGGTGACGGAGGCCCGCGACGCGAGCGGCGCCTTCTTCCCGTTGCGCGAACAGGTGGCCCGCGCCCTGACCGAGGACCCGCGCACCGCGGACCCGCACCGCCTGGTGCGGTTCGTCCGCGACGGCACGCTGCGGCACGGCGGCGGCCGGCTGGCCGACGACACCACGATCTTCGCCGTGCGCCGCCGATAGCGCCCGCGACCGGCCGCGACCGGCCGGCGGAGCCCGCGCACGGGCGGGGCGTTCGCCCTCCCGCCGTCCCCGCTTTGCACGCGCAGCGGTTACGGTGCTGCCGTACGTGATCGATGGGGAGGGGAATCTGTGCCCGGAACCGTGCTGCTCCTCGCGGCCTCGCCGGTGGGCAAGGGGCGTCTGGTGGACGCGGCGTCCGTGCTCCCCGTCCTGGCCGCGGTGTCTCCCGCCGTGCTGTCCGGCAGCGACACGGCGAACGTCGTGGAACTGGCCGACCCGCTGGAGCCGCAGGCGGTCCTGACCCGGCTGCGTGCGGCGGCGGCCTCGCCCGGCCCGCTGACGGTCTTCCTCGCCGGCCAGCTCCAACTGGACCGCCGCCAGCGCCTGCCGCACCTCGCGCTCGCCCGCACCACCCCGGCCACGGTCCGCTACACCGCCTTCCCCTGGCACTGGATCACCGAGGAGCTCCGGCTGCGCCCGGCGGGCACGACCACGCTCCTCGTCGACCTGCACGCCGACGCGGAGACCTGGGACCATCTCGCCGCCCGCCCCCTGACGGCGGGGCCGTCCGCCGCGCTGTACGGCCGGATCGCGCCGCCGCCGCCCCGCCGCAGCGTGGCGGCTCCGGCGTACATGAGGGCGGCGGCCACCGTCCTGCGCAGCGGTCACCGGCCGCCCCTCGCCGAACTGCACCAGCAGGCGCTGACCCGGGCGACGGGCGAGGAGGCCAGGCCGGGGCCGCCCGACATCGTGCTGACACCGCAGGCGGTGGCGCGGCCGTGGCACGGCGCGTACGGCGCCGCCGCGGCCGCCGTACCCCCGCCCCTGCCGGCCGTGCCGCCCACGGCCCCGCCGACCGGCGGCTTCCGGCCGCTCGGGCCGCCCGCCGCGGTCTCCGCTCCGGGGGACGCCCACATCGGGACCCCGGCGGGTCCCGATCCTCACGAGACCATCACCGCTGCCGTCCAGGCCGGCCGGCACGGCGAGGCCGAGGCGCTGGCCGGGCGGCGGGAGCAGGAGGCGCTGCGGACGTACGGGCCCGCCTCCGAGCAGGTGCTGCACTGGATGGAGGTGCGCGCCGACCTGGCGATGTTCGCGGCGGACCCGGAGCGCAGCTGCCGCACCTGGCTGGCGGTCGCGGACGCCCGGCTGGGCGCGGGCGAGGCCCCCGACTCCCCGGCGGTGGAGTCGGCCGTGGACCGGGCCCACCACCAGTGGGGTCTTGTCGGCGACGCGGTGCCTGCCCGTGAACTGGGGTCCGCGCTCGCCGAGTTGAGACGGCGGGTGCCGGGCCGCCGGCAGGGGGCGCTGGACCACGTGCGGCAGCAGCTGCGCCAGCTCCAGACGCAGGCCTGAGGAGCAGGTCAGGCGACGTTCAGCGACGCCAGCGCCCCCGACACCAGTGTTCGCACGCCCGGCGCGACCACGGACAGGTCGGGGGCGAACAACGGGCTGTGGTTGCCGGGCACGGCGGCGAGCCGGTCCATCAGGTCGCCGCCGCCCGGGGCCGCGTCCCACACGTCGGCCGGGGTGCTCGTCACGAACCAGTAGGAGTACGGGAGTTCGCCCACCGCGAGCCGGTCGAAGTCCTCGCTGCCCATCGCCGGCCCGGGGTCGAGGACCGTCCCCGTGCCGAAGACCTCGGCGTGCACGGCGGCGACGCGGCGGTCCGTGTCGGGGTCGTTGACGGTCACCGGGAAGCTGCCGCCGACGGTGACGTCGGGTTCGCGGGGGCAGCCCGCCGCCGCGCACTCGCCCCGCGCGACACGGCGCACGGCGGCGATCATCCGCTCGCGGACCTCCTGCGACTGTGTGCGCAGGTTGAGGGACAGACGCGCCTCGGACGGAATGATGTTGTGCCGGGTGCCCGCCTCGATCCGTCCGACCGTCAGGACCGCGGACTCGCGCGCCGCGACCTCGCGGCTCACGACGGTCTGGAGCCGGGTCACGATGTACGCCGCCGTCACCACGGGATCGACGGTCGCCTCGGGGCGCGAGCCGTGGCCGCCGACGCCGTGCACCACGATGTCGATGTCGGTGGAGGCGGACATGATCAGGCCCGGGGAGTGCGCGTACAGACCGGCGGGGCCCGGCGCGACGTGCTGGGCGAGCAGCACGTCCGGCCGCGGGACGCGCTCGTAGAGGCCGTCCGCGAGCATCCCGGCCGCGCCCTCCCCGGTCTCCTCGGCGGGCTGTCCGACCAGCACCAGCGTGCCGCTCCAGGTGTCGCGTCCGGCGGCGAGCGCGTCGGCGGCGCCGGCCAGCCAGGTGACGTGCAGGTCGTGACCGCAGGCGTGCATGACCCCGGGCGTCGTCGACGCGTACGGCAGGCCGGTCTCCTCGGTGACGGGGAGCGCGTCCATGTCGGCGCGGAGCAGGACGGTGGGGCCTTCACCGTTGCGCAGCACACCCACGACTCCCGTGCCGCCGACACCGTCGTGGGTCTCGTACCCGGCCCGGCGCAGCCGCCCGGCGAGCCGGTCCGCCGTGCGGTGCTCGCGCAGGGACAGTTCCGGATGGCGGTGCAGGTCCCGGTAGAGGTCCTCCAGGTCCGGGACCGGGAGGTCGGCGGTGAGGTCCAGCGCGGTGCGGGCGGCGGGAGAGGTCACGGCATCAGCGTAGCCACGGAGGGCGGACGTCGGAGGGGGGTGCGTCATGACAGGGCCGGGGGGAGCGGCGGTCACCGGACGGCCACCGGCGGGAGAGCGGCGGTCACCGGGGCGGCGCCGTGGTCGTCCGGCGGCCGCCGGCGGAAGGGGGAGTTCCGCCGGCGGCCGCCGTACGTGCCGCCCCAGGGCGGCGGGCACCGGGGCGGGCCGGGTTCCCAAGGGGGGGCGGGACCCGGCCGGACCTCAGCGCCCTGTCTGTGCCACCGTCGACGGCACGTGCTGGGTGGGGCGGGGCGGTTCCGCCGCCCGCGCCGGGCCCGCGTTCGCGGCCGTGACCAGAGCCGCCACGGCGACGACGGCCGCACCGAACCCTCTGGAGTAGCGCGCGAAAAGACGTCGGACCACGGCGACCTCGCAACAACAGCAGCTTATTAAGCGGGCTTAATCCGTCGCTTAACGTAGGGGCTGCGGGTGTCAAAGAGCAAGAGCCGCCAGGAGGTTGGACAATAGTCAGGAGTCGTCCGAATGTAAGTCGACTTAATGGCATGCTTAATCCATGGCGGAGCGCGACGACCCGGAGATCATCGGGCGAAGGGTGCAACAGCTGCGTACGGACCGCGGTCTGACGCAGAAACAGCTGGCGGAGCCCGCGTACACGCCCGCCTACATCTCCACCCTGGAGGCGGGCCGGGTGCGGGCCTCCGAACCCGCGCTGCGGCACATCGCCGAGCGGCTCGGCATCGCCTACGAGGAGCTCACGACCGGGCGGCCCGCCCATCTCGCCACGGATCTGCGACTGCGGCTGACCGACGCGCAGCGCACCCTCGCCACCGGAGAGGCCGAGGTCGCGGCGGAGCAGTACGCCCTGCTCCTCGCGGAGGCGGACGTGCACGGGCTCGTCGCCGAGCAGGCCGCCGCGCTGCTGGGCCTCGGTGAATGCGCCCTGGAGACCGGCGATCTGGTCACCGCACGGGAGCGCTTCGAGGAGTCCGAGCGCCGCACGGGCGACGCGCCGCTGCCGCAGCGTGTGCCCGCCGTGCGCGGGCGGGCCGTCTCCCACTACCTCGCGGGCGAACTCCGCTACTCCTGCTACCTGTTCGAGTCCACGCTCGACGAGCTCAACCGCACCGGACTGCACGACCCCGACGCGCTGCTCCTGCTCTACACGGGAGTCATCGCGCCCTACATGGACATGGGCGCGCACGCCCGGGCCGCCCAGGCCGCCGAGTTCGCGCTGGCCCTCGCGCCGCAGGTCGGCGATCCGGCGCTGGTGGCGCGGATGCACCGCTCGGTGGCCCGCACGATGATCGCCGAGGGGCGCATCGCCGAGGCCGACGTGTCCCTGGCCAAGGCGGCCGAGCTCTACCGCCAGCTCCAGATCCGCACCGAACTGGCCAACTGCCACTGGATGCGCGGGTACCTGTACGCGCAGAACGGCGAACTGGAGCGTGCCGAGGCCGAGTTGCGCGAGGCGCAGGCGATGCTCTCCGCCAAGCGTGCCGCCCTCTACACCAGTCAGGTCGCCGTCGAGCTCGCCGACGTACTGCACCGGCGCGGCAAGTCGGAGGAGGCCGCAGCCCTGCTGCGGGAGGTGCTCGGAGACCTCAGTCCCGAGCGCGGAGCCATCCACTCGGCCGCCGCGCACCGGCTCCTCGGCATCATCGCGGAGGACGCCCGGGAGACCGAGGCGGCCGAGGAGCACTATGTGCGCGCGATGAGCCTGCTGGAGCGGGCCGGGGCGGCGGGGGACCTGGCCGACCTGTGCCGGCTCCTCGGCGACCTGCTGCGCCGTACGGGCCGCATCGAGGCGGCGCTCGACGCGTACCGCACGGGCCTCGGCCATCGCACCGCGCCGGGCACGACGACCCTGGGCCCGGCCCCGGCGCAGCCCCCGCTCTGACTCCCGCCGACGGCTCAGCCCCGGGCAGGGGCTCTCGGAGCGGGACCGCACGGGCGGGCGCGCCCGCAGCGGTGTCGCGCCGGCCGGCGGGCCGGTCACCCCATGCGCTCGACCGCGTCCTTGGCCTCCTTGAGGTCGGCGCCCGTGGCCTCGCGGTAGGCCTTGATGGCCTGGATCTTCTTGCCCTCCCGCAGCAGCGCGGTGACCTGCGGCAGCTCCGGATCGCCGGCGTGCAGGCCGAGGTGGTCGAGGATCAGGTCGAGCTTGCGCTCGACGCGGGCGATTCTGCGGTCGGTGCGGCCCAGCTTGCTTTCCAGTCCGGCGAAGCTCGCGATCATCAGTGCGGCCAGGACGAAGAGACCCGTTATTTCCATGGGCACCGATCCTAGGACCCGTCGCCCCGCAGGCCGACGCGGCGCAACAGTGCGAGCAGCGTGGCCCGTTCGTCCTGGTCGAGAGGGGCGAAGGAGGCGGTGAGGACCTCCAGCGTGATCGTGCGCCCGGCGGCGAGGACGCGCTCACCGTCCGGCGTGAGGCGGTGCTCGATGCGCCGGCCGCGTCCGGGGCGGCGCTCGACGAGGCCCTGCGCGGCGAGCCGGCTCGCCAGGGTGCCGAAGGACTGGTCGCCCTGGAAGGTGGCGACGGCCAGTTCGTGCGCGGAGGCGCCGGGCGCGCGGGCGATCGCGCGCAGGGCGTCCCACTGGGCGAGGGTCGTGCCGGCCGCGGCGAGGCGGGTGTCCAGTGCGCGGTGGTGCCGGTACTGCGCCTCCTTCACCGCGCGGCCCAGCTCTTCGAGGCCGAGGGCGTCGGACGCCCCTGGCGCGTCGGTCGCCCCCAGGGCGTCCGGGGCGTCCGACGGTCCTGGGGCGTGCGTCGGTTCCGGGGCGTTCGTCGGGTCGGCGGGACCGCCGGTGCGGCCGGCGGATGCGTCTGGCTGCGCGGTCATGTCCGGCATCCTAGTGCAGCGAATACGGTTGCTTATATAAGCATGCGTAGATACCTTGTGCCGTATGGCTGACATCACGACGCGGACCGTGTTCCCGCGCCCCGACCTCCCGCTCACCCTCACCGAGACCGGCCCCCGCGACGGCCGCGTCGCGCTCGTCCTGCACGGAGGGAGCGGGCCCGCCACCGTCGCGGCCGTCGCCGCGCACCTGGCCGGCGAGCGGCGCATGAGGGTCTTCCTGCCGACGCACCCCGGCTGGGACGGAACCGAACGCCCCGACTGGTTCACCGGGGTCGACGACCTGGCCCTCACCCATCTGCACTGGCTCCGCGACGAGGGGCACCGCGACGTGCTGGTCGTCGGCTCCTCGATCGGCGGCTGGGCGGCCGCCGAGATGGCCTTCCGCGACGACGGCGCGGTCATCGGCTCCCTGGTCCTGATCAACGCCGTCGGCGTGGCCGTCCCGGGGGAGCCGGTCCGCGACATCTTCGCCCTCACCCCGGGCGAGCTCGCCGCGTACGCGTTCCACGACCCCGCACGGCATGCCGTCGACCCCGCCACGCTCACCGCCGAGCAGATCGCGGCCCGGCGGGCCGACATGGAGACCGTGCGACTGCTGGCCGGCGACCCGTACATGCACGACCCGAAGCTGCTGAACCGACTCGGCCGGGTGCGGACCCCGGCCCTGGTGCTGTGGGGCGAGAGCGACCGCATCGTCACGCCCGCGTACGGTCGCGCCCTCGCCGCGGCCCTTCCCCACGCGCGGTTCGAGACCGTGCCCGGGGCCGGGCACCTGCCGCACCTCGAACGGCCCGCCGCCACGTTCGCCGCGCTGGACGCCTATCTCGACGGCCTTTCCGACGAGCGCGCGAAGACCGACTGGCGCCGCCCCGCGGCTCTTGGACCCCGACCGCCCGCGCGGCCACCGGCCGGCGGCCCGGACCGCGGCCACCCGCCGTCCGCCCCGGGGGCCTAACCGCCCGAGCCGCCCGTCCTCGTTCCCGTGCCCGCGTTCGCGTCCTGACCCCTCGTGGACCGGTCGGCGGTGGACCTGGGCGCCGACCCCTCGATGTCGATCACCGCACCCAGCTTCACCTGCTGGTACAGCCACGCCGCGTCCGTCGAGCGCAGGCCGATCCAGCCCGTCGTGTGGTCGTAGTTGCCGGGCGCCTTCTCGTCGTGCGCGATGGCGGCGATGAAGTTCGCCGACCCGTCGGAGAAGGACAGTTCGATCACCCAGGACAACTTGAGGTCGTAGTCCGACTTGAGGCCGACCGTGGTGGCCGGCATCACCTTGGCCGCGCTCTTGGCGGTGACCGTCATCCGGCCCGTCGCCGTGGGCCGGAACTCGGTGCCGGAGGTGATCGGCAGGACGCGGCCCGCGACTTCCATCTGCCGCCGGGACAGGTCGACCGTGGCATCGGGCGTCGCCGGGAGGCTGGGGGTGCCGGTGGGGCTCGCGGCGGGGGCGGGCCGCTGGTCCGTGCCGCCGCCCGGGCCGACCGCGACGAGCAGGGCGAGCGCCGCCGCGGCGGACACGGAGGCGGTCGCCACGACCGTACGCCGACGACGTCGGCGGCGTACCGCCCGGCCTCGGATCTCCGCACCCGTCAGCACCGGGTGGTTCTCGCCCTCGGCGGCCAACTCGCGCAGGTTCGAGGTGAGTTCATCGGACACGGTCGTCCTCCCTCTCCTCCTCGTCCGTCGAGTCCGCCGAGAGCACCTGGGCCAGTGCCGCCCGGCCGCGGGACAGACGGGCCTTGACCGTGCCCACGGGAGCCCCGGTTTCGGAGGCTACCTGCTCCACACTCATGTCGCACAGATGGTGCAGGACCAGGGCCATCCGCTGCGCATCCGGCAGGGTGCGCAGCGCGGCGACCAGGGCGGTGCGCTCCGGATCGGGTCCCGGGGTGTGCTCGGGCGGCGGAGTGCGGCGCACGAGTTCGAGCCAGCGGCGCGCACGGCGCCAGCGGCTCACCGCGAGCCGCATCGCCACCGTCCGTATCCACGCCTCGGGCGCACTGTCGGCGAGGAATTCCCGCCGCCGGTCCCAGGCGCGGACGAACGCCTCCTGGACGACGTCCTGCGCCTCACCGTGGTCCCCGGTGAACGCGTAGAGCTGACCGGTCAGCCGGGGGAACGCGGTCGCGTAGAACGCGTCGAACTCTTCCTCGGTCATGCCCCCCGCCGGAGTTTCCGGAATTTCCGCGGCCCGATGCAACCCGGCCGTCCCTGCCGTGCGTACAGGTCCCGTACGTGGCACATCGAAACACACCACAGGGGGATCACGATGACCACCGGAGTCAGGGGACGCCGGCCGGGCCGCGCCTGGGGGGCGGCGGCGCTGGCCGTGTGCGCGCTCGCGCTGGCCGGCTGCTCGGGGCGGGCCGTGGCCGACGGGAGCGGAGGCACGGGGACGGGCGCCGCACCCGAGGCCACCGCGACCGTCAACCCGGGCCTGCAGAAGGGGCACAAGGCCACGCCGAAGCCGCTGAAGTCGCTGCCGGGCGCGCACGTCAACATCGCCGACAGACAGACCGTCGGCATCGGCATGCCCATATCGGTGACCTTCGACCGTGCCGTACCGGCCGCCGAACGGGCCGACGTGGAACGGCAGTTGAAGGTCACCGCCGACGTCGAGGGCGCGTGGAGCTGGGTCAAGGACCGCAATCTGCTCGACGGGCAGCGCGTCGACTTCCGGCCGCGCACGTACTGGAAGCCCGGCACGGAGGTCACCGTCCGGGCCGGCGCCGGGATCACTCGGCATTTCACGGTGGGCCGCTCCCTCGTCGCCACGGTCGATGTCCGCACACACTCCATGACGGTTGAGAAGGCCGGTACGACGCGAAAGGTTCCCGTCACGGCGGGCGCCCCGGGCATGGAGACCTGGAACGGCACCATGGTCGTCTCCGACAAGGCGACCAAGGTCTTCATGAACTCGCAGACCGTCGGCTACGGCGACGCGTACGCGGGTTACTACTACTACGCCGTGCACCTCACCACCTCGGGCACCTATCTCCACCAGAACCCGAAGGCCAACACCTACGCCGGGCACCAGAACGTCACCCACGGCTGCGTCGGACTCGCCACCGACGGCACCGCGAAGAGGTTCTACGACGAGGTCGTCCCCGGCGACGTCGTCAAGGTCGTCGGCTCCAAGGACACGGTGGCCGTGGGCAACGGATACGGCGACTGGAACCTCGGCTGGGAGCAGTGGAAGGCGGGCAGCGCGCTGTCCTGAGAACGCGCGGGAATTTTCCCGCCGGGTGTCATCCGGCGTACGGGCCGACGGAGTTTGGAGGAGTGGAGAGGCGCCCTCCGCACCGTTTCACCGCCGCACGTTCCTCACATCGCAAGGAGAGTCCGTCCATGACACGGATGCAGAAGTATCTGGCCGCGACCGCCGTGGCCGTCGCGCTGGTCGGGGCGCCCACGGTGTCGTACGCCGTCTCGCAGGGGAAGGCGGCGTCCGGCACCTCCACCCACGCGGCGGCACGGACCGAACGCGCCACCGTCGTCCGGCCGGTCGCCGAGGCCGCCGCCAGGAAGGCTCCCACCGCCCGGATCGTCGCCCCCGGCGAGCACGTCGCCGTGGACGGCGCGGAGATCTGGCTCACGGCCGAGGGCAAGCACTGGACGACGGCCGGCGACCCCGAGCCGCAGTTCCGCAGCGTCGTCGACGGCAACGTCGACCTGACCCGGCCGGGCGTGTCGATGCAGGCCGAAGGCGACGCCGAGGGACGCTACTTCCTCTCCGGTCTCTACTACGGCGGCAAGGGCACCGCGTCCCGTGTCACCGTCGAGACCAAGTCCGGCACCGTGCACGGCAAGTTGCTGGAACTCGCCGGCAAGCCCGGCTGGGGCGTCTGGTACGCCACCACCCAGGTCCCGGCCGACGGCAAGGGCGACCCCGACTTCCTCGGCAACGTCACCGTCCGCGACACCAAGGGCCGGATCTACGCCCAGCTGAAGTGAGCCCGGTGGTGCGGGAGAGCCGGGTTGTTCAGGTCTCGGCTCCCCCGCACCGCCTCCACCCCCACGTACCCGACACCGAGGGACCGCCGGCCGTGCCGCTCACCCCCACCGACGCCTCCCAGGACTCCGCCGACGACGGCGACTTCGCCGCGTACGCGACCGCGGCCTGGCCCCGCCTGGTCCGCACCGCGCACATGCTCACCGGGGACTTCCACGAGGCCGAGGATCTCGTCCAGACCACGCTGGCCAAGGTGTACGCGCGCTGGCGGCGCATCCCGCGCGACGACGTCGACTTCTACGTGCGCCGCTCGCTGGTCAACAACAACCTCAGCCGGGTGCGCAAGAGACGTGTCGTGCAGCTGCTGATGCCGTTCCTGCCCGAGCGGGTGGACGAGAGCGAGCCCGGCCACGCGGAGGCCGTCGCCCAGCGAGCGGCCCTGGACGAGGCCCTCGCGGCCCTGTCGGCGCGGCAGCGCGCCGTGATGGTGCTGCGCTACTGGGAGGACCTCGGCGAGGCCGAGACGGCCCAGCTCCTCGGCTGTTCGGTCGGCACCGTCAAGACCCATGCCCGGCGTGGCCTCGAGGCCCTGCGGGCCCACCCCCTGTTCGACGGCCGACACCCCGTTTCCGGAGCCCGCCCATGAACCACCCGTTCCGTTCCCCGCGTCCGCCGGCCGAGGCCGAGCGGCTGCGCGAGGTGTTCGCCGAAGCCGCCTACGACGTCACCCCGTCAGTGGTTCCCCTGGCCGCCATCGAACGCGAGGGCCGGCGGCGCAGACGGCGGCGCGGGGTCGCCGTGCTCGTGGCGGCCTGCGGGGTGCTGCTGGTGCCGCTGGCCGTGGTGGTGTTCGGCACGGGTGCGGCCGGCGAGCCGTCCGCTCCCGGCAGCAGCGTGCGCCCGCCCTCCCCGACGGCCGGCACGGCGAGCCCCTCGCCCTCGGCGTCCGCGGGGACGGTGCGTGTGGTGGCGCCCGGCGAGCGCGTGACGGTCTCGCCCGGCACCAGGATCTGGCTCACCGAGGACGGCAAGCACTGGACGGAGCCGGGCGCGCCCGGCTCCCAGTTCCGCAGCGTCAGCGACGGCAACCTCGACATGAGCAGCCCCGGCATCAGCCTCCAGGAGTCGGGACAGGGCGACGTCTACTTCCTCTCCGGCATCTTCCACGGCCCGGGAGAACCGGCCCGTGTCACGGTCACCACGTCCGCGGGCGACGTCGACGGCACCGCCCTCGTCCTCGCGGGCAAGCCCGGCTGGGGTGTCTGGTACGCGCAGGTGAAGGTGCCGAAGTCCGCCACGCCCGACGGCCTCATGACCGGCGTCACCGAGCGGGTCACGGTCCACGACTCGGCGGGCGGGGTCGTCGCGACCCAGGACTTCACCCCGTGAGCGCCCCGGGCGGCTCCGCCGGGACGGAGCCGGACGCCTTCGCGGCGGGGCGGGCGCCCCGGTCGGTGCGCACCCGCGTCGGCCGGTTCCTCCGCGCGCGCCGGATCCGGGCCCGGCGCACCCGTGGCCGGCGGCTGCGCCGGGTGCTGGTCGCGCTGGCCGTCGTGCTCGCCGCCCTGGCCGGAGCGGCCGTGGTGGCGTACCGGCTGACGGTGATTCCCGAGCCGCATCCCGAGACGGCGATGCAGAGCACGGTCTTCGTGGACGGCCACGGCGGCTATCTGGGCCGGCGCGGCCCGGTCGACCGCCAGGAGGTGCCGCTCTCCCAGGTACCCCGGCATGTGCAGGAAGCGGTGATCGCCGCGGAGAACCGTTCCTTCCGTACGGACAGCGGGGTCTCGCCGAGCGCCGTCGCCCGCGCCGCGTGGTCGACGCTGAGCGGCGGTGGACGCCAGGGCGGCTCCACGATCACGCAGCAGTACGTGAAGAACGCCCTGCTCAGCCCCGAGCGCTCACTGTCCCGCAAGGCGCGCGAGGCACTCATCGCCGTCAAGCTGGACCGCACCCGCTCGAAGGACGAGATCCTGGCGGGCTACCTCAACACGGTGTACTTCGGCCGCGGCGCGGCCGGCGTCCAGGCCGCCGCGCGCAACTACTTCGGCGTGGACGCGCAGGACCTGAGCATCGGTCAGGGAGCCGCGCTCGCCGCCGTCGTCAACATCCCCTCGTACTACGAGAAGGCGGGCTCCGACGCGACGGTGACGGCGAAACTCGAACACCGCTGGGAGTGGGTGCTGGACGCGATGGCGGACAGCGGGGCGATCACGTCCGCCCAGCGCGCGGCGGCCCGCTTCCCGGCGTTCCGCTTCTATCCTCCCGGCGCCACGGACGGCCAGCGCCAGTACCTGATCGACGTCGCCGCGAAGGAGGCCGCCGGCCGGCTCGGCATCACCCAGGACGAACTGGCCCGCGGCGGCTACACCGTCCGCACCACCTTCGACCTCACGGCCCAGGACGCGGCCTGCGAACAGATCGCCGGGCTGCCGCCGGGCAAGGACACGCGGCTCCACACGGCCGTCGTGGCGCTGGTCCCCGGCGACGGCGCCGTACGCGTCCTGTACGGCGGCGCGGACTACGCCCGGCAGCCCTTCAACGACGCGGTCGCGGGAGCCGTGGAGGCGGGTACGGCGCTCGGGCCGTTCGCCGGGACCCGGCTGGGCGCGCCGCTCAGCGGCCTGCCGCGCGCCGCCGCACCGACCCCGTACCGGATGGCCGCCGCCTATGCCACGGCGGCGGCCCACGGCAGCTACGCGCGGCCCTACACCGTCGAGCGGATCACCCGCGCCGGACGCACCCTCTACGCGGCGCGCCCGCACACCAGCACCGCCATGGACCCGTTCTCCGCGGTGCTGGTCAACAAGCGCATGGCCGTCGCCTCCGGAGTTCTGCCCGCCGCCTTCACGGGCGGCGCCGGGACCCGCACCCTGTGGCGGACCACGTACGACGACGGCCTCGCCGTCACGGCCGCGCTCTTCGCCCGGCGCCCGGCCCGCCACGGGCACGCGGCCCGCACGGCCCAGTTGCCCACCGGGGCCGGCGACCTCGCCGTACGCGTCACCACAGAGGTGCGTGACCGGCTGAAACAGTCGACCCCCGGGGTGGCCCGCACCCCCGTGCCGACCTCCCCGGCACGGGGCGGCGGCCCGGTGCCGTGACCTGAGGTTCGCGCGATCGAGACCTTCACAGCCCTTCCGTCCCCGTGCGGCACAGCCATACTGGACGCACGATGACGAAATCCTCCGCGCCCAGGCGCCACCTGCCCACCAGCCCCTTCGCCGCCCCGGTCGTCCCCGTGGCCAAGGAGTTCAGCCTCGGAGACCGCGTCTCCCACGACCAGTACGGCCTGGGCACGATCGTCGGCGCCGAAGAGGGCATCGCGATGCTCGTCGACTTCGGTGCCCAGCGGGTTCGCGTACTCAGCCCCTACGGCCGGATGGACCGGCTCTGACCCGCCCCACGAACGGCCCACACCGCTAGCCGCCCACCAGGCCGGGACCCACGCTGGACGCATGACTGCCCCGGCGCGTGACGACCTGCCCTTCGACGACCTCAGCGACTTCGAGAACGCCGATCGGGGATTCATCGCTGCGCTCGTGCCGGGCGTCGTGCGGGACGCCGACGGCGGGGTCGTGCACGACGCGGACGCCTACGCGTTCCTGGAGGACGACTGCCCGGACACGGCGCACCCCAGCCTGTGGCGGCAGGCCCGGCTGTGCGCCCGGCAGGGCCTGTACGAGGTGACCGAGGGCGTCTACCAGGTCCGTGGCCTCGACCTGTCGAACATGACCCTCGTCGAGGGCAGCCGGGGCGTGATCGTCATCGACCCGCTGATCTCCGCCGAGTGCGCCGCGGCCGCCCTGGCGCTGTACCGGGAGCACCGCGGGCAGCGGCCCGTCACGGGACTGATCTACACCCACTCGCACGTCGACCACTTCGGAGGCGCCCGCGGGGTGCTCCCGCACGGCACCGAGGACGGGGTGCCCGTGCTCGCCCCCGAGAACTTCCTGGAGCACGCGGTCAGCGAGAACGTCCACGCCGGCAACGCGATGCTGCGGCGCGCCACCTTCATGTACGGGTCACGGCTGCCGACAGGACCCCGGGGACAGATCGGCACCGGCCTCGGCACGACCACCTCGACCGGTACCGTCGGCCTGGTCACGCCGACCGTGGACATCACCCGCACCGGCCAGACCGAGGTCGTCGACGGCGTACGGATCGTCTTCCAGCCGACGCCCGGCACCGAGGCGCCCGCCGAGATGAACTTCCTGCTGTCCGAGCAGCGCGCCCTGTGCATGGCCGAGAACGCCTGCCACACCCTGCACAACCTGGTCACCCTGCGCGGCGCCCCGGTCCGCGACGCCCGCGTCTGGGCCCGCTACCTCGACGAGGCGATCGACGTCTTCGGCGACACCTACGACGTCGGCTTCGCCTCCCACCACTGGCCGACCTGGGGACGGGACAACGTCGTCCGATTCCTCGGCGAGCAACGGGACCTGTACGCCTACCTGCACGACCAGACGCTCCGCCTCCTCAACGAAGGCCTCACCGGCACCGAGATCGCCGAGGAACTGCGCCTGCCGCCCGCCCTGGAGACCGCCTGGCACGCCCGCGGCTACTACGGCTCCGTCAGCCACAACGTCAAAGCCGTCTACCAGCGCTACATGGGCTGGTACGACGGCAACCCCGCCCACCTGTGGGAGCACCCGCCCGTCGAACTCGCCCGGCGCCACGTCGACGTGGCGGGCGGCCCGGAGCAGACGCTGGCCAAGGCCCGTACGTACGCCGAAGCGGGCGACCTGCGCTTCGCCGCCACCCTGCTGCTCCATCTCGTCTTCGCCGACCCGGAGAACACGGCCGCCAAGGAGGAGCTCGCCACCGTCTACGAGCGCCTCGGGCACGGCTGCGAGAACGGGCCCTGGCGCAACATCTACCTGACCGGCGCCCTGGAGCTGCGGGAGGGCCCGGCCGCCAACGAGGTCGACACCTCGGGCACCGAGATGGCGTCCGCGCTGACCGTGAGCATGCTTCTCGACTCGCTCGCCGTCCGCATCGACGGCCCGCGGGCCTGGAACGACCACATGACCCTCGACTTCGTCGTCATCGACGAGCAGCGCCGCCACCGGGTCAACCTGCACCACGGCGCCCTGACGCACCGCGACATGCCCGTCCACCACACCCCGAAACCGCACGCCGGCCTCACCCTGATCCTCACCCGCCCGGAACTGATCGGCGTCCTCGCGGGCGAGGGCCTGGCGGGCATCGAGACGGACGGCGACCCCGAACTCCTGACCCGCCTGCTCTCCTACACCTCGGACCCCGACAGGGCCTTCCCGATCGTCACCCCGTAGGAGAACCGGCCCTCGGGCACGGCCCGAACACACCCCTGGGCGCGGGCGGTTCCCCCCGACTGCCTTGACGGGCCGACTTCCTGCCATGAGAGGGCGATCCGAGGTGCCCGGGACAGTCGTGAGGCCCGATGCGCCGTCCCTCTTCTGCGGTCCGACGAGATGTGGAGTGCACATGAGCAAGGAGAAGGCGACGACCGCGCTGCTGGTGGTGCTCGTGTTCGCGGTGGTCACCTGCCTCGCGTTCTCCGACCCGGCCTTGGGGGGCGCCCTGAGCGTCGGCGTCGCGGTCGCGGCCCTGGCGTGGAAGATGCTCCGCGCCAGGTAGCGCGGCAGCACCGCACGAAAGGTCTCCGGTTCTCCACGGGCCGGAGACCTTTCGTCGTCTCCGGGGCACCGTCGGACACCCCGCACGTGGCGACTCCGTTTCGGCGAGGCTTCCCCCTCGGCGGGCACAACGGCACGACTCTTCCTGCAGCAGGGCATCAACTACGCACCAGGCAAAGGAATGCAGCCCATGACCGCAGGACCCACGACGCGCGGGGGGATGGGCGACTCGTCACCCCCCGAGCGTGCTCCCTCATCGGCTACGGAGGCCGGTCAGGGCGCGCCGCCGCCGATCTTCCGTGCCGGGGCCGTGCCGCCGGCGGAGGAGAAGGCGGTGCTCCCGCACCAGGTGTCGCCCACCGAGCGGGACGAAGCAGTGGAGGTCGCCGCTCAGCTCCGCACGGAGATCAGCAAGGAGCTGTGGGACCACCGCGACCGGCTGCGCAGGGCGATCCACTCCCAGGGCTACCGCGAGCCCGACCTGTCGGACATCGAGGTGCGCACTCAGGTCCGGTACTACAAGGCCCGGATGAACCCGGCCTTCCAACTCAAGCACGGCGACCCGTGGCCGTTCCTGGCGAAGTGCTTCTCCTACGCCCGGCTCGACTTCCACCGCGCCGAGAATCGCTCCGAGCGGCCCGAAGACCCGGAGGAGCTGCCGCAGCCGGCCGCCGACTCCGAGATCGACGGGGTCACCGTGCGGGAGGCCGTCGACGCGTTCCTCGGACGGCACGTGCCCGACGAGGGGCAACGCACGGTGTGGCTCATGACCTACCGGGACCGGATGGGACCCGTCGCGATCGCCGAGGAACTCGGGATCGACCGGGGCACCGTCACGGCCCGGCTCAACCGGGCCCGGGCCTTACTGGAGGCCCTGCCTCCCGACGAGCTGGATCACCTGCGCTAGGCGGACCCCCTCTAGAGACCACGGAGCCCGACCCGCTCCGTGGTCACGGGAGGAGGCCCGACGGCTTCCGCCGGTTCCGCGGGGGGCCACACCCGCCGCGGTCGCCTGGCTGAGAGACAGCCCGGCTCAACTGAAATGAAGGTTCACATGGAAATGGAGAGGAAGGCGCGGGGGCGCTCCACCGCTCACGAGGCACTCGTGGAGCTGCTCCGCGAGCAGCGTGCGGCGGATCCTCTGGCCGGACCGGCCCCTACGCCCGACGAATGGGCCGTCCACATGAGCATGGTCGCGGAGCGTGCCGCGATCGCATCCGACGACGACATGGACCTGTGCGCCTACGGAGAGGACTCGGGCAGCACCGAGGAGGCGGAGGAGGAGCCGGCGTCCACACCGCGTCAGGCGTCGTCCGGAGCTGCACGCGTCCAGCGGGAGCGGCCCGCCTCCGGGCCCGCCCGGTCGCTCCTGTTCTACGCCTTGGCCGGTTTCGACGTCGTCGTGGTCGTCGTGCTCCTGGCCGTCGGTGTGCCCGTCGTGACAACGACCGTGATGGCCGCCCTGGTGGGGGCGGCGGCCGTCGGTCTGGCACTCGCGGGACCGTGGGGACTCGGCGGCAACGGCCGCCGGGCGCCCGACCGGTCGGCGCTGACGCCGGATGCGCTGCAACAGCGGTAGTCCGGCGCGGACGCGGCCGTGCAGCGGCCGTCGTGGGACCGGCCCGATCGGGGGATCGGGCCGGTCCACGCTTCGTGCGGGGCGGTGTCAGCCCTGGGTGGGGGCGGGCGACTTGCCCGCGAGGACGTCGCTCAGGCGGGACGCGCCGGCCTGGACGGCCTGGGTCGTGGAGTTGCTCTCGGCGCCCTGGAGGCCGCCGTTGGTCAGGGACAGCGCGCTGTCGCCGACGCGGACGGCGGCGTAGTCCAGGGTCAGGGTGGTCGGTTCGCCCTCCATCGAGCCGTTCATCGTGATCTGGAGTCCCTGGCGGGCGTCGGCGACCCCGGGCAGGGACATCTCGATGACCTGGACGGTCTGCTTGCCGCCCTTGGCGTCGACCGCCGTGAACTGGTCGCACTTGTCCGGCAGGGTGCCCAGCCACTTCAGGTTCGCGTCCACCTCCGACTGCCCGTAGGCGGCGACCTGGTAGCGCATCTGCCCGTCGTTGTCGCTGTCGTCGAAGCCGGTGTCCGCGTGGGCGCCCGTCGGAGCGCCGAGCAGGTTCTCGGCGTACAGGCCGTCGAGCAGCTTCTGGCAGTCGGCGGCGTTGCCCTTGTTCGTGACGAACGACTGCTGGTCGACCTTGCTCTTGAGCAGGGTGTCCCGCCAGGCCGCGGCGCCCTTCGACGTGGTCCACTGCGATCCAAGGTCGCTGTTGGTGATCAGAGCGGCCTGTGCCTCCGACTGGCTGAGCGCGCGTACGGAGGGCGAGGCGCCGGGGGACTCCTTGGCGCTGGGGGAGGCGGAGGCGCCCGCGCCGCCGGACTCGTCGCTCGAACACGCGGCGGTCGCCAGCAGCACGCCCGCGGCCAGGGCGGAGCCGAGGACGCGGGAGGAGCGGTGGCGGGCGGAGGCGGTGCGACGGGGCGGACGGTTCATGGCGGGAGGCCTCCGGAGGACGCGGTGTGTGTCCCCTCCACGCCACCACCGGCCAGGCACTCCCACCAGCGCACCGGGCCGTCCGGGTGAGCCGCCGGCACGGCCGCGGTCAGACCGCCAGTACGGCCCTGACCGTCTTGCCGCCGAAGCGGGTGCTGACGACCTCCAGGCTGTGGGCGAGCTGCTGGACCATGGCGAGCCCGCGCCCGCTCTCCGACTCGGTGTCGAGCCGGCCGACGCGCGGACGCCCGGGGCTGTCGTCGTGGACCTCGACGGTCACGTGCCCGTAGCCCAGTTGCAGACGCAGCCGGCAGCCGGTGCGGCCGTGCCGTACGGCGTTGGCGACGAGCTCGGAGGCGATGAGCGTGGCGTCGTCGACCTGGTCGGCGGTCGGCGGTGCCATCGGCGGCCGGGGCACGGTGAGGAACGCCGACGTCAGCCTGCGGGCCCTGCCCGCCGAGACGGCCGCACGCGGCAGTGCGTACTCCACGCGGGCGGTCGGTCGGACGGTGCGCTGGTGCGCACGCATGACGGACACCTCTCTTCCCCTCCCAGGACGACGAGCACCCGGCGGCTCCATCCCCGCCGGCCGGGACCCGCGCGACACGGTGCGCGGCCGGTCCTGCCTCCGGGTGATGCCCATCCCCGGCGATCCGCAACCGGCGTCGTACGTCACAAACCCGCCAAGTGCCTCCTCGGCGAACCACCGGTATGAGTCGGCCATGTCTGGAAAGGTGTGGCGCATGCCGACCCTTCGGAGAAAGCTGCTAGGTCTGCTCCCCCGGATAGGGGTGCGGGTGCTGGATCTCGGTTCGGGCGCCGCGGTGCTGTACCGGCGCGGTGAACGCAGCCGCGTGCCGATGGGCCGGGGAGCCGATCTGGTGCTGCGGGGCAGGGCCGAAGGGTGGAGGAGCGTGCCGCTCGGCGACAGCGGGGCGCGCCTCGTCCTCGACGAGGCGCGGGCGGCTGCCGACGAGCGCCGGTTCCAGCTGGCGGCCGCGTCCTACCTGTGCGGCCAGCACGTCACCGCGCTCCTCGACCGCTACGAGGTGAACTGCGTCTTCGACGTGGGCGCCAACGCGGGCCAGTACGGCCGGCAGTTGCGTCGCCTCGGCTACACCGGCCGGATCGTCTCCTTCGAACCGACGGCAGAGGCCTTCGCCAAGCTGAGCGAGGCCGCCGAGGAGGACCCCGACTGGTGGGTGTACCGGGTCGGCCTGGGGCGCGAGGACGCCACCCGGTCCATCCACGTCGGCTGGAACACGATGAACTCCCTGCTCCCGCCCAGCGATTACGGCAAGGACCGCTACAAGCGGTTCGCGAAGACCCGTACCGAGGAGATCGAGGTCCGACGTCTCGACGGCCTGATGGACAAGGCGCTCGCGGGGCTCGGCGACCCCCGCCCCTATCTGAAGATGGACACGCAGGGATACGACCTGGAGGTGTTCGCGGGCGCGGGCGACCGTGCCGGGGAGTTCGTGGGGATGCAGTCCGAGGTCGCGACGCTGCGGCTGTACGAGGGCAGTCCGCGCATGGGCGAGGCGATCGCCGTGTACGAGGGCAGCGGCTTCGAGATCACCGGCATGTACCCGGTGTCCAGGGAGGCGGCCACCGGGCGCGTGGTGGAGTTCGACTGCGTGATGGTGCGCGCGGCGGCGGTACCGGCCGCCGACTAGTGCCGCGGCACCAGGGCCCCGCGCCGGCGGGGACGGCCGGCTTCCCGGGCCGGTGCGCGTCCCCGTGCGCCCGGCTACGCCGGATACGCGTGCGTCTGCGCGGCCTTCACCGTCGCCCAGACCGGCGCACCGGGACGGAGGTCGAGTTCCGCGGCGGCGACCGTCGTCAGGTCTGCGGCGAGCGGGAGTTCGCCGGTGAGGTCCGCGCGGATCTGGTCGCCGTGCGTCTCCAGCCCGCCGACACGGCACTGCCACAGATTGCGGGCGCTGGAGCCGGTGGGGCGGTCGCGGTGCAGGGTGACGGCGCTCGGCGGGAAGGCCACGAACACCGGTCCGCCGAGGTCCTCGGTCGTGGTGATCTCCGGGCCCGTGTCGAGCCGCACGGTGTGGCCCTCGGCCTGCCCGCGGTAGAGATTGAGGCCGACCAGCTGGGCGATGTAGTCGGTGCGCGGATGGCGGGCGATGTCGGACGGTGTCCCCTCCTGGACCACCCGGCCGTGCTCGACCACGACGAGCCGGTCGGCCAGCACCATCGCGTCCAGCGGGTCGTGGGTGACCAGGACGGCGACGGCCTCGAAGTCGGCCAGGTGGCGCCGGAGCTGGGCGCGCACCTCCAGCCGCGTACGGGCGTCGAGCGCGGCGAGCGGCTCGTCCAGCAGGAGCAGCCGGGGGCGGGTGGCCAGCGCCCGGGCCAGGGCGACGCGCTGGGCCTGACCGCCGGACAGGCGGCGCGGCTTGGCGCCGGCGTGGTCGGCCAGGCCCATGCGGTCCAGCCAGGCGGCGGCCCGCGCCCGCGCCTCCGCCTTCGGCACGCCCTGACAGCGGGGCCCGAAGGCCACGTTGTCGAGCGCGGACAGGTGCGGGAACAGCAGGTAGTCCTGGAAGACGACGCCCACCGGGCGGGATTCGGTCGGCGTACGGTCCAGCGCGGCACCGTCGAGCCGCAGGCGTCCCCCGTCGGACAGCGGGGTGAGGCCGGCCAGCGCGCGCAGTGCCGTGGTCTTGCCGGCGCCGTTCGGCCCGAGGAGCGCGACGACGTCGCCCGGGGCGGCGGTGAGCGCCACGTCGAGGTGGAAGGAGCCGCGGTGCACGACGAGCCGGGCGTCGAGGCCCGTCCCGGAGCCGTACCCCTTGCCGGCGCCGGGGGCGTACCCCTGGCCGGGGCCGGGGCCCTCCTCGCCCGCGGCGGGCGGTGTGTCCGTCATGGCGCCATCATCCGTCGTCCGGTCCGTCATGACGCCGCCGTCATCCAGCGGTCCCGGAGCCCGGCGAGGACCGCGATGGACACCGCGAGCAGGACCAGGCTCAGCGCGATCGCCGCGGCCGGATCGCTCTGCAGCGCCAGGTACACGGCCAGCGGCATGGTCTGCGTACGGCCGGGGAAGTTGCCCGCGAAGGTGATCGTCGCGCCGAACTCGCCGAGCGCGCGGGCCCAGGCCAGTACGGAGCCCGCCGCGATCCCGGGCGCGATCAGCGGCAGCGTGACCCGGCGGAAGGCGGTGAAACGGGAGGCGCCCAGCGTCATGGCTGCCTCCTCGTAACGGGGATCGGCCGCCCGCAGCGTGCCCTCCACGCTGATGACGAGGAACGGCATGGCCACGAACGCCTCCGCGACGACCACGCCGGCCGTGGTGAAGGGCAGCGTGATGCCGAAGGCCGACTCCAGCCACTGCCCGACGACGCCGTTGCGCCCGAGGGCCAGCAACAGTGCCACACCGCCCACCACGGGGGGCAGGACGAGCGGCAGGGTCACCAGCGCCCGGACGAACCCGCGTCCCGGGAAGTCGGTGCGGGCCAGCAGCCAGGCGAGCGGCACACCGAGGACCAGGCTCACCGCGGTGGCCGCGGTGGCGGTGATCAGCGACAGCTGGAGCGCCTGCCAGACCTCCGGACTGGTCAGCTGCTCCGGCAGGCTGCCCCAGGGGGCCCTGACGAGCAGGGCGACCAGCGGGAGCAGCAGGAAGGCGAGGCCGACGAGGGCGGGCAGCAGCAGGGGGAGCGGGGCACCGCGCCGCGGGCCGGCCCCGGCGCGCCGCCGCGGCCCGTCCCTGCGGGTGGCGCCACCTTCGAGCACGTCGGCCGCGGCATCGGCCTTGCCCAGCTGCGTCACGGCTGGAGGAATCCGGCGGCGGTCAGCACCTTCTGGCCGTCGGCGGACTGCACGAGCTCGATGAACGCCTTGGCCGCGGCCGCGTTGGGCGCGTCCTTGAGGAGGGCGATCGGGTAGTCGTTGACGGCCTTGGCCGACTCGGGGAACTCCACGCCCTCCACCTTGTCACCCGCCGCCTTCACATCGGTCTTGTAGACGACGGCCGCGTCGGCCTCCTTCAGCTCGACCTTCGTCAGGGCGCTCTTGACGTCCTGCTCGTACGAGACCGGGGTGAGGCCGAGGCCGCTGGCGTCCAGCGCCTTCTGCGCGGCGGCGCCGCACGGCACCGTCTTGTCGCACAGGACCACCTTGAGGCCCGACTTGGTGAGGTCCTTCAGGGAGGCGACCTTGTCCGGGTTGCCGGGCAGGGTGGCGATCTCCAGCTGGTTGCGCACGAAGGTGGACGGGGTGCCGACCGCGTCGTGCTCGTCCGTCACGATCGCCATGGTCTTCGGGCTCGCGGCGGCGAAGACGTCCGCCGGGGCGCCGCCCGTGATGCTCGCGGCGAGTGTGTCGCTGCCGCCGAAGCTGAAGGTCACCTTCGTGCCCGGGTGGTCCTTCTCGAACTCCTTGCCCAGGGCCGTGAAGCTCTCCTTGAGGGAGGCGGCGGCGAAGACGGTGACCGTGCCGGAGAGCTTCGGGGAGGACGACGCGGACGAGTCGGACCTCGTCGAGTCCGAGCCGGAGTCGTCGGAGGAGGAGCAGGCGCTCAGGGCCAGCAGCGCGGCGCCACCGACGGCTACGGCCTGCAGGGGGCGGGTGCGGTGGGTCCGGCGCGCGGTGCGGGTCGTCACGGTTCTGCTCCCTCGTGGCTTCAGGCAGGCATACGCAGATCATACTTACGCAGATGCCAGCCGGAAGTCTCCTGTCGCATCGCATGAGCGATGTGATCGGCATTGGGATGTATGCATGTGCGTTTGCACGGGTCCTCCTGCCGGGTACGGTCCTTCGGGAGGTGGTGCCCGTGAGCCGGTCCGCGACCCAGCCACCCGCTCCCCCACTGGCGGAGCTTTCCCTGACCGGGGATCTCGCCCGGCCCGTCCGGCCGACGGTGCCCGACCTGCTGGCCTGGCCGCAGCACCGGGTCGGCGTCAGCTTCGAGTGCGCCACCAGCGGTGTGCAGCACCACCGCTTCACGGGCCCGCTGCTGCATGACGTCCTGCGGGACGCCCGGCCCGGCTTCGACCCGGCCCGCCGCAAGGACCGGCTGCGCTTCCTCATCGCGGTGACCGGGGCGGACGGCCATCACGCCCTGCTCACATGGGCCGAGATCGACCCCGACTTCGCGCACGCCCCGGTGCTGCTCGCGGTCGGCGTCGACGACACCCCGCTCGACCGGGCCGGTCCCCAGCTGGTGCTGCCGCAGGACCGCTGCGGGGCACGGCACATCAGCGGCATCAACGCGATCCGCGTGGACGGACGTTACCCGTCCTGGGTGTAGCTCTCGGCTCCCGTCCCCCCGTCCCCCCGTCGCCGCGGGGACGGCGGCGCCTCACGTGCGGTCGATGTGCACGTTGGTCGACTTGACCCGCGCGGTGGCCTCCACGCCGACCTCCAGGCCGAGTTCCTCCACGGCCTCCCGGGTCAGCAGGGAGACCAGCCGGTGCGGGCCCGCCTGGATCTCGACCTGCGCCGCGACGTCGCCGAGCTTGACGGCGGTGACGATGCCGGGGAAGGCGTTGCGGACCGAGGTGTGGGAGGCGCCCCCGTCCTCCCCGCCGGTCTGCGCGAGTTCGACCGAGAAGGCGGCCAGGTCGCGCCCGTCGATGAGCCGCCGCCCGCCCTCGTCCCGGTGCGTGGGCACGCGCCCGGCGTCCGCCCATCGCCGGGCGGTGTCGGGGCTGACGCCGAGGAGCCGGGCTGCCTGGCCGATGGTGTAGGACTGCATGCGCGCCAAGATATCCGCCGGTCCCACGGTCGGACGCGCGCGGCGGCCCGGCCCGGTGGACAGCGGACGGTGCGCGGCGGCCCGGCCCGGTGGCCGCCGGACGCAACCTCTCGCCCGGCTCGCGCCTCCTACCAGTCGTACGCGTGCCCGTCGTGCGCATCCCGCCCGTAGGACCGTCCGTCGCGCGGAACCGGATGCCCGGAGAAGGAGCGTCAGTTGGCCCGTCCGCTGTCCCGCCGGAAGTTCATGGTCTACTCGCTTGCCGCGTCCACCTTGACCGTCGCGGCGCCGCTCGGCTGCGACGCGTCCTCGGCGGAGGGCGCCGAACCCTCCGGAGCGGGCACGGGCGGCCCGTCCGACGTGCTGGTCACCGGCACCGACGAGGAGATGCTCGTCCTCGAGGTCACCGCGGCCAACAGGGTCGTCGTACGGCTGCCGCGCGTCGAGGTCGGCCAGGGCATCACCACCGCCGTCGCCATGATGATCGCCGAGGAGCTGGACGCCCGGCTCGCCGACGTCGACATCCCGCTCGCCGAGGCCCGCAGGGAAGGCAACCAGTACACCGGCGGCTCGAACTCCGTCTCGTCGCTGTACGACCCCGCCCGCGCCCTGGCCGCCACCGCCCGCGCCAAGCTGGTGACGGCCGCCGCCCGGCGGTGGCACCTCGCGCCGCGCCTGCTGCGCACCCGGGACACCATGGTCGTCGCCCCCGACGGACGCACCGCCACCTTCGGGTCCCTGACGGCTGCCGCCGCGGCGATCCACCGGCCCGCCGTGCCGGCCGAGCCGAAACCGGCGTCCCGGCACCGGGTGATCGGGCGGCCGACCACCCGTGTCGACGCGCGGGACATCGTCACCGGAAAGGCGACCTACGCCGGGGACCTGACGGTGGCCGGGGCGAAGCCGACCGTGGTGGCCCGGCCGCCGACCCTCGGCGGGAAGCTCGTCTCCGTCGACGGCCGGGCGGCCCGCGCGATGCCGGGCGTCCACGCGGTCGTCCGGGCCGCGGGCGGTGTCGCCGTCGTGGCCGACACCTTCCACCACGCGTTCCGGGCCAGGGACGCGCTGCGCGTCACCTGGGCGCCGGGCCCGCTCGCCGCCCTGTCCGACGACGCCGTCCGTGCCCGGCTCCGCGCGGCCGTCCCGCCGCTCGGCACGCCCCTGCTCGGAACCCGCCAGGTGACGGGGGAGTTCGAGTTCGCCTTCGTCTCCCACGCCCCGATGGAGGTGCTGACCGCGGTCGCGGACGTGCGCGCGGACCGGGCCGAGATCTGGTTCTCCTCACAGACGCCGACGGACGCGCGCGACACGATCGCCTCCGCCGTCGGGCTTCCGGCATCGAAGGTCAGGGTCCATGTGATGCGGGGCGGCGGCTCGTTCGGACGGCGTCTGAACTACGACGCCGCCGTGGAGGCGGCCCTCGTCTCCAAGGCCGCCGGCCGGCCGGTGAAGCTGATGTGGAGCCGCAACGACGACATCCGGCACGGCCGGATGCGCCCGGCCAGCCACCACCGCATCCGGGCCAGTCACGCCGGCGGCCGGGTGGTCGCGTTCACCCACGCGACGGCGTCGGTGAGCGAGGTGTTCGAGAAGTCCGGCTTCGCGGTGCGGGGCGGGCGGTCCGGCGCGGTGCCGGGCGGGCCGGCCGGCACGACGAGGGCCGGTGGCGCGCTCGCGGCGACCCCGGGCGGGCCGGCCGCGGCGACCGGCGCAGCCTCCCGCGCTGGGCGGACGCCGGAGTCCGGCCCGCTGCCCAGCGACAGCGGCCTGTACAACTTCGGCCGCGTCGGCGGGGACTCCGGCTCCGTCGAACTCGCGATGCCGCTGGGCGCCTGGCGGTCGGTGGACTCCGGGACGATGCGCACCGCGGAGGAGATCGTCGTCGACGAGATCGCCGCGAGTCTGGGCGAGGACGCGATCGCGTTCCGGCGCAGGACGCTCAGGAACAAGGCGGTCCGGGCCGTCCTCGACAAGGTCGCGAGCGCCGGTCACTGGGGCCGCGCCCTGCCCCGGGGCAGGGCCCAGGGCGTGGCCGTGCACGAGGAGTACGGCTCCTGCGTGGCCTGCCTGGTGGAGATCGACGCCACCGACCCGGACGAACCGCGGGTGACCCACGTGGTGATGGCCGCCGATGTCGGAACGGCCGTCAATCCGCGCGGACTCGAGGCCCAGCTCATGGGCACCGCCGTCGACGGGATCTCCACCGTGCTGCGGGCCGGACTGCACATCGACCGGGGCGCCGTCCGCGAGGGCAGCTTCGCCGACTTCCACTACGCCCGCCAGCGGCACGCCCCGCTGCGCTTCGAAGCGCACATCATGCCCTCCACCGGCGCCCCCGGCGGCGCCGGTGAACTCGGCGTCCCGGCCGCGGCGGGTGCCGTGGCCAACGCCTACGCCCGTGCGACGGGCACCCGCCCCCGCCGCTTCCCCCTCACCTTCTGAGACGGTGCCGATGCCCTCCTACTCCTTCGTCCTCAACGGGAAGCCGGTCACCGTCGACGCGCCGGCCGACATGCCGCTGCTGTGGGTCCTGCGCGACCTGCTGCACGTCACCGGGCCCAAGTACGGCTGCGGGGTCGGGGTCTGCCGTGCCTGCACCAGCCACCTCGACGGCGCCGAGATCCAGCCCTGTGTCGTCCCGGTCGCGGACTGCCGGGGCCGCGAGGTCACCACGATCGAGGGGCTGGCCGACGGCGACACGCTCCATCCGGTCCAGCAGGCCTGGATCGACCACGACGTCGCGCAGTGCGGCTTCTGCCAGCCCGGGCAGATCATGGCCGCGGTGGCCCTGCTGAAGCGGACGTCCAGCCCGACGGACGCCGACATCGACCGGATCGAGAACGTCTGCCGCTGCGGCACGTACTGCCGTATCCGCGAGGCGATCAAGAGCGTCGGCCCGGCCTCCTGACGTCCGGGTTCGCGGCCGGCGCACCCCCGTGTCACGGCCCGCACACTCCTGCGCTGCGGGCCCGCACACTCCTGTTCCGCGGCCCGCGCGCCGCCGTTCAGCGGCCCGCGCGCACCCCAATACGCCGTGTCCGCCCTCCCGTTCAGGTGCACCGCGGCCCGGCGCCCCGGCCCGCTCCGTCGCCCGCGTGACCCGGATCACAGCGAAGGAGTGCATCGCGGGCCGGGGGTCAGTGTCTTTATCCCTGGTGCAGGGAGCTGGATCCCTGGCGGGGGAGCTGGCGAGAGCGGGGGACGATGCGGATGGAGCAGGCCCGGGCCGACGGGTTCGACGGGTTCGTGGCAGCCCGCTGGTCGGCGTTGTTCCATCTCGCGCGGCTGCTCGTCGGAGGCGACCGGCACCGGGCCGAGGACCTGCTCCAGGAGGCCCTCGTCAAACTGTGGTTCGTCTGGCCCAAGATCGCCGACGAGGCCCCGGAGGCATACGTCCGCACGGTCCTGGCACGCGCGGCGGCCCGCTCGGCGCGCCGCCGCTGGTGGGGCGAGAACCCCGTCGCGCAGGTCCCCGAACTGGCCCAGGACGCTGACGTGTCCGCCTCCGTGGTCGAGCGGTCGCGGCTGGAGGCGGCGCTGGCCCAGCTGCCGCCGCGGCAGCGCGCCGCGGTGGTGCTGCGCTACTACCAGGACCTGCCCGAGAAGCAGGTCGCGGAGGCGCTCGGGTGCCCGGTGGGCACGGCCCGGTCCCATGCGTCACGGGGTGTGGCGCGGCTGCGCCGGCTCCTGGCCGATGTCATCGAGCCGGTGGGGTGAAGGGGAGTCCGATGGATCACTTCGAGCGGGAGCTCGCGCGCATGATGCGCGACTCCCAGGAGCACGCCCCCTTCGAGTCGCAGCACCTGGTCCGACTGCGGGACGGTGTCCGGGCCCGCCGCCGCGCACGCGCGGCCCGCAGGGCCGTGGGGTCCGTCCTGGCGGTCGCCGGGCTCGGCATCGGCCTGTTCCTGCTGCCCCGCGACCCCGGCCGGGACCAGCCGCAGGGCCCCGTCCCCCGGCCGATGACGAGTCCGTCGTACCCGTACACGACCCCGTCGCCGACGCCCGACCTGTCGCCGAGCGAGCCCCCCTCCTCGACCGCGACGAACACCGCGGGGCCCGATGAGGAGACCTCCGGGCCGCCCCCGTCGGCGACCTCGACCGGCGGTTCGGCCACGGTGACCCCGGACCCGACGACGACCACGACCAAGGCCGTCACACCACCGCCTTCGGCCACGAACCGGCCGAGCCCGCCGGTCAGTCCGACGACCACGCCCTCGACCGTCGAGTCGTCGGCGCTCGAAGGCTCGGCCGACCCCGGCTAGCGGCCGACACCTCCGCCCTCCGGCCCCGGCCTCCGGCCCGCCTCAGGGCCCCGACCTCTGACCGGCCCCCTTCCGTGATCGCGGCTGCGCCGTCGACGCCCTCGGCACGCTCCGCGACAGAAGACAGATACGGATCGATCGTGACAAAAGCAGGGACGACCGCCTTGACGGACCCCCTCATGAGCCGCCCCTCCGGGGACCGCCGGCATCCGGACCGCGCTGTCACGGACCGCCGCGACCGGGACGCCCGTCCCGCGGACCGTTGCCCGGCGGACCGCCGCCCCACGGACGGGCTGCCGCTGCGGACGCCGGTGCCCGCGCACCACCGGGAGCCCGTCCTCGACGTCGTCGTCCCGGTGTTCAACGAGGAGAAGGATCTGGAGCCGAGCGTGCGGCGGCTGCACGCCCATCTGCGCGAGACGTTCCCGTACCCGTTCCGGATCACCGTCGCCGACAACGCCAGCACCGACGCGACCCCGCGGATCGCGGCCCGGCTCGCCGCCGAGCTGCCCGAGGCGGAGTGGCTGCGGCTGGCCGAGAAGGGCCGGGGCCGGGCGCTGCACACCGCGTGGTCGCGTTCGCCCGCCCCGGTTCTCGCCTATCTCGACGTGGACCTGTCCACCGACCTGTCGGCGCTGCTGCCGCTGGTGGCCCCGCTGATCTCCGGGCACTCCGACATCGCCATCGGCACCCGCCTGGCCCGCGGTTCGCGGGTGGTGCGCGGACCCAAGCGCGAGGTCATCTCCCGCTGCTACAACGTCCTGCTGCGCTCGACCCTCGCCGTCGGCTTCTCCGACGCGCAGTGCGGGTTCAAGGCCGTGCGGCGCGACGTCGCCGAGCGGCTGCTGCCCCTGGTGGAGGACTCGGGCTGGTTCTTCGACACCGAACTGCTGGTGATCGCCGAGCGGGCCGGGCTGCGTATCCACGAAGTGCCCGTCGACTGGGTCGACGACCCCGACAGCCGGGTCGACATCCTCTCCACGGCGCTGGCCGACCTGCGCGGCATCGCGCGGATCGGCCGGGCACTGGCCCGCGGCACGTTGCCCACGTCCGGACTGCGCCGCGGCCCCGACGGGGGAGCACGGGGCGCGCTGGCGGGCCAGTTGGCGCGTTTCGCCGCCGTGGGCGCGGTGAGCACCGCCGGCTACGTACTGCTCTACGCCCTCCTGCGCCCGGCGGCCGGGGCGCAGGCGGCCAACGCGCTGGCACTGCTGGTCTGCGCGCTGGCGAACACGGCCGCCAACCGGCGGCTCACCTTCGGGCTGCGCGGCCGGGGCGGCGCCGTCCGCCAGCAGGCCAAGGGACTCCTGGTGTTCCTGGTGGGCCTGGCCCTCACCGCGGGCTCGCTGGCCGCCCTGCACCGACTGGCGCCCGGGGCCGCGCACCTGGCCGAGATCGTCGTGCTCGTCGGCGCCAACCTGGCCGCGACGCTCCTGCGCTTCCTGCTCTTCCGGGCCTGGGTGTTCCCCGTCCGGTCCCGCCGAGACCGGACGGGGGGCGAGGGCTCGTGAACCGCACCGCGCAGACCGCCCCGCCGGTCACCGGCGGACGCCCGCACCCCGTGACCGCGGGCGCCGCCGAGGCCGTACCCGCGGACGAGCCGGCACCACGACGGTCGCGGACCGAGCGGTGGAACCTGCTCGCCCGCCGTGCGGCCGGCCGGTACGGCCCCGTGCTGGCCCTGTACGGGACGCTGAAGCTCGTCGGCTTCTCCGTCTTCATGTATCTGTTGCACTCCGCGGGCGACTACCGGACCAAGAACCCCCGTTTCGGCGGCGGCGCCCACCCCTGGGACGTGCTGGCCAGCTGGGACGGCTGGTGGTACCAGCAGATCGCCGCGCACGGGTACGACCCGGCGCTCGTCCCCGTCCCCGGAGCCAGGGGACTGATCACCCTCGAAGGCAACTCGGCCGCGTTCTTCCCGCTCTACCCGGCCCTGATGCGGCTCGTCTCCGAGTGCACCGGCCTCGGCCTGTACGGCGCCGGGATGCTGGTGTCGGTCGTCACCTCGTTCGTCGCCGCGCTCGGCATCCACGCGGTCACCGCCCGGATCGGCGGACCCCGTGCCGGGCTCGCCGCGGCCGGACTGTGGGCCGTATGGCCGGGCTCGGGCACGGAGTGGTCGGGCTACTCGGAGTCCCTGTACGTCGCCCTCGCCGCCTGGACCTGTCACGCCGTCATGAGCCGCCGCTGGCTCACCGCCGGGTTCCTCACCTGTGCCGCCGGGCTCACCCGTCCCACCGCGACCGCGCTGATCGCCGCCCTCACCGTGGCCGCGCTGCTCGCGCTCGTGCGCCGCCAGGACGGTGTCGCGCGTCCGGTCGCCGCCGTCGCCGTCGCCCCGCTCGGCCTCGCCGGCTATCTCGCCTGGGTGGGTCACCGCATGGGCGACTGGGGCGGCTACTTCAAACTCCAGACGGGTGCCTGGGCCCACACCTTCGACTACGGCCGGCACAGCCTCGACGTGTTCAGCTCGGTCGCGGTGGGCCACTTCGACTATCTCTTCGCGTTCCCCTTCGAGGACGTCATCGGTGTCGCCGTCGTCCTGGCGGCCCTGCTGCTGATCCCGCTCCTGATCCGGCTGCGTCCCCCGGTGGTCCTCGTCGTCCACACCGTCCTGACCGTCGCCCTCGTCCTGGGCAGCCAGCAGATATTCGGCAACATCTCCCGCTATCTGCTGCCTGCCTTCCCGCTGTTCATCCCGCTCGCCCTGCACCTGCGCCGCCTCGCGCTGCCCCTCCAGATCACGCTGCTCGGCATCGCCGCGGTGGCGTCGGGGTCGTACGCGGGGTACGTCCTGTTCGAACTCGGCGTCCCGTAGGCCGTGTTCGGGGGCGTCCTCAGCCGCCGTCCGCGCCGCCGGGGCCGGCGCGCACGGCGTCGAGGTAGTCGGCGACGGCGTCCCTGTTGCGGGACAGGCAGCGGATGCGTGCGGTCATGCGGTCGAGTTCGCGCTCCAGTGTGGCGATCGTCTCCGGGGTCGCCTCGGGTATCTCGATCGTCCGGGGTCGCCCGAGGCAGGGCAGGATCTGCTTGATGATCCGGGTCGGCAGCCCGGCGTCGAGCAGCCCCCTGATCTGCAGGACCCGGTCCACGTAGGCCTCGGCGTAGTCCCGGTAGCCGTTGGCGCAACGGCCGGGGACGATCAGTCCCTGCTCCTCGTAGTAGCGCAGCAGCCGGCGAGGGGTGCCGGTGCGCTCGGACAGCTCGCCGATGCGCATGTGACTCACCTCATGACGGACCGGGTTGACCCTCACATCAGTGTGAGGGTTTGACCATACCCGCATGTCGATCTCCCAGCGGAACATGCCAGTTGAGCCTCATGACCAGCCCGGTCCCGCCGCTCCGGCCGAGCGTGCCGCTCCTGCCGGTCCCCCCGCGTCATCCGGGCCCCCGGCCCGGCCCGGCTCCTCCCTCCCGCCCGCGCCGTCCGCGTCGTCCGCCCGGGGCGAGGGCGACCGGCTGCCCCTCTCGCCCCTGCTGGCCCTGGCCACCGCCGCGTTCCTCGGTGTGCTGACCGAGGCGTTGCCCGCGGGCGTGCTGCCCGAGATGGCCGGGGACCTGTCGGTCGGTGAGTCCGCGATGGGGCAGGCGCTCACCGTCTACGCGATCGCCACGGGCGTCTCGGCGATACCCCTGTCCAAGGCCACGGCCGCATGGCGGCGCAAGCGGCTGCTGCTGACGGCGGTGGGGGCCTTCGCCGCCGCCAACACGGTCACGGCCCTCTCGTCCGACTACGCGCTCACCATGGTGTTCCGGTTCGTCGCGGGCATGGCCGCGGCCGTCGTGTGGGCCGAACTGGTCGGCTACGCACGCCGGCTGGCACCGCCCCGGCTGCGGGGCAGGGCGATCGCGATCACCATGGCCGGCATCCCGCTGGCCCTGTCCCTGGGCATCCCCGTGGGGACGTTCCTCGGTGGAGTGTTCGGCTGGCGCCTGACCTTCGGCCTCGTCACCGCGGTCGCCGTCGTCCTGGTCGGGTGGATCGCGGCGGCGGTCCCGGACCACCCCGGACAGCCGCCGGAGCATCGCGCGTCGGTGCTGGGAGCCCTGCGCCTGCCCGGGGTGGTGCCCGTCCTCTTCGTGGTCGCCACCTATGTGCTGGCCCACAACATCCTCTACACGTACATCGCCACGTTCCTCGACGCGTACGGCATGGGGGACTCCCGTGACACCGTGCTGCTGGTCTTCGGCATCGCCTCCCTGCTGAGCATCTGGGTCACCGGAGCGTGGGTGGACCGGCGGCTGCGGGCGCTCACCGTGGCGGGCGCCGCCCTGTTCCTGGCCGCCGCCGCACTGCTCGCGCTGCTCGCCGGTCATACGGCCGTCGTCTACGCCGCCGTGGTCCTGTGGGGGCTCGGCTGGGGCGGCGTCGCCACCCTCCTCCAGACCGCGGTGACCGACGCCGGGGGCGACCGGGGGCAGGCCCTGCTGGTCACCACCTGGAACTCGTTCATGGCCGCCGGCGGGGCCGTGGGCGGTCTGCTGCTCGACCTGCGCGGCGCCGGGGCCTTCCCGTGGAGCGTCCTCGCGCTCCTCGTGCCGGCGTTGCTCGTCGTGGCCGGCGCCCGGACGCACGGCTTCCCCGCCCGGCGGCCGGGCGGGTCCTGAACCCCGCGGCTCGGGCCGGAGCCGCGCCCGGCACGCCGGGCCCGTGGCGCCGTCCGTGTGCCGTTCGGCCGTCTCCCGGTGGCGCCGCCGTCCGGGAGACGGCTTGCTTGGTGCCGGGGAACGGAGCGGAGGAGGCGAACGGCGCATGCAGACAACGGGCCCGGGGCGACGGCCGCCGTCGGGGCGGACCCCTCAGACCTCGCGGACGGCCGGGCTCCTGACCCCGAGGGCGGCCGGGCTCGCCGGGATCGTGTTCGCGCTGCTGCTCGCCGCGGCCATCGTGCTGATCCGGCTGGGGATTCCCGAGGGCGCCGACGCGGTCACCCCCCAGGGGTTCAGCGACTCGGCGCGGCGCACCGCCGTGCGGACGGCCCTCGCCCTCGTGCCGTTCGCGGGCATCTTCTTCCTCTGGTTCGTCGGCGCCGTACGGGCCCATGTCGGCGAGGGCGAGGACAAGTTCCTCGCCACCGTCTTCCTCGGCAGCGGGCTGGTCTTCACCGCCAGCATGTTCGGTGCCGCCGCGGCGGCCGGGGCCGTGCTGTCCACCGCACACCCCGCCGGCGCCACCCCCTCGCTGCCCACCTGGGACTTCGGCCGTCACTTCGCCTACAGCCTGATGACCGGGTACGCGATGCGGATGGCGGCGGTCTTCACCTGCTCCCTGTCGGTGATCGGGCACCGCCTCGGCGTCCTGCCCCGCTGGCTCACCGTGCTCGGCTTCCTCACCACCCTGACGCTGCTGTTCGTCTCCTCGAACGTCCCGTGGGCCGAACTGGTCTTCCCCGCCTGGTCGTTGATCATCGGCGCCCACATCTTCGTGGTGGCGGGCCGCGGCGCACGGATCCCCGCCGCGCACTGACGCCCGCGGCCCGGTGCCCTCACCCGATCGGCACTCCCGCCGGGCGCGGGACCCGCCCGGCACCCAAGCTGACGTGCGGGAGATGACCGGGACTCCGTCCTCGGGCGAACGCCGAACAGGCGGTGCGCAACGGACCCTGCCGTGGAAAGGTCGAAGCGTCGATGAGGCTTGTCGTCGATCTCAACAAATGTCAGGGATACGCGCAGTGCGCGTTCCTCGCGCCGGACGTCTTCGCCATGCACGGCGAGGAGGCGCTGGTCTACAACCCGCGGGCCGAGGAGGAACAGCGCGAGAAGCTGGCGCGCGCCGTCGCCGCCTGCCCCGTCCAGGCGATCACGGCCGACGGGCTGCACGGCGCGGGCGCCGCCCCCGTCGGGTCCGAGGAGGCCGCCCGGGAGTCGTCCGATGCCCACTGACTATCTGGACTGGTTCCGGCGCGAGGGCCGGATCGTGATCGTGGGCGCCTCGCTCGCGGGCCTGCGGGCCGCGGAGACCCTGCGCGCCGAGGGCTTCACCGGTTCCCTCACCATGATCGGCGACGAGCCCTACGACCCGTACGACCGGCCGCCGTTGTCGAAGGCCGTCCTGCTCGGCAAGGCGTCCGCCCTGCACACCGACCTGCCGCGGCGCCGGGAGATCGACGCGAAGTGGCGCCTCGGTGTCGCCGCGACCGGTCTCGACATGACGGCCAAGCGGGTACGGCTCGCGGACGGGGACGAGGTCGAGTACGACCGGCTGCTGATCGCGACCGGCGTCCGCGCCCGGCCCTGGCCGAAGGAGTCGGAGGCGGACCTGGACGGTGTCTTCCTGCTCCGCACCCGGGACGACGCCGCCGCCCTGTACCGGCGGCTCAGGGCCGGCCCGCGCCGTGTCCTCATCATCGGCGCCGGGTTCGCCGGGTCGGAGGTCGCCTCGGCCTGCCGGGAGATGGGCCTCGCGGTCACCGTCGCCGAACGCGCGGGCGCGCCCCTGGTCGGCGCCCTCGGAGGGGTGATCGGCTCGGTGTCCGCGGAGCTGTACCACGAGAACGGCGTCGACCTGCGCACCGGCGTCATGGTCACCGGACTCGAGAGCGACTCGGTGGGCCGGGTGAAGGCCGCCCACCTCTCCGACGAGAGCGTCGTCGAGACGGACCTCGTGGTCGTCTCGCTCGGCTCGATGCGCAACACCGAGTGGCTGACCGGGTCGGGGCTCGGTGCGGGACCCCGGGGCATCGCGTGCGACGCGGGCTGCCGCGCCTTCGACTTCCGGGGCATCGTCACCGACGACATCTTCGTCGCCGGCGACGTCGCCCGGTCCCCGCACGCGCTGTTCGGCTACCAGTTCCTCTCGCTGGAGCACTGGGGCAACGCGGTGGCCCAGGCCGAGGTCGCCGCGCACAACATGATCAGTTCCAGCGCCGACCGGCGTCCGCACCTGTGGGTGCCCGCCTTCTGGTCCTCGCAGTTCGGGGTGAACATCAAGTCGGTCGGTGTCCCCCCGATGGGCGAGCAGATCATGATCACGCAGGGCTCGCTGGCCGAGCGCAGGTTCGTCGGGGTCTACGGCTATCAGGGACGCATCATCGCCGCCGTGAGCTTCGGCAACACGCGGTGGCTGGAGTTCTACGAGCGGCAGATCGAGCGGGGCGCGCCGTTCCCCGTGGAGTTCGCGACCGTCGACCGCCGTCCCGAGGGCCGGCAGCCGGTCGACGCCGCGTTCCCCGATCCGTCCCTGCCGACGCACGGCCCGACCGTGACCCTCAGCGGTTACTCGCCGGCCGACCGGCAGCTGGTCTTCACCCCGGCCCGCCACTGACCGGAGTCCCGCCCCCGCTCCACGTCCCCACGGACCCGCACGCCCCCGAGGACCACTCATGTCGCAAGCCCCGCTCCTGCGCCAGATCACCGACTTCGCGAACCGCGCCGACCCGTATCCGCTGTACGAGGAGCTCCGCAAGACCCCGGTGCTGCACGAGGAGGAGGGCGGTCCGTACGTCATCAGCTCGTACTGGGACATCGAGAGCCTGCTCCACGACCCGCGGATCAGCTCCGACTTCACCAACCTCGCCGTCGCGAGCGAGGACGAGCTGTCCGGGCCGGAGGCGACGGGGCTGCCGCCGAGCTTCATCCGGCTCGACCCGCCCGAGCACGACCGGCTGCGGCGGATCGCCAACAGCTCCTTCGGCCCCCCGCACCGGCCCACCCGCATCGACTCCATGCGGGGTGAACTCGCCCAGATCGTCACCGACCTGATCGACGGATTCGGGGACGCGCGGAAGATCGACGTGGTCGACCAGTTCGCGTACCCCTTCCCGGTGACCGTGATCTGCCGGCTCCTCGGCGTGCCGCGCGAGGACGAACCCCGCTTCCGCGCCTGGGTGGACCCGATCGTGGCGGGCCTGGACCCCGACACCCGTACGAGCGCCGAGTCCATGAAGACCGCGCAGGAGGCCCGGCTCCAGCTCGGCATGTACCTGAACGGGCTGGTGGAGCAGCGCGCGAGGGAACCGCGCGAGGACATGCTGTCCGACCTCGTGAACAGCCACGGTCCGGACGGCGCGATGACCACGATGGAAGTGCTCAGCACCGCGGTGCTGCTGCTCATCGCCGGGCACGAGACGACCGTCAACCTGATCACCAACGGCATGCTCACCCTGCTGCGTCACCCGGAGTACCTCCGGCGGCTGCGCGACGACCCGGGCCTGTCCGTGAAGATCGTCGAGGAACTCCTGCGCTACGAACCGCCGGTGCAGCTCGTGCCGCAGCGCACCTGCATCGCGGACATCGAGCTGCGCGGGGTCACCATCCCCAAGGGCTCACGCATCTGGCTCGTCCTCGCCGCGGGCAACCGGGACCCGGAGCGGTTCCACGAGCCCGACCGCTTCGACCCGGACCGCGAGGACATCCAGCACCTGGGCTTCGGCAGCGGGATCCACAGCTGCTTCGGCGCACCGCTGGCCCGTCTGGAGGCCCAGATCGCCCTGGCCGAACTGGCCCGCCGGCTCGACAACCCGCGTCTCGTCGAGGATCCGCCGCCCTACCGCCCGAACGCCGTCCTGCGCGGCCCGCGCCACCTCGAGATCACCTTCGACGCCCTGCGCTGACACCGCCTTCCGGCCGGTTCGCTCCGCGGCACCGGCCGGGCGCGGCCGCGCCCGCGACGGGCGCCACCGCCTTCGGTCCGGGCCCTACCTCCGACCCGCGTGCGGCATCCGTACGACTGCGACCCCTCCGTCCAGGTCCACCGTCGTGCGGTGGGGCGGCGCGCCGTCCTCCTCGTCGTCCCGCATCATCAACGAGGACTGCCGCTCCTTCAGCTCGTCCTGCTTGCCGGGCGACAGGCTCGCGTGCAGCTGCTCGAAGCCGGTCGCCGATATCTGCCCCTGCCGTGCCCCGTTGCGCCACGGCAGCAGCCCGGCCCGCCCGGCCCGAAGCAGCAGCTGGTCGGCGAACGCCACGACGGTCAGTGCGATCACCAGCCCGGGCAGGGTCATGAGGACGGCGAATTCCATGGCCCAAGTATCCGCACGCGAGGGCCGGCGTCCACCGGTCGTGCCCCGGGGCCGGCGGTCCTACCGCTTCAAGCCCCGGTACCGCCGCAGCAGCCCCGCGATCCGCTCGCCGTCCGCCGCGCCGTTGAGTTCGGTCAGCAGGTCGTCGGGGCACAGTTCGTACAGGTCGCCCCACCATCGGCGGCCCCGGTTGTCCCAGATCCGGTAGCCGCCCGGCACGCCCCTGGCCACGTAGCGTCTTCTGCTCACGGTCCCCCTGTCACCCGGGCCCTCGTGGGCCGGGAATCGGCAGGATAGGGGCACGGGGACACGGACACGACACGATTTCGGCGTGGACGGCCGGAGTCCCGGGGCGCTGCGGGCAGGCGCGGGTCGGGAGCGCCGCGCGGCGCCCGGGACCGGTGTACGGACGCTTTTCGGTGTCCCTTACAGTTCGTTCACCAATCGGGCGCCTGCCGGGGGCAACAGGCCTCATTCCTAAGGGATCTCATGCGTAAATTCGCCATCGGCGCCGTTTTGTCGGGTGCGCTGGCAGCCGCCGCGGTCGCGGTTCCGTCGGCTCACGCGGACACCGTGGTGGGCGACACCAAGGTGTCGAACGTGGTGGTGAACGGCGGCAAGGACGTCGCCGTCGGCACGACGAACAAGGTGACCTTCAAGGTCACCTTCACGGCCTCCGATCCGGCCGGTGTCACGTCCGGGCAGACGTACCTCTACCACGGCACCTGGAGCGACCCGGACGCCTTCTGGACCCAGGACTCGGACGCGGGCACCACGTGCACGTCGGGAACGACGGTCACCTGCACGTCGACGTACACGATCGTTCCCGAGTACGACCTGCACTACAACGCCCTGGCCGGCACCTGGCACATCGGCGCGTACGCGAAGGCCAAGGACGGCGACTCGGCGAAGAAGACCGACGTCGGCACGTTCCACGTGCAGCGCTACTCGAAGCTCACGGTCAACGCCTCGCCGGAGCCGGTCGCCAAGGGCAAGGCGATCACCGTCACGGGCAAGCTGTCCCGGGCGAACTGGGAGGACCACCTGTACCACGGGTACACCGGACAGCCCGTCAAGCTGCAGTTCCGCAAGGCCGGCAGCAGCACGTACAGCACGGTCAAGACCGTGAACAGCGACGGCTCCGGAAACCTGAAGACCACGGTCACCGCCTCCGCCGACGGCTACTGGCGCTACTACTTCGCGGGTACGAGCACCACGCCCGCGGCCAAGGCCACCGGCGACTACCTCGACGTGAAGTGAGCGGGTCCCCCACCGCGGCCCGCTGACCCGGCCGTCGTCGCCGTCGGCCATGTCGACGACGGCGGCGACGGTGTCGGCGACGGGGACCGTCAGGTCCGTCCCACCCGGGCTTTCCCCTCGGCCCCGTCCTCGGCTCCCGCCTCGGCCCCGCTCGCGCGCAGGTGCTCGATGCCGGTGTCGAGCGCCGCCTTCAGATGGGTCGAGTCGCCCGTGGACATCATGATGGTCACGCCTCCCTGGATGCCCGCCAGCAGCGCGGCGGCCGTGCGGTCCACGTCGAGGGCCGCGGACACGAGGCCGTTCTCCTGGAGGGCGCGCACGCCGTGGGCGAGCTGCCGCTGCCACTGGCGCATCAGCTCGGTCACGATCGCCCGTGCTCCCGGGCTGGACCGGCCGACCTGAAGGAACAGGGCGCCCAAGGGGCAGGAGTCGCCCTGGCGTTCGTAGCGTTCCACCACGACGTCCCGCCACTGGCGCCAGGCCTGCCACGAGTCCAGGCATCCCAGGTACGGCTGCTGGTCCTCCAGGACGCGGTCCGCCTCGAACCGGGCCACGGCCAGCAGCAGTTCGCTCTTGCCGTCGGGGAAGTAGTGGAAGAGCTGGCTCTTGCTCGTGCCGGTGCGGCTGCGGATGTCGTCGAGAGTCGTGACGGCGACACCCTGCTCGCGCAGCACCTCCGCAGCCCCCTCGACGATGCGGGCCCGGGTGGCGCGGCCCTTCGCGGTCGGAGCGTCCGACATCGGCCTCCCCTCCTTCCTCGGCTGAACGGCTATGGACCGACGGGTCCATTTTACGGCAGGAGGGCCAGGCTCCGCGGGTCCGGAGCCGCCCCTGAGGGACCCTTCCCAGTCTGGACTTGCCGGTCCATTTTCTGCGACGCACAGTGGTCCGCACACCGCGAGACAAGGGAGAGCGCGTCATGGCTGAACGACTGCGGAACAAGACGGCGCTGGTCACGGGCTCGACCAGCAATATCGGGCAGGCGATCGCCGAGGCGTTCGCCGCCGAGGGCGCCCATGTCGTCGTGTCCGGGCGCCATCAGGAACGGGGTGCGCGGGTGGTCGAGGGGATCCGGGCGGCCGGCGGCCGGGCCGATTTCCTGGCGGCGGACCTCGACGGCAGCGCGGAGGCTTCCCAGGACCTGGCCGACCGGGCCCGCGCGACCCTGGGCGGGCGGATCGACATCCTGGTGAACAACGCCGGCATCTACCCGGCCCCCGGCACCGTCGACACCGACGAGAAGACGTTCGACAAGGTCTACGGCGTCAATGTGAAGGCGCCGTTCTTCCTCACCGCCGCCGTCGCCCCGGCCATGGCGGAGTCCGGCGGAGGGGTGGTCGTCAACCTCGGCTCGTGGATCGCGCGCCTGGCCGTTCCCCTCGGCGCGCTCTACAGCTCCACCAAGGGAGCCATGGAGACGCTCACGCGGGCCTGGGCCGCGGAGTTCGGGCCGATGGGCGTGCGGGTGAACGCCGTCTCGCCGGGTGTGATCCTGCCCCCGGCCCCGGAGGGCGCCGAGCCGCATCCCGGCGAGATCATGATGAAGGGCACCCCGGCCGGTGGCGTCGGTACGCCGGACGCCATCGCGCACGCCGTGGTCTGGCTGGCCAGCGACGAGGCGGCCTTCGTGCACGGGACCGTGGTCGACGTCGACGGAGGCAGGACGGGGGTCGCGGTCGTCGCCGCCTAGCGCGGGGATCCGGGATCCTCGCGCCCCGATCCCCGATCCCCGGTCGCCGACGCTTGATCCCCGTATCTTCGTGGCGCCGTACCGCCGAGGCGTCGGCGGCCTGTGGTGGAGGCCGACGTGCTGTTGTTGGTCACGGTCACAACGACTTCTGTTCCCGGCGCAAGAAGTTTTTAGATGACAACCCGTTGGACTCATGGCGTGCGGAGCGAGGCGGGTGGACATTAATGAAGAAATGTTCTCCTCAACGTTTCCTCCGCGCTGGGGTCACTCATTTGCCGCGCATCTGGAGCAGCGGGAGCAGCGTTAGCGGGATATGACGAAAGCAAGGCCTCATGGCATGCCTCGCTGCGACACGGGGGAGGGTAAACCGCTCGTGACCCGTGACGCGAAAGCGGAGAAATACGCTTACGTGACTGGTGTGGCGAACTCGGCGTTCGTGCCGCGTAACGCCTGGCGTGAGGGTGACGCGAGAGTCACAGTACAGGTCAGTGAGTCACTGCTCCGCGAGTTCCTTGTGCTGCTGGAGGCACTTCAGGAGGAGCTGGATCAGCGGTGGAACAGTCAGGAAAAGTCCGACTGTCATGCGGACCGTGCGTAAAGGGGGCGCATTTCTGTGAACCGAGAGTATGCGGACCCCCCCTTTGCGCAGCATGAATGGTATTCCGACGCGTACTCATACGGGTCGGGTGTCGGCTGGCACGACACCCCCGTCGATGCCTTACACCCAGGGGCGCCCTTGGTGATGCCCCCCGACTCGGGCTGGGACCCGGTCGAGGAACTCGCGTACCTCTTGCAGGAGGCCGTTCCGTCGGAGCCGGCAGCCGTTCCGGCGGAGCCGGTGGCCGTGGTTCCGCCACCGCGCAGCGAGTCGGTACCCGTCGTCGACTTCAACGACCCGATGGAGAATCTGGCGAAGATCACCGCCCAGCTTCCACCCATCCGGAAATCCTCTGCCGGGCATCGGAAGATTCGAGTCAGAAGACCCCGCGTCAGGTGGCTGCGAACGGGCAGCCTGGTCATCCTCGCATTCATTGCCGTCATCGCGGCGATGGTCAGCGTTTTCGGCGGCATGGCGGCCTACGCGCCTCTGCAGGGCATTTCGTCCGGCTCGAGGAGCGGGGTGATCCCGCAGTGGCCCATTCTCGTGTACGGCCCCTGGATGGTGGCTTCTCTTTCCATCCTGCGAACCGCCTTGCACCGGCGCCGGGCCATGCACTCATGGTTCATCGTTCTGGTGTTCTCCTCCGTGGCGATCACGCTGTGTGTGGCTGAGGCCGACAAGACCCTCACCGGTATCGCCGGAGCCGCCCTGCCCGCTCTGGCGGCCCTGTCCTGCTTCCAGCAGCTCGTCCGGCAGATCACATTGACCCTGCCGCCGCGGCAGGCGTCCCGCCGTCACCGCCAGTAGCGCAGACCCGGCCGGCGCCGGTCCGCGCGCGGGGAGCGGAGCCGGCCGCCTCGACGAGTGGTGAGCGTGGTGGTTCGGTCGGTCTGCCGGGGCTCGAAGCCGGGTGCGCGGGCCGGAAGTCCGATGCCGTGAACAGGGTGATCCGGACGATCGGCGTTCCGGCGCGCACCCGGCATGCGACGCGTGATCGCAGCGGACAGCGAAAAGGTCCGGGTCGATGACCTGGGCCTCTGTCGTGGAGCGGGTGACGAGAATCGAACGCGCGCTCTCAGCTTGGGAAGCGACGGCGCTCGGGCGGCCGGACGGTCGCTGACCTGTGCTGATTCGGCGTGCTGGCACGGTTGCGCGGGCCTGATCACAGGCCAGTCCGGCACCGTCGCCGCGCCGCACGGGGTCGTTCCAGACCATCCGGACACTGCGCCGCAGGGCGCGGGTAGTGGAGTGGCCGGCGGCGACGCGGGAGCGAGTTGCCCGTTCGAACGCCGTGGCGGCCTGTCCAGCTCGGCCCGTGCTGCTGTCCGGGCTGTGACGTGCAGCAGGTCAAGCACTCCGCCGAGCGCGGCCAGCCGGCCCTGGGCCACGCCCTCCTCGCTGGGGGTGAGGTGGTCGAAGATCCGTTCGGTGGCGGCCGTGGTTTGGTTCCATGGGCTGCCCGGCAGGACGGTGACCGGTTCGGGAGTGGTCGTGGTGAGCCGTTTGCGGACCTGCGGGAGGGACAGGTCGCCGGCGAGGGCGTAACCGGCGTACCAATGTCCTGCTGCTGCCGCCATCCCGTCGATCCGCAAGGTGACGTCCTCGGCCGCGGCATGGGCGAACACGTCCTCCAGGGCCCGCAGCCGGATGCCACAGATGCGCGCCCGGCGTCACACAGTGGTGACGACCTCGTCGTAGGCCAGGCGCGGGCTGCGCGAGAACCAGGCGGCATCTCCGGGTGTGCCGATGTTGACCACGACCAGTACGGAGTGCTCGCCGTCACCGAAGAATTCCTTGTCGATCCCCTCGGCGTCGAATCCCGTCATCGGGCCGGCCGCCAGACCAGCGGCGCGGACGCCGACGATGAAGTAGCCGACCTGCAACGCTGCATTGAGCGAAGCGGACCTCTCCCGTACCACACGTTCGGCGAAGAGCAGGTCCTTGGCCTGCGGGAAGTGCGGGAACTGGGTCGGCAACTCCTCATGGAACTCGTTGTCCGCGGCGAGGATCGCGACCAGCGGGGCGGTGGCGGTCTTCTTCCGGTTGCCCTCGGCGAGATGCGGCACCAGCCGCTGCCGCGCATCGTCGGAGCGGACCAGGACGATCCGCAGCGGCTGCTGGTTCATCGAGGTGGGGCCGTACTTGACGAGGTCGTAGATGGCCCTCATCTGTTCGTCCGTCACCGGCTCATCGGTGAAGGTATTGGCTGTCCGGGCCTCTCGGAACAGAAGGTCCTGGGCGGCGGGGTGGAGTGCGAGAGACATGACGCATCCCTATTTCGGCAATGGTGGATGGTGTGCGCAAACGAGTCGGGCGCTGACGCCCGGCCGATTCACGGCGGTGTCGGTGCGCCTGCGACTCGGGCGCGTTCGACGGGGACGCCGCCTGGACCGACGGCTTCGAAAAAACCGGCGTCGACGCGGCCGCGCCCTGCGGTCCGCCGGCATCGCGACCAGCTTCGGGCAGGCGCCGGCCAGGGGCATCGCCTATTCGAGCGATCCTTGCTGCTGGATGGCCAACCGGAGCGTGCCACAAAGAAGGCGGTCTGGATGAACCCCGCGATCCCTGAGGCTGATGGCCCTTCACCTGATCGCCCGGGGCGAGCGGCACAAGGTGGTGCGGCGTGATGTCGGAGTGGATGCGGTGGGCTGGACGCGCGGGGCGGGGGGATGGCATGGAGGTGTCCGCCCCGTCCGCCGGCAAGGCATGTCTTCCGGGCGTGCGCAGCCACGTGGACGGATGCCGTGAACTCGTCGGCGCGGAGGAGGAGGGCGTGCGCGGCGTGGACGCCTTTCTTCTCCACACGCCGGCCGGCGACGTGTTCGCCGAGCAGTTCACCGCCCTGGAGGCGGTGTAGAGCTGCCGCCGCCGGGACGCTGGTCGCCCTTCGCGGCCCGCACCAGCGCGAAGTCGGTGCGGATGCCGGGCTCCAGCACGTACTGGGTGCCGTCGAACTCGCGGACCTCCTTCGGCGGCGAGGCCAGCGTCACGCCGCCCGAGCCGTCGTAGCGCCAGGGCAGCCCGCCGTCGGCGACCTGCGTACCCACCCCGGCCGGGGTGTAGAAGGCGGGGACCCGGCGCCGCCGGCTCGCAGCCTTTCGGCGAGCGTGCTCTGAGGGATCATCTCGACCTCCGGCTCACCGACCGGATACTGCCGGGCGAACTCCTCGCGCCGATGTACGACCCCGTCACCCGGGCGATCCGCCCGGCCCCGAGCAGCACGGCCAGGCCCGACTCCATCGCCCCGCAGTTGTTCGAGACCACGCCGAGCCCCGACACCCCGCGCTCGGACAGGGCCTGGATCAGCACATTCGGCACACCGCTCGACCCGAACCCGCCCACCGCCGACGACGCACCCTCCGGCAGTCGCCACGGCTTTGGAGGCTGTTTCGGATCTCTCTCGCCGATGTGGACCCATCGGACGCTGTTTTCGTAACGCGACATCAGGAATTCGGCCGGGCTCTCCCATATCGTTGCGGACGTCGTGGGAATTCCGGGAGCGGATTTGCCGCAGACCCGCCCGCCTCCTCGCGTCGCGTCCCACCCGTCGGACACGTGCTTCCACGCTGCAACGCCTGGGCATCCATCGGCATCGCGCAGATGAGGGATATCGCATCCGATCCACAGGCCGCTGGGTCGGTGCACGTCGCGCGAAAAGGGTATTCCCGCGCCGATCCGCGTTATCACTCACAGATCTTATTGACGCACATCATCCGAGTGCCGACGCTTCCCTCCATGAATACAGGAGTGGTAGGACCGAGGAAATTCTCATGAAGACATTCGTGCACCGGGGACAGATCACCAAGGTGGTCTTCGGCAGCGGTACGCGCAGCCGCATTCCGCAAGAAGCCGATGCTCTCGGATGCCGCCGGGTGCTCATCCTGTGCACCCCTGGTCAAGTGGAGCAGGCGGCCCAGATGCGCGACCTGCTGGGTGCCGCAGCAGCGGGAACTTTCACCGAAGCGGCTGCGCACACCCCGGTCGACGTCACGGAGAAGGCGGTCGCGTATGCCAGAACCGTGGGAGCTGACTCCGTGCTCGCCCTCGGTGGTGGATCGACCATCGGCCTGGGCAAGGCCATCGCCGTACGGACCGGTCTTCGGCAGCTGGCGCTGCCCACCACCTACGCGGGCTCGGAGATGACGCCGATCCTCGGAGAGACCGAAGGCCGCAGGAAGACGACCCGACGGCTGCCGGAAGTGATGCTCGACACGGTGGTGTACGACGTCGACCTGACGCTCACACTTCCCATGGCGACATCGGTGGTCAGCGGTATCAACGCCATGGCGCATGCCGTCGAGGCCCTCTATGCACAGGACCGGGACCCGGTCGCCTTCCTGATGGCCGGTGAAGCACTCGACTCCCTCATCCGATCCCTTCCGGTCGTCGCGCGGCGTCCGGACGACGTAGCGGCGCGGGCGGATGCGTTGTACGGGGCGTGGCTGGCGGGCACGTGCCTCGGCACGGTGGGCATGGCCCTGCATCACAAGGTGTGCCATGTGCTGGGCGGCACGTTCGGGCTTCCACACGCAGAAACCCATGCCGTTGTCCTGCCGCACGTGGTCGCCCACAACGCGCCGGCGGCCCCGGAGGCCATGGCGCGCATCGCGCAGGCGCTGCGGGGGGACGAGGCCGCGAGCGGTCTCTTCGACTTCGCCGGGAGGCTCGGCGCCCCCCGGGCGCTGCGGGACCTCGGCATGCCGGAATCGGGGATCGAGCAGGCGGCCGAACTCGTCATGAGGGACGGCTACTGGAATCCGCGACCAGTGGACCGGATCGCTGTCCGCGCCCTGCTGACCCGCGCCTGGGCCGGGGAAGCGCCGTCGGCCTCACCGGGCAACGAAGATCCTCGATCCGACTCCGTCATCGAAGCGTCGACCACAACGGGAGCACGCCATGCGTGATCTGACCAGCGACACCATCACCGAGGCCGTGATCTCGACCATGCGGGACACCAAGGACTCCCGCCTCGCGGAGATCATGGAATCGCTGGTGCGGCACGTCCACGCCTTCGTCCGTGACGTGGAACTGACGGAGGAGGAGTGGGCCCGGGGAGTGGACTTCCTGACTCGCACCGGGCAGATGTGCACCCCGACGCGCCAGGAGTTCATCCTGCTGTCCGACGTGCTCGGTGTCACCATGCTCGTCGATGCCCTGAGCCATCGACGCCCTGCCGAAGCCACGCAGAACAGCGTCCTCGGCCCCTTCTTCAGGGACGACAGGCCGCAGCCTCCCGACGCCGCCGACATCTCTGGAGGATTGCCCGGTACCCCGCTGTTCTTCGAGGGACGAGTCGTCGACCGTGAGGGAGCGCCAGTGGCCGGCGCGGCGGTGGACGTGTGGCACAGCGACGCGGAGGGCCACTACGACGTGGATGTGCCCGGCCGGGTCGACCCGGCCATGCGTGCGCTGTTCCGGACCGAGGAGACGGGACACTTCAGTTTCCGTTCCATCCGCCCGTCCAGCTACCCGATACCCGGTGACGGCCCGGTCGGCGAGATCATGGGCGCGACCGGCCGGTCGCTCATGCGTCCCGCCCATGTGCACCTGCTGATCGAGGCTCCGGGATTCCAGCGCGTGACCACCATGCTGTTCCCTTCGGACGACCCGTATCTGGATGCGGATCCGGTGTTCGGGGTCAAGGACTCGCTGGTCGCGTCCTATGACACGTACGCGGCCGACTCCGGGCCCAGGCGCGGGCAGACCGGCCAGCCGTACACGGTGCTGCGCCACACCTTCGTCCTCGAACTCCTCCCCGCGGACTGAAGCGTCACCCCGCCGCGTATGCGGTCGGCTGTCTGCACGCCATGAACGAGGGCCGGCGCGCGACTTGACCCGGAACTCGGCGAAGCACGATCCGGCCACCGCGCGCCGACCTCGCGTACGTCACGGGGCAGCCGCCTGCCTTCCCACCCCGCTCGAACGATCAAGCCCGCCAACGCACCCAGCAGGACGGTGAGTTCATCCAGCGCCCTGCGCAACAAAGGTTGACGCCCTTCCCGACTTTCACGGAGGTCCTGCGATGACTGAAACCCTTGACATGACCGTCGATTTCCGAGCCACGATGAGCCGGCTCGCCACGGGTGTCAGCGTGATCACCACGTGCTCCGGAAGCACGCCCATCGGCATGACGGCGAGTGCCGTGTCCGCCCTCTCCCTGGACCCGCTCCAGCTGCTCGTCTGCATCGGCAACCACCTGTACACGCGGACCGCGATCGCGGAGCACGGCCGCTTCGCCGTCAATGTCCTGGGCGAGGACAGCGAGCACCTGGCGCGGAACTTCGCCGTTTCCAAAGCGGACAAGTTCGCGGGCGTCGAGACCTTCGACGACCACGGCGTGCCGGTGTTGAAGGACGCCATCGCGGCTGTCGTGTGCGACGTCGCCGAGGCGCTCCCCGGTGGCGATCACACCATCTTCGTGGGTGACGTCCGCCAGTGGGCACACAAGGCAAACTGCCGACCGCTGGTCCACTTCGCGGGCGGCTTCGGCACGCTCAGGGCTGCGCACTAGGCCTGGCGGCAGCGGTCCGAACCAGGCCGCCTGGCCCGTGACGGCCGGCCACCGCCCCCGATGTCCGGCTCCTGCGAGGCGAGCTGTGGACGTCGGGGGCTCCGCTCGTTTCGACGATCCCACGGAAAGTGTGATGACCAGCTCCGTTGCGGCATTCAAGCTGCATCCTGCGACCCAGCCCCCGCATCTTCTGAGCCGCCCCCGTCTGCTGCGTCGGCTTGACGCGGCGACCGAGCCCGTCGTGGTGCTCTCCGCGTCGGCCGGCGCCGGCAAGACGGTGCTCCTGACCGAGTGGTCGCGCCGCCTGGTGGCTCGCGGAGAGTGCGCCTGGCTCAGCCTGGACGCCTACGACAACGCCCCGGGCCGGCTCTGGTCCTGCATCCTGCGGGCGCTGCACCAGGTACTGCCGGATCTGCCCGCCCGCCTCGACGACGACGGGTGGACGGTCGACGCGTGGCTCGAGGAGATCCTGCCGAGTCTGGTGAGCGGACTGGGCGCCCAGAGGCCGCTCACGCTGATCCTCGACGGATTGGAATCCATCACGGACGTCGACGCGGTCCGCAGCCTGGGGGACTTCCTGGCAAGGCTTCCCGACGGATTCCGCATCATCATGTCGACCCGGCACCTCCTCGGAAGTCCGCTGCCGGCTCTGCGCGCCCGAGGTCTGGTTGCCGAACTCGACCAGAACGACCTGGCCTTCACCCCTGAGGAAGCACAGGCCGTGCTCACCGGTCTGCTCGGATCCGCTCCGAGCGCGGAGACGTCGAGCGCGCTGTATGAGGCCACCGAGGGATGGGCGGCGGGGCTGTGCATCATGGGGCGCGCTCTCGCCCGCTCCGTGAACGAGTCCGATATGGACAGGGAGTTGGCCCTCGGCAGGCAAGCGGTCTCCGAGTACCTGGCCGGCGAGGTCCTCTACCGGCTCACCACCGAGCAGCGCGAGTTCCTGCTGCGGACCAGTGTCCTCGACGAGCTGAGTGCCGGACCGTGCCAAGCCCTCGCCGGGGAGCAGGCAGGCGTGGTGCTGTGTGAACTCGCGCGGACCGTGCAACTGCTCGTGCCCGCCGCCGATCCGTCGGCGTACCGGCATCACCGAGCACTGTCTTCGCTGCTGTCCGACGCTCTGATGTCCCAAGGGCCGGACACTGTCGTGTCCCTGCACCGGTCGGCGGCTCAGTGGTACGCCCGGCGGAGGGAGACGACCGCGGCCGTACGGCACTGGGTGCGGGGCGGCGATGGGCCCGCGGCCGTCGCGTCGGTCCTCGACGGCTGGGAGGAGGCGGTCTCGGCAGGCCGTGGTGCGGAGGTCTCGCATTGGCTGGACCTCTTGCCGCCCCGCATGGTCGCCGCCGACGGGAGATTGTGCGTTGTGGCGGCGATGGCGGCCCTGTCGGGGGGAGCCCCGGAAACGGCCCGGCGCTGGCTGGATGTGGCCCAGCTCAGGCACACGGGACCGGAGACGGTCGGCGAAGGCAGCACGGTGTCCGATGCGGCAGCCGTCGCTCGGGCCGTGGCCTGCTGTCTGAAGGGCGAGGTGCTGACCGCCGACCGTCTCGGCGAATCCGCCGTTGCCGGCACCATGCCGTTGACTTCCTGGCGTGCCCTGGCCTGTACGGCCCGGGGTACCGCTCTGCTGTGGACCCGCCGTTACGGGGAGGCAGAGGAGCTGCTCGACGAGGCGACCCGTGACGCACACGCCGCCGGGCACGGTTTGGTGCTCGTCCGCGCGCTGGGTTTGCGGACGGTGTGCGCGCTGCTGGCCGGACGGCACGAGCAGGCGCGCGTTCTGAGTGACGAGGCCCTCCAGGCGGCCGCGACGGCCGGTCTGGGCGGGCACTTCGTCGCCATGTCCGCCTACATCGGCCGGGCCGGCCTACTCCTCGAAGAGGGAGACATCGATGGGGCCGAACGGGTTCTGGCCGACGCGGAAGCGGTGCTGGCGGGCTCGCCCCGGGCCGGAAGCGAACCCCAAGTACGCGCCCTGTGCCACGTCATGCGGGCGCGGCTGGAGAATGCGCGACACAACACGGACGCGGCCCGGGAGGCCCGCGAGGCGGCCGAGCGGGCGGCGGCCCGGTGCGAGTCGCCAGGGGCACTGACGGATCTGCTCGGCCGAGTCGGCGAGGACACGGTCGTGACGCCTGCCGACCCCGGTCCCCAGGACCTGTCGCTGGGGGAGCGCCGAGTGCTCCGCGCCCTGTGCGGACCGCTGACGCTGCGGGAGATCGCCTCCGAGCTCTATGTGTCCCACAACACGGTCAAGACACAGGTACGGGCCATCTTCCGCAAACTCGACGCGCACGACAGGAGCGCAGCGGTCGCAAGGGCCCGGGAGCGCGGTGTGCTCTGACCCGGGCCCTCGAATTCTGCTTACTTGGCGTCCTGGCGTCGGGCGTAGTCCGCCTGAGCCGTGTACGCGGTCTCCTTCTCCTCCTCCACCTTCTCGATGCCGCAGACCTTGCGCGCGAGGTCCGCCATGATGCCGCTCGGGGACATCTCGGCGCGCTTCATGGTGAGGGTGCGGATGGCCAGCAGGGGCGTCCCGTTGAAGTTCTCGAAGGTGCTGATGCGGTCGCCCCAGTCGGACAGGAACAGGTCGCGGATCACGCGGCTGATCTTCAGCCGGTCATACGGCCTGCCGACCGGTCCGGTCTGCAGCGCCTCCAGCCACGGCCGCAGTTCGGGCCGCTGCCACTGCCCCTCGGTCGGGAAGATGAGCGAGGCACGACCGGCCAGGTCGACGATCTCGTGGGCCATCTCGGCGACGTTCTCGAGGTAGTACGCCCGCCCGAAATCGAACATCAGGACGTTCGGCTTATAGAGGCCGCCGGGAGTGTGGAACCCTTCCTCTTCGGAAGCGATCACATGTGCCTTGAGCGTCTGGTGGAAGCCGGCGAACCGGGAGATCCGGGTCTGGACCGGCGGCAGCTGGTAGGTGCCGATGTGCTCGGTGACCAGCAGGGCCAGACCGAGCATCAGCTCGGCGCGCACCATCTGCCGGACCAGGGCCTGGTAGTGCAGCCAGTCGAAGACGCGTTGCGGGTACAGCGACGCGTGCTGGGGGTTACCGATGTGGAACACCTGGTTCCAGGGGATGAACACGTCCTCGAACACGATGACGCTGTCCAACTCGTCACCCTGGGAGGCGAGCGGGTGCTCAACCTCCTCCGCGTCCCGGACGTTGCTCTCGCGGCAGATGATGGTGACGCCGGGGGTGTTGGGCTTCACCGCCCCGAAGATGATCTGCTCCGGCAGAATGCCGGGGCGGTAGAAGACGCCGATGTGGATCCAGTCACCGAAGGCCGCACCGGTGCCGATCGCCTTCACGCCCCGCACGGTGATGCCCTCGTCCGAGGTGCCGACCACCTGCAGGGCGGGGGACTCGGCCTGGGCGGAATCGCGTGAGCGGTCCGTCTGCGGGTCGACGAACGCGGGCGTCGTGTTGAGGTCGCCCTCGCGCACCAGGTTCCAGAAGTCGAGGATCCCCTTGGTCAGGTCCCTCCCGTCGGTGCCGACGGCCTGGCTGCTCCAGGGCTCCGGGTCGTCGACGTAGGTCAGCAGGACGTAGTTGTTGACATCGGGGGTGCGCGGGGTCGCCCCGCCACCCGTTTCCCGCAGGACCGTCTCCATGTAGCGCCGCTTGCGCTTCAGGTCCTCCTTGGAGCGGTGCTGGAACCACGTCATGGACCGCCGGACGCCGTCCTCGTCCACGAACGTCATGACGTCCTGGAGGTCCGGGCGGTGGTGCAGGTCGTAGAAGTCCGCGAGGCTCCGGGCGTACGCCCGGGTCTTGGGGTGCGTGGCCACGTTGTCGACGAGTTCGTCGCCCACCCACACCGTGCGGCCGTCGTTCAGTGCTGCCAGGTATTCCTTGCCTGTACGCACGTTGTGCTCCTCTCCAGGGGCAATCCGGACGGCACGGAGCATGCGTCGCGGCAGGGTGAGGCGACGGCGCACAACCGGCAATCACCCGGGTGAAAGCGGCGATCTCCGGGGGAGCGACGTTGAGGGCGGATGCGGCCGTGCGCCATGCTTCCCCCATGAGCAGCACAGACCCCGCCGACGACCAGGCTGGTGGGCGTGGGAACCAGGCCATGACCGGGCTGCGCCTGCGGGGACGGGACCGCGAGATCGTGGTTGTCCGTGAGGCCCTGGACGCGATTCGTGGCGGACGGAGCGCCTGTGTCGTCGTGGAAGGCGCGCCTGGAGTCGGCAAGAGCCGGTTGCTCGCGGAGCTGGACGGGATGGCGCGGCGGCTCGGGTTCGATGTGGTGTCGATACGGGCCGATGTGCTCGACCAGTACGCGGCAGGAGCCGCACTGCTGTCCGCGTTGCAGTCCTCCGACGGTTCCAACCGAGCCGCCGCAGCCACCGACGACCAGCGGCTCTGGCTGCTGGACAGCATCACGGACGCTCTGGAGGACCGGGCTCAGCGCGCCCCGGTGGCCGTGCTTGTGGACGACGCGCAGTGGGCGGATCCGGCCACGCTCTTCGTGCTCCGCACCCTGCCTGGACGACTGGCCGCCTCGCGGATCCTGTGGGTGCTGGCGGTCCGGTCGGACACCGAGCGACCGACCGTGGCCAGGGTGCGGGAGGACCTCGAACGCCTCGGAGCCCGATGGCTGACCCTCGGCCCCCTGCCACAGCAGGAGCTGCAGTACATCGCGGCCGATGTCCTCGGGGCGAGCCCGTCACCCGGTCTGGCCAGGCTCCTGCGAGGCGTCGGGGGTAATCCCTTCCTGGCGATTGAACTGGTGCGCGCTTTCGCCGACACGGATGCCGTCAAAATGGAGGCGGGCGAGGCGAGCCTCCTGCACGACGGCATCCCCATCACTTTCCGGCGGAGTATCGCCGGACGTCTGGACCGGCTCCCGGAAGACGCCGTGCGCCTGCTCCAGATCGGGTCGGTCCTCGGTCGCGAATTCGACCTCGGCACGGCCGCCCGAATGCTCGGCAGGCATGTCGGCAGCCTGCTGGCCGGCGTCGAGGCCGCCCTGAGCGCCGGTCTGCTCTCGGCCGACGGCCCGCGACTCGCCTTCCGTCACGACCTCATACGGCAGGCCGTCCACGAGAACCTGCCTCTGGCCGTACGGACCGCTCTGCACCGGGAGGCAGCCGACAGTCTGCGTGTCATCGGTGCACGATCGGCCGAGGTGGCGTGGCACGTCGTCATGTCGGGCGGCCCGGTCGACGACGATGCCGTGACCACGCTGTCCACCGCCGTACGGGAACTGTCCTCGTCGGCCCCCGACGCGGCTGCTGACTTGGCTCAGCGGGTCGCCGGACTGCTGCCCCCACAGGACCGGCGTCGCATCTCCCTGCTGACCGACGCCGCCAAGTACCTCGGCCGGACCCGCCGGGTTCACGAGGCGCTCGACCTGGTCGACGCCACTCTGCCGGAAGGTCTTGAGCCACTGCAGGAGGCATACCTGCGCCTGGTGGCCGCCGAGATCCACCAGGCCGCGGGAGACGACGCCGCCGCGATGACACACCTCCAGCAGGCCCTGGACCTTCCCGCGCTGCCGCCCCACGTGCGCGTCCGGCTGCTGAAGACCAAGGCGACGGGCCACGTGTACCTCGGGGACATCACCGCTGCCGAGCAGACCGACACCGGCCTGGTCGAGGCCGCCTACCAGAGCCACGATCCGGCTGTCGTCGTCAGCGCCATGGTGTTCCAGTCGCAGACATTCTTCTACCGCGGGCACCTGGCCCGCGCCCTCGAGCTTGCCGAGGAGGCCACCCGACGCGCCGGCGCCCAGTCCGCCGCGCTCTACCTGCGGCCCCCGCGGATTCCGGCGCTGTGGCTGGCCACCGTGCTGACCAGCACCGACCGGCTCGCGGACACCGAGCGGATTCTGCGGGAGGGACAGCGCGAAGCGGAGGCGCTGGGCCTCGGCTGGTCACTTCCCCACTGGCATGCCGCCCGTGCGTGCGCACTACTCGAACAGGGAGCGCTGGACGACGCGGCCGTGGAGGCCGAGGCCAGTCTGATGGTGGCGGACGAGCTCGAGATCACTCTGGCGAATCCGCAGGCCCGCTCCGTGCTGGCATGGGTGGAGATCAGACGCGGTGACCTCGCCAGGGCCAGGGACCACCTCCGTGCCGCGGAAACCGGTTCCGGCACGAAAACGCAGCGGTACGGTCCGTGGGTGTCTCTGGCGCGCGCCGGTCTGGCGGACGCGGAGGGTGAAGACGGCGAGGCGGCGGCGGCACTCACGGGAAGCTTCGCAAGCCGTGAGCCGACGCGGCTGCTTGCGGTACCTCTGTCCCACTGGCCCGGGATCGTGCGCATCGCGCTTGGGGACGAGGACCTTTCGGTCGCACAGGCCGTGTCCGGCGCACTGCGCAGCCTGACCGCACAGGACGAGAGCCGGCAGCTCATCGGGGCGGTCCGCGCCCACGTGGACGGCCTGCTCGACCGCGACCCGCGTGCGCTGGCGTCCGCCATCACCGGCTACCGGAACACCGGCAGGCCGTTGGCCCTGGCGGCGGCGTGTGAGGACCTTGGCGAGCTCATGGCGGCATCGGCCGGCACGACGCCGGCGATCCCGTACTTCGAAGAAGCGGGTCAGCTGGCGTCGGCCTCAGGAGCCAGGCGCGATCAAGAACGGATCAGGCGGCGCCTGCGCCGGCTTGGCGTGCGCACCGCCCCCGTGCGGAACCACACGGCCGGCCCCCAGGGGTTGGGAAACCTGACCGAATCCGAGCAGAAACTGATCCCGCTCGTCGTTCAGGGCCTCACCAACCGGGCCATCGCCGACCGGCTCTACGTGTCCGTGCACACCGTCAACACCCACATGAAGCACATCTTCACCAAGCTCGGCATCAACTCGCGGGTCGAGCTGACCCGGCTGGCAATCGAGCGGGGCACCAGCGCCGACGCGGCCGACTGAGCGGTGCACCCACCGCGAGGCACGGCGGCAATGATCCCTTGAATGGGTGACGCCCGGCTCCGGCACCGCCCGTGATGCTGGATGCAACGGCGTGGCCTCCGGCACGGCACCGTCATTCGCCCCGCCGGACCACGACGCACTCGACTCCATCAGTGAGTTGATCACAATCGGACGCTTCAGCGACCGAGTCGTGCCGCTCGCGCACACCCGCGCCGCGTACGAGGCGCGCTCGAAAGGAGCACTGGCGTGGCAAGGCCGTCGCCCATGTCGCCGACCGATGGTCAAGCGCAGCCCGGAGCGGTCGGGCTCGGCGCTCCTGCCGGCAGCGAGCGCGGATACCGTGGCCAACTCCGGGCTGCTGTGACCGCGAGCGCGGCCCCGCACGGATACACACTGGCACTGTGGACCGCCACCGCGGTGACGTCGTCCGAACAGGGCGCCCCAGGGGCAGCTGAAGTCCTGGCGCTCCTTGTCGGCGCGACGCTCGCCTTCGTCGCGTTGGCCGCTGCCGCCCACGGAACTGCCCCCATGACGCCGGACTCCGCCCACGCCGGCAGGCGGATCTGGGCGGCCTTCCATCTGCCCATGGCGGCTTGCGCCGCGCTGGTCGGCCTGCTGCTGACACGGTGCTGCTCAGGGCCCCTCCTGTGGGGGCTGGTCGGCACGACCACGACTGCCGTGTACCTACTGGGTGTCAGCGCCCAGTTCCTCTGCTTTGCAGTTCGCCATGACACCCAGCAGACACAGACACTCACCCACCAGAGGTTCACCACCCCCCTCGCGCTCGACCCCGCAGCCCAGGACCTTCTGTTCCGGCAGGCGGGGACCGTCAACTCCTTCGCCGACGAGCCAGTAACGGACGATCAGATCGAGGCCGTCTACGACCTCATCAAGTACGCCCCCACCTCGATGAACCAGCAGCCTCTGCGTATCGTGCTGGTCCGATCCGCCCAGGCGCGCGAGCGCCTGGCCAAGCACCTGTCCGAGGGCAACCGCAACAAGACCGCGGCAGCCCCGCTCGTCGCCGTCCTCGCCGCGGATCATGAGGTCCACGAGGAACTGCCCAGCCGGTTCCCGCACCTCGGCCAGGCCAGGGATCTCTTCGCTGAGCGTGCCGTGCACGAGCGGTCCGCGAATCTCAACGCGCTCCTCCAGGTCGGCTACTTCATCATCGGCGTCCGCGCCGCCGGCCTGGCCGCAGAGGCGATGACCGGCTTCGACCCCGAAGGCATCGACAAGGAGTTCTTCAGCGACGGCGAGCACTCGGTCCTCGTCGTCGTCAACATCGGCAGGCCGGACGAGAACGCGCGGTGCACACGCTCCCCACGTCTGACGTACGCGCAAGTGGTGACCACCGTCTGATCCAAGGGCGACGGTTGGTCGCCGTGAAGGTCGAAGACCCGCCAGCAACCCCTCCGATTGGGCGCTTCGCCTCGACTCAGGGCGCGGAGGGCACACCACCCTCAAATTGGACTGGACAACAAACAAACCCCAGACCACTGGTCTGGGGTTTCATCATGGAGCGGGTGACGAGAATCGAACTCGCGCTCTCAGCTTGGGAAGCTGATGTTCTACCATTAAACTACACCCGCGTAAGACGCCGGTTGAACCGGTGTCCAATGCTCGGTCACTGTACCCCATGCCTGGCCCCCGGCGCTGAAGCCGCGGGGCCCGGTCGCGTTTTCGGGGGGTGGATGCGGCTGCGGGCGGCGGGAGTTGGGGCGTACGGTGGAGGCGTGGGAGAGGGCCCGCGCAGGACCGGAGTGCCGCCTGGAGGGCCGTCCCTTTCATCCCGTAATGTGGCTTTCGTCGTCAGTCAGACGCGCTCTTGGGGAAGGGACTCTGAGGACTTGATGGAGCACACCGTCGTCCGTTGTGCCGAGGGGCACGTGTTCAGCACCGCTTCGTTCCCGATGCAGCAGGCCGAGCGGCTCGGCCCCGGCCGGCTGGTCCGGTGCCCACGCTGCGCCCGGCTCCGCAGTGTGGTGCCGGTCGCACTGGAGAAGCGGTAACGAGCAGGACGGGCGCGCGGCGTCATCACGATTGTGGTGGCTCCGCGCGCCTTGCGTATCCTCAGGGCGTGCTTCTCTCAGACAAGGACATCCGGGCCGAGATCGACGCCGGGCGGGTGCGGATCGATCCCTACGACGAATCCATGGTGCAGCCGTCGAGCATCGACGTGCGGCTCGACCGCTACTTCCGGGTGTTCGAGAATCACCGCTACCCCCACATCGACCCGTCGATCGAGCAGGCTGATCTGACCCGGCTCGTCGAGCCCGAGGGCGACGAGCCGTTCATCCTGCATCCCGGGGAGTTCGTGCTCGCCTCGACGTACGAGGTCATCTCCCTGCCCGACGACCTCGCCTCGCGCCTGGAGGGCAAGAGCTCGCTCGGCCGGCTGGGCCTGGTCACGCACTCCACCGCCGGGTTCATCGACCCCGGGTTCTCCGGGCACGTGACCCTCGAGCTGTCCAACCTCGCGACGCTGCCGATCAAGCTGTGGCCGGGTATGAAGATCGGGCAGCTGTGCATGTTCCGGCTCAGCTCGCCCGCCGAGTTCCCGTACGGCAGCGACCGGTACGGGTCCCGCTACCAGGGCCAGCGCGGGCCGACGGCGTCCCGGTCCTACCTCAACTTCCATCGGACCCAGGTGTGAGCGGCGAGGGCGTGAGCGAGATCAGCCCCGTACGGGAGAACCTCACCTACGAGCAGTTCGGCAGCGCCGTCCGCGAACTCGCCCAGACCATCGCCGACGACGGGTTCGAGCCGGACATAGTGCTCTCGATCGCCCGCGGCGGCGTCTTCGTCGCCGGAGGGCTCGCCTACGCCCTCGACTGCAAGAACATCCACCTGGTGAACGTGGAGTTCTACACCGGTGTGGGCACCACCCTGGACATGCCCGTCATGCTCGCGCCGGTCCCCAACGCGATCGACTTCTCCGACAAGAAGGTCCTGATCACCGACGACGTCGCCGACACCGGCAAGACGCTCAAGCTGGTGCACGACTTCTGCGTCGAGACCGTGGCCGAGGTCCGCAGCGCCGTGATCTATGAGAAGTCCCACTCGCTCGTGAAGTGCGAGTACGTGTGGAAGCGCACCGACGACTGGATCAACTTCCCGTGGAGTGTGCTGCCCGTGGTACGTAAGTCGGGGGAGCCGATCACTCCGTCGAAGGAAGCGCTCTGACCTGGTGAGTCCCTGGGCATCACCGCTTTAGGAGCGAGGTGGGGCGATCTGGGGTCTGACCTGCGGGATGCCGACTTCGACGTCTGCTGGCTGTGGCCTCCGTCAGCAGCCGCAGTTCCCCGTCGGTCCCCGCTCGATCTGGCGCGGTTGTGGCACGGGGCAGCGCCGGCCCGCCGCTGTTCGCGCCTGTTGGTGTCAGCTGCTGACGTCGGGAATCGGGGTGTTCGACGAGTTCGGGCTATTTGCACGCCGGATCATCTCCACAACGTGCACCGCCTGCTCCGGGTAGGCCCATAGCCGTACTGGCCCCGCAGGCGATTCGCATTCGATCACCAGCGCCCTGGTCGGGACCCACAACATTTCGCGGAAGGTCGCTCGGCGTGCGCGAATGTAGCGCAGTTCTGTCGGGAGTTCACGCAGTCGCGTCCACGACCGACGAGGCTTCCATTGGAACTTGCCTCCGGCGCGTACCTGGCCAACGCTGTATCGGGGTCCCTCGTCCGGCAGGTTGGCCCCGACTTGGAAGAAGACTATTTGCCCTGCTTCGGTCTGAGTGGCTGTTCGCCGCGCTCGCCGCGCAAGGAGAAGCCTCCCGATCACGCTGCCGATGAGGGCACCGCAGAATGCATGAATCATGCGTGAAGATAACAAGCGGCCAACTCATCGCCAACGGGTTCGGCGCACCTCGGACCTGGTCAGCGCTTCTGCTTGCAGCGGTCGACGAGTTCTCCGGCGGCGATGGCGATCCCTGCGAGGAGTGCACTCGTGTACCAGCTCTTCGAGCCCGTGTGGCGCTGATCGCACCCTGAACGACCCGACATCGCCCCACAACGCGAGGCCGAGCATCCGCCGGCCTCGCGTTTTCGCGCGTCCGCTCTGGCCCTGTCGCTGACCTGCGGAAATAGCACCTGCGGAACTACCCTCATCCGGTCAACGACGCCTGGAGCGTTCTGCCTCCGGTGCACAGGTCGGGAGAAGCGGTCAAGCCCAACAAAGAGGCGCTCTAGGACGGTTCGCTGCTGGCGCTGACCCGTGCGGTCCTCGTCGGTGTCCGTGCCGACCGATGTGTCCAGTGGTTCAAGCCTCGGCAGCAGGTCTTTGGGCGATACGGGTCCTGGAGGCCTCTTCGATGGCGCTGAGCAGTCGGTGCCGGTCCAGGGCGTGGTCGAAGCCCGGGACGGTATGGGTGCCGTCACGGAGGTCGGCGGCGAGCGCGGCATAGACCTGGGCCACGTTGTGCGCCGGTCCCGTCAGTCCACGAGGAACCGCGGTGAACCAGTGTTCAGGGGTCTCGATGGGCGCGACCGTGCTGTCACGCCCCCGGCCGCCCTCCAGGCGGAGGTCGGCCACCTGGAGGTTTCCGTTGATGCCCGGGGCACTCAGAACCAGGTCGCCCTCGGTGCCGTTGATCTCCCAGCGCAGGTTGTCACCACGGGAACAGGCACCGCGGTAGAAGACGGAGGCGGCGGCGCCGCCGCGCAGGGTGCCGGTGACGGACACCTGGTCGGGTGCGGTCACCGGGGAGGTGATCCCCTCGTCGGCGATCCGGACCTCCGTTCGTCCCCTGACGAGGTTGGCGGACACCTCGTCGAAGTCGCCGAGCACGAAGTTCAACGCGTCCAGAGCGTGCATGGTCGGGACCGCTAGGGTCGTCGCACCGCTGGCCCCGTCGAAGATGTAGGCATGGGCCCGGTCGGTCTCGCCGACCCAGGCGACCCCCGAACCGACCAGCGTGGTGCCGAGTACCTTGCCCAGATAGCCGTCCGCGACCAGGTCGCGGGCGTGGCGCACTGCGGGGGCGAAGCGCGCCTGGAGACCGATCACCGTACGGACCCGTGCGGCGTGGGCGCGCCGGGCCAGGTCGGCGGCCTGATCGAGGCCGACGCCCAGCGGCCACTCGCTGTAGACGGACTTGCCTGCCTCCAGCACCTCGGAGACCAGCCGATGGTGGTGGGCGACCTTCACCGCCACGACGACCAGGTCCACATCCGGGTGGGCGATCAGGTCGCGGTGGTCGTCGAAGCTCGCCGGCACGCCGAACTCCCGGGCGGCCGCATCCGCGGACTCGCGACGGGTGGTGCTGATCGCACGCAGTTCGTACTCGGGCAGGGCTCTGAGGGCCGGTATGTGTCCCAGTGCCGCCCAACCGCCGCGGCCGGCTCCGATGATGCCGACGCCGATTGTTCCCATGTGTTTCTCCTCGTGCACCGTGGCAGTCCGCCTCGGGCCTCCGATACCGCCCCGTGGCTCATACAGTGGTGGGACGTGTTGATTCGCTCCGGCACTGCCGACCGCTCACGATCGAGCCTCATCCCCGGAGCGGATCCGGACAAGAGAGCACTTCGAAGTGCCCAGGTATCCCGGAGGGAACCGTGGCCGCGGCAAGGGCAGAAGAACTCCGCACGGAAGCGGGACCCGGATCCCCGGGCTGCCGGGAGGAGTCCCGTCCACTGATCCGCAGTGTGCTGGAGCGCATCGGCGACAGGTGGAGTGTGATCGTCGTCTGCCAACTGGGGGAGTCGACGTACCGGTTCAACGAGCTGCGGCGACTGGCCGAGCCGATCACTCAGCGGATGTTGAGCGTCACGCTGCGCGGTCTGGAGCGGGACGGGCTGGTCAGCCGTACCGTGCACCACACCGTTCCACCGCAGGTCGACTACGCGCTGACCGAACGCGGCCGCTCACTGCTGCGGGTCGTCCGTGACCTGGCCGGGTGGGCCGACGCCCACGCGGAGGAGATCAGCGAGTCCCGGGCCGAGTACGACACCCGCGAAGAATGACCCCCGGGGCGTGGTCCGGCGAGGCCGTCGGAGTCGATCGTCATGTCCCTCAGCCCCGGACGCCAGGGGCCGTGTCCGCTCGGCTCCGCCCGGGGCGACGGTGGGCGCGACGGGATCTTTCCGCGTACGCGGCGGCGCTCGGACTCCGAGGCGATCGGGACACGGAAAGCGCGTGGTGAACCGTTGGCCAACGCCGTAGGCTCCCTCCGGACGATCAAGACTCCGTGGGGGGACATCCATGCGCACAACCACGCGCCTCGCCTTGCTCGGCACCAGCGTCGCGCTGGTCGCCACAGCGACCAGCGCCACCGCCGCCCAGGCGGAGGACGGCGGCGCGGGCGACATCACGATCGACAAGGTCGTCGTCAACGGCGGCAAACCGGTCGTCGTCGGTACCACCAACGTGGTGTCCGCCAAGGTCTCCGTGACCGCGTCGGACGATTCGGGCATCGCCGAGACCACCTACATCAGCGCCTCCGGTCCGAAGCCGAACTTCGCGCAGATCTGGTACGACGACGGCGACATCACCTGCGTCAAGGCGAGCGCCACTACGTCGACCTGCACGGGCACGCTGACGTTCGACCCGCAGGCGTCGACCGGGTTCGTCGACAACGGCGCGGCGGCCACCTGGAACCTCGCCACGCTGGTCTCCGCCAACGACTACGACTACATCCACCGGGACGCGGCCACCACGTTCAAGGTGCAGCGCTACTCGAAGCTGACGGTCAACGCCTCGCCGGAGCCGGTGAAGAAGGGCCGGACCATCACGGTCACCGGCAAGCTGTCCCGCGCCAACTGGGAGGACAACCTCTACCACGGCTACACGAACCAGCCGGTGAAGCTGCAGTTCCGTAAGAAGGGCAGCACCACCTACACCACGGTGAAGACGATCAAGTCCGACTCGACGGGCAACCTGAGGACGACCGTCACCGCCTCCACCGACGGTTACTTCCGCTACAGCTTCGCGGGCACGGCGACGACCCCGGCGGTCAACGCCACCGGCGACTTCGTGGACGTCCAGTAGCGACCGCGGAGAACGTCTGCGGCCGAGGGGCGCCCCGCACGGGGCGCCCCTCGGCCGTTCCAGCGGGTGGCTCCGGATCGCCGGGCTCAGCCGCCGAGCGACTGCCCGAACTCCTCCCCGGGGTCCACACCCGCGCGGCCCACGTTGTCGGAGCCGAAGCTCAGCGAACCGGTGCTGGTGAGCCCGCTGCTGCTGCCGCGCAGACGCCAGACGGCGCCGGCCGGGTCGATGGTGCCGGGCGGGGCCTCGCCGACGGCGGAGGCGGCCAGGTCGGTCCTGCCGTTGTCGTTGATGTCCGAGAGCAGGACGACGGAGCCGAACCGGTCCTTCTTCTCCGCGGTGCCCGGGATTCCGGTGCTGTTCTGGGTGAAGGCCTGGTTGCCGGTGGTGGCGACGCCCTTGGACGAGCCGCGCAGCAGTACGACCGTCCCCGCGTCGACGACGCTGCCGACGTCCTCGCCGGGCGCCCCGACCGCCAGGTCGGCGTATCCGTCGCCGGTGACGTCGCCGAGCGAGAGGGAGGCGCCGAAGGCGTCGCCCTTCTCCGAGGATCCCGGAACACCGGTCGAGTTCTGGGTGAGAGCGGTGGCCGCCCGCGTGGTGCCGAGGCCGCCGGCAGCGCCGTAGAGAACGGTGACCTTGCCGCCGACGGCGCTGGTCTCGTGCGAGTCCGCGACCGCGATGTCCGCGTAGCCGTTGCCGTCCACATCGCCCGTCGCGGAGGTCTCGCCGCCGGGGAGGACCGCCTCCTGGACGAGTCCGCCGCCGGTGGCGGAGCCCCGGAAGTACCAGCCGTGGGTCTCCCCGGTCCGCCAGGCGCGGAACTGGACGACGAGGTCGTCGGCCGCGTCGCCCGAGATGTTGCCGGAGGACAGGAAGCCGTCGGCGTACGCCGACGTGGCGGGGAGCGTCACCGTGGACACGGTGCCGGAGGATCCGGTGCGGGTGAACGGGCCGTGGACGACGGAGACGGTGGAGAGCAGTCCGTTGTACGCGGCGAGGTCGGTGTGCCCGTCGCCGTCGAAGTCCCCGGCGGTGAGGGCGCCGCCGAACTCGTTGCCGTCCTTGGCCACGGGGTCCTTGACGGTGGTGGCGGCGGTGCCGAGCCCGCTCTTCCCGCCCCAGAAGAGGGTGACGGCTCCCTGATGGGAGTTGGGGCCGATGTTCTCGCCGGGAACTCCGACGGCGAGGTCGCTGTAGCCGTCGCCGTCGAAGTCGGCGACGGACAGTTCCGCACCGAAGAGGTCCCCGCTCTCCGGTGACCCCGGGGTGGTTCCGGACTGGCCGAGGACCTTGTGCTTGGCCGGGTCGAGGCCGGCCGAGGTGCCGTAGACGACGGACACCCAGCCGGCGTCCGTGAGGCCGTCCTCGCCGTTCGGCACGCCGACGGCGAGGTCGCGGTAGCCGTCGCCGTTGAAGTCGCCCTGGAGTCCGGTGCCCGTGGCGGTGGCGGTGCCCGCGGCGAGGACCAGCAGGCTGCCGGTGAGCGTGGCCGCCGCCGCCATCGCGAGCGAGGTGTGTATGGGGTTGTGCATGCTGGGCCTTCTCCTGTGCATGCGGGGATGCACGCGGGCATCCCAGACCGTTCGGGGTGCCACGGGTCCCGTTCGCGTCGTCTGCGCCGACCCGGAACGGTGGTGGCCTATCCCAGACCGTCGGGGCAGGACAGGGGTTGTACGCGAGGCGGAAGTTCCGGAAGTTCCTCACGTGGCGCTGCCCGCCGGGCCTCGGGGATCGAGGAGCGGCGGGACGGGGGCTGGGGCCCGGCATTCGTTCCCGGGACACGGCGGAGGGGCTCCCCGTGTCCGGGGAGCCCCTCCGCTCCGTCTGGGAGGTGCCGGCCGCTAGAACGTGCCCAGCTTCACGATCGACAGGATCGCGATGAGCTGGATCGCCGACGCGGCCAGGGCCTTCGGCCAGGGCAGGTCGTGGGAGCGGCTGACCATGAGGGTCAGCAGGGCGCCCGCCCCGATCCAGGTCGCCCAGCCGAGCAGCTGGACGAAGGAGGCGTCGCCGCCGAAGAACATGGCGACGACCAGGCGCGGGGTGTCCGTGATCGACATGATCAGCATGGACAGGCCGACCGTGGGCTGCCAGGCGCCGTCGCCGCCGAGCTGGCGGGCCAGGGTGTGGGTGACCACGCCCAGGATGAAAGTGCTGATGACGATGGCGACGGCGGTCGTCAGGACGATCGGGACGGCGTTCGAGAGGGTCGCCTCGATCGCGTCCTGGCGTGCGCCGTCGAAGCCGAAGACGGCGATCAGACCGTAGAGGAACGTCACGATGAGGGCCGGGGCCCACATCGTGTAGTCGCGCATCTGCAGGAAGGTCTGGTCCGGGGCCGTCACGATGCCCCTGAGCAGGTCCTTCCAGTGCAGCCGGGGGCCTATCGGCGGGGCCGCCGCCTGGCCGGCCCGGTAGGTCTCGCCCTGGCTGTAGGGGTCCTCGCCGATCGAGAAGGCCTGGGTGTGACCGGGGCTGTTCGCCGCGTACGGGTCCGGGCCCTGCTGAGGGTGTCCGTCACCGAAGTACTCCGGCTCGCCGTGGCCGCCGTGGGCCTGCGGCCAGCCGCCCTGCTGAGCGCCGCCGTACTGCTGGCCGCCTCTGTACTGCTGCCGGCCCCCGTACTGCTGCTGCGGCGGCGCAGGCGGGTAGCCGTACGGCTGCTGCCGGCCCTGGGGGCCCTGCTGTCCGTACGGTGCTTGGTGTTGTTGCGGGCGCGCCTGCGGGGAACGGTTGTCCCGGGCGCCGCGTCCGATCCTGAATCCAGCCACGTCTTCGAACGTACCTGGTCCCGGGGATCGACGTGCGCGGCCCGGGGCAACGGGCCCTTCATTGGGGCCGACCTGTGACATCCCTTAGGGGGACCGACGGGCGCCCCTTACGGGGGTGCCCGTCGGCCGGCACCCCCTAGCGCAGCAGCGCGAACCCGAACCGCGGGGAGCCCGTCGTCGGGACGCCCGCGGACGACGGTCCGAAGCTGAGCGCGTTCTTCGTGGTGATGCCGGAGGACGAGCCGCGCAGGATCCACAGGCCGCCGTCGGCGTCGTTCTCGCCGTCGGCGCCGACGGCGAGGTCGGCCCGGTGGTCGCCGTTGAGGTCGGCCAGACGGACGGCCTTGCCGAACTGGTCGGTCTTCTCCGCCGTGCCGGGGACGCCCTCGGTGTTCTGGGTGAAGCTCTTGACGCCGGTGGTGGACAGGCCCGACGCGGAGCCGCGGAACACGGTGACGCTGCCGGCGAGGACCGCGGAGCCGATGTCCTCGTAGAGCGCCGACACGGCGAGATCGCCGCGGCCGTCACCGTCGATGTCGTCGATGGACAGGGCCGAGCCGAACCAGTCGCTGTCCTCGGCCGTGCCCGGTACGCCGGGGGTGTCCTGGTCGATGGTCTGGCGCGGGGTGGATCCGAGGCCGTCGGGGCCGCCCAGGTAGGTGCTGATGGACCCGCCGTCGCCCGGTCGCACGTCGTCCGGCTCCGCGCTCGCGACGAGGTCGTCGTAGCCGTCGCCGTTGAGGTCGCCGACGGCCGTCGAGTCCCAGTTGTCGTTGTCGATCGCGCGCTCGAAGGTGAGCCCGGCGGCCGAGCCGCGGTAGACCAGGGTGCCCTCGAAGATCGTCCCCGGTTCCGGGTAGTAGGAGCCGCTCAGCACGAGGTCGTCCGTGCCGTCGCCGTTCAGGTCGCCGGCGGCCATGGAGTGCGGGCCGCCGATCGCGCCGCTCTGCAGGCCGGTGACGACCTGGTAGCGGGACGCGGGCCCGGAGGCCTTGGTGAAGCCTCCCTTGTGGATCGCGACGTCCTTGCCGTCGCCGGCGACCGCGAGGTCGGCCCGGCCGTCGCCGCTGAAGTCGGCGACGGCCAGGGTCCGTCCGTACCGGTCGTGGGACGAGGGCGCCGGGTCGGAGACGGTGAGGCCGCCGGAGAGGCCGTTCTTGCCACCCCAGACGATCACGGCCGTCCCGCCGTCGACGTCGCTGCCCACGTCCTCCCGTGCGGCGCCGACCACGAGGTCGGCGTATCCGTCGTTGTTGAGGTCGCCGGAGGCGAGGGAGGCGCCGAACTCGTCGTCCTTCTCCGCGGTGCCCGGGATGCCGCTGGTGTTCTGTGTGACCACCGTGCGCCGGGAGGCGCTGATCCCGGACGCGGAGCCGTAGTCGACGACGACGGCGCCCGCGTAGGCGGCGCCGCCCACGGTGGCGTACGGCGCGCCGGTCACCAGGTCGCGGTATCCGTCGCCGTTGAAGTCGTCCGCGTACTTGGCGGGGGCGGCGGAGGCCGGGGTGGTCAGGGTCAGGGGTGTGAGACCCGCCGTGAGGAGGGCGGCGAGCGCTGCCGAAGTGCGTATGCGCATCAGGTCGGTTCTCCAGGTGAAGCATGCGGATCGTGGGGACCACGCCGGCCGCAGGGCCGGATGTGCCGTGCGGGGCCGTGCGGGCCCGGTGGTCCGCACGGCCGGTGCGGGTCAGCCCGCGAACACGTTCCCGAAGTAGGCGAGGCCCGAGGGGCCGCCCAGGGTGGTGCTGCCGAAGGACTTGGAGCCGGTGGCGGTGGTGCCGGAGGAGGTGGACTTGAAGAGCCAGACCGCGCCGGCGCCGCCGTTCTCGCCGCGGGCGCCGACCGCCAGTTCCGCGCGGCCGTCGCGGTTCGTGTCGGTGAGGAAGACCTCGTCGCCGAAGTAGTCGTCGGCCTCGGCGGTGCCGGGGACGTTCGCGGTGTCCTGGGAGTACGACTTGGAACCGGTGCCGGTCAGGCCGGAGGCGGAACCGCGCAGGACGGTGACCTGGCCGGCGTGCCGCTTGGAGCCGAGGGACTCGCTGTCCGAGCCGATCACGACGTCGGCGTAGCCGTCGCCGTTGGTGTCGCCCGAGGACAGGCTCCAGCCGAAGCCGTCGCCCTTCTCGGCGGTGCCGGGGACGTTCGCCGTGTCCTGGGTGATCCGCACCGGCGTGCGCGTGCCGAGGCCGCCCGAGGCCCCGTAGGTCACCGTGATCGCGCCGCCGAGGCCGCCGTCCGGCTCGGTGGTGGACTTCTCCATGAAGTTGCCGGTGACGATGTCGCCGTAACCGTCCTTGTCGACGTCGGCGATGGTGGCCGTGTAGCCGCCCGCCAGCTTCTTGCCGGGCTTCGGGCCGGTGGCCGAGCCGGTGTAGAGGACGCTGCGGGTGCGGTTGCCGCCGCTGCTGGTCTCCTCCTGGCCCATGACGAGGAGGTCGGTCTTCCCGTCGCCGTTGACCTCGCCCGCGACGAGCTTGTCCGGGTAGATCGTGGTCTGCTCGACGGTGTCGATGCCGATGAGCGAAGCGGCCTTGCCGGTACGGGAGATGGGGCCGCGGAAGATGTTCAGGGAAGGCGACGAGTTGTTGCCGGCGGCCAGGTCGGTGTGGCCGTCGCCGTCGAAGTCGCCCGCCGCCAGGGCCCAGCCCAGTTCGCTGCGGTACTGCGGCAGCGGCGAGGAGATGTCGGTGCCGGACTTCACCCCGTCGGCGCCGCCCCACAGCACCGTCAGCGCGCCGAAGTCGTCGGTGGAGCCGATCCGCTCGCTGTGCACGCCGACGACGATGTCCGTGTAGCCGTCGCCGTCCATGTCGCCCGTGGTCAGCCGGTCGCCGAAGTAGTCGGAGGACTCCGGGGTGCCGGGGATGCCCGTCGTGGCCTGGCTGATGATCTGCCGCTTGGAGGTGTCCAGGCCGCTCGCCGTGCCGTAGACCACGGCGACGTAGCCGGCGCCGGCCTTGCCGGAGATCGTGGCGATGGGCGCGGCGATCGCGAGGTCGCGGTAGCCGTCGCCGTTGAAGTCGCCGGACAGTCCGGAGGGCGCGGCGGCGGCCGTGGTGGCGGGCAGTGCGGTGAGCAGGCCGGTGGTGAGGGTCGCGGCCAGCAGGAGGGTGCGCTTGCGCATGGGAGCCCTGTTCGAGAAGAGGAGCGCCGGGCCGTGGGCCCGGCGCGGGAGGACGGAGGTCAGTCGAGGACGCTGCCGCCGAAGTCGGGCAGGGTGAGGGCGCCGGTCGCCGTGGGGACGGTGGAGGTGCCGCGCAGGACGAGGGCGTCGTCCCCGGTGCCGACCGTGAGGTCGGCCTTGCCGTCGGCGTTCAGGTCGCGCAGCCGCAGCGCGCGGCCGAAGGCGCTGTCGGAGGGGGCCGCGCCCGCCACCGTCTGCGGGATCCAGGAGGAGCGGGTGCCGACGAGGCCGCCGGAGCCGCCGCGGAAGAGGTGGACGCCGCCCTGGTCCTCCATGCCGTCGACGTCCTCGAACGGGACGCCGATCGCGAGGTCCGCGTAGCCGTCGCCGTTCGCGTCGGCGGCCGAGACGGCGTACCCGAAGTTGTCGTCGGCCTCGGGGGTGCCGGAGACGCCGGAGGTGGCCTGGGTGAAGGTGGTCGAGCCGCTGGGCCCGGAGGCGGTGCCGCGCCAGACGGTGACCGCGCCCTTGCTGCTGCTGCGGTCCGGCTGGCCGAGGGCGATGTCGCCGTAGCCGTCCTTGTCGAAGTCGCCGACGGCGGCGCTGGTGGCGTCGCTGTCGAGGGTCTTGGAGGCGCCCGAGGTCAGGCCGCCGGAGGAGCCCTTGAGGAACCAGACGCGGCTGGCGACGCTGCTGCCGGAGAACTGGGCGCCGAGGACGACCAGGTCGGTCTTTCCGTCGCCGTCGATCTTGCCCGCGGCGAGGCCGTGGGAGTACCAGCCCCCGTCCGTCTTGTCGATCTTGCTGACGGTGCCGTGGGAGCCGGACCTGGAGAAGGAGCCGCGGTACAGCCAGGCCTCCTCACCGCCGATCACCGCGAGGTCGGGCGAGCCGTCGCCGTTGAAGTCGCCGGTCGCGAGGTCGGAGCCGAAGTGGCCGCCGGCGCCGGACTTCGGGGTGAGGCTGGTGCCGCCGGACAGTCCGGAGCGGGAGCCCCAGACGACGGTGACCGTGCCGCGGTACTGCGCGCTGCCGACATGTTCGGTGGGGTTGCCGACGACGAGGTCCGCGTAGCCGTCCTTGTCGAGGTCGGCGCCGGCGAGCGACTCGCCGAACATGTCGTCCTCCTCACCGGTGCCGGGCACGCCGGGGCTGTCCTGGTGGACCACCTGGGTGTGCGAGGTGTCGAGCCCGTGCGCGGTGCCGTACGTGACGACGACGGCCCCGCCCTGCCAGCCGTCCGTGCCCGAGATCCCGCTGTAGGCGTGGGCGTAGGCCAGGTCGCGGTAGCCGTCGCCGTTGAAGTCGTCGTAGTGCTTGGCGACGGCCGCGCCGGCGGGGGTGCTCAGGGCGAGCGGGGCGAGGCCCGCCGCGAGGAGGGAGGCCGCGAGGGCGGCCGAGGTGCGTCTGCGCATGGCGGAGCTCCAGGAAGGAGCCGGGCCCGTGCGTACACGGGCCCGGCGAGAGGTACGACTACGGAGAGGCGAACTGCGCGCCGCGGCAGGTCAGTCGGCGAACAGGGCGCCGAACTGCGGCGTGCCCGTGGTCGAGACGCCCGAGGTGCTCGGCGAGACGGTGCGGGAGCCGCTCGTGGTGATCGTCGTGCCGTTGGAGGGCAGGTAGGTCACCGCTCCGTTGGCGCTGTTCTCGTACGAGCCGACGACCAGGTCCGCCTTGCCGTCGCCGGTCACGTCGTCGAGCTTCACGTCGGCGCCGAAGAGGTCGCCCTTCTCGTCGTTGCCGGGGACGCCGGCCGTGCTCTGCGCGAAGGCCTGGGCGCCGGAGGACACCCTGACGCCGCTCGCCGAGCCGTACAGGACGGTGACCATGCCGGTGTTGGAGATGCCGTCGATGTCCTCGTTCGGGGTGCTGACGACGAGGTCCTGGAAGCCGTCGCCGTTGACGTCGCCGAGGTCGAGGTCCCAGCCGAAGCCGTCGTCGGTCTCGGAGGTTCCGGGCACGCTGCCGGTGTTCTGGGTGATGCCGGAGGTCGAGCCGGGTCCGGAGGCGGTGCCGTAGGTGATGTTCACCTTGCCGCCCTTGGCGGAGTCCGGGACGGCGGTGCCGTCGTCGAGCGTGCCGTTCCAGGAGGCGCCGCTGACGATGTCGCCGTAGCCGTCGCCGTTGATGTCGCCGACGGCCGTGATCATGCCGGTCTTCAGCGTCTGGGCGGAGGAGACGCTCAGTCCGGACGCCGTGCCGGGCACCCAGTAGTTGGTGTTCCAGCCGGTCGACGTGGTCGTCTCGAAGCCGTCGACGATGAGGTCGGTGCGGCCGTCGCCGTTGACGTCGCCCGCGGTGAGGCTCAACGGGCCGTACGGGAAGTCGTTGGTGCCGGACTCGATCGGCGGCTTGATGGTGGTGCGGCCGCCCGGGGTGCCGGAGGTGGTGAAACCGCCCTTGTAGACGTAGATGGTGGCGGAGGAACTGCCGACGGCCAGGTCGGCCTTGCCGTCGCCGTCGAAGTCGCCGGCGGCCAGGTCCTTGCCCCAGTAGTCGTGGGAGGAGGCGGCCGGGTCGGGGACGTCGACGCCCTTGCCGGTGAGGCCGCTCGCGGAGCCCCAGAGGATGGCGAGGCCGCCGCCGTTGGTGTCGGTGCCGACCTTCTCGTTGGGGGTGCCGACGGCGAGGTCGTCGTAACCGTCGCCGTTGAAGTCGGCGTACGCGAGTTCCGAGCCGAAGGCGTCGCCGGCCTCGGCGGTGCCGGGGACGCCGGTGGTGTTCTGGCTGATGGTGGTGCGCTTGGCGGAGGACACGCCGGTGGCGGTGCCGTAGAGGGCGATGACCTGTCCGGCGCCCTTGTGTCCGCTGACGTAGGCGGTGGCGGCGGAGGTGGCGATGTCGCCGATGCCGTCGCCGTTGAAGTCGGCCTGGGCGACCCTCGTCGAGTCCGCGGCGGTTGCCGTCGCGGCCGAGAAGCCGAGCAGACCGCCCGTCAGCGCGGCCGCGGTGGCCGTCGCGAGGGCGAGTCGTCGGTGGTGCGCGTAGCGCTTGTGCATGCGGGTTCTCCTGCGGCATGCGGGGGATGTCTGGCGGACATCCACAGTCGATGGGGGCGTACCGCTCGCGTTCTCCTGGAGTTGTCCGAGGATTCACGTGGCGGTCGGCGAACAGGAGACCCTTCAAGGGGTGCAAGGGTTGTACGTGAGTTCGGTTAATTTTCGAGGCGGGTGAGGGAATGGGGGCGAAAGGGATTTCCGGTGGTCCGGAGGTGTGGGAGCGCTTCCCCCGGACGCCGTGAACGCTCCGGGGCGGTGGGCGCGGCGCGGGGTCCGACGAGGGCCGGGCACGTCTCCGAGCCCGGGTGTCCGGCCGGGGTGTCGGAACGGGGACCGCGGAGGCCGGAGTGTCCGGGCGGGGCTCAGGGGGCCGACCCCTCGCCGGTCCGGGACCGGTTCGGGCGTCTGCCGCGTCGCCGCGGCAAGGGGGCGTTCCCGCGGGTGCGGGGTCCGCTCAGGAGTCCATGCCGAGGAACTCCGAGCTGGAGAAGGTGACCGACGGCTTCGCCGACAGCAGGCCCTTCTCGGTGCCCGCGAACACGGCGACGGTGTCCCGCGTCTCGCCCGGGTACGTCCGTACCGCCAGGTCGTCCCGTCCGTCCCCGGTGAAGTCGCCCACGGCCAGCACCCGGGTGGTGCCCCGGGCGGGCGGCCGCACCGTGACCATGCCGGTCGCGGAGAGACCGGCCGTACGGCCCCGCAGGACCCGCAGCTCGGTACCGCTGGAGACGAGTTCGCTCAGCCCGTCCCCGTCGAAGTCGCCGGAGTCGAGCACGGAACCAGGAGTGGCCAGGCTGCCGCGGCCGGCGGTCGGGAGGTCGTAGCGCAGTGACGTTCCTCCCATCGAACCGACCGCCGCGTCGAGGGCCTTGCCCTTGCCGAAGCGGCCGAAGGCGACGTCGATGCCCTCGGGCAGGACGACGCCCGTGCGGGTGGGCCCGGCCGGACCGCCGAGGACCACCGCGGACTTGGCGGCACCGTCGGCCGCGCGGACGAGGAGGTCGTCGTAGCCGTCGCGGTTCACGTCGGCGGCCGGTCCGGTCGGCACGTTGCCGGGGGAGGCGAGCGGCTTGCCCGCCGCACGCGGCGCTCCCTTGCGGCTGAACGGGCCGCGCAGATAGCTCAGCCGGCCGTCGGAGGCGTGAGTGACGAGGTCCTGGGCGCCGTCGCCGTCGAAGTCGCCGCACACCGGCTGGTCCGGCCAGTCGTTGCCGAAACGTGCCTGCGCGGGAATGTCCAGCTTGACCGCCTTGCCGGTGAGACCGGCGGGGGAGCCGAAGAGGATCTGCAGCGGGACCGGGGGCCGGCCCTGCCCGTCGTAGGGCGGGTCCGTCGACACGACGAGGTCTGTGAACCCGTCCTTGTCCAGGTCGCAGCTCGCCTCCGCGTCGAACACGGCGGGCAACTGGCCCTTGGTGGGGGCCGCCCGCTTCGCCGGGTTCAGCAGCTGTCGCGCGCCCGGGGCGAGTCCGTGGGCCGTCCCGTAGACGATGCCGATGCCCGCGTCGTCGCTGTGGCTCTGGTCCTTGACGAGGTCGTTGAGGACCAGGTCGCGGTGGCCGTCCCCGTTGAAGTCGTCCGCGACCTTGCTGCCCTTGCCGCGCGGAACGGGCAGCTGGGCCGGGGCCTTGGCCACGGTCGCCGGCTCGTGCCGGTCCGACGCGGCGTGGTCGTCCGAACCGAGCCCCGCGCAGCCCGACAGGAGGAGGGCGCAGCCGGCGCCGGCCGCCACCGCGGCCGTGCGTATGCCGCTGCCGCCGCGGCCTGCGTTCCGGCCGTCGCTCCTGCTCCCGCTTCCGCGCCCGCCTCTTCGCCCGCGCACCATTCACCCCGACCGAACCGTCGACAACAACCTGCACATGATGGCCCTGTTGGGGCGGGGCGGTAAGAGCGGGGGCGTGCGGGATCGGTCACCCCGGGCCGACAACGGCCGGATGTCATGGGGCGGCGGTGCCCGGACAGGTCGGATCGGGCCGACGGGCCGGTCGGTGCGGACCGGCCGTGGTGCGTCACCGGAGGCGTGCTCCCGCGGTCGCGCCGTCCGTCGACTCCCGGACGGCCACGGGGAGGCGGCGAGCGTCCCCGTCCCGGGTCCGTCGTGCCGCCCCCGTCGCCGACGGCGAGGCCGTGCCGGGCGGCGGGGACGAGAACACCCCATGTCCTCCGGCCCGGCCGGGGACATGGGGTGCTTCGTCGTCGGGCTGTACCGCTTCACCGGCCCGGTGCCTTCGCACCGGGCCGGTCCCGGCTCACTTGACCGGCTCGGGCTCCGGCTCGCTCTCCGACTCGGCCTCGCCCGCCGGGGGCTCGTCGTCCACCGGCGTCCTGACGGACTCGAGGAGCAGCTGGGCGACGTCGACGACCTGGATGGACTCCTTGGCCTTGCCGTCGTTCTTCTTGCCGTTGACCGAGTCGGTCAGCATGACGAGGCAGAACGGGCAGGCGGTGGAGACGATGTCCGGGTTGAGCGACAGCGCCTCGTCGACACGCTCGTTGTTGATGCGCTTGCCGATCCGCTCTTCCATCCACATGCGGGCGCCGCCGGCGCCGCAGCAGAAGCCGCGCTCCTTGTGGCGGTGCATCTCCTCGTTCCTGAGGCCCGGGACCTTGCCGATGATCTCGCGCGGGGGCGTGTAGATCTTGTTGTGGCGGCCCAGGTAGCAGGGGTCGTGGTACGTGATGATGCCCTCGACCGGGGTGACGGGGACGAGCTTGCCCTCGTCGACGAGGTGCTGGAGCAGCTGCGTGTGGTGGATGACCTCGTAGTCGCCGCCGATCTGCGGGTACTCGTTGCCGATCGTGTTGAGGCAGTGCGGGCAGGTGGCGACGATCTTCTTCGCCGACCTCGGCTTCTTCGACTCGGGCGTGACGTTGCCCTCGTCGTCCATCTCCTCGCCGAACGCCGTGTTCAGCGCCATGACGTTCTCCATGCCGAGCTCCTGGAACAAGGGCTCGTTGCCGAGGCGGCGGGCGGAGTCACCGGTGCACTTCTCGTCGCCGCCCATGATCGCGAACTTGACGCCCGCGATGTTCAGCAGCTCGGCGAAGGCCTTGGTGGTCTTCTTGGCCCGGTCCTCCAGGGCGCCGGCGCAGCCGACCCAGTACAGGTACTCGACCTCGGTGAGGTCCTCGATGTCCTTGCCGACGACCGGCACCTCGAAGTCGAGCTCCTTGAGCCACTCCAGGCGCTGCTTCTTGGCCAGGCCCCAGGGGTTGCCCTTCTTCTCCAGGTTCTTGAGCATCGTGCCCGCCTCGGACGGGAACGCGGACTCGATCATCACCTGGTAGCGGCGCATGTCGACGATGTGGTCGATGTGCTCGATGTCCACCGGGCACTGCTCGACGCAGGCGCCGCAGGTGGTGCAGGACCACAGGACGTCCGGGTCGATGACGCCGTTCTCCTCGGCGGTGCCGATCAGCGGGCGCTCGGCCTCGGCGAGGGCCGCGGCGGGTACGTCCTTCAGCTGCTCCTCGGACGCCTTCTCCTCGCCCTCCATGGTCTTGCCGCCGCCGGCCAGCAGGTAGGGGGCCTTGGCGTGCGCGTGGTCGCGCAGCGACATGATCAGCAGCTTCGGGGAGAGCGGCTTGCCGGTGTTCCAGGCCGGGCACTGCGACTGGCAGCGGCCGCACTCGGTGCAGGTGGAGAAGTCCAGCAGGCCCTTCCAGGAGAACTGCTCGACCTGGGAGACACCGAAGACGTCGTCCTCGCCCGGGTCGGTGAAGTCGATCGGCTTGCCGCCCGAGGTCATCGGCTGCAGGCCGCCCAGTGCCGTGCCGCCGGTCGCCTCACGCTTGAACCAGATGTTCGGGAAGGCCAGGAAACGGTGCCAGGCCACACCCATGTTGGTGTTCAGCGAGACCACGATCATCCAGATGAACGACACGCTGATCTTGATCATCGCGACCAGGTAGACCAGGTTCTGGAGGGTGCTCAGACCCAGCCCCTTGAAGGCCACCACCAGCGGGTACGAGGCGAAGTACCCGGCCTCGTAACCCTCGACGTGGTGCAGCGCGCCCTCGAGACCGCGCAGCGTGTAGATCGCCAGACCGATGGTGAGGATGACGTACTCGACGAAGTACGCCTGACCCGCCTTGGAGCCCGCGAAGCGGGACTTGCGGCCCGGCCGCGAGGGCAGGCTCAGCAGCCGGATCACCATGAGGACGGCGATGCCCAGCACGGTCATCGCGCCGATGAACTCGGTGTACATCTCGAACGGCAGCCAGTCGCCGATGACCGGGAGCACCCAGTCGGCCTGGAAGAGCTGGCCGAACGCCTGGGCCAGGGTCGGCGGCAGCGTCAGGAAGCCGACGGCGACGAACCAGTGGGCGACGCCCACGATGCCCCAGCGGTTCATCCGCGTGTGACCGAGGAACTCGCGTACCAGGGTCACGCTGCGCTGGTAGGGGTTGTCGGTTCGGCTGCCGGCGGGCACCGGCTGACCCAGTTTGAAGTACCGGACGAACTGGCCGATGGCGCGTGCGAGCAGCGCAACGCCGACCACGGTCAGGACCAGCGACACGATGATCGCGGCGAGTTGCATTTGGGGGCTCCTCGGGCCTGCGAGGTGTTGCTCCGAGTGTGCACTCGAAGTGATTACTAAGCGGTAACTTATGCAGTCCGTCTGAGACTACCCACTTCTAGCGCCGCACTGTAGCCAGGAGTGCGGTGATCTGCGTCGCTGAGGGTTGCCTGAACAGGCGGTGTCACCCTTCCCCGCTCCGGGGTCCGGTGCCGCAGGTGCGAGGCGGTGGCGCCCCTCCCCGGTCCGGTCGCGAGACACCCGGCCGGTTCCGCCGTTCGCGGGGACACGTGACGCCCTGTCGTGCTAATCACACGATACTGTGACAACACGGCATAAATTTCTCGTCGTGTTGTACGGGATCGCCGCCGCCACCGCCGCCCTGCTCCTGACCGCCGCACTCGCCGCGCTGCTGCGGACGATCGCCCTGCGCCTCGGGGTGGTCGACCGACGGCGGGCCCGGCCGGTCGCCCTGCTCGGCGGGGTGGCCGTCATGGCCGGCACCGCACTGGTCGCCGCCCTCGGGGACTGGACGGACGTCGCCCCGCTCGGCCCGGAGGCCGGCCGGCTGCTGGTCGCCGCGCTCGGGCTCGCCGCGCTCGGGCTGGCCGCCGACCTGTGGACCGTGCCGCTCGCCGTGCGGGTCTGCGCCGTGACCGCCGCCGCCGCGCTGACCGTGCCCTATGACGTCCTCGGGCTGCCCGCCGGACTGCTGGCCGTCGCCTGGATCGTGTTCGTCACGCACGCCTTCGGCTCGCTCGACCACGTCGACGGGCTGATGGGGACCGTCGGCGTCGTCACCGCCTTCGCGCTCGCCGGGTGCGCGGCCGCCGAGGTCATGGACGGGCTCGCGGCACTGCTCAGCGTGCTGGCCGCCGCCCTCACCGGGTTCCTGATGCACGGCTGGCACCCGGCACGGATCGTGCCGGGGCGGTGCGGCTCGCTGTTCGCCGGGTTCGTGCTGGCCTCGGCCGCCGTGCTGGTGCACGCCGAGCGGGAGGCGGGCCCCGGGATCGCTGCCGGGTTCGCGCTCACGGCGCTGGCGACCGCCGACGCCGTCCTCGTCCTCGTCTCGCGGCGACGGGCCGGACGTCCGCTGCTGCGCCCCGGCCCCGACCACCTCGGCCACCGGCTGCGCCGGCTGGGGCTGACCCCGCAGGGGTGCCTGGTCGTCCTCGGTGCCGCGGCCTTCGCGGCGGTGCTCGTCGGCCTGCTGATCGACCTGGGCTGGGCGGGCACGGACGCCGCCTGGTGGGTGGCCGGGGTCGCCGCGGCCGTCGTCGCCGGGTTCGCCCTGCGGCCCGTGCGTGATCCGCGCGGCGCGCGGGAGAGGCGCATGGCGCGCGGCGCGCGGGAGACACGTATGGCACGGCAGACACGCCGGACGCGGCCGGCCCGCCCGGACCGCGTGCCCTCGCGCCCCTCGGTCCCCTCTCCCGGGGGTCCCGCGAGCGCCGGACGGGATGAGAATCCGTACGCCCGTGTCTGACGGAGGTCATGCCGCCGACCCGCTACCGTACGGAGAAACCACAGGTCAGGACTCTCCTGCGTGTAGGGAAGAGATAAGAGTTGAGTGTCCTCGACTCAGCTCTGTTGACCCAGACGCGAGGGTCATGCACACTTGAGTCCGTTCCACTCAAGTCATTGCTGGAGGAATCGAAATGGCACGTGCGGTCGGCATCGACCTGGGCACGACTAACTCCGTCGTCAGCGTTCTGGAGGGCGGCGAGCCCACCGTCATCACCAACGCCGAGGGTGCCAGGACCACGCCGTCCGTCGTCGCCTTCGCGAAGAACGGTGAGGTGCTCGTCGGCGAGGTCGCCAAGCGCCAGGCGGTCACGAACGTGGACCGGACCATCCGCTCCGTGAAGCGTCACATGGGCACGGACTGGAAGATCAACCTGGACGGGAAGGACTTCAACCCCCAGCAGATCTCCGCCTTCATCCTGCAGAAGCTGAAGCGCGACGCAGAGGCCTACCTGGGCGAGAAGGTCACGGACGCGGTCATCACCGTCCCGGCGTACTTCAACGACTCGGAGCGTCAGGCCACCAAGGAGGCCGGCGAGATCGCGGGCCTGAACGTCCTGCGCATCGTCAACGAGCCCACGGCCGCCGCCCTCGCGTACGGCCTGGACAAGGACGACCAGACCATTCTCGTCTTCGACCTCGGTGGCGGCACCTTCGACGTGTCCCTCCTGGAGATCGGTGACGGCGTCGTCGAGGTGAAGGCCACCAACGGTGACAACCACCTCGGTGGTGACGACTGGGACCAGCGTGTCGTCGACTACCTGGTCAAGCAGTTCCAGTCCGGTCACGGCGTGGACCTGTCCAAGGACAAGATGGCCCTCCAGCGCCTCCGCGAGGCGGCCGAGAAGGCCAAGATCGAGCTGTCCTCGTCCACCGAGACCTCGATCAACCTGCCCTACATCACGGCGTCCGCCGAGGGCCCGCTGCACCTGGACGAGAAGCTCACGCGCGCCCAGTTCCAGCAGCTGACGGCCGACCTGCTGGAGCGCTGCAAGACGCCGTTCCACAACGTCATCAAGGACGCCGGCATCCAGCTGTCCGAGATCGACCACGTCGTTCTCGTCGGCGGCTCCACCCGTATGCCCGCCGTCGCCGAGCTCGTCAAGGAGCTGACCGGCGGCAACGAGGCCAACAAGGGTGTGAACCCGGACGAGGTCGTAGCCATCGGCGCCGCCCTCCAGGCCGGTGTCCTCAAGGGTGAGGTCAAGGACGTCCTGCTCCTCGACGTGACCCCGCTGTCCCTCGGTATCGAGACCAAGGGCGGCATCATGACCAAGCTCATCGAGCGCAACACCACGATCCCGACGAAGCGCTCCGAGATCTTCACGACGGCCGAGGACAACCAGCCGTCCGTGCAGATCCAGGTCTACCAGGGCGAGCGCGAGATCGCGGCGTACAACAAGAAGCTCGGGATGTTCGAGCTGACCGGTCTGCCGCCGGCGCCGCGTGGCGTCCCGCAGATCGAGGTCGCCTTCGACATCGACGCCAACGGCATCATGCACGTGACCGCGAAGGACCTCGGCACGGGCAAGGAGCAGAAGATGACCGTCACCGGCGGCTCCTCGCTGCCGAAGGACGAGGTCGACCGCATGCGCCAGGAGGCCGAGAAGTACGCGGAGGAGGACCACGCCCGCCGCGAGGCCGCCGAGACCCGCAACCAGGGCGAGCAGCTCGTCTACCAGACGGAGAAGTTCCTCAAGGACAACGAGGACAAGGTCCCCGGTGACGTCAAGACCGAGGTCGAGGCGTCCGTCGAGGAGCTGAAGGCCGCGCTCAAGGGCGAGGACACCGCCGAGATCCGCACGGCCACCGAGAAGGTCGCCGCCGTCTCGCAGAAGCTGGGCCAGGCCATGTACGCCGACGCCCAGGCCGCGCAGGCCGCCGGCGGCGCCGAGGGCGCCCCGGGCGCCGAGCAGGCCAAGGCCGACGACGACGTCGTCGACGCCGAGATCGTCGACGAGGACCGCAAGGACGGTGCCGCGTGACGGAGGAGACCCCGGGTTTCGACGAGAAGCCTGACGTCCCCTCCGGCGCCACCCCTGACGACGCCGAGCCGAAGGCCGCCCCCGAAGAGGGGGCGGCCCCGGCCGGGGACGCGGCAGCAGCCGACCGGACGGCGGGCCTGACGGCCCAGCTGGACCAGGTGCGCACGGCGCTCGGCGAGCGCACGGCGGACCTCCAGCGGCTGCAGGCCGAGTACCAGAACTACCGCCGCCGGGTCGAGCGCGACCGGATCGCGGTCAAGGAGATCGCTATCGCGAACCTCCTGACCGAGCTCCTGCCCGTGCTCGACGACATCGGCCGCGCGCGGGAACACGGCGAACTGGTCGGCGGCTTCAAGTCGGTGGCCGAGTCGCTGGAGACCGTCGCGGCGAAGATGGGGCTCCAGCAGTTCGGCAAGGAGGGCGAGCCCTTCGACCCGACGATCCACGAGGCCCTGATGCACTCGTACGCGCCGGACGTCACGGAGACGACGTGCGTGGCGATTCTGCAGCCGGGGTATCGCATCGGCGAGCGCACCATCCGCCCCGCGCGGGTGGCCGTCGCCGAACCCCAGCCGGGGGCCCAGACGGTCAAGGCGGACTCGCCGGAATCCGCAGAGACCGCCGACGACAAGGAGAACGGTGGCCCGGACGAGGGCTGACGTTGAACGGATAAGGAAGGAGGGACGTCGAGGATGAGCACCAAGGACTTCATCGAGAAGGACTTCTACAAGGTCCTCGGCGTCCCCAAGGACGCCACCGAGGCCGAGATCAAGAAGGCGTACCGGAAGCTCGCCCGCGAGTTCCACCCGGACGCCAACAAGGGCAACGCCAAGGCCGAGGAGCGCTTCAAGGAGATCTCCGAGGCCAACGACGTGCTCGGCGACCCCAAGAAGCGCAAGGAGTACGACGAGGCCCGCGCCCTCTTCGGCAACGGCGGCTTCCGGCCGGGTCCCGGCGCCGGTGGCGGATCCTTCAACTTCGACCTGGGCGACCTCTTCGGAGGCGGCGCCCAGGGCGGCGGCACCGGGGGTTTCGGCGGCGGCATCGGCGACGTCTTCGGGGGCCTGTTCAACCGCGGTGGCGCCACCACCGGCACCCGTACGCAGCCCCGGCGCGGCCAGGACATCGACACCGAGGTCACGCTGAGCTTCACGGAGGCCGTGGACGGCGCGACCGTACCGCTGCGCATGACCTCGCAGTCGCCCTGCAAGGCCTGCTCGGGCACCGGCGACAAGAACGGCACGCCGCGCGTGTGCCCGACCTGTGTCGGCACCGGCCAGGTCGCGCGGGGTTCGGGCGGCGGGTTCTCGCTCACCGACCCCTGCCCGGACTGCAAGGGCCGCGGCCTGATCGCGGAGCACCCCTGCCTGGTCTGCCATGGATCGGGGCGCGCCAAGTCCTCCCGGACCATGCAGGTCCGTATCCCGGCCGGAGTCAGTGACAGTCAGCGGATCCGGCTGCGCGGCAAGGGCGCTCCCGGCGAGCGGGGCGGCCCGGCGGGTGACCTGTACGTCACCGTCCACGTCGACGCCCACCCGGTCTTCGGCCGCAAGGACGACAACCTCACCGTCACGGTGCCCGTCACCTTCGCGGAGGCGGCGCTCGGCGGAGAGGTCCGCGTCCCGACGCTCGGCGGACCGCCGGTCACCCTCAAGCTGCCCCCGGGCACGCCCAACGGCCGCACCATGCGCGCCCGTGGCAAGGGCGCGGTCCGCAAGGACGGCACCCGGGGCGACCTCCTGGTGACCGTCGAGGTGACGGTCCCCACCGACCTCTCGGGCAAGGCGCGTGACGCCCTGGAGGCGTATCGCGAGGCGACCGCGGGTGAGGACCCGCGGGCGGAGCTGTTCCAGGCCGCGAAGGGAGCATGAAAGAGATGGACGGTCGTCGACGCAACCCGTACGAAATGACCGAGGAGACTCCGGTCTACGTCATCTCGGTGGCGGCCCAGCTCTCCGGACTGCACCCGCAAACACTTCGCCAGTACGACCGCCTGGGCCTGGTCTCGCCCGACCGCACCGCGGGGCGGGGCCGGCGCTACTCGGCCCGCGACATCGAACTGCTGCGCACCGTCCAGCAGTTGTCGCAGGACGAGGGCATCAACCTGGCCGGCATCAAGCGCATCATCGAACTGGAGAACCAGGTCGCCGCGCTCCAGTCCCGCGTCGCCGAGCTCCAGTCGGCCCTGGACGGCGCGGCCGCAGCGATGCAGCAGCGTGAAGCGGCCGTCCACGCCTCCTACCGCCGTGACCTGGTCCCCTATCAGGAGGTCCAGCAGACGAGCGCACTGGTGGTGTGGCGCCCCAAGCGCCAGCCCGAGTAGCACAAGCGCCACGAAGGGGCCCGGAGGTCGAACCTCCGGGCCCCTTCGCGTCGTTCCCGCCGGGGCGCGGCGGCGGTGCGGCCGCGCGGTCGCCCGTCTTCTTCGGTGTGCCCGCGAATGCCGTGTTCACAGAGAACTGCCGCTTGTGGGCCGGATATGGCAATTCATCGCGGCTGCGGCGTTTGCGCCCGCAGAAGTGAACGGGCCGCCCGGTGTGGCGGGTGAGGGGGCGAAGGGGCCGCGGACGCCGTCTCCCCGGCCGGTTCCACGAGTTCCTCCGGGCGGTTCCGGACCGCCTGGGGTGGGTGGATTTCCGGCCGATCGGCGCCCCTGACCACGGCAGTTGGCCGTGCGGACGTGGATGACAGAAGGTGAAGCCGAGGGGATTGGTGGAAGAGAGGGCGTACCCTCTTCCCATCGTGTTCACTTGGGGAACACAGAACGCCGTTGCCATCTCGTTAAGTGGTTACTCCTTGACGCTGAGGTGATCGCCGCGTTGGCTTTCAGCCACCTGGGTCGCAATGCTGCAACCTCGCCCGGAAGGCACCTGATGTGAACACTCGTAACACCCGTCTGCGTCGTACCGTCATATCCCTGGCGTCGTCCGCCATGGCCGTGTCACTCGCCGGCTGCGGCGTCGTGGACGGAATCGGCGGCGACGGAACCAAGGCCAGCCCTTCGAAGGGCGACGACATCACGGTGGGCCTGCTCCTCCCCGAGAAGGAGAACAGCCGTTACGAGAGGTTCGACTACCCGATCATCAAGGAGACGGTGGAGAAGCTCACCAGCCACAAGGGCACGGTCTCCTACGCCAACGCCCAGCAGGACGCGGCCAAGCAGAACGACCAGCTCCAGCAGATGGTCGACGACAAGGTCGACGTGATCCTCGTGGACGCGGTGGACTCCAAGGCCATCGCCGCCGGTGTGAAGAAGGCCAAGGACGCGGGCATCCCCGTCATCGCCTACGACCGGCTCGCGCAGGGCCCCATCGACGCGTACATCTCCTTCGACAACGAACTCGTCGGCGAGGTCCAGGGCAAGGCCCTGCTCCAGGCGGTCCAGGACGAGAGCGGCAGCGCCACCTCGAAGAAGATCATCATGATGAACGGGTCGCCCACCGACCCGAACGCCGCGCAGTTCAAGGCGGGCGCCCTGTCCGAGCTCAAGGACAAGGTTGTCATCGCCAAGACGTACGACACCACGGACTGGAACCCGGTCAACGCCAAGGCCAACATGGAGAAGGCCATCACGGCCGTCGGCCTCGACAACATCGCGGGCGTCTACTCCGCCAACGACGGCCTCGCGGGCGCGGTCATCGACGTCCTGAAGACCGCCGGCGTCAGCAAGGTCCCGCCGGTCACCGGCCAGGACGCCGAGCTGAACGCGGTGCAGCGCATCGTCAAGGGCGACCAGTACATGAGCGTCTACAAGTCGTACCCGCAGGAGGCCAGCGCCGCCGCCGAGATGGCCGTGGCGAAGGTCCAGGGCCGGTCGATCGAGTTCGACGCGCTCACCCGCGACAAGGTCGACAGCCCCACGAACAAGGGCATCCCGGCCCAGCTCGTGCCCGTCGTCGACCTCACCAGGGAGAACATCGACGACACGGTGATCCAGGACGGCATCTACACCGTCAAGCAGATCTGCACGGCCGCGTACAAGGCGGCGTGCAACTCCGCCGGCCTCAAGTAGGGCGACGGCTGAACCGATCCGGGCCCGTGGGTGTCTCACAGGGGGACCGCACGCCGTGGTGCCGTCGTGGACCCGGCGCCGTGCGGTCGTCCCGCCGTCGTCCCGCTGGAGGCACCCCGTGGCCATGATCGGCCTGTTCTGGATCACCGAGGAGAGCGTGTACCTGGGCGCCCAGCCCGAGGGGCACGCGCGCGGTGTGCGGCTCACGGCCGCGGGGATCCAGGCCGTGGGCGCGGACCAGCAGGCCTTCTGGCCGTGGCCGCGGGTGCGCGGTGTCGCCGTGCACCACGCCCCGGTGCGGTCCAGCACGCGCTGGCTGGTGAACAGCGTGGCCGACACGGTCATCGACCTGGCGACGGGCGGCGCCGACACCCCGCCCGCCTTCGAGGTCCACGTCCGCACGGACACGGAGACGGCCGAGCTGACCGTGTACGGCGCGGCCGTGGGCGGCTACGTCCAGTCCGAGTACGAGCTCTCCGTCGAGCTGCTGGAGCGGCTCGTGGACGGCACGGTGGACGTGGACCGGCTGCTGGAGTGGGGACGCACGGACGGGGCCGGAGCGACGCCCTGGCGCCCCGCCCGCGAGGCCCTGCTCAGGAGCTGGGCCTCCGGGTGACCGCGGCCCGCCGGGCGTCCTGGCCGTGGGCCCCCGGCGGCCGTACGCGCGGCCCGGCCCGCCCCGACGGAGGACGCCGTCGGCGCCGTCTGCGGTGCGGCCCCCGGCACGATCTCGGGTGCGGCCTCGGAGCCGGTCTCCGGCAGCAACGACCGGCCGTCCTTCCTGCGCCTCTCCGGGGCCGTGGTCTGCCGGTCGGTCGTCTTCGTCGGGCTCGGCACGTTCATCTCGCTCTACGCGTCCCGGCGCGCCCCGGGCGGTGAAGTCGCGGGCACGACAGCCCTGTTCGTGCTCTGCCTCGGCGGCGCCGCGGGCACGCCGGCCGGGGGGACGGCTCGCCACCCGGTACGGCCGTGTGCGGGTCGTACGGTGGTCGTACGCGCTGACGGGGCCTCGCCGTCGCGGGGGTCGTCCTCGTCCCCGGGCCGCTGCTCCATCTCTTCGTCGCCCTCGCGTCGGCCGGCCTGTACGTGCCCTTCTCGCTGCACATCACCCTGGGCCAGGACTGCCTCCCCACACGCATGGGCACCGCGGGCGGGGTCACCCTGGGCCTGACCGTCGGCGTCGGCGGGCTCGCGAGCCCCCTCATCGGTCATCCGGCCGACGTCACGTCCCTGCGTACCGCCCTGCTCCCGCTGATCGTCCTGCCCGCCGTCGGCTGCCTCTTCCTGCGCCGCCTGCGGGAGCCGGCTGCGGCCGGGCCGTGACGCGACCGGCGCCGTCCGCAGGCCGTCGTGTTCGGGCCACCTGTGCGCGCCAGTACGTGATGCGGACGTCCCGGCCGGTTCGACGATGTCCGGAGAGGCACGCCATGTCGCGGTGTGCCTGGAGTGCATGAGGCCCAGCGGTGAGCGGTGATCAGGACACCGTGCCCCGGGCGAGGGCTTGTTGTCGCCCTTCGCGAAGAGCTGGGGAACTGAATGAACCCGCCGAAAGAGGGGTGTGGGAAGAGGACGGCAGCACGCTTCACTGTTCCTTGCCCGTCCCGCTCTCGGAGAGCGCGAGGGCCATTTCCTGCATCACGTAGGGAATGGACATGAGTCTGTCCACGATTCGACAGGCTTTCTGACGAGAGAAGGAAGAAGGTGCAATGAGCAGGAGAGGAATGCGACGAGCTGCGGTTGGCGCGCTCACCGTGATCGCTGTTGCGGGAGCGTCGCCGGCGTTCGCGCTTTCGGCCAGTCGGGGTGGTGCCCGCGGTTGGACGGAACAGTCCGCCACGGTCATGAACATCCAGGACACCCAGGATGACGGCCATGACGTGAAGGCGGAGTACTACAGGACCGCCCACCCGAGCGACAAGCTCACGCTGTGGAACAAACAGTCCTACGACGGCACGCATTTCGAGGACAACGACGGCAACGCCTGGACCGTGGAGAGCGGGAAGCATTCCACGATCTTCAAGATGCAGGTCTGCGAGGTGTACGACAACTGGCCTGACGCCTGCAGCGGTTGGGTGGAGTGATCGCCGCTGGGACCGGGTGATCCGGCTCGACGAGCCGGAGGGGTGGCGGCCGATGGTAGCGGCCGCCACCCCTCCGCTCGCGGTGAGTCTACTCCGCAAGTGGGGTGACGCCGCCGTTCGGAATGCGGCAAGCGGCAGGGAATTCTCTCTGGAGGTACAAGTGGGCGGCTACGCCGGGCGGGTCGTGCTCGAAGTCGAGGATCTGAAGTATGGGTTGCCGGGCCGGTCACTGCTGGCAGGTATTGGTCTCCGCGTCGCTGCGGGGGAATCTGTCGCGGTCACGGGAGCCAGCGGTAGCGGCAAAACAACGCTGTTGACATGCATCCTCGGTCTCATCAAACCCGACGCGGGTGTGGTGCGTATTGCTGGTGTCGATCAGGGAGGCCTGTCGCCCCGCGCACTTGCCCGGCACCGGCGTGAAAGTGTCGGAATGGTCTTCCAATTCGGTGAACTGCTCCCGGAACTGTCTCCATTGGAGAATGTGGCCCTGGCGGGGCTACTGGCCGGAATGAAGGCTGGCGATGCGTATGCCCGTGCCGCTGACCTGCTCGATGAACTGGGTGTGCGGCTGGAGGACTCGTCGACTGCGACTCTGTCCGGCGGTGAACGGCAGCGAGTCGCGGTCGCACGGGCATTGATGAACGACCCCGCTCTGCTCCTCGCGGACGAACCCACCGGGGCACTGGACCGCATGCACCGCGACGCCGTGGCAGAACTGCTGTACAGCGTTCCGCGGCAACGAGGCTGCGCTCTCCTGGTGGTGACCCACGACGTCAGCGTCGCACAGCGAGCGGATCGGCAGGTCCGACTCGATGAGGGCCGGCTGTCGGCCGGTGCTTCGGAGACGGGGGAGGCCGCGTGAAGGACAGGGGGCTGTTCCGTCACTTGCTGCGCATGGGGCGCACGGCTGCTCTGGCCGCGGAAGCGGGGCGGGTGCGCTTCTGGGCCTTGGTCCTGGCCACGTCTCTCTTGTCCCTCGCGGCTGGTGGTCTGGTGCTGGCCTCCGCTTCCTTCGAGGCCCGCGCGGAGCGCAGTGTCGCGAGATCTCCTCGCCTCGTCGCCGCCTATCCGCACGAGACCGCTCGGGCGCTCTGGGCGCCGACCACGGCAAGCATCGGGACCATGCCGTACGACGTCGTCTACATCGAACCGATACGCAAGGGCGCGCCGCTCCCTCCAGGCCTCTCCCACTGGCCGGCGCCGGGGGAGGCGGTTCTTTCGCCTGCCCTGGTGAACTCCTTCAAGAGTCGGCTCGCATTGGGGCAGTTCGGGCGCTTCGGCGGTGTCATCGGTGCTGACGGCCTCGAAGCGCCGGCGGAGCGCTTCGCATATGTGCGGCCCAGCGCGGAGATGCTCGACAGATCGAAGATGTTCGAGATCAGTGGTTTCGGTCCGGAGGCATCTGCGGGATTCGTCGGAGAGAGTGTTCACAACTTTGGGGCGCAGAAATTCTACGCCGCGTATGCCGGATTGGTCCTGCTCCCGGTGGCTCTCCTCGTGGTCATCGCGGCGCGAGTCGGAGCGGCTCCCCGAGACAGGCGTACGGCACTGCTCGGAGCTCTGGGTGCCGGGAAAACAGCCCGACTTGCCTTCACGCTCGGCGAGGCCGCGCTTCCTGTCGCATGGGGAGCGGCACTTGCGGCGTCGATTGCGTCGATCCCGCTTCTACGGGACTCGGAGTTCCCACTCGTGGAGTTCGTCCTGTCGAAAGCGGACGCTCGGCACGCATGGCCGGCGCTCCTGCTCTGTCTGGCCGGTGTTCCGATCGTGGTGCTCTTCGTGGCCATCTTCCTTCAGCCGGGCTTTCGGCGGGTCGGCCGCACCAGGCCGGGTTCCCTGCCGACTCGCAGAGCGTGGACGGTATGGGTCTTTCCTTTCGCACTGCTGGCCACCGTGCGAGGTACAGAACTTGCTCCTCTTGAGTTCCGAATAGCTGTGTACGCCAGTGGCTGTGTGATCGTGCTGGCGACGCTGCCCGCGGTCATCGGGGTCGCGGTGGGCCGGCTCGGTCCGTTCATGGCGAGCGTCGGCCGACGGGCGGGGGCTCCTGGGCTTCTCGTCTCCGGGCGCCGACTCGGGGTCGGGTCGCGTTCAGTGGCGAGACTGGTGGCTTCCATGGTGATCGCGATAGGGCTTGCCGCCCAGACACAGCTGTGGACGGGAGTGTTCGGCGATCTCACGCAGAGCGCGATTGAGACGCAGAAGAAAGTGGGGACGACTGTCCTGAGAGTCACTCCCTACGCAGGAGCCGACCGGGTGCGGATCTTCGAGAGCGAGCTTCCTTCGGGCGACCTGCTCCTGGCTGTAGGACAGACCGCCGACCGGGTCGAGATCGTCGGTGACTGCGTGGCCCTTCGGGAGATCGGTCTTCCATGTTCCGATATGGCAGCGCGGATCTCCACGGCGAACGGAGATGTACGTCTTCGCGAAATCCTGAGCAGAACAGCAGTCGCGCAGGGGGCGAAGGGATACGCGCGACGCGGTCCGGTCTCCTACACCGGTGGCAGCAGGGGTGGTTCACCGACTTTGCTGGTCGTCGGGCACGGCCGCAAGCAGCTGTCGGTATCGGAAGTTCAGGAGGTCGCCGGCCGCTCCCTTGCGATGAAGGCATCTGTCCGCCCTCTGGGCGACGTGTCCGACACGGGCAAGTTGAAGACGGCCACCGACTGGGTTCGGCTCATGTCGCTGATCGGTGTGGGCGTGATCGGTCTGGTGGCCGGGACCAGCGCGATGGCTGAATTCCTCCGCTTCGGACGGGAGCTTGCCCCGCTGTCCGTGTTGACGGGCAGCCGCCGTATCTTCCGGTCGGTGGCCATGTGGTCCCTGTTGATGCCTTCGGTCCTGGCTGCGGCGTTCGGGCTGGTGGTCTCATGGTGGCTGGCCACCCCGCTCGCCAATACTTCTGTGACAACACCCGTGTCCATGGCGCCCATCGCTCTCGGTGCGCTCGCCTGTGCTCTGGGGCTTGCCGTATGGGGAGCGTACGCAGCCGTGCGAACGGCAGAGATGTGGAAGCCGTCATCGGACTGAGGCACAGGAGTTCATCTCGCTTACGCATGCAGATAGAGGACTCTGTGACGAGGTGTTCCCCCAAGACTGGGGAACGAGCTGTTCGCACCACTGGGCCTGCCAGACGATTCGGGCGGCCTGTATGCGATTCTCGGCGCCGATGCTCTCGTAGATCGTGCGAATGTGCTCTTTCACGGTGTGCGTGCTGATGCTGAGCTTCCTGGCGATGGCGGGGTTCGAGAGTCCTTCACCGAGGAGACCCAGGATTTCCCGGCATCTTGGGCTGAGCCGGTTCAACCGCTCACGAGCGGCGTTCACGTCGTCCGCCGCTCCACCGGGTTCGAGGTAGCGAGCGACCAATGGATGGGCCACCTCCGGCGCGAGCGCCACGCTGCCGGCGACAGCCGCTCGCACGGCCCACACAAGGTTTTCCATGCAACCGCCGCTGTGAAGGATGCCATTCGCCCCTCTACTGAGCATTCTTCGTGCCCCGGGCTCCGTCACGCCGTCGACGAGAACTACTCTCCTCGGCGTGACGGCAAGCTCGTTCAATTCCTTGAGCGTGCGCAGTGCCTCGTCGACGCTGGAATGGCTCATCACGAGTAAGTCCGGAGTTCCTGCGTACGCGAGTCGGGATGCCGACGCGGTCGGGCCTTCGCTGACAATACGCACTTGATCGTCCTGCTCGACGGCCCGCCGCATGCCTGAGCGCTCCAGCTGGCTTCGCCCGAAAATCCCGATCCGTATCACCAGAACTCCTCCCCGTGAGCGGCCATCCATGAGGACCCTGGCCGGATGGGGGAAATCCGGCCAGGGCCGGTCAGGGAGCCACTGCGCCTCACACTCCAGTCGGTGGGCGTATTCGACGAATAGAGTCGAATCTCCGCCGTCACAAAGCATGCGCTCTGCGGATACCTCGCACCACCATCAGCTTGTTGCAAGGCGTGGTGCGGGGGTAGGGATCTATCTCATTAAACAGGCATAAATGACTGCACGCTGAGCGAGTAGCCGTGTTGCGATGCCGGTACGCTCCGCGCATAGTTGCGCTGCGGAAGGCGCGAAGGCGGCCTGCCGCAGAAGGGGCTGGAGCCAGGGGTGGGAGATGGCCGGGCACGGGACGGACATGCATCCGCACGGCGCTGACCGATTGTGCGAGGCCGGCGACCGGGTGTACTCCCGGGCTGTGCGGCGCGGGCGTGTGCCCCGTGAGGACGCGGAGGCGGTGCCCTGCCTCCTGGAACTTGCGTTGCTGCACCCCGACCCGGACGACATGGGCTGGCTGGTGCCGACGTCGCCGCAGGAGGTCATGACCCGGCTGCTGCGCGGGGTGTACGAGGAGGTCAGCGCCAGCCAGGCGCGCGTCGGCGACGCGGTGTCCGCCTTCGAGTGGTACGCCGGGCTCGGCGGACGTGTCCGGGCCCCGGCCGAGGGTGTGGCGATCCGCGTCCTCGACGGACTGCCGCGCATCCGGGCCGCCATGGACAAGGCGACCGAGGAGTGCACGAGCGAGGTCCTCACGGTGCAGCCGGGCGGCATCCGGCGCGAGGACGAACTGTCGGAGGGCCTGCACCGGGCGATGGAGATGCGCCGCCGGGGCGTGCGGATGCGCGACCTGTACACGCATGTCGCCCGGCACGGCCAGGGCCTGCTCAACTACATGGAGCTGATGGGTGATTCGGCGGAGGCCCGCACGCTCGACGAGGTCGTCGAGCGGCTGATCCTCTTCGACCGCAGGGTCGCCTTCATCCCGGCGAATCCGGACCGCACGATCGCGCTCGAGCTGCGTCACCCGGCGCTGGTGGACTACCTGGTGACCGTGTTCGAGCGGTTGTGGCGGCTGGCGATCCCGCTGGCCTCGCCGCTGCCCTCGACGGGCATCGAGGGCATCAACCACCGGGAACGCTCGATCGCGGCCCTGCTGGCGGAGGGCCACCAGGACGCGGTGGTCGCCGAGCGGCTGGGCATCAGCGTGCGGACCTGCCGGGCGCACATCGCCCGGCTCTCGGAGACCCTGGGCGCGGCCAGCCGCACCCAACTCGGCGTCCGCATCGCCCAGGCGGGCCTGGACGGCCCGCCGCGTGCTGAGGAGCTCCAGACGGTCACTGCCCCTGGTCTTTCTGCTCCAGAATCCCCGACTGCCCGATGAGGTAGCCGAGTTGGGCCCGGCTCTCGCTGCCGAGGAAGGCCGCGAGCTTGGCTATGTGGACGCGCGCGGTGCGGACGTTCATGCCGAGGCGGTCGGCGACGACGGAGTCGGTGTGCCCTTCGACGAGCAGGCTCGCGATGGCGCGTTGGCGGGGCGTGACGCCGTCCACGGAGGGCTGCGGGGCGGCTTTGGGGTACATGGGGGTGGCCAGGCGCCAGAGCCGCTCGAAGGCCGTGACGAAAAACCTGATCAGGGCGGGGTTGCGGACCTCCAGTGCCAGTGTGCGGTCCTGGCTCGCCGGTATGAACGCCACGGCGCGGTCGACGATGAGGAGCCGCTCGGTGACCTCGTCCAGAGTGCGGGCCTCCGCGTCACCTTTCAGTACCTCGTATCGGGCGATCACGGCCGGCGAGTGGCGGAGGGTGTGCTGGTAGAGCGTGCGTATGCGGCCCCCGCGGGCGAGCAGGGCCTGGTCGCGGCCGAGGGACACGCCTTGGGCCGCGGTGTCCCTCCCGGTGTGGGGCTGAATGGCGAGGAGTTCCTGCCGGGCGTCGGCCATCGCCTGGGAGATGGATCGGTTGATCTGCTCGAGACCGCTGAGAACGCTGATCGTCGGCGATTCCCCCGCGGTCGTCTGCGGACTGTCGATCCGCATGAGCGGCTCGAACGCCTCAGCCAGCCGTGCTTCCCGCCGGCGCTGTTGCGCGATGGCGTCGGTCGTCGCGCGCAGGAGCCGGGGCAGCGCGACAGCGGGTGGTACAGGGTGCAGGGAGGTCCGGTCCTCGATCTCCGGTTGGAGCAGGCCGAGGTCGATCACGCAGGGAACCAGGACGGTCTCCTGCAGGGCGACATGGCCCTCCCGCAGGGCGCGGGCGTACAACTCCAGGCCCGCCCGGCACAGTTCTTCGGATGCGTGCTCGTGTGCCGTGGCGGTCACCTGCGGCTCTGATTCCCCGGTACTCAATGATCCTGGTCCAGGATCCCCGACTGCGCTATGAGGTAGCCGAGTTGGGCGCGGCTGCCGCTGCCGAGGGCGGTGGCCAGCTTGGCTATGTGGGCACGGCAGGTGCGGACGTTCATGCCCAGGCGGCGCGCGATGGCCTCGTCGACGTGGCCCTCCACCAGGAGTTTGGCGATGGAGTGCTGGATCTCCGTGATGCCGTCGGAGGCGGTTTCGTAGGGGGCGCCGGTGGTCAACGGAACCGCGCGGCCCCACATGAACTCGAAGACCTTGATCAGGTAGCGGACGAGGCCAGGGTGGCGGAGCTCCAGGGCGACCTTCTGGTCGTCGCGTGTGGGGATGAAGGCCACGGTCTCGTCGCAGATGATGAGACGCTCGACCAGTTCGTCGATGGTGCGATGCTCCACCTTGCCGTTGGAGAGCTGGCTGACGTATGCCAGCTTCTCCGGGCTGTAGCGGGCCGTGTGCTGATACAGCGTCCGGATCCGCACACCACGTTCGATCAGGGGCCGGTCACGTTCCAGCCCCTGGATGAGGTTGCGTTCGGGCCGGGGGCCGCTGGGCTGGACCGTGAGCATCTCGACCTGGCACTGGGCAGTGGCCAGGTCGAGCGCCGCGTTGATCCGGTCGTTGCCCTCCAGCACGGTGATCGAGTGTGTGGTCGCCGTGGCCTGGGCACTGAGCGCCATGAACGGCTCGAAAGCATCGGCCAGTTCGATCGACAAGCGCCGGGCTTCGGTGATCTCGTGCTCTATGGGGTTGAGACGCTGGGCCAGGGCGATGGACGGTGGTACGGGACGCAACCAGTTGGCATCGTCGGGATCGGGGTGCAGCAGCGCGAACTCCATCAGGCAGGGAGCGGACTCCACGTCTGCGCGAGCGATGCGTCCCGTGCGCAGAGCATTCGCGTAGAAACGGCTTCCGTCCTCGCACAGCTGGGTCACCGCATGGGGATGTATCCCTCTAGTCCCATTTGTTGCCAAATCTCCACCCCCCAGGGTCCTGAACGTGCAGGAACATGATGCATCGATTGTGTGGCCATGACGTGCCCGAATGAGCCATCGTCGTATTCGACGGGGGAAGAGGGGACCTTCAAGTGAGGACGAAGCCGACTATGCGTAACAAAATGCTTCGCTCGGCGCTTGTCGCCGCCTTCTCCGCCGTCATGGCCCTCGGGGTGCTGAGCGGTCTCTCCGACGCGAGGGGCGACGCCAGGGCCGACAGTGTCTGGCCGGCGGCAGTCGCGACGCACGTGGTTGCCGGTGACAGCGTCTGGCCGATTGCTCCGGCCGGCAAAGACGACAGCGTCTGGGCCTGACATGACCACACCTCCCGACGACCGCTCGTTCCGCCGCGAAATGGCCACGGCCTACCGCTCCGGCTGGCACTTCATCGACCTGGTCACCGCCATCCCCCACAGCGGTGACTCACTGATGGTGACCGTGTTCGGAGAGCCCGTGGTGGTCACGCGGGACGAGGACGAGGACGTACGGGCGTACCGCTGTCTGCGACGGCCTCGGGGGGCGCCGCAGCCGGTGCGGTGCGCCATCCGATACGGAATGATCTTTGTGAACCTCGACCAGCGCGACCACCGACTGGCCGGACCGGACGAGCCGGACGTGCAGACCATCGCAGCCACCCCCCGCAGTGCCTGACGCGATTCCCCCGTCGTAGTAGATCGCTCAGGTACTTCCCCCCGCAGCGGCGTCACCGTGACCTGAACACGGTGACGCCGCTGCAGTTTCACGGGAAATCTCCTGGTATCGGCGGTTACGACAGAGGCCGAAATCAGCCGCGTCCCATCGCCGAGGTGAGCGCGATCTCGATGACCACCCGTGACGGGTTGGGTGACGGGGTGCGCCCGTAGCGCTCCGCGTACCGGCGCTCCGCCTCCGCGATGCGCGCCGGCTCCACCGACACCGTGGCCCGGCCCTCCAGCGTGGCCCAGCGGCGGCCGTCCACCTGGCAGACCGCGACGCGCGCCCCGTCCGTCCCCGCTGCGAGCACGTGCCGCACCTTGGCGCTGGATTTGTTGGCGATCACCCGAGCGAGACCGGCGCCGGGGTCGTATGTCACTCCGACGGGCACCACGTGCGGTCCGCCGTCGGGCCGGAGCGTGGTGAGCGTGCACAGGTGCCGTTCGCGCCAGAAGCTGAGGTAGGCGGCGTCGGGCTGCCGCGGGTCCACCGGATACGAAGCCATGGGACCCGAATCTACTTCCTCGGCGGGACCCGCCCCGCTTCCCGCGCCATCCTTGAGCGGAATAGACTCAACTTTGTGTACGCTGGAAGGGTCAGGTAGACGGTCGGCAAGACCAGGAGGAGAAAGCGAACGTGGACGCCGAGCTGACCAACAGGAGCCGGGACGCGATCAACGCGGCGACCAGCCGTGCCGTGTCCGAGGGGCACCCGGATCTCACCCCCGCCCACCTGCTGCTCGCTCTGCTGGAGGGGCAGGACAACGAGAACATCATCGATCTGCTGGCCGCCGTCGACGCGGACCAGCCCTCCGTCCGCTCCGGCACCGAACGCGTCCTCGCGGGCCTGCCCAGCGTGACCGGGTCCACCGTCGCTCCGCCGCAGCCCAACCGTGAGCTGCTCGCCGTCATCGCCGACGCCGCCGAGCGCGCGAAGGAGCTCGGGGACGAGTTCCTCTCCACCGAGCACCTGCTGATCGGCATCGCCGCGAAGGGCGGCCGGACGGGCGACGTACTCTCCCGGCAGGGCGCCAGTGCCAAGAAGCTCCTTGAGGCGTTCCAGAAGACCAGGGGAGGGCGCCGGGTGACGACTCCGGATCCCGAGGGCCAGTACAAGGCGCTCGAAAAGTTCGGTACCGACTTCACCGCCGCGGCGCGCGAAGGAAAGCTCGACCCGGTCATCGGCCGGGACCAGGAGATCCGCCGCGTCGTGCAGGTGCTGTCCCGCCGCACCAAGAACAACCCGGTCCTCATCGGTGAGCCCGGCGTCGGCAAGACCGCCGTCGTCGAGGGACTCGCCCAGCGGATCGTCAAGGGCGACGTCCCCGAGTCGCTCAAGGACAAGCGGCTCGTCGCGCTCGACCTCGGCGCCATGGTCGCGGGCGCGAAGTACCGCGGCGAGTTCGAGGAGCGGCTGAAGACGGTCCTCGCCGAGATCAAGGACTCCGACGGGCAGATCATCACCTTCATCGACGAGCTGCACACCGTCGTCGGCGCGGGCGCCGGCGGCGACTCCGCCATGGACGCGGGCAACATGCTCAAGCCGATGCTCGCGCGCGGTGAGCTGCGCATGGTCGGCGCGACCACCCTCGACGAGTACCGCGAGCGGATCGAGAAGGACCCCGCACTGGAGCGCAGGTTCCAGCAGGTGCTGGTCGCCGAGCCGACCGTCGAGGACACCATCGCGATCCTGCGCGGCCTGAAGGGCCGCTACGAGGCCCATCACAAGGTCCAGATCGCCGACAGCGCGCTGGTCGCCGCCGCGACCCTCTCCGACCGGTACATCACCTCCCGCTTCCTGCCCGACAAGGCCATCGACCTCGTCGACGAGTCCGCCTCCCGGCTCCGCATGGAGATCGACTCGTCCCCCGTCGAGATCGACGAACTCCAGCGCGCCGTGGACCGGCTCCGGATGGAGGAACTGGCGATCGGCAAGGAGACCGACGCCGCCAGCAAGGAGCGCCTGGAGAAGCTGCGCCGTGACCTCGCCGACAAGGAGGAGGAGCTGCGCGGTCTGACCGCACGCTGGGAGAAGGAGAAGCAGTCCCTCAACCGCGTCGGTGAGCTGAAGGAGCGGCTGGACGACCTGCGCGGCCAGGCCGAGCGCGCCCAGCGCGACGGCGACTTCGACACCGCGTCCAAGGTGCTCTACGGCGAGATCCCGGCCCTGGAGCGGGACCTGGAGGAGGCGTCCGAGGCCGAGGAGGAGGCCGCCAAGGACACCATGGTCAAGGAGGAGGTCGGCCCCGACGACATCGCCGACGTCGTGGGTTCCTGGACCGGTATCCCCGCCGGACGGCTCCTGGAGGGCGAGACGCAGAAGCTGCTGCGCATGGAGGAGGAGCTGGGCCGCCGGCTCATCGGCCAGACGGAGGCCGTGCGGGCCGTGTCGGACGCCGTGCGCCGCACCCGTGCGGGCATCGCCGACCCGGACCGCCCGACCGGTTCCTTCCTCTTCCTCGGCCCGACGGGCGTCGGCAAGACCGAACTGGCCAAGGCCCTGGCCGACTTCCTCTTCGACGACGAGCGGGCCATGGTCCGCATCGACATGAGCGAGTACGGCGAGAAGCACAGCGTCGCCCGGCTCGTCGGCGCCCCGCCCGGCTACGTGGGGTACGAGGAGGGCGGCCAGCTCACCGAGGCCGTGCGCAGGCGCCCGTACAGCGTCGTGCTGCTCGACGAGGTCGAGAAGGCGCACCCGGAGGTCTTCGACGTCCTCCTCCAGGTGCTGGACGACGGACGGCTGACGGACGGCCAGGGACGCACGGTCGACTTCCGCAACACCATCCTGATCCTCACCTCGAACCTGGGCAGCCAGTTCCTGGTCGAGCCGACGACCTCCGAGGAGGAGAAGAAGCAGCAGGTGCTGGAGACCGTGCGGGTCTCCTTCAAGCCGGAGTTCCTGAACCGGCTCGACGACCTGGTGGTGTTCTCCGCCCTCGACAAGGAGGAGCTCACGCGCATCGCCGGACTCCAGATCGACCGGCTCGCCAAGCGGCTGGCCGACCGCCGGCTCGGCCTGGAGGTCACCGAGGCGGCCCTGGCCTGGCTGGCCGACGAGGGCAACGACCCGGCGTACGGCGCGCGCCCGCTGCGCCGCCTCGTCCAGACCGCCATCGGGGACCGGCTCGCCCGGGAGATCCTCGCGGGCGAGGTCAAGGACGGCGACACGGTCCGTGTGGACCAGTTCGGCGACGGTCTGATCGTGGGACCGGCGACCGGGAAGACTCTGTGACCCTTCCGGAGGCCCAGGACGAGGGATCCTCCGGGCGTACGAGGGCGGCGTCCCCGTCCTCGTACGCGATGCCCGCCGCGCCCCGCTCCCCATGTTCCTGACCGGAACATGTCGACCCGGGGCGGGGCCGTGTCCGGATCTTGTCAGCCACCGGCGGAAGGACCGGCCAGGGGTTGCCACTCCCCGCCCCGGATGGGAGAGGATGACAGCATCCGTACGAAGGGAAATACACGGTGAGCATCGACCCGTCCTCGATTCCGAACTTCGGGGGCCAGCCCGAGCCGCAGCCCCAAGGGCCGGCGGGCCCCGTGGTCCCGGATCAGGACCTCGTGAAGCAGCTCCTGGACCAGATGGAGCTGAAGTATGTCGTCGACGAAGAGGGTGACCTCGCGGCGCCGTGGGAGCAGTTCCGTACGTACTTCATGTTCCGCGGCGAGGGTGACCAGCAGGTCTTCTCGGTGCGGACGTTCTACGACCGGCCGCACCAGATCGACGAGAAGCCCGCGCTGCTGGAGTCCATCGACGACTGGAACCGCCGCACGCTGTGGCCCAAGGTCTACAGCCACACCCACGACGACGGCACCGTCCGCCTGATCGGCGAGGCGCAGATGCTGATCGGCACCGGCGTCAGCCTGGAGCACTTCGTGTCCTCCACGGTCAGCTGGGTGCGGGCCGCCATCGAGTTCGACAAGTGGCTCGTCGAGCAGCTCGGCCTGGAGCAGGAGATCAACGAGGCGGAGAAGCCCGAGGACGGCGAGGAGTAGTCCTCCGGCCCGTCCGCTGCGTCCGGCCCCTCCGGTCCGGGCCCGGGGCACGCTCCCCGCGTCCGGCCCCGACGGGGCACGCCTGCCGGCGGCCCTACAACGGCGTGTGCGCGAGCACCACCAGATACGCGCCGTACGCGAAAGAGAGCCCGGCCAGGGCGCCGACCACCACGGTCGCGTGCCAGGGCCGGGCTCTCGCCGTGCGCACCAGCGCCCGCGCCAGCGGCAGCAGCAGCGGGAAGGCCGGGAGCAGGAAGCGCGGTTTCGACTCGAAGAAACCGGAGCCGCCGAGGGCGATCAGCAGCAGGACGCCGCTGTACACGATCAGCGGCAGCGGTGCGCGGTCGGCGATCAGCAGCGCGTAGAGCATCGTGGCCGCGGCCACGATGCCCAGCGTCACGGGGAACACGAAGCGGTCGCCGTCCAGCAGCAGGTGCTTGACGAAGCGGAGCGATCCCTCGCCGAAGTCGAAGCGCGAGCCCCACAGCCGCTGCACCTCGAAGTAGCCGCGGAGCGGATCGCCCCGGCGGCGTCCCACCCACAGCACGTAACCCACCCAGCCCAGCGGTGCGAGCGCGGCGCCTGTCCACAGCCTGTGGGGAACTTTCCGCGCGCGCAGCCGCCAGACCTCGTACGCCGCCGCCGCGAGGACGGCCGCGGCCACCGCGAAGCCGTTCGGCCGGGACAGCCCCGCGAGCGCCGCCAGCACGCCCGCCCACACCCAGTGCCCGCCCAGTACCGCGTACAGCGACCAGGCGGCGAAGGCCGTCAGCACGGGCTCCGTGTACGCCATCGACAGCACCACCGAGTGCGGGAGCAGCCCCCAGAGCAGGACGACGGCGGTGCCGACCGCGCGGCCGTACAGCCTGGCCCCGATGGCGTACATCCCGCATGCGGCGGCACCGGCGGCGAGCCAGGACACCAGCAGGCCCGCCGTGGCCGCGTTGAGCGGGGTCACGGCGGTGACGCCGCGCACCAGCGCGGGGTACAACGGGAAGAACGCCAGGTCGCTGTGGACGACGCTGGGGCGGAAGTAGAGCGTGCGGCCGTACCCGTGCGCCGCGATCCCCAGGTACCAGATCGAGTCCCAGGACCGTGCGAGCAGGACGATCGGGTGCCTGCCGGTGGCCCAGGCTGTCGCGACGAGCGCGAGGATGCCGGTGAGGCGCGCGGCGGCGAACAGCCCCAGCGCGGTCATCGCGGCGGCCGGCAGGCTGGGCGCGAGGCGGGACGGTCGGGCACGGTCCCCGGGCTCCGTCAGAGCCGGGCGAGCGAGGGTACTCGGGTGGGTCACACCGGAACTGTGCGTAACTTACGGGTCATTTGCGAGCTTTGCTCGGCTGTGCGGGTAGCGTTCGTGGGGCCCCGGCGCGCCGCCCGCGCGGACGGCGCCCACGGTGCTAGAGCGGTCCCGGACTCGCCGCGGCGCCCCTTTCCGTCGCCTCGCGCGGGGCGGGCCCGGCGGGCGGCACCGGACTCACCACGCGGCCTTGAGCCGCTTCGCCGCCTCCTCCAGCACCTGCGTCTGCTTGCAGAACGCGAACCGCACGAAGGGCGCTCCCGCCTCCCGGTGGTCGTAGAAGACCGCGTTCGGGATCGCGACGACACCGGCGCGCTCCGGCAGGGCGCGGCAGAACGCGAAGCCGTCCGACTCACCGAGCGGCCGGATGTCGGTCGTGATGAAGTACGTGCCCTGCGGGCGGAAGACCTCGAAGCCCGCCTCCGCGAGCCCCGCCGCCAGCACGTCCCGCTTGGCCAGCATGTCCGCGCGGAACGCCTCGAAGTACGCGTCCGGCAGCGCCAGCGCCTCGGCCACCGCGTACTGGAACGGCCCCGACGCCACATAGGTCAGGAACTGCTTCGCCGACCGCACCGCGCCGACCAGGGCGGGCGACGCCGTCACCCAGCCCACCTTCCAGCCGGTGAACGAGAACGTCTTCCCGCTCGAACCGATCGTGACCGTCCGCTCGCGCATGCCCGGGAAGGACGCCAGCGGTACGTGCTCGGCGCCGTCGAAGACGAGGTGCTCGTACACCTCGTCCGTCACCACCAGCAGGTCCCGCTCCACGGCGAGCTTCGCGATCTCGGCGAGCTCCTCGCGGGTGAGCACCGTGCCGGTGGGGTTGTGCGGCGTGTTGACCAGCAGCAGGCGCGTCCGGTCGGTGACGGCGTCCCGCAGCTCGTCGAGGTCGAGACGGAAGCTGCCCTCGTGCGGGCGCAGCGTCACCGGCACCCGGGTCCCGCCCGCCATCGCGATGCACGCGGCGTACGAGTCGTAGTACGGCTCGAACGCGATCACCTCGTCGCCCGGCTCCAGCAGCGCGAGCAGCGCGGCGGCGATCGCCTCCGTGGCCCCGGCCGTCACCAGGACCTCCGTGTCGGGGTCGTACGACAGCGCGTAGCGGCGCTCCTGGTGCGCGGACACCGCCGCGCGCAGCTCGGGCACGCCGGGCCCCGGCGGGTACTGGTTGCCCCGCCCGTCCCGCAGCGCCCGCACGGCCGCCTCCCGGATCTCCTGCGGACCGTCCGTGTCGGGGAAGCCCTGACCGAGATTGATCGAACCGGTACTCACCGCGAGCGCCGACATCTCGGCGAAGATCGTCGTTCCGAACTCGGCGAGCCGGCGGTTGAGGAAGGGGCGTTCGCTGGAGGTCATGCCGGTCATCCTGCGCCCAAGCTCTGGAGTTCCTCAACTCTGCTTTGGCCCGCCGGGCGCACGGGCATCCCCCTCTCACGCACGACAGCGGCACCGGGAACGACACGAAGCGACAAGAGAAGCGAACAAGACAACAGATCCGGGAAGCACGGCCCACGGGGGGCCTCTTCGGGGGAACGAAAGGAGGGTGACGCCATGGTCATCGGCATCATCCTGGCGGTCGTCTGCATCGTGGTCGTCGTGGCCTTCATGGCCACCGACCGCAGCCAGAACAAGGTGGGGCAGGTCAACCTCTCGAAGAGGGGCCGCCGTTCACGCCGCGGCTCCTCGGGCAGCGGCAGCAGCAGCTGGTGGGCCGGCGGGGCGGGCGGTGCCTCGTCCTGCGGCAGCGGTTCGTCCGGCGGACACCACGGGGGTCACTCGTGCGGTGGCCACTCGTCGTGCGGCGGAGGCTCGTCCTGCGGAGGCGGGTCCTCGTGCGGCGGCGGGGGCGGATGCGGTGGAGGCAGCTGACACGGGGCAGCTGAGCTCCCTTCGGGGGAAGCGCATCCGCAGCACGCGAACGTGCCCGTCGGCCGGCAGCGCCGACGGGCACGTCCGCGTCGGGGGAGACGCGCCGTCGTGCGGGAGGCCACGGGCGGTACGCCGTGGCACGCCGGGGGTACGCGCGCACGGCATATGCGACGGCACGTCGAGAGGGGCGGATCCGGAGGGTCCGGTCGCACACCGGGGGGCGGCTTCCGGCAGACGCGGGCGCGCGCCGGGCGCGCGCCGTGGTTGAACAGTTGAGCTGTGGAGCCCTCGGGGGGATGGAAACCCTACGAAGTTGGGTAAAAACGCTGTGGTGGCGCCACAGTTCATGATTCCCTCTAAATCACCAACGCAGCCCTGGGCCTACAGTCCCGGGAGGCCCGTGGGACCGGTCCTTCTCCCCTTCAGGTCCGTCCTTCGGGCGTCCTCCTGACCGGGCCGGCCGGGCCGTTCCCCCGGTGCCGACCGGGTGCGCCGGAACCCCACCTCTCTTTGCGTGCTAGCGGAGCCGACCCATGCTCACGACCCTGAACACCTCCTACACCGACACGCGTGCGGCCGACCTCGCCTGGGCCCTCGGTCGTGAACCGCTGCCGGCCCTGGCCACGCTCGACCTCGAACTGGAAGGGGTGGAGCTTCAGTTGAGACTCCTCGGCGCGTCCCACCAGGTGCTCCTGGAGGAGGAGCGGGGCCGCTGTTCCGAGACCGTCGCCTGCATCCCGGGCAGCAGCACGCCCCTCCCGCTCGGCGTGGCGAAGCGGGTCAACGACTGGGAGTACGAGTTCGCGGCCCGCGTCGAGGTGCTGTCGCCCGGCTCCTTCGCCGGCCGTGCCCAGGAGTTGCTGGCCCTCGTCTCCGACCACCCCCACGGCCTCGCGGGCGTCTTCCCCGGCAGCCCGCACGCCTTCACCGCCATGCTCGCCCAGCGCCACGAGGGGCAGATCCACTGGCGCACGTGGCACGCGTACCCGGAGGACGGCCAGTTGGTGGCGACCCGCACCAGGGTCGGGGTCCGGGTGGCGACGGCGTTGGGACCGCGCCGGACGGGAGCGGCGCCGGGCGGACAGGGTGCCACAAAGCGCCGCGGTTCCACACGTGTGGGTGACGAGGCGTAGTGGTGGCGTGACGTAGCGTTCCCAGCGTGATCGATCCGCACGCGCCAGCTCCCCCCGGCGCGCCGCCGTCCTGGGGCGCCCAGGGCCAGGCGCGGCTGCCGGTCCGCCCGGGCATCGGGAGGTTCCTCGTCCTCGCCGGTGTCTTCGTCTGTGCGGCGTGCGGACTCGTGTACGAACTCGAACTCGTCGCCCTCGCCTCGTACTTGATCGGCGACTCGGTCACCCAGGCCTCCGTCGTGCTGTCCGTCATGGTCTTCGCGATGGGGATCGGCTCGCTCGCCGCGAAACGCCTGCGCCCGCGCGCCGCGGCGGGCTTCGGCGCCGTCGAGGCGGCCCTCGCGCTGGTCGGCGGGTCGAGCGCGATGGCCCTGTACGCGGTGTTCGCGTGGACCGGCGGCTGGGGCGGCCTCTGGGGCGACGGATGCCGCTATCTGCTGGTGGCCTTCTCCCTGGCCATCGGCCTGCTCATCGGCGCCGAAGTCCCCCTTCTCATGGAGCTGATACAGCGCATCCGCCGCCAGGACCCGGGCGGAGCGGTGGCGGACCTGTTCGCGGCGGACTACGTGGGCGCCCTCGTCGGCGGCCTCGCCTTCCCCTTCCTGCTGCTCCCGATGTTCGGCCAGCTCACCGGCGCCCTGCTCACCGGCATGGTGAACGCCGTCGCGGGCGGCGCCCTCGTCCTCGGCCTGTTCCGCCGGGACCTGACCCGCCGCGCCCGCTGGACCCTGCTCGTCGTCAACGTCGCCGTCCTCGGACTCCTCGCCTCGGCCGCCGCGCTGGTCGACGACTTCGAACGGGCCGCGCGGCACGCGGTGTACGGGGCGGACGTGCGCGTCGCGCTCCGCACCGGTGTCCAGGAGGTCGTCCTCACCGGCGGCACCCACGGCCGCCCCCTCCACCTCTTCCTCGACGGCCGCCTGCGGTTCAGCGGCCGCGACGAGCAGCGCTACCACGAAGCACTCGTGCATCCCGCGATGAACGGGCCGCACGCGCGCGTGCTCATCCTCGGCGGCGGCGACGGCCTCGCCGCGCGCGAAGTGCTGCTCCGGCCCGGGGTGCGCAGCGTCGACGTCGTCGAACTCGACTCCCAGGTGGTGCGGTTGGCGCGCTCGGACCCCGCCCTGTCCGCCCTCAACCGGCACGCCTACGACGACCCGCGCGTGCACGTCGTCACCGCCGACGCCTTCCGCTGGCTGCGCTCGGCCCCCTCCACGTACGACGTGGTGATCTCGGACCTCCCCGACCCGGGCATCACCGCGAGCACCAAGCTGTACTCCCAGGAGTTCTACGGACTCGCCCGCCGCGTGCTGGCCCCCGACGGCCGCCTCGTCGTGCACGCGGGACCCGTCTCCGCCCGCCCCCACGCCTTCTGGACCGTGGACGCGACGATACGGGCGGCCGGCCTGCGCACCACCCCCTACCGCGTGAGCGGCCGCAACTCCGGCTTCGCGGCGGGCCCCGACCGCGCGCGGGGCGGCGAGCCCGGCGCACCGGGCGACTGGGGCTTCGTCCTGGCCGGCCGGACGGCCGTGCCCCTGCGGCTGCCGTCGGACGGCCCGCGGCCGCGCACCCTCACCCAGGCGGGCCTGGCGGCCGACGCCCGCTCGGTCCGCCGCACCCGGGTCGGCCGCGATCTGCCGCCGTCGGAGCTGGTGCATCCGCGGTACGCCGACTGAGGAGCACGTGGGGGAATCCGGTGATACCCGGGTGCGTTCCGCGCCGTGCTGGGTAGGCTCGGCAGACATGGAGCATGAGGTGTTCGTTCCGGTTCCGCCCGAGCGGCTGAGGGAGGCGCTGGCCGACCCCGCCCGGGTGGCCCGCGCGGTGCCCGGTCTCCAGCAGGACGCGGGGACGCGGCCCGTCTGTGGCCGTCTGAAGGTCCGCGTCGGCGGCCACACCATCACCTATCGCGGCAGGCTCGCCGTCACCCCGCAGGACGACGGCTCCTACGCCGTCGAGGGCGACGCGAGCGAGGTCCGCGGCGGCGGCTCCGTGAAACTCGCCCTCACCGCACGCCTCCTTCCCGCCGACGGCGGTACGACGTTCGCCTTCGGCGGCACGGCCACCGGCGACGGCCGCGTGGCGGAGCTGCCCGCGGACGCGGTGTCCTCGGCCGGCGCCCGGCTGCTGAGCCGCTTCGCGGAAGGCCTGGCCGCGGGCCTCGCCCCGGCGGCAGCCGCGGAACCGGAGCCGGAGCGGTCCACCGGGTCCGCCGCCGGTCCGGAGGCGGTCACGGACGCACCGCCCCCCGCCGGGAACGGGCCCGCCGGCCGGTCCGAGCCCGATTCCGGAACCGCGCCCGATGCCGTGCCCGGGCCCACGCCCGAGCCCGAATCCGGACACGCGCCCGACGCCGCCGCCTCCGACTCCACCGCCGACTCCGCGCCCGACTCCACTCCCGATTCCTCGCCCGCCCCCGGTTCGGTCTTCGAGACGGAGGTGCCGCCCCCGTCCCTCGACCCGCTGGCCGACGACGACCTCATGGAAGGGGAGTTCGCGGGGGAGGAGTTCGACACGGAGGAGGACGGCGAGGACGTGCTGGACGGAGAGGACGCCATGGCCGAGGCGGCGCACGCCCGCCGGACGATGATCGGCCGCAGCGCCGAGGAGGTGGACCACGCTCCCCCGCGCGGCCGGTACGCGCCGGTCCCGCCCCCGGAGGCCACCGCCGCCCGGGTCACGCTCCGCTGGGCCGCCCCGGCGGCTGCCCTCGCCCTGGCCTCGGCCATCGCCCTGACCCGGGCCCTGCGCAAGCGCCGCTGACCACGAGGGGCCCGCACCCCAGTAGGGTCAACTCCGTGAGTAACGAAGACATCACGCTGACCGCGGGCGACGCGGAGGTGACCGTGGCGCCGGCCAACGGCGGACGGATCGGAAGTCTGCGGATCGGCGGCGTCGAACTGCTGAGGCAGGGCGCGAAGTTCGGGTGCTTCCCGATGGTCCCGTGGTGCGGACGCATCCGCGACGGCCGCTTCCTCGACGGCGCCACCGTACGGCAGATGCCGCTGAACTCCCCGCCGCACGCCATCCACGGCACGGCCCGCGACGGCGCCTGGCGCACCGCCCGCGCCGGCAAGGACGAGGCCGTGATCACCTACGACCTCGTGGAGCCCTGGCCGCACCCCGCGCGCGTCACGCACGCCGTCACGCTGGCCGAGGACTCCCTCACGCTCACGATGTCCGTGGAGACCTACGGCTCCTCGTTCCCCGCCCAGGTCGGCTGGCATCCCTGGTTCAACCGCAGCCTCGACGGCGGCGACGACGTCCGCGTCGACTTCGCCCCCGCCTGGCAGGAGGAACGCGGCGACGATCACCTGCCCACCGGCCGGCGGACCGAGCCGGAGCCCGGCCCCTGGGACGATTGCTTCGGCATGCCGGACGGCGTAGACGTGACGCTCACCTGGCCGGGGCAGCTCGAGCTGAAGGTCGCCAGCCGCGAGGAGTGGGTCGTCGTCTACGACGAGCAGGAGGCCGCCGTCTGCGTGGAGCCGCAGACCGGGCCGCCCAACGGCCTGAACACCCTCCCCCGTCTGGTCACCCCCATCGAGCCCCTGGAGGCGACCACCACCTGGAGCTGGCGGCGCCTCTAAGCTGGCGGACATGAGTGACGTCAACGCAGCAATGCCGCCCGGCACACGCGGCGAGCTGCTGCAGCAGATCAAGGACAAGGCCGTGGTGCACGGCAAGGTGACCCTCTCCTCGGGTCTTGAGGCCGACTACTACGTGGATCTGCGCCGGATCACGCTGGACGGCGAGGCCGCCCCGCTGGTCGGGCAGGTGCTGCTCGACCTCACCGCCGACCTCGACTTCGACGCCGTGGGCGGGCTGACCATGGGGGCCGACCCGGTGGCCGCGGCCATGCTGCACGCCGCCGCCGCGCGCGGGCGCCGGCTCGACGCCTTCGTCGTGCGCAAGGCCGCCAAGGCGCACGGGCTGCAGCGCCGGGTCGAGGGCCCCGAGATCAAGGGGCGGCGCGTGCTCGTCGTCGAGGACACGTCGACCACCGGTGGCTCCCCGCTGACCGCGGTCGAGGCGGTCCGTGAGGCCGGCGCGGAGGTCGTCGGCGTCGCCACGATCGTCGACCGGGCGACCGGCGCGGCCGAGAAGATCGAGGCCGGCGCCGGGGTGCCGTACCTCTTCGCCTACTCGAAGGACGAGCTGGGCCTCGACTGAGGCCCGGCACCGGCATACGCTCGCGGTCCCGCGCGACGGCCGGACGGACCCCGCCGGCGGCGGGGTCCCGCGGCTCGGTCCCGTATCCCGGACAGGGTGTCTCAAGCATCCGGCCAAGTCTGGAAAGATGGGGACGACGATGACGTCGCCCCCCTAGGTCAGGGCCGTAAGCACCAGTCCCTACGTACCGCATCAGCCGTACGCAGACCCGCACATACAAGGAGCGGACAGATGCCCATCGCAACCCCCGAGGTCTACAACGAGATGCTCGACCGGGCGAAGGCAGGCAAGTTCGCCTACCCGGCCATCAATGTGACCTCGTCCCAGACCCTGCACGCTGCGCTGCGCGGCTTCGCGGAGGCCGAGAGCGACGGCATCATCCAGATCTCCACCGGTGGTGCGGAGTTCCTGGGCGGCCAGTACAACAAGGACATGGTGACCGGCGCGGTCGCCCTCGCCGAGTACGCGCACATCGTGGCCGCCAAGTACGACATCACCGTCGCGCTGCACACGGACCACTGCCCCAAGGACAAGCTGGACGGCTACGTCCGTCCGCTGCTCGACATCTCCGCGGAGCGTGTCGCCAAGGGCGCGAACCCGCTGTTCCAGTCGCACATGTGGGACGGCTCCGCCGAGACCCTCGCCGACAACCTGGCCATCGCCCAGGAACTGCTCGCGAAGGCCGCCGCCGCGAAGATCATCCTCGAGGTCGAGATCACCCCGACCGGCGGCGAGGAAGACGGCGTCAGCCACGAGATCAACGACGAGCTGTACACCACCGTCGAGGACGCCCTGCGCACCGCCGAGGCCCTCGGCCTGGGCGAGAAGGGCCGCTACCTGCTCGCCGCGTCCTTCGGCAACGTGCACGGCGTGTACAAGCCCGGCAACGTCGTGCTGCGTCCCGAGCTCCTCAAGGACCTCCAGGAGGGCGTCGCCGCCAAGCACGGCAAGGCCGACCCGTTCGACTTCGTCTTCCACGGCGGCTCCGGCTCCACCGCCGAGGAGATCGCCACCGCGCTGGAGAACGGCGTCGTGAAGATGAACCTCGACACCGACACCCAGTACGCCTTCACGCGTCCCGTCGCGGACCACATGTTCAAGAACTACGACGGCGTCCTGAAGGTCGACGGCGAGGTCGGCTCCAAGAAGACCTACGACCCGCGCACCTGGGGCAAGCTCGCCGAGGCCGGCATGGCCAAGCGCGTCGGCGAGGCCTGCGTGGCGCTGCGTTCCGCGGGCACCAAGCTGAAGTAGCGGCGCGCGCGGGAGCCTCGCGGCGGCCGGACCACGGCCGCCCGGGTCCTTTCGCGGCAGTACCGCGCGGCCGGGCCCGGCACCTCCCACGGTGCCGGGCCCTTCCGTATCCTCCGAGGTATGGCTGCGCCTTCGCAGAAGAGTGCACAGGAGACGCCGGGAGCGGGACCGGACGTACGGATCTCCTCGACCACGGGCAAGTGGATCCTGCTCACCACCGTCCTCGGCTCCAGCATGGCGTTGCTGGACTCGACGGTCGTGAACGTGGCGCTGCCGCGCATCGGCCGCGACCTGGACGCCGGACTCACGACCCTCCAGTGGACCGTGAACGCGTACATGCTGACGCTGGCGGGTCTGATCCTGCTGGGCGGGTCGCTCGGCGACCGCTTCGGGCGGCGCCGGATCTTCGTGCTGGGCGTGGTGTGGTTCGCGGCCGCGTCCCTGCTGTGCGGGCTCGCGCCGACCGACACCGTGCTGGTCGCCGCGCGCGCCCTGCAGGGGGTCGGGGGAGCGCTGCTGACCCCTGGTTCCCTGGCGCTCATCCAGGCGTCCTTCCATCCCGACGACCGCGCCCGCGCCGTCGGGCTGTGGTCGGGCTTCGGCGGCGTCGGTGCCGCCGTGGGCCCGTTCCTGGGCGGCTGGCTGGTGGACGGTCCCGGCTGGCGCTGGGTCTTCCTGCTGAACGTCCCGGTGGCGCTGGTGTGCGCCCCGATCGCGCTGCGCCACGTCCCGGAGTCGTCGGACGAACGCGCCCACAAGGGTTTCGACGTGCTCGGCGCGGCTCTCGGCGCCCTCTCGCTGGCACTGGTGACGTACGCCCTGATCGAGGCCCGCGGCGGGTCCGTGGTGGTCGCCGTGACGGCGGTCGCGGGCGTGGCGGCGGGCGTGGGCTTCGTGTTCGTCGAACGGCGGCGGTCCGACCCGATGCTGCCGCTCGACATCTTCGCGTCGCGCCAGTTCACCGCGGTCAACCTGGTGACCCTGTGCGTGTACGCGGCCTTCGGCGGCTTCTTCTTCCTCACCGCGCTCCAGCTCCAGGTGGTGGCGGGGTACTCGCCGCTCCAGGCCGGTACGGCGCTGCTGCCGACGACGGTCCTGATGCTGCTGTTCTCCGCCCGTTCGGGTGAACTGGCCCAGCACATCGGGCCGCGCATCCCGCTCACGGTGGGGCCACTGCTGTGCGCGGCGGGGATGCTGCTGATGCTGCGGGTGGGCCCCGACGCGTCGTACGCGGTGGACGTGCTGCCCGCGCTGCTCGTGATGGGGGCGGGCATGGTCACCCTGGTCGCGCCGCTGACCGCCACCGTCCTCGCCTCCGTCGACACCGGGCGGGCGGGCCTGGCCAGCGGGATCAACAACGCGGCGGCCCGCGCGGCCGGGCTGATCGCCGTGGCCGCGCTGCCGCTGCTCGCCGGGATGGGCCCGGAGGCCTACCGCGAGGCGGACGCCTTCAACGCCGCGTTCCGGCGTGCGATGCCGTTGTGCGCGGGCGTCCTGGTGGTCGGGGCGGTGCTGGCCTTCGTGACCGTCCGGCGTCCGGCGCCCGGCTGCCGGCGGCCCGAGTGCCTCACGCACGGCTGTGTCACGGCGCCCCCGCTGGAGCCCCGGCGGGCGACCGCAACCCCTCCCGCCCCGGGGGCGTCTAGGGCATCCGGCGCTGGTCCAGGTTCGTGACCGTGCCGGTCTTGTCGATCGTGTAGGCGAAGTACATCCGGCTCGCGGTCGCCGCCGCGTCGGCCTTGTCCAGGAAGGTACGGACGTCCATCGGCTTGTTGACCTCGGTGTTGTAGAGCGGGTGGTTCACGGAGATCTTCGCCGTCCCGGAGAGCGGTATCTCGTGCTTCGGGCCGATCGCGTGCCAGACGGGCATGTCGGTGCTCGGGCAGGACCAGGTGCCTTCCTGGACCTTCAGGTAGGCATGGTCGCCCTCGGTCCGTACGCCGGGCAGCAGCATGAGGTCGATGCCCTTCCAGCCCTTGCAGGCGGGGTCCTTCGCGGTGGCGGACGCCGTCGGGGAGGGGGCGTCGGACGCGTCGGCGGAGGGGGAGGCCTCGGTGCCGGCCGAGGCGGTGGACGACGGGGAGGCCGCTCCCTGCGCCTCGTCCTCCGGCTGGCAGGCGGTGGTGGCCAGCAGGGCCGCGGCGGTGAGAGCGCCCAGGGCGCCGGCCCTGCGCAGCCGGGCAGCGGTCGTCGTACGCATGTGGATTCCCCCGTCGTCGTCGCACATCCCCGTGCGCGTTGTCGTGAGCACGTTCAGCTCGTGAGTGATCGCAGTGTGCCCGCGGAACCCGTCGTTCCATAAGGGCCGCGGGCAACCGTTACCGATCACGGACAATGCAGCAGACCCGGCTACCACCGCGGCCTGGACGTCCTGCGCCGCGACGGAAGGGCCGCGGCCATGTGCTCCGGGAGAAGGGGCTACATGTGATGGTGCGTGTCGTGCCGCCGTCGCCTCCCGGTAACGGCGGCACGGTCGCCTTCGTCGTGGTGACTACCGCTTCAGCTCGGCGTACGCCTCGGTGCTGCTGTCCTTGAGGAACTGCCAGCAACGCTCCGTCTCGTCCTTCTCGTCGATCTCGCCGGCGGCGCGGGCGAGGGCGGCGAGGCAGCGCAGGAACCCGCGATTGGCTCGGTGGTCCCAGGGGATGGGCCCGTGGCCCTTCCAGCCGGCCCGACGCAGTGCGTCCAGACCGCGGTGATAGCCGGTGCGCGCGTACGCGTACGACTCGACCACTCGCCCGGCCTCGAAGGCGTCGTCGGCGAGCATGGCCCATGCGAGCGAGAACGTGGGGTACTTCGCCGCGACCTCTGCCGGAGGCTGGGACTCCTCGCCCAGGAGGCGGTACGCCTCTTCGTTCTCCGGGAGGTACGTCGGCTCCGGGCCGCCGAGCAGGTTCTTGTGAGTCGTCATGGATGCAGTCTGCCACTTGCGCCCTGGAGTTCGGGAAGCCGACGACGGGGAACGGAGAAGGCGTGTGGGGGGCTGAGAACAGCGGTTGATGTGATCAATCCCGGTGTGCGAGCATCCGGCGCATGGCAGCACGTCGGGGGGCCTCCGGGGCCGTACAGGTGGGCATCTGCACCCGGATCGGCAAGGACGATGAGGCCGGGGGTCTCGGTGTCGCGCGGCAGGAGCAGGACTGTCGCGTGCAATGCGCTGCCAGAGGCTGGGAGGTTGCCAGGGTCTACGAGGACAGCGACCTGTCCGCGTACAAGCGCGGGGCCGTACGCCCGGAGTTCCGGCAGATGCTGGAGGACCTCAGGGCCGGGCGGATCGACGGAGTCGTCGTCTGGGACATCGACCGTTTCACGCGCCGGCCGCGCGAACTCGACGCGTGGATCGACGAGTACGAGGAGGGCGAGCGTCGCGGGCGCCGCCTCGTCTTCGACTCCGTGTCGGCGTCGGACATCGACCTGTCCACGGAGAACGGGCGCCTCGTCGCGCGCATCAAGGTCGCCACCGCCGACAAGACCTCGGCGGACACGTCACGGCGTACGAAGCGCAAGCACCTGGAGCTGGCCGCGCAGGGGAAGCTGCCCGGCGGCCGGGCGCCGTACGGCTGGAACCGCGAGGACCGCAGGACGCTGGTTCCGGACGAGGCGGAGAACCTCCGCAAGGCGGTCAAGGACTTCCTCGGCGGGGTCCGCTGGGCGACGATCGCAAGGGAGTGGCGGGGCAAGGGAGGCAGGTCGCACAGCAGAGGATTCTTCGACGACTCCAAGATCAAGCGGATGCTGATGAATCCGAGGATCTGCGGCTACCGCATGCACCAGGGGAAGTTGTTCCTGGACGAGCATGGCGAGCCCGTGGCCGGCGACTGGGAGCCGGTCATCGCCCCGGACGAGTGGTACCTCCTCATGGAGAAGATCCGGCGGGAGTCGCAGGGGCGGACGGTACGGGACCACGCCACCAAGTACCTGCTCTCCGGCATCGCCCGGTGCGGACGGTGCGGCACCAGGATGCGGGCCTTCCCGTCGTATCGGAAGTCGAAGACGTCCTCGCAGTTCCGGTACGCGTGTCCCGGAAAGAACGACGGAGGATGCGGGGGAGTGGCCAGGGCGGGCGAACCAGTCGACCGCCTCATCAGGAACGCCGTGTTCCTCAGCTCGGACAAGGCACCGGCGAACGTGCAGGCGCGTGCACCGGATTGGACCGGGGTGGAGCAACTCGCCTCCCTGGAAAGGGATATGGCCGAGTTCAAGCAGGCGTGGCGGGACAGGCGCATGTCGGCCGCGCGCTACATCGCGCTCACCGAGGACCTGGAGAAGCAGATCGCGGAGCTGCACCGGGAGCGTGCCCTGCACCGGGCCGAGGCCGCGACCTTCGTGGCGGGCCCTGTCGACATACGGGAGCGGTGGGAGAAGCTGACGATCGAGCAGCAGCGCGCGGCGGTTCTCAAGGTCTTCCGCGCGGTCGTCATCAAGCCCGCGTCCAACGGGCCGGTCTTCGACCCAGCGGACATCGAGCCAGTGCTCAGGTGACAGACGAAAGCCGGGCCGTGGGGACAGGGGTCCGGCTTCGAGAAGGGTCGGCCGCACCCACTCAGGGTGAATGACGCCGTGACGATCACGTGGCTGTTCCGGGACGACGCCGCGCGCCGGCCCTGCGGAAGTGGCTGGTGGCCACCGGTCGTTGCGCTCTTCGCGATGGATGTGACCTTCATTGCGGAATGGGGGCGTCGGGAGCGCGCGCGGTTTGTGTCATCCGCTGACGACGGTGGCGGCGCATCTCCCGTCGAGGCAGGTCACAGAGCTGCGGGCGGAAGTGCACGACAGGAAAACCGCCCCCGCGGAGAGCAATATCTGTTCCCGTGGAATGAGAAATAGGTGCGGAGCGCGCGAGCATTTCTCGGCCGCCCTGCGGAGCGTTAATTATCGAGCACGCAAGGGCGATCGCGCCGTGCTACTGTCGATCTCAGTTGCGGGTGTGGTTGCCAGACGGTTTTTCCGACGGCTGATCATCACGGCGACACGGAATGCGCACAGGGCGTATTTCTGACACCGCCCTCCGAAGGAGAAACAAAATGGCTTCTGGCACCGTGAAGTGGTTCAACGCGGAAAAGGGATTCGGCTTCATCGAGCAGGACGGCGGCGGCGCCGACGTCTTCGCCCACTACTCGAACATTGCCACCCAGGGCTTCCGCGAGCTGCTGGAAGGCCAGAAGGTGTCGTTCGACATCGCGCAGGGCCAGAAGGGCCCGACGGCCGAGAACATCGTTCCCGCCTGACGCACCGGCGCTGACGCATACTTCGCAGCTGGGGCCCGCACCTTGGGGTGCGGGCCCCAGCTGGCTTCAATCCCAGGGTGATACGGCCCTGTTTTTCGGCCCGTTCTCGCGATTCTCTGCGCCGCTCATTCTGCTGCGGAATTCCTTGTTACGTGCCCGCATCGAGGAAGGTTCCGCATGAACCGCACGCGCACCAATCGCACATACGACCGCTTCCAAGGAAGCGCCGCCGGGGGCCGCTCCGGCGCCCCGCGCCGCTCCAACGGTCACGGAAACCGACATCCGGCGCGGGGCGAGTTCGCCCTGCCGAAGACGGACACGCCCGCGTTGCCCGCCGTCGAGTCGTTCGCCGATCTCTCCATGCCGGCCCCGTTGCTGGCCACGCTCGGGCATGAAGGCGTGACCGTCCCGTTCCCGATCCAGGCGGCGACCCTGCCGAACTCCCTGGCCGGCCGTGACGTACTCGGTCGCGGCCGCACCGGCTCGGGCAAGACCCTCGCCTTCGGCCTCGCGGCACTGGCCCGTACGGCGGGCCGGCGCGCCGAGCCGCGCCGGCCGCTGGCCCTGATCCTCGTCCCCACCCGTGAGCTGGCCCAGCAGGTCACCGACGCGCTCGCCCCCTATGCCCGCTCGGTGAGCCTGCGGCTCGCCACCGTCGTCGGTGGAATGTCCATCGGCAGGCAGGCCGGTGCGCTGCGTGCCGGCGCGGAGGTGGTCGTCGCGACGCCCGGTCGGCTCAAGGACCTCATCGACCGGGGCGACTGCCGGCTCGTCGACGTCGGCATCACGGTGCTCGACGAGGCCGACCAGATGACCGACATGGGCTTCATGCCCCAGGTCACCGCCCTGCTCGACCAGGTGCGCCCCGAGGGCCAGCGGATGTTGTTCTCGGCCACTTTGGACCGCAACGTCGACCTGCTGGTACGCCGTTACCTGACCGACCCGGTGGTTCACTCCGTCGACCCGTCGGCCGGTGCCGTCACCACGATGGAGCACCACGTGCTCCACGTGCACGAGTCGGACAAGCACCGCACGACCACCGAGATCGCGGCCCGGGACGGCCGGGTCATCATGTTCCTGGACACCAAGCACGCCGTGGACCGGCTGACCAAGCACCTGCTGAACAGTGGTGTCCGCGCCGCGGCCCTGCACGGTGGCCGGTCCCAGCCGCAGCGCACCCGGACGCTGGCGCAGTTCAAGGACGGTCACGTCACCGTCCTGGTGGCCACCAACGTCGCGGCCCGCGGCATCCACGTCGACAGCCTCGACCTGGTCGTCAACGTGGATCCGCCCAGCGACCACAAGGACTATCTGCACCGTGGCGGCCGTACGGCCCGCGCCGGGGAGTCCGGCAGCGTGGTCACCTTGGTGACCCCCGGCCAGCGCCGCGGCATGAACCGGCTGATGGCCTCGGCCGGCATCACCCCGCACGTCACCCCGGTCCGCTCGGGCGAGGCGGAGCTGAGCCGCATCACAGGCGCCCAGGCGCCCTCCGGGTCCCCTGTGGTCATCACCGCGCCTGTCGTGGAACGCACCCGCCGCGCGCCTTCGCCGTCCCGGGACCGTCGAGGCCGCACCGGCCAGGGCCGACCCGTCGGCGCGAGGGTGCGCCGCAGCGCACAGCGGCGGCCCGGGAACGACTCGGCCGCTTAGGCCGGCGCAGTCCTCTTGGCATCCCGGGGCCCTGAGGGCCACCAAGTCGACCATCCCTCACCGAAGGAGACACTCTTGACGCCAGCGCGGACGACGTACCGTATGCCGGACCCCGCTCCCGTGACCGCGATTGAGGACATCGAACGGCACGGGCCTCGGATTTGTGACGACATGACCGTCGAGGTGGCTCTGGCCGTCATGGCGGGTGCCCGGGTCGAGTACCTGACCGTGTGCGACGGCGACGACCAGAGCACCGGTTTGATCACCCAGGTCCGGCTCGCCGTTCTCCGCGACAGTTCCGCGTACACGGACCGGATCCGGCTGCGGGACATCCTCGACGGACCGCTGCCCTCGCCCGGCGTCCGCTCCGGCGGCGTGGGTGAGTACGGCCGGGTTCCGGGCGTACCCGCCCTCGCGTGCTGATCCGTCTCACCCGGGGCGGCCCGTTCTCCCTCCACCCGCGACTTCTCCCCTGTGAGGCATCATGCGCTGTGTCATCGCCCGGTACCCGTTCGACCTGACCAGGACCGGGGTGCTGGCCTCGATGAAGGGCGTCAGGCCCGAGCTCGTCACGGGCGTGTCCGTGACCATCGGCCGCCGCCGCTACCCCGTCAAGCAGGTGGGCCAGGTCATCACCCGCCAGGACCCGCGTGACTTCACCGCCGGTGAGGTCACGCGGGCGCTGACGCGCCTCGGCTTCACCTGCCACGACCGCCCCGAGGCCGCGCCCGTGGGTGTGGGTGGACCCACTCTCCTCCAAACCGCGTCCGCACTGCTCGGCGGCGCCGACCCTGTGGCCGTGTGAGGACGGGCGGAGAGGCCGCCCTCATGATCCTCGGTGGGGGCCCTGTCGACTCGCGTCGGCAGGGCCCCCACCGCTGTGTCGCCGTCCGATCGGAAACCGCCGGCGGCGGGCAACGGGGCGGAGACAGCGCCTCACCGGTCGAAGCGGATGAGGTCTCCTACGGTCCATGCGCTGACGTCCTTGATCGCGACTCGGTACATGCCGCCCGTCTCCGGGATCCCGAGGCTGCCCTGCAGGATCCGGGCGAGATGGAAGTGCAGATGCGTGGGCGCCTCCCCGCCACCGGGCCGGTTCCCTCGCGGACCGGGGGCGAAGACGTCCGAGAACGGGCCGAGACGGTCCGAGTCCTTCAGGACCTCCGCCACCCGCTCCCTCCACACGGCCTCGGGAGCCAGCCGGCCGGTGATGACGGCACCGCCGACGACCACGGTCAGCGACATCTGATTGCTTCGCTCGGACTCCACAGCGGCGGAGATGGCGACGAGCAGCTCATCAGGGTTCGACATGACAGCAGAGTTTATTCGGCCCACCCGCCCCGGCACCGCCCGAGGGGCATGAAGCGGTCGCGCGGACGACGGGAAGCGACTCCCGACCGAACGGTGAGGGCCGGCCACGGCAGGTCTCTTCCTCCACCGGAAGGATGAAATCTACTTTTGCCAGAGTAGACATTGCTCCCTGTCATGGATACGATTTATCTCGTAGACATGGTCGACAAGATCCGCCAGACACGAACTGGCGGGTGGCTGAACACGAAGTACGCAGGTCAGTGCGGCTCTCGAGCCTCGAAGCCACAGCGTTCCCAGAACGGTGACGGAGCTGAGAGCCGCACTGGGCGGCTCGTACGTGGAGGAGCTGCCGCAGCAGTACCAGTTCGTCCAGTGGTCGGTACACGAGAGGAACGGAGGAGTAGACGCCATCAGGATCGCCCGGCCCGAGAAGCGCTCGGCCCGGGTACCGCAAGACCCCGGATTGGATGGTGGTCCCCGGTCACGCAACTGCGATCCCCCGCTCCGCCCTGCCGGGGCCGGATAGCGGAAACAGAAGGTCGGCGCAGCAATAGGGCCGACAGATGGTGTTGAATTTCCTTCGGGGCCCTGGTGCCGTACGGCACCAGGGCCCTCGACGCGTTGCACAGCGAGGTGACATGACATCGGACAACCCACTGAATGATCGTCTGGACGACGACGACTACCCCGCATACAGCATGGGTCGGGCAGCCGAGATGCTCGGCACCACCCCGGCCTTCCTCCGAGCCATCGGTGAGGCTCGCCTGATCACTCCGCTCCGCTCGGAGGGGGGCCATCGCCGGTACTCCCGCTACCAACTGCGGATCGCGGCCCGCGCCCGCGAACTCGTCGACAAGGGGACTCCGATCGAGGCCGCGTGCCGCATCGTCATCCTCGAGGACCAGCTCGAGGAAGCGCAGCGCATCAACGCCGAGCACCGCCGTGCCGCCAGCGAGTCGGCGGGCAGTTCCGGCTCCGGCTGATCACCCGCGCGACCGTGTCCGGAACGCCGGAGTACCGAGCGAGCGCGTGGCAGGGGCGCAGTCCGCCGGAAGGGCTGTGTACGTGCCAGGGCTCCCCGGGCCGGTCGGCAAAGACCGCGGCGGCCGAGCGCGGAGCCCGTCCCACAAGCACTTCGGCCGGCGTCCTCGGGCGGCGTGCCCACAGGAGCGGACAATGAGGGACACCGGCGGTCCCGGCGAGCCGAGCAACGGCGCAGGCGCACCCCGTCGTCATCGTCGCAGCACGAGCCGAACCGCGGCTTCCTGCGCGCCCTGCACGGTCTCGCCCGCGCCGCCCAGGCGATCGGCGAGCAGGAGGAGTACGAGCGCTGCAGCCAGTTCCTGAAGGACTCCTCGCCGACGGCGGCCCAGACCCTGGGCTAGCCCCGGAACCCGGCCCGCGGCCGGGCGGGTGCAGGTCCGCCTGGTGTGACCAGGCGGACCTTGCGGTTTCGGGGCACGATTGTGGAGGATGCCCGGTGGGGACCGGGGCCCCCGTGTCGGTAACGGCAGGGGCGGACCGCTACCCGGAGCACATTGCAGGAGACAGCGATGTCCCATCAGGCTCAGCCCGTCGAGGCCACGGAGCCCGAGACCCCGCATCTCGACTTCCAGGGAACGACTCCGTACGAGGACTACGTCCAGGCGGACGTCCTGACCCACCTTCAGCACACCCTCTCCGACGACCCCGGAGAGATGGTCTTCCTGGTGACGACCCAGGTCATGGAGCTGTGGTTCACCGTCATCGTCCACGAGTGGGAGACCGCTGCGAACGCGCTGCGCGAGGACCGGGTGCCGGTCGCGGTCGCCGCGCTGAAGCGGTCCGTACGGGAGCTGGAGGCGCTGAACGCGTCCTGGCGCCCGCTCTCCCAGCTCACCCCCGCCCAGTTCAACGCGTACCGCTCCGCCCTCGGCGAGGGTTCCGGCTTCCAGTCCGCGATGTACCGCCGGATGGAGTTCCTGCTCGGCGAGAAGTCCGCGTCCATGCTGGTCCCGCACCGGGGTGCGCCGCGCGTCCACGCCGAGCTGGAGAAGGCCCTGCACGAGCCGAGCCTGTACGACGAGGTCCTGCGGCTGCTCGCCCGGCGCGGGCACGCCGTCCCGGCATCCGTGCTGCAGCGTGACGTGTCCCTCCGCTACGAGCCGTCCCGCGACGTCGAGGCCGTGTGGACGGCCCTGTACGCCGGCCCCGAGGACGACGAACTCGCCCGCCTCGGCGAGGCGCTGACCGACGTCGCGGAACTGGTCTGGCGCTGGCGCAACGACCATCTCGTCGCCACCCGCCGCGCGATGGGCGCGAAGGCCGGCACGGGCGGCTCCGCCGGCGTGGCCTGGCTGGAGAAGCGCGCCCAGAAGAACGTGTTCCCCGAGCTGTGGACGGCGAGGTCCCATGTCTGAGCCGCGCGGCAACGCCGTGCAGTCCGAGCCGAGCGCACGAGCCGCGCAGCTGGACGCGGCCGACGAACTCGCCGGACTGCGCAAGAGGTTCGTGCTCGACGACGCGGTCTACCTCGACGGGAACTCGCTCGGCGCGCTGCCGGCCGACGTCCCCGCCCGCGTCGACGACGTCGTCCGCCGCCAGTGGGGCGAACTCCGCATCCGTTCCTGGGAGGAGAGCGGCTGGTGGACGGCGCCGGAACGCATCGGCGACCGTATCGCGCCGCTCGTCGGGGCGGCCCCGGGCCAGATCGTGGTCGGGGACTCCACGAGCGTCAACGTCTTCAAGGCCCTGGTCGGAGCCGTCCGGCTGGCGGGCGACGGCCGCGACGAGATCGTCGTCGACGCGACCACCTTCCCCACCGACGGCTACATCGCCGCGTCCGCCGCCCGACTGACGGGCTGCGAGCTGCGCCCCGTGGAACCCGCCGAGGTGCCCGGCGCGCTGGGCCCGCGCACGGCGGCCGTCCTCCTCAACCACGTCGACTACCGCACCGGCCGGCTGCACGACCTGCCCTCCCTCACCGCCGCGATCCACGACGCGGGGGCGCTCGCGGTCTGGGACCTGTGCCACAGCGCGGGCGCCCTGCCCGTCGGCCTGGACGCCCACGGGGTGGACCTGGCAGTCGGCTGCACGTACAAGTACCTGAACGGCGGGCCCGGTTCACCGGCCTACCTGTACGTCGCCGCCGCCCATCAGGACCGCTTCGACTCGCCGCTGCCCGGCTGGAACTCCCACGCCGAACCCTTCGGCATGAGCCCGACGTTCGCCCCCGCCCCGGGCGCGCTGCGCGGCCGGGTCGGCACCCCCGACATCCTGTCGATGCTCGCCCTGGAGGCCGCGCTCGACGTGTGGGACGGCGTCTCCGTCGACTCCGTCCGCGCCAAGTCGCTGGCCCTCACGGACTTCTTCCTCGACTGCGTCTCGCAGTACGTCCCCGAGGGCCGGGTCGAGTCCCTCACCCCGCCCGCCCACGCCGAACGCGGCAGCCAGGTCGCCCTGCGCTGCGCCGACGCGGGCACCGTGATGAAGTCCCTCATCGAGCAGGGCGTGATCGGAGACTTCCGCCACCCCGACGTCCTCCGCTTCGGCTTCACCCCCCTGTACGTGGGCTTCGCCGACGTGGAGAGGGCGGCACGGGTACTGGGGCGGACGCTTGGGGCGTAGGGCCGTTTCGGCTGGTCGGCTTGAGGGCTGGACGGCAGGTTCCGGCCCGTCCGGCGTGTGAGGACGAGGCCGTCCAGGCCGTTTCCCGTGGTCCGGCCGGCGGGCTCGTCGTGTGGGGGCCTGGGCGGCAGGTTTCAGCCCGTCCGGCGCTTGCGGACGAGGCCGTCCAGGCCGATCGGGGGTCTGGGGGCGAAGTCCCCAGGTGTACGGGCCGGGCAGGGGCGGAGGGGGCGAACACCCCGCTCCGACCCCCCGCCCGACGACACCGCCCCGCCGAAGGCCCACCCCGTGAAGGGCGCCCCCGGCGAGCAGCTCCGGCCCCCGCCCGACGACCCCGCCCACGCTGCCGAAGGCCCACCTCGCGAAGGTCGCCCCCGGCGAGCCGCACAGGCCCCCGGGCGCCCCGCGACACCCCCGGCCCGCCCGCACAACCCTCACCGAGCGTGACAACCCCGTGTCGACGCACGTCACCGGCCTGATACCGTCCCCGCCAACGGCCGAATACTCCCCTGGTCCGCCAAAACCGTTTCACCCTTGAGAGGTTGGAGCATGCAGGACGACGCCGGCGCCGAGCGCGAGTCAGCCGCCCAGCGCGACGCAGCGGAAGAGGCGTCAGCCTTCTCGCACCCGCCCGTGGACCCCGACATCACCGTCGCGTACGGCGACCACCCCGACCAGGTGATCGACTTCTACACCCCGCGCGAGCCCGACCCGTCGGTCCCCGCCCCCCTCGTGGTCGTCCTGCACGGCGGCGCCTGGCGAGCCCCGTACGACCGCCGCCACATCACCCCGTTCGCGGACTTCCTGGCCCGCCGCGGCTTCGCCGTGGCGAACGTCGAGTACCGGCGGGGCGCCGCGATCCCCGCGCAGGGCGGTCCGGCGGACGCGGGCCCCGGCGGACCGGGCCCGGGGCAAGGCCCGGTGGCGGGCCGCTGGCCGGACACCTTCGACGACGTGGCGGCCGCACTCGACGCCCTGCCCGCCTTGGCCCGCGAGGCGCTCCCGCAGGCCGACCTCCGGCGCACGGTGGTCACGGGCCACTCGGCGGGCGGCCACCTGGCGCTGTGGGCCGCCGCCCGCCACGTCCTGCCGACCGACGCGCCCTGGCTTACCGACGGGCCGGCCCCGCTGCGCGGTGTCGTCGCACTCGCGCCGATCGCGGACTTCCAGGTGGCGGAGAAGCTCGACGTCTGCGGTGGAGCCTCCCGCCAACTCCTCGGGGGAGAAGCGAAATTCGCCGAACGGCTGCCCTACGCCGACCCGGTGCAGCTGATGCCCACCGGCATCGCCACCACCCTCGTCCAAGGGCGTGCCGACATCGTCGTGCCGCAGGCGGTCGCCGAGTCGTACGCCGACGCGGCGGCCAGGGCGGGCGAGGTGGTGGGCCTGACGCTCCTGGAGGACGTCGGCCACTTCCCCCTGATCGACCCGGCCGCGGACGCCTGCGCGGTGGTGGCGGAGGAGATCGCCCAACTGGCCTGGTGAGCCAGCCGCGTGCGGGCCCGCCCCGGCGGCCCGCACGGCACGACTGGCGTCACGCGCCTCACATGTGACGCTCCATCATGGACAGTTGGTGCCGCCCCCGGTCATACCCGTAATACCTGAGAGCTACCTCCCAGGTGAGCTCCCCAGCGGGACGCCGACGACACGTCACGATCCGTAACTTCCCCTTCGAGGACGCCCGACGCACGGGCTCCCCGAAGGGAAGGACACCATGGGATTCCGGGCGAGGCGGAGCAGGACGGGACGATCACCGGACGCGCGCCCTCAGCCTGCCCGGCGGGGAGCCCCACGTTCCCCGCTTGCCGTTCCCCCGGACGGGAAGCCGCCCTCTGACGCCTCGTCGGACACGGAGCTGCTGATCACCGGCCTGCCGGACACGAAGCCACCGTTCGCCCTCCCGTCGACGGCAGAGCCACCCCTCACGCACCGACTCCGACTCCTACTCCGACTCCGACGACGCCTGCGTCGCACCCTCCTCGCCGCACTGGTGACGGGCGCCGTAGTCGTCCCCGTGTCCGCCGCCTCCCGCCCGCGGATCCCCGCCCCGGAGCCTGCGGACGTGGCACCTCTGACGCCGGCGACGCTGGGCAGGGCGTACGAGGCGAACCGCGCCAACGCCGCGGAGGCGGCCCGCATGGCCGCGGGACACGGCGATCGCAGCCGCGCCGCCGCGGACCGCGCCATGGCCGCACGCTCGCGCCACTTGCTCTCGTTCGACGGACGGGGGCCCGGGCAGGCGGTCGAGGTCTTCGGCGACCTGGCCCGCGCCGACCGGGTGGCGGTCCTGGTCCCGGGCTCCGACACCACCCTGGAGACGTACGACCGCTTCCGCGCCGGAGCGCGCGCCCTGCACCGTGCCCTCGGCCCGCGCACGGCCGTCGTGGCCTGGTTGGGCTACGAGACCCCGGGCACGGTGAGCACGACGGTGCTGACGACGGCCCGGGCCGAGGGGGCGGCCCCGCGCCTGCGCGGCTTCGTCCGCGAACTGCGCGGCGTCGTCGGTGAGTCGACGCACGTGTCCCTGCTGTGCCACTCGTACGGCACGGTGGTCTGCGGCAGCGCGGCCAGGGGCACGGACGTGGACGAGCTGGTCCTCCTCGGCAGCCCGGGCACCGGCGTCGACTCGGCGGCCCGGCTGCGCACGTCGGCACGCGTATGGGCGGCCCGGGGCGCGGACGACTGGGTCGCGCACGTCCCGCACACGCGGGCCCATTTCTTCGGCACGACCGTCGGCTTCGGCAGAGACCCGATGAACCCGGCCTTCGGCGCCCACGTCTTCGCCGCGGGCTGCGGCGGGCACAGCGACTACTTCAAGCCGGGCTCGGCGTCCCTGGACAACCTCGCCCGCATCGTCCTCGGTGACACCTCGGAGGTGACCCGTGCGTGAGCCGAACCTGCGCGATGCCCACGGCCGGAAGGGCACACGACCGGACGACCGCGGCGAGCGCGGCGCGGCGACGGAACTCCGAGGAGCTTCGGAAAGCCAGGAGACGACAGGCGGACCGGGGACGCCGGGGACACCGGGCGCGTGGGGCAGGATCGTCCGGACACGACGGGTGGCGGCGGACGCCCTGCGGGGCGGTGTCCGCCGCATCGACGAGGCGACCCCGGTGGATCGGGACCGCGCCGTCGACGCCCTGCGGGCCCTGGCGGTCCTCGGCGTCGTGCTCGGCCACTGGCTGGTGACGGCCCTCGTCGAGGACGGCGGGGCGCTGCACGCGGCGAGCCCGTTGCAGTACATGCCGTGGCTGGCCCCGATCTCCTGGGTCTTCCAGACGCTCGCCGTGTTCTTCCTGGTGGGCGGGCATGTGGCGACGAAGAGTCATGCGTCGGCGAGGGCGCGGGGCATGTCGTACGGGCGGTGGCTGCGGGCCCGGCTGGGACGTCTGTTCAGGCCGGTGGCCGCGGTGCTGAGCCTCTGGGCGGTGGCCACGGCGTGCCTGCTCGCCGCGGGCACGGACTACGGCACCGTCCACACCCTGGTGAAACTGGCCCTGTCGCCACTGTGGTTCCTGCTGGTCTTCGCCGGGCTGACCGCGGCGACACCCTTGGTGACGAGGATCAACCCGTTGTGGCCGCTGGCCGTCGTTCTCCACGTGGACCTCATTCGCTTCGGCCTGGGCGGCCCCTCGTGGCTCGGCTGGGTGAACGTGGCAGCGGGCTGGCTGGTGCCGTACACCTTGGGCGCGGCCTGGACGCGCGGTGAACTGGACCGACGGCGGGCGGGCCTGCTGCTGTTCGCCGGAGGCGCCGCGGCGACGGCGGCGCTCGTGGCGTGGGCGGGCTGTCCGGCGTCGATGGTCGGTGTGCCGGGCGCCGCGGTCTCGAACCTGAATCCGCCGACGCTCGCGGTGGTCACCTTCGGCCTGGCCCAGTGCGGCCTCGCGCTGCTGCTGCGTGAGCCGCTGCGCCGGGCGATGCGACGCCCCGCGGCCTGGGCGGTGACAGCCTTCGTCAACCTCTCCGCGATGACGATATTCCTCTGGCACCAGACGTCGATGATGGCGGTCACCGCTCTGGGGCTGCGCGCGGGGCGGCTGGCCGGCCTGCACACCGCGCCCGACGGGCCGGGCTGGGTCGCGGCCCGGCTGGCCTGGCTGCCCGTGTTCCTGCTCGCGCTGACCGTCTGCTGGTCCGCCTTCCGCGTCCACGAGCAGGGGCCGCGCCGTCGGACCGGCAGACCGTCCCGGATCGTGCGGGCCCACGGTCTCGGTCAGGGGGGAGCGAAGGGAAGGCCTCATGCCTAGGGTTGACCAGATGACGAGCGAGGAGCACCGGGCCGTGGCCGACGACCCCGCCGTGCCTGCTCCACCCCGCCTCGGGGACCCGGCGAAGCCGTCCGGCACCGATACCGATCCTCCTGCCGGACGCGCCCGGTCACGCCGCCTGCTCGGCACGGGAGTTGTCCTGCGTTCGGTCCTGGCCGACCTCGCCTCGCCGGCGGCCGCCCCGCTGCCCCCGCTGTCGAGACCGAGGTGGCTGCGCCTGCTGCCGCATGTCGTGGTGTGCTGGCTCGCTTTCGGGCTGGCGTTCGCGGCGTCGGCCGAGCTGAACGAAAGCTATGGACTGGGTCTCGCGCTGAGCGCGGTGACCGGTGCCGCGCAGGGTGCGGCGATGGCCCTCGCCCTGTGGCGGCCCGTACCGGCCCTGTGGCTGTCGCTGGGCGCCACCGTGCTGGCCGCCACGGCCGTCAGGTCGCACATGGTGATGAGCTTCCCGGGCCCGCGGCCGGACTGGCCGTGGAGCGCACTGGCGATCATCACGCACGCCTTCGTGCTCTTCCTCCTCGCCCTGCGGGTGTCCGCGCGCGTCGCAGTCGGCGCGCTGTCCGTGACCGTCCTGGTGACCTACTTCCTGCAAGGGCTGGTCGGTGGCACGGTCTACCGGTCGACCGGGGTACTGGCAGTCGTCGTCTTCGCCGCGGTCGTCCTGCTCGGTACCGCGTTGCGGGGCCGCCGCGAGGCCCGTACCCAGCTGGTCGAACAGGCTTCGCTGACCGCGGAGGAACGGGCCCGGCGCACCCTCCTGGAGGAGCGCAACCGCATCGCACGCGAACTGCACGACGTCGTCGCCCACCACATGTCCGTGATCTCCATCCAGGCCCAGGTCGCGCCTCATCTCGTCGAGAACCCCACCGACGAGCTGAGGGAGAACCTGGAGGGCATCCGGCAGAACGCGCTAGAGGCCCTGACCGAACTGCGCCGCGTCCTCGGTGTGCTGCGTTCGGAGAACCCCGAGGACCCGTACGGTCTCGGCGCGGGCTCGGGCGCGGCGCCCGACTCCCCGCAGCCGACGCTGGACCGTCTCGACGCCCTCGTGGAGAACACGCGCGCCGCGGGACTGGTCGTGACGACGGAGATCACCGGCGAGCAGCTTCCCCTCGCGCCGGGCGTGGAGCTGTCGGCGTACCGGATCGTCCAGGAGGCGCTGAGCAACGCCCTGCGGCACGCGCCCGGTTCAGCGGTCCATGTCGAGCTGTGGCACTTCCCGCGCGGCCTCCAGGTGCGTGTCGTCAACTCGCGTCCCGCGCGCCCGGCACCACCCTCTCCCGGTGCCGGGCACGGCCTGCTGGGCATGCGGGAGCGGGCCGCGATGCTCGGTGGCACCCTCGTGACCTCGGAGACGGCGTGCGGCGGCTTCGCGGTGGCGGCGTTCCTGCCGCGCCACGGCGTCGCCGTCCCGCTCGACGACCCCACCGCCCCTGAGGGAGAAGAGACTTCATGACGACCGCGAGCGGCACCATTCGCGTATTGATCGCCGACGACCAGCAGATGGTCCGGCAGGGCTTCACCGTGCTGCTCAACACCCAGCCGGACATCGAGGTGGTGGGCCAGGCGGTCGACGGCCTCGACGCGATCGCCAAGGTCTCCGAACTCGCGCCCGACGTCGTCCTGATGGACATCCGCATGCCCGAGCTGGGCGGCATCGACGCCACCCGCCGCATCACCGACGACACGCCCCGGATCAAGGTGCTGGTGCTCACCACCTTCGACCTCGACGAGTACGTGTACGACGCCCTGCGCGCCGGCGCCTCCGGGTTCCTGCTCAAGGACGCCTCCGCCGACCAGCTGGCCGAGGCGGTACGCGTGGTCGCGGCGGGCGACGCGCTGCTCGCGCCGGGCATCACCCGCCGCCTCATCGCCGAGTTCTCCCGCCTGCACGCCGCACCGCGGTCCCCGCTGAAGCAGCGCGTGGGCGAGCTGACCGAGCGTGAGACCGAGGTACTGGCCCACATCGCCCAGGGCCTGTCGAACGCGGAGATCGCCGATCGCCTGGTCGTGGCCGAACAGACCGTCAAGACCCACGTCGGCCGCATCCTGGTCAAACTGGGCCTGCGCGACCGCACCCAGGCAGCAGTCTTCGCCTACGAATCGGGCCTGGTCCGCCCCTCGGGCTACCGGAATTCTTTCGCAGTGCATTGGCCTTCAGGCCGGTGGTGAAGTGAATCTGATGGTGGCGACGCGGGGCGTCGCGGATTCAGGTCCGGCGGAGCCGGACACCGCAGTTCCTCGTCTGCGGTGCGGCGCGTCGCGCGGGC
>NZ_JBVHMN010000004.1:0-244367 GCF_055558435.1 Streptomyces sp. NPDC025784
GCCCGGTTACATTCCGAACCCGGAAGCTAAGCCTTACAGCGCCGATGGTACTGCAGGGGGGACCCTGTGGGAGAGTAGGACGCCGCCGAACTAATATTGAAAGAGCTGGTCCCCGAACTTCGGTTCGGGGACCAGCTCTTTTTTGTTTCGCGTCACTTCGCGTTCACGTTGCGCGACCAACATCCATGACATGGGTACTGCTGCAATGCTCAGGGCCGCGGGCGTCGGGACGGGCGACGAGGTCATAGTGCCGGCCTTCGGCAACGTGGAGGTTGCCGAGGCCGTGACCCAGGCCGGCGCGACCCCGGTCTTCGCCGACATAGACCCGGCGACCTACTGCCTCGACCCGAGCAGGGCGGAGGCCGCCCTCACCCCCCGTTCGGCCGCTCTCGTCGTCGTGCACCGCTTCGGGCGCACGGCCGACATGGCGCGGCTGAGGGACGTCGGACAGCGGCACGGGCTCCTGGTGCTGGAACAGGGCGAGTCCGAGGCCCCGTACGACGAGACGGCGCAGCGTCGGCAACGGGCCGCGTACCTCGACGGACGGCTGAACGGAGTGCGGACGCCGTACGGCGGTGACGGGCACACCTACCAGCAGTACGTGGTGCGCGTGCCGGGCAACGGGCGCCCCGACCGTGACGCGTTCGCACGGGCAGTACGGGCCAGGGGAGTTGAGTGCCGGGTGCCGGTGAAGACCCCCGTGCACCGCATGCCCGCCTTCCGCCGAGAAATCCAGCTCCCGGAGACGGAGCGGGCCGCCGACGAGACCCTCGCGCTGCCCGTGGACGCGGCGCTGACGAAGCGGGAGATGCACCGGATCGTCTCCGCGTGCAACGCGCTCGGCGGTCTGTTGCAGCCCGCGTTCTGACCTGCCCGGACTCCAACGGGACCGATACGGGACCGATTAGGAGCACGCCTCTGTCCGGGGTATGATCTATTTCGTTGCCGCGAGGGAAACCTCGGAAAGCAACAGGCCCCTATAGCTCAGTCGGTAGAGCGTCTCCATGGTAAGGAGAAGGTCAACGGTTCGATTCCGTTTGGGGGCTCAGAGAAAAGGCCTCGCCCATGTGGGCGGGGCCTTTTGCATGTGCCTTCCGCGGGAAGGCCGTTCAGCGCGCGCGGGGCCCCGGCCGTCGAGTGCTCGTGGGCCCCGCTGTCAGTCCTCGGTGTCAGTTCTTCTGAAGCCCCGGCACGCGCATCGCCAGAATGGCCATGTCGTCCGACGGGGCGTCGGAGGCGAAGCGTTCGACCGCCCGCATGATCCGGGCCGCGACCGCGCCGGCCGTCAGACCCGTACAGGCGGTGAGGACGTCCGCGAGACCGTCGTCGCCGAGCATGCGAGTGCCCTCGCGGCGCTCCGTCACGCCGTCCGTGACGCACAGCAGGACGTCGCCCGGGTCGAGCGTGACGGTCTGCTCGTACAGTTCCAGGTCCTCCATCACGCCGAGCAGCGGCTGCGGTTCCGCGGCCGGTTCGACGGTGCCGTCCTGCCGCAGGCGCAGCGGGAGCGGATGGCCGGCGCAGACGACCTTCAGGACCGCCGAACCGTCCTCCTGGGGCCACAACTCGCCGTACAGGAGCGTCAGGAAGCGGCTGCGGGCGCCCTCGTCGAGGATCGCCGAGTTCAGGCGCTCCAGGACCGCGGGACCGCCGTAGCCCTCGCGGGCCAGCAGCCTGAGCGCGTGCCGGGCCAGACCGGTCACCGCCGCGGCCTCCGGACCCGTGCCGCAGACGTCGCCGATGGCGAAGCCGTACGCGCCGTCGCGGATCGGGAAGAGGTCGTAGAAGTCGCCCCCGACTTCGTTGCCCTCACCGGCCGCGCGGTAGATGACCTCGACCTCGACGCCGTCGATGAGGGGGAGCTCCGGCGGCAGGAGGCTGCGCTGGAGGGACTGGCTGATGGCCATGCGCTCCGAGTACAGGCGGGCGTTGTCCAGTGCCAGGGCCGCCCTGCGGGACAGGTCCTCCGCCAACTCCAGGATCTCCTGGCGGAAGTGCTCGTCCGAGGGCTTGCCGAGCGTCAGCATGCCGATGACGCGGTTGCGGGCCACCAGGGGGAGGACGACGGTCTCGCCGCCGACCGCGGAGGCCGTCGCCAGCGTCGTACCGATACCGGAGGACACCGAGGGCTGCTCGCCCAGGCCCAGACTGCGCATGGAGCTACGCAGAGCCGCCTGGTGGGCCGCCTCGGCCGGAGCCGACCAGACTCTGGCCCCCGGGGTGGGGACCGGGTCCGGCGGGGCGATCTTCGCGAGGAGCGCCTTGAGGCCGTCGATGCGCTCCTCGTCCTCGTGCAGGACGTACGAGAGGTAGGGCTCGGAGGCCTGGTCGGCGATCGTGTAGACGGCGCACCAGGTCGCCAGGGTCGGGACGGTCATCTGGGCCATGAGGGCCAGCGTCTGGTCGCGGTCCAGGGTGCCGGCGAGGAGGTCGGAGGCCTCCACGAGGAAGCTCAGCGAACCGCGGCGCAGGCGCTCCAGTTCGCCGAGGCGGGCGGATTCCACGGCCAGCGCGATGCGGTCGGCGGCGAACTGGAGGCGCAGGGCCTCCTCGTTGGAGTACCGGCCGGGTGCTTCGGCGGCGACGCCGAGGGAGCCGGTGAGACGGCCCTCGACCTTCAGCGGGACCGTGACGACCGAACGCATGCCGGTGCCGCCGAGCAGGGGGACGGCGCCGGGGACGACCGTGAGGTCCTCGTGCACGGCGGGCATGCGGGCCGAGCCGTAGCGGCCGGGGCCCGCCTCGACGGGGACGCGGGCGAAGCGCTGGCGGGCGGAGGGCAGGCCCGTCGAGGCACGTACCTCCAGCTCCGTCTCGTCGTCGGTGGCCAGCAGCAGGAAGGCCGAGTCACCGTCGAGCATGTCCCGGGCGCGTTCCACCGTGCGCTGGAGGAGGCCGTCGAGGTCGTCCGGGGCGGGTGAGCCGATGAAGACCTCGAAGGCGTCCGCGGTGGGGCCCTCGGGGCCGGCGGCCGTGTCCGAGGCGGGCAGGCGCAACGGGGTCTGGAGGACGGCGCGTTCGTGGTCGCGGACGAGGAGGCAGACCGTGGAGGGCTCGCCGGCCGTGTCGCGCACACGGAGGTGGGAGGCGTAGACGGGTGTCACCCGGCCGTCGGCGCCGCGGATGCCGTAACTGCCCTCCCAGCGGGAGAGTTGGAGGGCCTCGGCGATGCCCGTGCTGGTGCCGGGCGTGTGCGGCCAGGCCGCGAGGTCGGTGAGGGGCTTGCCGACGACCTGCTCGGCCGCGTACCCGAAGAGCTCCTCCGCGTCCTCGCTCCAGGCGCTGATGCAGCCGGAGCGGTCGATCTGGACGACGGCGACACGGACGCGTCCGTCGGCGAGCGGAAGGAGGTCCGCGGGCAGGGAGGGGCCCGCCGCGCGGGTGCCGACCGGGCGCTCGGGGAGGTCGAGCCGGAACCAGACCTGCTTGTGCGTCGGCGTGTACTCGACGCCCCAGCGGGCCGCCAGCGCGGCGCAGAGCTGGAGCCCGCGGCCGCCCTCGCGGTCGGGGCTGCCCATATTGATGGCCGCAGCCTGGAGTGGAATCTCACGTTCCGGGTAGCGATCCGCCACCTCGATGCGTACGCCCTCGTCGCTGCGCAGACACAGCACGTCCGCGGAGGTGCCCGCGTGCACAACGGCGTTGGTGACGAGTTCGCTGGTCAGGACCACCGCATCGTCGACGATGTCGCCGAAGCCCCAGCCCTGGAGGGTGTCACGGACGAACGAGCGAGCGGTCGCGACGGAGCGTCCCACGGGCTCGAAACTGGCGGCCGCGCGCGCGGTGATCACAGAACTCCTCGTGCGGTTGTCTGCGTGCAGGGCCCCGTGGCCGACCTGCTCCTGCCGGAGCAGGGCGTGGTTCCCCGTCGGCCGGGGATCCTGGGGATGTCCCTCAGGACGCAGTCCGGTGGTCATGGTGCGGTGCCCCTCCGATGCCTGCCCGCTCGTGCTCGTGCCACCGCCCAGGCCGGACGGGACCGGCACGGCTGGACAGCCGCATGCAAGGTTACTTACCTTCGCCGTCCATGCGGATGCCGGTCACCAGTGTTTCCGCCCGGAGGGTGTGCGGACGATGTGCGAAGCTGCCGAACTGTTATGGCCTGGTTCAGCCGGGGTGAAACACTGGGCAGGCTTCATGGAGAAGGTCCGGGCAGGCTGAATGCCGTCCAGCACGCCGAACAGAAGTACCCGAGTACGCCGAGCAGTAATGGTCGACCCTTGCGGGAGGGACACAGTGGAGTCTGGCGCAGCGACGCGGGGCAGTAAGACGCGCGCGAAAGGCGGACAGTCCCTGGAGAACGGGCGCACACCGCGCAACGGTACGACGGAGGTCGACACCGCTGCCCTGAACCGCCTGCTGGCGGCCCTCGTGTCGATGCGGGACGGCAACTTCCGCAAGCGGCTCACCGTCTCCGGCGACGGAGTGATGTCCGAGATCGCCGCGGTCTTCAACGAGGTGGCCGACCGGAATCTCCATCTGACGGGTGAGCTGTCCCGGGTGCGTCGCATGGTCGGACGTGAGGGGAAGCTCACGGAACGGCTGGAAACAGGCGCCTGCGAGGGCTCCTGGGGCGCCGCGATCGACGCGTCCAACGCACTGGTCGACGATCTGGTACGGCCCGTCTCCGAAGTCGGCCGGGTACTGTCCGCGGTCGCCGAGGGCGACCTGTCGCCCCGCATGGAACTGCGCGCGCAGGCGGCGGACGGCAACGGTCATCCGCTGCGCGGTGAGTTCCTCAAGGTCGGGCGGACCGTCAACAATCTGGTCGACCAGCTGTCCACGTTCACCGACGAGGTGACGCGGGTGGCCAGCGAGGTCGGCACCGAGGGCAAGCTCGGCGGGCAGGCCCGGGTCCGCGGGATGTCCGGTTCGTGGAAGGACCTCACGGACTCGGTCAACACCATGGCGTACCGGCTGACGGCCCAGGTGCGTGACATCGCCCTGGTGACGACGGCGGTCGCCAAGGGGGACCTCTCCCGCAAGGTCACGGTTCACGTGGCCGGCGAGATGCTGGAACTGAAGAACACCGTCAACACGATGGTGGACCAGCTGTCGTCCTTCTCCTCCGAGGTGACGCGAGTCGCCCGCGAGGTGGGTACGGAGGGCGAGCTGGGCGGCCAGGCGCAGGTGCCGGGTGTGGCCGGTGTGTGGAAGGACCTCACCGATTCGGTGAACCTGATGGCCGGAAACCTGACGGCGCAGGTGCGCGGCATCGCGCAGGTGACGACCGCCGTGGCCAACGGTGACCTGTCGCAGAAGGTGACGGTCAGTGCGCGCGGCGAGGTCGCGCAGCTGGCCGAGACGATCAACCAGATGACCGAGACGCTGCGCACGTTCGCCGACGAGGTCACGCGCGTGGCCAACGAGGTCGGCGGCGAGGGCCGACTCGGCGGTCAGGCGAACGTGCCGGGCGCGGCGGGGACGTGGAAGGACCTCACGGACTCCGTCAACACGGTCTTCCGGAACCTGACGACCCAGGTGCGTGACATCGCCGCGGTGACGACGGCGGTGGCCAACGGTGACCTGTCGCAGAAGGTCACCGTCGATGTGGCCGGCGAGATGCTGGAGCTGAAGAACACCGTCAACACGATGGTGGACCAGCTGTCGTCGTTCGGTGCAGAGGTGACGCGGGTGGCCCGCGAGGTCGGCGTCGAGGGTGAACTGGGCGGCCAGGCGCAGGTGCCCGGCGCGGCGGGGACGTGGAAGGACCTCACGGACTCCGTCAACACGGCCTTCCGGAACCTGACCGGTCAGGTCCGCAACATCGCGCAGGTGACGACGGCGGTGGCCAACGGTGACCTGTCGCAGAAGGTCACCGTGGACGTCTCCGGCGAGATGCTCCAGCTGAAGAACACCGTGAACACGATGGTGGACCAGCTGTCGAGCTTCGCCGACCAGGTGACCCGGATGGCCCGTGACGTGGGTACGGAGGGCCGCCTCGGCGGCCAGGCCCGGGTGGACGGCGTGTCCGGCACCTGGAAGGAACTGACCGACTCCGTCAACTTCATGGCGGGGAACCTGACTTCGCAGGTGCGGCAGATCGCGCAGGTCACCACGGCGGTGGCGCGCGGCGACCTGTCGCAGAAGATCGACGTGGACGCGCGCGGCGAGATCCTGGAGCTGAAGAACACCATCAACACGATGGTCGACCAGCTCTCCGCCTTCGCCGACCAGGTGACCCGGGTCGCCCGCGAGGTGGGTACGGAGGGCCGCCTCGGCGGTCAGGCGCAGGTGCCCGGCGTCGCCGGTGTGTGGCGCGACCTGACCGACTCGGTGAACGGCATGGCCGGCAACCTCACCGCGCAGGTGCGCAACATCGCCCAGGTCGCGACGGCGGTGGCGCGCGGTGACCTGTCGCAGAAGATCGACGTGGACGCGCGCGGCGAGATCCTGGAGCTGAAGAACACCCTCAACACGATGGTCGACCAGCTCTCGAACTTCGCCGAGCAGGTCACGCGCGTGGCCCGTGAGGTGGGCACGGAGGGCATGCTCGGCGGCCAGGCGGAGGTGCAGGGTGTCTCGGGCACCTGGAAGGACCTCACCCAGTCCGTGAACTTCATGGCGAACAACCTGACCATCCAGGTGCGCAACATCGCCGAGGTCACCACCGCGGTCGCCAAGGGCGACCTGTCGAAGAAGATCACCGTCGACGCCAAGGGCGAGATCCTCGAACTGGTCACCACCGTCAACACGATGGTCGACCAGCTGTCCAACTTCGCCGAGCAGGTGACCCGGGTGGCCCGCGAGGTGGGCACCGAGGGCAACCTGGGCGGTCAGGCGCGGGTTCCGGGTGTCACGGGCATCTGGAAGGACCTCAGCGACAACGTCAACGTGATGGCCAACAACCTGACGAACCAGGTGCGGAACATCTCGCAGGTCGCGACCGCGGTGGCCAACGGCGACCTGACCAAGAAGGTCACGGTCGAGGCCAGCGGTGAGGTCGCCCAGCTCGCCGACACCGTCAACACCATGGTGAAGACGCTGAGTTCGTTCGCCGACCAGGTCACCCGGGTGGCCCGCGAGGTGGGCACGGACGGCATCCTCGGCGGCCAGGCACGTGTACCGGGCGTGTCGGGTACGTGGAAGGACCTCACCGAGTCCGTGAACGGGATGGCGTCCAACCTGACCGGGCAGGTGCGCAACATCGCGATGGTCACCACGGCCATCGCCAAGGGCGACCTGACCAAGAAGATCGACATCGACGCGCGCGGCGAGATCCTGGAGCTCAAGACCACCATCAACACCATGGTCGACCAGCTGTCGTCCTTCGCCGAGGAGGTCACCCGGGTCGCCCGCGAGGTGGGCACCGAGGGGCAGCTGGGCGGTCAGGCACGCGTGCGTGACGTCGACGGCACCTGGCGCGACCTCACCGAGTCGGTGAACGAGATGGCCGGGAACCTCACCCGGCAGGTGCGTGCGATCGCGCGCGTGGCGACCGCGGTGACCCGCGGTGACCTGAACCTGAAGATCGACGTGGACGCCTCCGGCGAGATCCAGGAGCTTCAGGACTACATCAACAAGATGATCGCCAACCTGCGCGACACCACGATCGCCAACAAGGAGCAGGACTGGCTGAAGGGCAACCTGGCCCGTATCTCCGCGCTCATGCAGGGCCGCCGCGACCTCGACGACGTGGCCTCGCTCATCATGAGCGAGCTGACGCCCGTGGTCTCGGCGCAGCACGGGGCGTTCTTCCTCTCCATGCCGCTCGTCGACGGCAAGGAACCGGGCACCGAGGACGAGGACGCGTACGAGCTGCGCATGCTCGGGTCGTACGGCTACTCGATGGGTTCCATGCCGACGTCGTTCCGGCCCGGCGAGGCGCTGATCGGCACGGCCGCCCAGGAGAAGCGCACGATCCTCGTGGAGAACGCGCCCAGCGGCTATCTGAAGATCTCCTCCGGGCTCGGTGAGGCGCCCCCGGCACAGGTCATCGTGCTGCCGGTGCTCTTCGAGGGGACCGTGCTCGGCGTCATCGAGCTGGCCTCGTTCACGCCGTTCACGCAGATCCAGAAGGACTTCCTGAACCAGATCGCCGAGATGATCGCGACGAGCGTCAACACCATCTCCGTCAACACCAAGACGGAGGTGCTGCTCCGGCAGTCGCAGGAGCTCACCGAGCAACTGCGGGAACGTTCCGCGGAGTTGGAGAACCGGCAGAAGGCGCTCCAGGACTCGAACGCCGAACTGGAGGAGAAGGCCGAGCTGCTGGCCCAGCAGAACCGCGACATCGAGGTCAAGAACACCGAGATCGAGGAGGCCCGCCAGGTCCTCGAGGAGCGCGCCGAGCAGCTCGCGGTGTCCATGCGCTACAAGAGCGAGTTCCTGGCGAACATGTCGCACGAGCTGCGTACGCCGCTCAACTCCCTGCTCATTCTGGCCAAGTTGCTCGCCGACAACGCGGACACGAACCTCACTCCGAAGCAGGTCGAGTTCGCCGAGACGATCCACGGCGCGGGGTCCGACCTGCTCCAGCTGATCAACGACATCCTCGACCTGTCGAAGGTCGAGGCGGGCAAGATGGACGTGTCGCCGACGCGTATCGCGCTCGTCCAGCTCGTCGACTACGTGGAGGCCACGTTCCGGCCGCTGACCGCGGAGAAGGGCCTCGACTTCTCCGTACGGGTCTCGCCGGAGCTGCCCGCCACCCTGCACACCGACGAGCAGCGGCTTCTCCAGGTGCTGCGCAACCTGCTGTCCAACGCGGTGAAGTTCACCGACTCCGGAGCGGTCGAATTGGTGATCCGGCCCGCCGGCGCGGACGTTCCGGTGGCCATCCGGGAGCAGCTCCTGGAGTCCGGTTCGCTGCGCGACGCGGACGCCGATCTGATCGCGTTCTCCGTGACGGACACCGGCATCGGCATCGCGGCCAGCAAGATGCGTGTCATCTTCGAGGCCTTCAAGCAGGCGGACGGCACGACGAGCAGGAAGTACGGCGGTACGGGCCTCGGGCTCTCCATCTCCCGCGAGATCGCGCGGCTGCTCGGCGGCGAGATCCACGCGCAGAGCGAGCCGGGGCGCGGTTCCACCTTCACGCTGTATTTGCCGCTGCACCCGAGCGAACTGCCGCCGCAGGGCTACGGGCAGCTCGCGCCCGCCCTGGAGGCGGGGGAGCTGCTCGCGTCCGAGGCGGAGCTGGCCGGGTCCGACATCGAGACGCCGGCCGAGGTGAAGTCGTACCGGGAGACCCAGAACGGCGCCGCCGCGCTCTTCAGGCGGCGCCGCAGGGCGGTCTCCGCGCCCGAACAGCGGTCCGCGCTGCCCGAGCAGCCTCCGGGCGCCACGGTGGCGGCACAGGAGCAGTGGCAGGTCGGCAGCCGGCCGGAGGCCCCGGCTCAGCCGCAGCGGGGCATCCGCTTCGAGGGCGAGAAGGTGCTGATCGTCGACGACGACATCCGCAACGTGTTCGCGCTGACCAGCGTCCTGGAGCAGCACGGCCTCTCGGTGCTGTACGCGGAGAACGGCCGTGAAGGCATCGAGGTCCTGGAGCAGCACGACGACGTGACGGTCGTCCTGATGGACATCATGATGCCGGAGATGGACGGGTACGCGACGACCACGGCGATCCGACGGATGCCGCAGTTCGCCGGGCTGCCGATCATCGCGCTCACCGCGAAGGCGATGAAGGGCGACCGGGAGAAGGCCATCGAATCGGGTGCGTCCGACTATGTGACGAAACCGGTCGATCCCGATCACCTGCTCACAGTGATGGAACAGTGGATGCATGGGGAGTGACGGAGTCTGATCGGGCGTTCCGGTCGTCACGCACCGTCAGCGACCGGAACGTTGGGTTCCGCGCGCCGCGCCGGCGGCGCCGCGGGCCCTGTGTCGCATAACTGACTGTGCCTGAAGCCGTGTAGAAGTACGGGATACGGGGAACCTTCTGGTCTCCCGCTACGTTTCTGCTACGTGCACAGTGACATCGCGGTGACAGGGTGTGGCGACAGGCGGGGTGCGGCTACCATGACCGGCACAAGGACGGACGACGCAAGGGAGTCGTCCCCTGGGGCGGCGCCCGGTGCCACCTCAAGTCCTTCGGACAGGGGAGGCCCCATGCCGGGGCGAGGAGGGCGGGCCATGGTGCAGAAGGCCAAGATCCTCCTGGTCGATGACCGGCCGGAGAATCTGCTGGCGCTGGAGGCGATCCTCTCCGCGCTCGATCAGACACTGGTTCGGGCATCGTCCGGGGAGGAAGCGCTCAAAGCGCTGCTCACGGACGACTTCGCGGTCATTCTGCTGGACGTCCAGATGCCGGGCATGGACGGTTTCGAAACCGCCGCGCACATCAAGCGCCGCGAACGGACCCGGGACATCCCGATCATCTTCCTCACCGCGATCAATCACGGTCCGCACCACACCTTCCGGGGTTACGCGGCCGGCGCGGTCGACTACATCTCCAAGCCGTTCGACCCATGGGTGCTGCGCGCGAAGGTCTCCGTCTTCGTCGAGCTCTACATGAAGAACTGCCAACTCCGGGAGCAGGCGGCTCTGCTGCGCCTCCAGCTGGAGGGTGGCGGCAAGGCGGCGCTGGGTGAGGCCAAGGAGCCCGCCGGACTCCTCGCCGAGCTCTCCGCGCGGCTCGCGGCCGTCGAGGAGCAGGCCGAGGCGCTGTCCAAGCAGCTCGACGACGACTCCGCCGACGCGGCGGCGGTCGCCACCGCGGCCCATCTCGAACGCAAACTCACCGGCCTGCGCAGGGCGCTGGACGCACTGGAGCCGGGCACGGGGAGCGGGGCGCCCTCGGTGCCGTCGCAGAACTGAGCGCGGTCCCTCCCGTCCCTTCAGGACGAACCCGGACATCACGCCTCCCTGGTGAGGCGGCGTCAGTTTCCGTCCCTCGCAAAGGCGACACGAACGGGTGAAGCAGTAGGCACACGTGTCCGCTGCCGTCTCCACCGGTAACCTCACACACATGGCCTCACGTCAGTCCGCAGCCAAGAAGCCGCCAGCGAAGAAGGCGGCCGCTCCGACGAAGGCTCCGGCGAAGAAGGCCCCCGCGAAAAAGGCAGCCGCCAAGAAGGCGCCCGCCAAGAAGACCGCGGCGAAGAAGCCCGCTCCCGCGCCGGCGCCCAACCCGACCGGGGGCGTGTACAGACTCGTACGCGCTCTCTGGCTGGGCATCGCGCACGCCGTCGGGGCGATGTTCCGCGGCATAGGGCGGGGCGCGAAGGGGCTCGACCCGGCTCACCGCAAGGACGGGGTCGCACTCCTGCTGCTCGGCCTGGCGCTGATCACGGCGGCGGGCACCTGGTCCAACCTGCGCGGCCCCGTCGGCGACCTCGTCGAGATGCTGGTGACGGGTGCCTTCGGACGCCTCGACCTGCTCGTCCCGATACTGCTCGGCGTCATCGCCGCGCGGCTCATCAGGCACCCCGAGAAGCCGGAGGCCAACGGCCGCATCGTGATCGGCCTGTCCGCGCTCGTGATCGGCGTGCTCGGCCAGGTCCACATCGCGTGCGGGGCGCCCGCGCGCAGCGACGGCATGCAGGCCATAAGGGATGCCGGCGGGCTCATCGGCTGGGGCGCTTCCACCCCGCTGACGTACACGATGGGTGACGTCCTCGCCGTACCGCTCCTGGTGCTGCTCACCGTCTTCGGTCTGCTGGTCGTCACCGCGACCCCGGTGAACGCCATTCCGCAGCGGCTGCGGATGCTCGGCCAGAGGCTCGGCGTCGTCCAGGCCGACGCCGACGAGGACGACCTCGGCGACGAGGGCTACGACGAGCAGTGGCGCGAGGCGACTCCCGCGCGCCCCCGCAGGCGTGCAAGCGCCCCTGAGGCCTACGACCCGGACAGCGCCGAGCAGGACGCCCTCGGCAAGCGCCGGAGCCGCCCCAGGCGGTCCGCAGTGCAGCAGCCCGACATGAACCGCCCGATGGACGCGGTGGACGTCGCGGCCGCCGCGGCGGCGGCCCTCGACGGAGCCGTGCTGCACGGCATGCCGCCCTCGCCGCTGGTCGCCGACCTCACGCAGGGCGTCAGCGTGGAGCGGGACGGATACGAGGAGACGACGCCCGTACCGGCCGCGCGCACGAAGAGCCCCAAGGCGGCCAAGGCGCCCAAGCAGGAGGCCCTGCCGGTCGACTCCCTCGTGCCCGACCTGACCAAGGCCGCGCCCGACGAGGCGCGCGAACTGCCCCCGCGCGCCGAGCAGCTCCAACTGTCCGGCGACATCACCTACTCGCTGCCGTCACTCGACCTGCTGGAACGCGGCGGCCCCGGCAAGACGCGCAGCGCCGCCAACGACGCGGTGGTCGCCTCCCTCCAGAACGTCTTCATGGAGTTCAAGGTCGACGCCGCCGTCACCGGCTTCACCCGCGGCCCGACGGTCACGCGGTACGAGGTCGAACTCGGCCCCGCCGTGAAGGTCGAGCGCATCACCGCCCTCACCAAGAACATCGCGTACGCCGTCGCCAGCCCCGACGTCCGGATCATCAGCCCGATCCCCGGGAAGTCGGCGGTCGGCATCGAGATCCCGAACACGGACCGCGAGATGGTCAATCTCGGTGACGTCCTGCGTCTCGCGGACGCGGCGGAGGACGACCACCCCATGCTGGTCGCGCTCGGCAAGGACGTCGAGGGCGGCTATGTGATGGCCAACCTCGCGAAGATGCCGCACGTCCTCGTCGCCGGCGCCACCGGCTCCGGCAAGTCCTCGTGCATCAACTGCCTGATCACCTCGGTCATGGTCCGCGCGACGCCCGAGGACGTGCGGATGGTCCTCGTCGACCCCAAGCGTGTGGAACTCACCGCCTACGAGGGCATCCCGCACCTGATCACACCGATCATCACCAACCCGAAGCGGGCCGCCGAGGCCCTGCAGTGGGTCGTCCGCGAGATGGACCTGCGCTACGACGACCTCGCGGCGTTCGGCTACCGCCACATCGACGACTTCAACGAGGCCATCAGGAACGGCAAGGTGAAGCTGCCCGAGGGCAGTGAGCGCGAACTCCAGCCGTACCCCTACCTGCTGGTGATCGTGGACGAGCTCGCCGACCTGATGATGGTCGCCCCGCGCGACGTCGAGGACGCGATCGTCCGCATCACCCAGCTCGCCCGCGCGGCCGGCATCCACCTCGTGCTCGCCACGCAGCGGCCGTCCGTCGACGTCGTCACCGGTCTCATCAAGGCCAACGTGCCCTCCAGGCTCGCCTTCGCCACCTCCTCGCTCGCCGACAGCCGGGTCATCCTCGACCAGCCGGGCGCCGAGAAGCTGATCGGCAAGGGCGACGGACTCTTCCTGCCGATGGGCGCGAACAAGCCGACCCGAATGCAGGGCGCCTTCGTCACCGAGGACGAGGTCGCCGCGGTCGTCCAGCACTGCAAGGACCAGATGGCGCCCGTCTTCCGGGACGACGTCACCGTGGGCACCAAGCAGAAGAAGGAGATCGACGAGGACATCGGCGACGACCTCGACCTGCTGTGCGCCGCCGCCGAACTGGTCGTCACCTCGCAGTTCGGATCGACCTCGATGCTCCAGCGCAAGCTGCGCGTCGGTTTCGCGAAGGCCGGTCGCCTGATGGACCTCATGGAGTCGCGCAACATCGTCGGCCCCAGCGAAGGGTCCAAGGCGCGCGACGTCCTGGTGAAGGCGGACGAACTCGATGGAGTGCTCGCCGTGATTCGTGGGGAAGCTGAAGCGTAGGGAAACAGGACAGGTCGGTCACCGGACGGATGAGACCGCGACACGCGGGTATTCGAACGTGACTCAGCTGTAAGGAAACCGCGAGCAACCGTTTCCCCTCGTCGCACGTCAAGTTGAGCGAAGGGGCGCGAAGGTGTCCCGACATCAGGATGACCGGCCATTCTGATGGCGTACAAAGTCATACCGCCCGGTTGCCCCACCCTTTCGTACCCCCCCTAGACTGAACGTCCAGCACAGGTGGCTATACGCTCGAAAGGCGCCCCCGTGTCCATCGGCAACTCCCCTGACGGCAACTTCCCCGAAGACGAGCGTCCGTTCGAAGACGACCGCGATGCCGAGCAGTTCCTCTCGATCGGCCGTGCCCTCAAGCAGGCGCGCATCGAGGCGGGACTGAGCGTCGACGACGTCACCAACGCCACCAGGGTCCGCATCGCCATCGTCCATGCGATCGAACAGGACGACTTCGCCCCTTGCGGCGGCGACGTCTACGCCCGCGGTCACATCAGGACCCTGGCCCGCGCCGTCCACCTCGATCCGGCCCCCCTGCTCGCCCGGTACGACGCCGAGCACGGCGGGCGCCCCGCACCCACGCCGGCCGCCCCGCTCTTCGAGGCGGAACGTATCCGCCCGGAGCGACGCGGGCCGAACTGGACCGCCGCCATGGTCGCCGCGATCGTCGCGGTGATCGGCTTCGTCGGGTTCACCGTCGTCAAGGGCAGCGGCGGCGACGAGGACGGTTCGAAGACACAGGTCGCCGAGGGATCCAAGCCGACCGCCAGCAAGACCGCCTCCTCGGCCGGCCCCGAGACCACGAAGCCCGCCGACCCCAAGCCCGACCCCTCCGACAGCGCCATCGCGGCCGCGCCGCAGGACAAGGTCACCGTCCAGGTCAGCGCCGCCGACGGACGCAGCTGGATCTCCGCCAAGGACCACAACGGCCGGATGCTCTTCGACGGCCTGCTGAAGCAGGGCGAGTCCAAGACCTTCCAGGACAACTCGAAGATCAACCTGATCCTCGGGGACGCCGGAGCCATCCAGCTGTACGTGAACGGCAAGAAGATCGAGGACGACTTCCAGCCCGGCGCGGTGGAGCGTCTCACCTACACGAAGGGCGACCCCCAGGTCGGATAAACCGTCCGAAGGGGACAGCCGGTACGGGGTTGGCCAAGATCGGCCAACCCCGTCGACGTGGGCTGTCGGAGAGACAAAGTAGTCTTGAGCCCATGCCTGAACGCCGTACCGTCGCACTCGTCACCCTTGGCTGCGCCCGTAACGAGGTGGACTCGGAGGAGCTCGCAGGCCGCTTGGAGGCGGACGGCTGGCAACTCGTGGAGGACGCCGAGGAAGCGGACGTCGCGGTCGTCAACACCTGTGGCTTCGTCGAGGCCGCCAAGAAGGACTCCGTCGATGCCCTGCTCGAAGCCAATGATCTCAAGGGGCACGGCAGAACCCAGGCCGTCGTGGCGGTGGGCTGCATGGCCGAGCGGTACGGCAAGGAACTCGCGGAGGCCCTGCCCGAGGCCGACGGCGTGCTCGGCTTCGACGACTACGCCGACATCTCCGACCGCCTCCAGACCATCCTGAGCGGTGGCGTCCACGCCTCGCACACCCCGCGAGACCGGCGCAAGCTGCTGCCGATCAGCCCCGCCGAGCGGCAGACCGCCGGCGAGGAGGTGGCCCTTCCCGGTCACGGCGCACCCGAGGACCTCCCCGAGGGCGTGGCCCCGGTGTCCGGCCCCCGCGCACCCCTGCGTCGCCGCCTCGACGGCTCGCCCGTCGCCTCGGTGAAGCTCGCCTCCGGCTGCGACCGGCGCTGCTCGTTCTGCGCCATCCCGTCCTTCCGCGGCTCCTTCATCTCGCGCCGCCCCAGCGACGTGCTGAACGAGAGCCGCTGGCTCGCCGAGCAGGGCGTCAAGGAGATCATGCTGGTCTCCGAGAACAACACCTCGTACGGCAAGGACCTCGGCGACATCCGCCTCCTGGAGACGCTGCTGCCCGAGCTCGCCGAGATCGACGGCATCGAGCGTGTCCGCGTCAGCTACCTCCAGCCCGCCGAGATGCGCCCCGGCCTCATCGACGTGCTCACCTCGACACCGAACGTGGTGCCCTACTTCGACCTGTCCTTCCAGCACTCCGCGCCCGGCGTGCTGCGGGCGATGCGTCGCTTCGGCGACACCGACCGCTTCCTGGAGCTGCTCGACACCATCCGCGCCAAGGCTCCGCAGGCCGGCGTGCGGTCCAACTTCATCGTGGGCTTCCCCGGCGAGACCGAGGCCGACCTCGCGGAGCTGGAGCGCTTCCTCACGGGCGCGCGCCTCGACGCGATCGGCGTCTTCGGGTACTCCGACGAGGAGGGCACCGAGGCGGCGACGTACGAGAACAAGCTCGACGAGGACGTCGTCGCCGAGCGCCTCGCGCGCGTGTCCCGCCTCGCCGAGGAGCTCGTCGCGCAGCGCGCCGAGGAGCGGGTCGGAGAGAGCCTGCACGTGCTCGTGGAGTCCCTGGACGACGAGGACGGCGCCTACGGCCGTGCCGCCCACCAGGCGCCGGAGACGGACGGACAGGTGCTGTTCACGAGCGGCGAGGGGCTCACCGTGGGCCGTATCGTCGAGGCGAAGGTGGTCGGCACGGAAGGTGTCGACCTGGTGGCCGAGCCGCTCCCGGTGGGCTCGCTGTCGTGTCCTGAGGAGGCGGGCAGATGACCGGAGTCCCGGCGTCCGCGGCGGGCGGCTCCTCCAGCGCACAGGGCGCGGCGGGCGCCCCCGGCGCATCCGGTGCTCCGGGAGGTGCCAAGTCGGTGCGGGGCGGGAAACTGGGCGCTGCCGCCGTCAACCAGGCCAGCCTCTGGAACATCGCCAACATCCTGACCATGGTCCGGCTCGTCCTCGTCCCCGGCTTCGTCGCGCTGATGCTGGCCGACGGCGGGTACGACCCGGCGTGGCGCGCCTGGGCCTGGGCGGCCTTCGCCGTCGCCATGATCACCGACATCTTCGACGGTCACCTGGCCCGGACGTACAACCTCGTCACCGACTTCGGGAAGATCGCCGACCCCATCGCCGACAAGGCGATCATGGGCGCGGCGCTCATCTGCCTCTCGTACCTCGGCGATCTGCCCTGGTGGGTGACCGGAGTGATCCTCGGGCGCGAGCTCGGGATCACGCTGATGCGATTCCTGGTCATCCGGTACGGGGTCATCCCGGCCAGCCGCGGCGGCAAGATGAAGACGCTGGCCCAGGGCACGGCCGTGGGCATGTACGTGCTGGCACTGACGGGACCGCTGGCCACCCTGAGGTTCTGGGTGATGGCCGTGGCGGTCGTCCTCACCGTGGTCACAGGACTCGACTACGTGAGACAGGCCATTGTGCTGCGCAGGCGCGGAATCGCGGAGCGCCGGGCGGCCGCGGAGGAGGCGGAGCGGTGACTTCCCCGGCCACTGACGTGGTGCGACTACTCACGGTGAGGGGTGAGACCCTGGCCGTCGCGGAGTCGCTCACCGGTGGCCTGGTGGCCGCGGAGATCACCGCGGTTCCGGGAGCCTCCAAGGTCTTCCGAGGCTCCGTCACCGCGTACGCCACCGAGCTCAAGCACGAGCTGCTCGGCGTCGACGCCACTCTGCTGGCCGAGCATGGTGCGGTGGATCCGCAGGTCGCGGCCCAGATGGCGGTCGGTGTGCGCAAGGCGCTCGGCGCGGACTGGGGGATCGCGACCACCGGTGTGGCCGGTCCGGACCCCCAGGACGGCCAGCCGGTCGGCACCGTCTTCGTGGCCGTCGAAGCGCCCTCCCCGACGACTTTTGAACCCGCCCGTGGCGGGAAAGTGATACCGCTGCGGTTGAACGGCGACCGGGCGGAAATCCGTATGGAGAGTGTACGGAGCGTACTCGCACTGCTCCTGAAGGAGCTGGCGGGCGAACAGACCGGGAACGAGCGGGCACAGGATACGGAACAGAACGGGGGGTTTTGATGTTTGCAGCCCTGAGTGAACACGACATCGCTCCCCGCACGGCCGCGGCGCGAGGCGGTACGGTGGGGCGTGAAGGATGCGGCTACGCGGTCCGAGGAGGGAGCCACCGATGATTCTGCTCCGTCGCCTGCTGGGTGACGTGCTGCGTCGGCAGCGCCAGCGCCAGGGCCGTACTCTGCGCGAAGTCTCCTCGTCCGCCCGAGTCTCACTCGGCTATCTCTCCGAGGTGGAGCGGGGGCAGAAGGAGGCATCCTCCGAGCTGCTCTCCGCGATCTGCGACGCGCTGGACGTACGGATGTCCGAGCTCATGCGGGAAGTGAGCGACGAGCTCGCCCTCGCGGAGCTGGCACAGTCGGCTGCGGCCACCGAACCGGTGCCCGCACCGGTACGTCGCCCGATGCTCAATTCCGTGTCGGTGACCGGTGTGCCACCGGAACGGGTCACGATCAAGGCGCCTACAGAAGCGGTCGACGTCGTCGCCGCCTGACGCCCGCGGACTCACGCTCGTGGGTCGAGGAAGTGTGTGAGAGAGCCCCGGCCGGGGCTTCTCCGGGGAGACCTGGAGGAGTGCGGCCGGGGTTTTCACGTTGTGCGGGTGTCCTCTATGCGTCCATTTGCCGGTATCCGGTGCGGCGGCCATGGTGGAGGGGCAGCTCGGTAGCGGCCGGCGACTGCCGCCGGACGTCTTGATCGCGATCGATCGTCGTAATCGGAGGATGTGGATGTACGTCGTGAAGAGCCCGCTGTCCGACGCGGACCTGAAGACCGTGGCCGATGCGCTGCAGGGCGCACTGGTCGACCTGGTGGACCTCTCGCTCGTGGCCAAGCAGGTCCACTGGAACGTGGTGGGGCCGCGCTTCCGCTCCATCCACCTCCAGCTCGACGAGGTCGTGGACACCGCTCGGCTGCACTCCGACACCGTGGCCGAGCGTGCCGCGACCCTCGGAGTCCCGCCGGACGGGCGGGCCTCGACCGTGGCCACCAGCTCCGGCATCGATGTGACGCCGGAGGGCTGGGTGCGGGACACCGACGCCGTGAAGACGCTCGTGGACGCGCTGGACGCGGTGATCGCGCGCATGCGTGAGCGGGTGGAGGCCACGGCGGCACCGGACCCGGTGAGCCAGGACATCTTCATCGGAATCACTGCCGACCTGGAGAAGCATCACTGGATGTTCCAGGCGGAGAACGGGTGACCGTCCGCGGGGTTGCGCCCGGGGTGTGCCCTGGTGGCACCGCCGGTGTGCCCTGCTCGTGTGCCGGGACAGCGATCTAGCGTCGGGCTGGAGGTGGCGGCATGGCAGGGCGAATAGCGCGCTGGGGGGCCGTACTGGGGCTGGGGGCGCTGTGGTGGTGGAGCGTGCTCAGGCTCGCGCTGGTGCCGGGCGCCGGGATGCTGGAGGGCGCGGTCGCGGCCGGCGGCTGGGGGCTGAGCGTGCTGCCGGTGCACTGCGTGCCGAAGTCCCGGATTGCGCGTGCCGCGAGGCCGGCGCGGGTCGCCGTGGCCGCGCGGCCGGACTCGTGACCGCTACCAGGGCATCGACACGCCGCCGTTGGGACGCAGGATCTGACCCGTGGTGAAAGCCGAGGCGTCGGAGGCCAGATGAAGCACCGCGTGGGCGATGTCCTCCGGTTCGCCGACCCGGCCCAGTGGTGACAGACGCGCCATGAACGCCTCCGTGTGTGCCTGCGCCTCCCCGTGACGGTCCGTCATCGCGGTGCGGGTCCAGCCGGGCGCGACCGCGTTGACCCGGATGCCGTGCGGGCCGACCTCGGTGGCCAGCGTCTTCGTCAGCTGCACCACGGCTGCCTTCGCCGCTCCGTAGCAGAACAGTCCGGGTCCGCCGGTGTCGATGGCGCCGGACGCCATCGTGATGACGCTGCCCCTGACGCCCTTCGCGATCATCAGGCGGGCGGCCTCCTGGCAGGCGTACCACACGCCCTTGAAGTTGACGTTCAGAACGCGGTCGAGGTCCTCGTCCCGAGTCTCCAGAACCGGACTGCTGTGCATGATCCCGGCGACCGCAGCCATGACGTCCAGCCGCTCGCAGGACGCGACGGCCTGCTGGACCTGGGCGCGGTCGGAGACGTCGAGCGGGTGCGTGTGGGCCGTGCCGCCCTCGTCCTTGATCAGCACGGCCGTCCGGTCCAGGCCCTGTGCGTCGCGGTCCGCGCAATGGACGGTGGCTCCGGCCCGGGCGAGCAGCACGGCGGAGGCGCGGCCGATGCCGCTGGCGGCGCCGGTGACGAATGCGGTGCGTCCGGTGAGGTCGTACGCCGTGAGGGGCATGAAGTGACGGTACGAGGGTTTCTGACGGGTCGTCAATTAGTCGTGTGCCGGGGACTTGTACGCAGTCGCCCGGCGCCCGGCGGCGGAGTGGGGCCCGGCTGGCACCTCGGGCACCAGTACGTGGGGCGCTCGCGGGAACCGTCTCCCTGGTCGGCCGACCGGATCGGGGTGCCGCACCGCAGGCAGGGGCGGGGCGTGCGGCCGTACACGAACAGGTTCTGGTCGCGGCGTCCCGTGGTGACGCGGGTGGGGCGGTCGCGGTTGGCCTCCAGCAGCCGCTTGGCGAGGACCGGCAGTTGAGCGGCGCGGTCGGCGGGAAGGTCGCCGACGGCGAGCCAGGGGGTGACGCCCAGCAGGAAGCACAGCTCGCTCTTGTAGACGTTGCCGATCCCGGCGAGATTGCGCTGGTCCAGCAGGGCCTCACCGAGAGGGCGGGCCGGGTCGCGGAGGAGGTTCGTGAGGGCCTTGCCCGGGTCCCAGTCCGGGCCGAGGAGGTCGGGGCCGAGGTGGCCCACCGCCCGCTCCTCCTCGCCGGTGCGGATGAGGTCCAGTACGGGGAGGCGGTAGCCGACGGCCGTGCGGTCGGCGGTGCCGAGGACGGCCCGGATCTGGTGCGCGGGGCCGCCGCTCCAGCGCTGGCCGGGCGCGTACACCTTCCAGGAGCCGTCCATCCGCAGATGCGAGTGGAGGGTCAGCCCGCCCTCGATCCGGGTGAGGAGGTGCTTTCCGCGCGGGGCGACCTCCAGGACGGTACGGCCGGTGAGGTCGGCGGTGGCGTACCGGGGCACCCGCAGGTCGGACCGGACCAGCACCTTGCCCGCGAGGGCGGTGTGCAGCCTTTTCGCGGCCTGCCAGACGGTGTCTCCTTCGGGCATGGCTCCAGGGTGGCACGCGTCGGGGGGTGGTGGATGTGGGGTGCAGTCGCGGGGGTGTGGGGCGCAGCACGTGCGGGGTGTGAGTGTGCGGGTGTGTGGGTGTGCGTGTGGCTCGGGCTGGTGGCGCGTGGCGGGGTGTCGGTGGCCGGTGCGGGCTGGTGGCGTGTGCTGGAGTGCCGGTGGGTGGTGGGGGTTGGCGCTGGGGTGTCGGTAGGTGGCTCGGGCCGGTGGCGCGTGGCGCGTGCCGGGGTGTCGGTAGGCGGCTCGGGCCGGTGGCGCGTGGCGCGTGCTGTCGGTAGGCGGCTCGGGCCGGTGGCATCGGTGAGGTGCCGGCGGGCCGGCTCAGGCGCGCAGGCGCAGTCCGCGGGGGGTCGCGATGAAGCCCGCTCCTTCCAGGAGGGTGCCGAACGGGGAGGTGAGCGCGGAGGCGCCGTTGACCCGCTCGACCGTCACCGTGCCGAGGGAGCCCGCGCGGGCGGCACCGGCGAGCGCTTCGGCGGCACTGAGCAGCCGGGCGTCCTCCATGACCGATACGTCCGGGTCCGAGGGCCAGGCCAGCAGGGTCTTGCCGCCTCGCTCCATGTAGAGGGCCAGCTCGCCGTCGACGAGGACCACGAGCGAACCCGCCTTGCGGCCCGGCTTGTGTCCCGCACCGGTCGGGGGCTCGGGCCAGGACAGCGCCGCGCCGTACGCATTGGCCGGGTCGGCGGCCGCCAGCACCACCGCCGGGGCCGCCGCTCGGGCGCGGGAGCGGCCGCTCCCGAAGCCCGGGCCGCCCGGACGGCCATTGCCGTCGCCGTAGCCCGACGGGGGGCGGGCGGAACTGTAAGGGCCGCCGGAGCGGGCCGGGAACGGGGGACCTGCCGAGAACGCGGAGTCGGCAGAGTACGTGTGATCGCCGTCGGGGCCGAGGCCGGCGCCGTCGGTGCCGTGGTCGTCGGGGAAGTCCGGGAAGCCGAGGGCGCCCCCGGATCCGGGGGCGTCCGGGAAGCCGGAGCCTTCGGTCGGCCCGAAACCATGCGACTTGCCGAACGCGTCCAGCGCGTCCCCCTCGTCCGACCTGCGCGCGGAACCACGGTCGCCGGGGAACGCGGCGGTGTTCGCGGAGCCGAGATCGCCGGGGAAGGCGGGGACGGCCGGGAGTCTGTCCGGGAAGCCCGGGAATCCGTCCGACATGCCCTGGGCGGACAGGGCCTGGCCCCGGTCCCGGGCGTTCGCCGCCGCGCGCAGGCGGTCCACCGCGCCGTCCATCGCGAACTGAGCCGCGCCGAGCCCCTCGACCACATAGCCGCGCCGGGCCTGGCCGCTGTCCTCGAACGCGGACAGGATGCGGTACACCGCCGAGAAGCCGCCCTCGACCCCTTCCGCGGCGACGGCACCCCGCGTCACCACGCCGTGCCGGTCGAGCAGGGTGCGGGCCAGGGCATGAGCGCGCACCGTGGCATCCGGCTCGCGCTCGGGGAGCAGCGACCAACGGCCCGCCACCGTCGGCGGACCGGTCCGGGACTGAGGACGCGCCCCGCCGGTCAGTGAGCCGTAACGCCCGCGCGGGACGGAGCGCTTGGCGCGGTGTGCCGTGGACCCCGCGGTGCGGCCGGAACCCAGGACGGAGCGCATCGGCGCGAGCGTGTCGTTCGTCAGGCGCCCGGACCAGGCCAGGTCCCAGATCGTGTCGGCCAGCTGGGGGTCGGTGGCATCGGGGTGTGTGGTGGCGCGCACCTGGTCGGCGATCTGGCGGAAGAAGAGGCCGTACCCCCCGGACAAGGAGTCCAGCACCGACTGGTGGAGCGCCGTCAGCTCCAGCGGGTGCGGGGCCGGCAGGAGCAGCGGGGCGGCGTCGGCCAGATACACCGACACCCACCCGTCCTTCCCCGGCAGCGACCCGGCCCCGGCCCACACCACCTCTCCGGCGGCGGTGAGTTCGTCGAGCATCGCGGGGGCGTAACCCCCGACTCGGGAGGGCAGGACGAGCTTCTCCAACGCGGACGCGGGCACGGACGCGCCCTGCAACTGCTCGACGGCGCGCACCAGTCCGTCGACGCCACGCAACCCGTGCCCATGGCCCACGTGCTGCCACTGCGGCAGGAACTGGGCGAGCGCGGCGGGCGGCACCGGCTCCAGCTCGTGACGAAGGGCCGCGAGGGAGCGCCGCCGCAGCCTGCGCAACACCGCCGCGTCGCACCACTCCTGGCCGATGCCCGCCGGATGGAACTCCCCCTGCACCACACGCCCGCTCGCCGCGAGCCGCTGCAACGCGCCGTCCGTGACGGCCGTGCCGAGACCGAAGTGGGCCGCGGCCGTCGTGGAGGTGAACGGGCCGTGGGTGCGTGCGTACCGGGCGAGCAGGTCGCCGAGCGGATCCTTGACCGGTTCGGTGAAGGCTTCCGGGACCCCGACGGGAAGCGCCGTGCCGAGTGCGTCGCGCAGCCGGCCCGCGTCCTCGATGGCGGCCCAGTGGTCCGCCCCGGCGATCCGCACCCGGATCGCGCGGCGGGCGGCGGTCAACTCGTGGGCCCACTGCGGTTCGGCGCCGCGCTCCGCCAGCTCGCCGTCCGTGAGCGGACCCAGCAGACGCAGCAGGTCGGCGACACCTTCCGCGTCCTTGACGCGGCGGTCCTCCGTCAGCCACTGGAGTTCACGCTCCAACTCGGCCAGGACGTCGGCGTCGAGGAGCTCGCGCAGCTCGGCCTGGCCGAGGAGCTCGGCCAGCAGCCGCGAGTCCAGCGACAGGGCCGCGGCGCGCCGCTCGGCCAGGGGGGAGTCCCCCTCGTACAGGAACTGCGCGACGTACCCGAAGAGCAGGGAACGGGCGAAGGGGGAGGGCTCGGGCGTGGTGACCTCGACGAGTCGCACCTTGCGGGACTCGATGTCGCCCATCAGTTCCGTGAGGCCCGGCACGTCGAAGACGTCCTGGAGGCACTCGCGGACCGCTTCGAGGACGATCGGGAACGACCCGTACTCGCTCGCCACTTCGAGGAGCTGGGCGGCGCGCTGGCGCTGCTGCCACAGCGGCGTGCGCTTGCCGGGATTGCGGCGCGGCAGCAGCAGCGCGCGGGCGGCGCACTCGCGGAAGCGCGACGCGAACAGCGCGGAGCCGCCCACCTGGTCGGTGACGATCTGGTCGACCTCGCCCTTGTCGAAGGCGACGTCCGCCGCTCCCACGGGCGCCTGCTCCGCGTCGTACTCCGTGCCCGCCTTCGTCGGGGTCTGGTCCAGCAGGTCCAGGCCCATCAGGTCGGCGTCGGGCAGCCGCAGCACGATGCCGTCGTCGGCGTGCATCACCTGGGCGTCCATGCCGTACCGCTCGGAGAGCTTGGCGCCCAGCGCGAGCGCCCAGGGGGCGTGGACCTGGGCCCCGAACGGCGAGTGCACGACGACGCGCCAGTCGCCCAGCTCGTCGCGGAACCGCTCGACGACGATGGTCCGGTCGTCGGGCACGTGACCGCACGCCTCGCGCTGTTCGGCCAGGTACGACAGCACATTGTCCGCGGCCCAGGCGTCCAGACCGGCGGCGAGCAGCCGGAGCCGCGCGTCCTCCTTGGAGAGCGAGCCCACCTCGCGCAGGAACGCGCCGACCGCGCGGCCCAGTTCGAGGGGACGACCGAGCTGGTCGCCCTTCCAGAAGGGGAGCCTGCCCGGGACGCCCGGGGCCGGCGACACCAGTACGCGGTCGCGCGTGATGTCCTCGATGCGCCACGAGCTGGTGCCGAGCGTGAAGACATCGCCGACGCGGGACTCGTAGACCATCTCCTCGTCGAGCTCGCCGACCCGGCCGCCGCCCTTCTTGGGGTCGGACCCCGCGAGGAAGACGCCGAAGAGCCCCCGGTCGGGGATCGTGCCTCCGGAGGTGACGGCGAGGCGCTGGGCGCCGGGCCGTCCGGTGACCGTGCCGGCGACGCGGTCCCACACCACGCGGGGCCTGAGTTCCGCGAAGGCGTCGGAGGGATAGCGGCCCGCGAGCATGTCGAGCACCGCGGTGAAGGCGGATTCCGGGAGCGAGGCGAAAGGTGCCGCCCGGCGGACCATGGCGAGCAGGTCGTCGACCTGCCAGGTGTCGAGCGCGGTCATGGCGACGAGCTGCTGCGCCAGCACGTCCAGGGGATTGGCGGGCACCCGGAGGGACTCGATGGAACCGGTGCGCATCCGCTCGGTGACGACGGCCGCCTGGACCAGGTCGCCCCGGTACTTGGGGAACACCACACCGGTGGAGACCGCGCCCACCTGGTGACCGGCGCGCCCGACGCGCTGCAGGCCGGAGGCCACGGACGGCGGCGACTCCACCTGGACGACGAGGTCGACCGCACCCATGTCGATGCCCAGCTCCAGGCTGGAGGTGGCGACCACGGCCGGCAGGCGACCGGCCTTCAGGTCCTCCTCGACGAGGGCCCGCTGCTCCTTGGAGACGGAGCCGTGGTGGGCACGGGCGATGACGGGCGGGGCACCCTGCGCGGCTCCCGAACCGCCCATCAACTGGGCCGGTGCATGCGCTTCTTCGAGCGGTTCCCCGGTGGCCCTCTCGTACGCGATCTCGTTGAGCCGGTTGCACAGGCGCTCCGCCAGGCGGCGGGAGTTGGCGAACACGATCGTCGAGCGGTGGGACTGGACGAGGTCGGCGATCCGCTCCTCGACGTGCGGCCAGATGGAGGGCTTCTCGGCGCCCTCATCGCCGTCGGCGGCGGGGGAGGCGCCCAGCTCGCCCAAGTCCTCCACCGGGACGACCACGGAGAGATCGAACTCCTTGCCGGACCGCGGCTGGACGATCTCCACCTTGCGGCGGGGCGAGAGGAAGCGGGCCACTTCGTCCACCGGGCGCACCGTGGCCGAGAGGCCGATCCGGCGGGCGGGCTTCGGGAGCAGCTCGTCGAGGCGCTCCAGGGTGAGCGCGAGATGGGCACCGCGCTTGGTGCCCGCCACCGCGTGCACCTCGTCGAGGATCACCGTCTCGATGCCCGTCAGCGCGTCGCGCGTGGCCGACGTCAGCATCAGGAACAGCGACTCGGGAGTCGTGATCAGGATGTCCGGCGGACGTGTGGCCAGCGCGCGCCGCTCGGCCGCGGGGGTGTCCCCGGAGCGGATGCCCACCTTGACCTCGGGTTCGGGCAGCCCGAGCCGTACCGACTCCTGCCTGATGCCGGTGAGAGGGCTGCGCAGATTGCGCTCCACGTCGACCGCGAGGGCCTTCAGCGGAGACACGTACAGCACCCGGCAGCGCTTGCGCGGGTCGGCCGGGGGCGGGGTGGAGGCCAGCTGGTCGAGCGCGGCGAGAAAGGCGGCCAGCGTCTTGCCGGAGCCCGTGGGGGCCACGACGAGGACGTCCGAACCCTCGCCGATGGCTGCCCACGCCCCGGCCTGGGCCGCGGTGGGCGCGGAAAAGGCCCCCGTGAACCAGCCGCGGGTCGCGGGGGAGAAGCCGTCGAGGGCTCGGTGTGCGGAGCTGACCATGCGTCCATCCTGCACCCGGCCACTGACAATGTGCCTGACCTGCGGAAATGATCGTCGAGATCGGGAGCCGGGGAGCCGGGAGATCGGGAGCCGGGAGATCGGGAGGCCGGGAGGCCGGGAGGCCGGGAGGTGGCGGTGATGTCGGGGCGCGGGTGGCGGGGCGGTTCCGTCGCTCCCCGGAGGCCGCGTGGCCCGGCGGCGGCCGCTGAGCCCGCGATCCGGCCGCCGGCGCTGACAGAGAATGGGGGGCATGGCGACCTCGGCGGAACGGGCACGGCACTGGCGGTACGCGGAACTGCCCGGCGTCGACCTGCTCCGCGCACGCTACGTGGAAAAGATCTTCGTGCGGCACACCCACGAGAACTTCGTCATCGCCGCCATCGCCGACGGCGTGGAGGTCTTCCACCACGGCGGCGCCGACCAGTACGCGGGTCCCGGTTCCCTCGCCCTCGTCAACCCGGACACCCCGCACACCGGCCGCGCCGGCGTACCCGAGGGCTGGCGGTACGGGGCGGTGTATCCGTCGCCGGAGCTGGTCGCCGAGATCGCCGCCGAGACCACGTCCATCCGCGGTACCCCCGGATTCGTCGCCCCGGTGCTCGACGACCCGTACACGGTGGGCCTGGTCCACCAGGTCCTACGGGCCGCTGAGGAGGGCAACGCGCTCGCCGCCGACACCATGCTGCGCGTAGCGGTGACCCGGCTGCTGCGCCTGAACGGCGGGCCGCTGCCCCAGCGGTCCGTGCGCTCCGCGAGCGCCCGCACCGCGGCACGCGCGCGTGCCGTGCTGGAGGAGCGCATGGCCGAGCCCCCCACCTTGGAGCGGCTCGCCGCCGACCTCGGGACCAGCCCGTTCGCCCTGCTGCGCGCGTTCCGGGACGCCTACGGCATGCCTCCCCACACCTGGCTGACCGACGCCCGGATACGCCGGGCGCGGCACCTGCTGGACGCCGGTTCCGCGCCCGCGGAAGCGGCGGTCGCCGTCGGCTTCACGGACCAGCCGCACCTGAACCGGCACTTCAGCCGGATCGTGGGCGTGCCACCGGGCGCCTACCAGCGCGAGCGCAAGAACGTACAAGACCATCACGGACGCCTGGCCGTACCGTCCGGGGTGTGGCAGAACAGACAGCTCTCGCAGACATACGCAGTGAAGGACGCGGAAAACCCGACGCCGCCGTCGTCCGGGACGCCCTGGGAGTCGGGGTCGCCGTCGGACTGTCCGGTTTCGCCTTCGGGGTGACCTCGGCGGGCAGCGGGCTCACACTGCTGCAGACCTGCGCGCTCAGTCTCCTGGTGTTCACCGGGGCCTCGCAGTTCGCGCTGGTGGGCGCGCTCGCGGCCGGGGGCAACCCGCTCACGGCCGCCGCGGGCGCCTTCTTCCTCGGGGTCCGCAACGCCTTCTACGGACTGCGTCTGTCGCAGTTGCTGGCCCTCCCGCGCGCGGTGCGTCCCTTCGCCGCCCAGTGGGTCATCGACGAGACCACGGCGGTCGCGCTCGCCCAGCCCACCCGGCGCAGTGTCCGCATCGGCTTCACCGTCACCGGACTCACCCTCTACGTGCTGTGGAACCTGACCACGCTGCTCGGTGCCGTCGGGGCCGAGGCCATCGGCGACACCGACGCCTGGGGGCTGGACGCCGCCGGACCCGCCGTCTTCCTGGCCCTGCTCGCGCCGATGCTGAGGACCGGCACGGAGCGCGCGGTCGCCGGAGCCGCGGTCCTGCTGGGACTGGGCCTGCTGCCCGTGCTGCCCGCCGGAGTGCCCGTCCTGGTGGCCGCGCTGGCCGCGCCGGTGGCTCTCTGGCTGCAGGGGCGCCGCGGGACGAAGACCGCCGACGACGGACCGAGGGAAGAACGTTGAACATCTGGATCGCCATCGGCGCCACCGCCGTGGGCTGCTACGCCGTCAAGCTCATCGGGCTGCTGGTCCCGGCCGGAGTGCTGGAACGCCCGCTCGTGCAGCGCCTCTCCGCCCTGCTGCCCGTCGCCCTCCTCGCGGCGCTCACCGCCCAGCAGACCTTCGCCGACGGACGGGTCCTCGTCATCGACGCGAAGGCCGCGGGGCTCGCCGCCGCTGCCGTCGCACTGGTCCTGCGGGCGCCCTTCCTGCTCGTGGTCGGTGCCGCCGTCGTGGTGACCGCGGGTGTGCGGGCGCTCACCGGCTGACGGCCCCCTCGCGGCAGCCGTCCGCCGGCCGCCCCGGCCGTCAGCCGATGGACCGGCCGTACGCGCGCAGTGTGCGCAACGCCTCGATGGTCACCATGGGGCGGCACTCCAGGGCCGTGCCCGGCGCCCACTGACGCCAGCGGACCGGCCACCCTCCGTCCGCCTCCTGCTCGTTTGCCAGGTGATCCAGGGAGCGCGACATCTCCTCGTCGGTGAACCACGCGCGCGCGAGCGATTCGGGAGTCTTCGCGTAGTCGTGCGGGAAGTGGTGCTCGCCCGGCGCGTATCCGGACGCGACCGGAAACGCCTCCAGGCGTTCGGGGTCCAGCGCCGCGAGCCGGTGCTCGCGCACCATCCGGCCCAGCCGGTCGGCGGTGGCCTTGGCGCGGGAGCGGTCGGGCGCGGAGTCCAGGAAGGCGACGGCCGCCTCGATCTCGTAGGGATGCGACGTGTCCAGGGAGTCGACCGCGTGCCAGCAGAAGTCGGTGGCCCGGAACAGCCAGGCGTGCCATACCTCGTTGCGGTGCAGCAGGCCGACCACGGGGCCTGTGGCGAGGAGTTCGCTGGGCGGGTCGTCGACGATCGGCACGAAGGGGGCCGTCGGATAGCCGCGCTGGCTCGGATGGATCGCAGGCAGGGCGCCGTCCGCCGTGGACACGGAGGTCAGGTAGCGGCACACGCGTTCCACGCGCTGTCCGCCGCAGCGCCCGACGGAGTCGAGGACGCGCAGTGCGTGACCGGTGTGCAGCGGCTGGCTGACCGGACCGCGCAGATCGGGTTCGAGCGCGTGACCGTACCCCTCGTCCTCATTGCGGTAGGCGGCCAGCGCGGTCTCCACCGCGTCGGCGTCGCCGCGGAGGAAGTGGTACGCGAAACGGCGCTGCTCCAGCACGCGCGCGGTGAGCCAGACGAAGTGCTCGGCGCGCGAGAGCGGGGAGTGCGCCGGGGGCGTCGGGGGGAGTGGGGATGCTCCTGTATCGGCCATGCGACAGACCGTAGGGCGGAAAGCGGTCTCGGCAAGCGGTCCCGGCTCCGGCCCACTCTCAGGGGCGGGATACTGGAGTCATGCGGTTGACGGTCTTCTGGCAGCGGATGGCGGATCACTTCGGTGCGGGGTACGCCGACACTTTCGCGCGCGATCATGTGATGACGGAACTCGGCGGGCGTACCGTGCACGAGGCGCTGGACGCGGGCTGGGAAGCCAAGGATGTGTGGCGTGTGGTGTGCGCGACCATGAACATTCCGCACGAAAGCCGCTGACCGGTCACGAAGATCCGAGGCCGGGTCCCGCTTGTCGGTGGCGTGGGCGAGACTTGCTGGGTGGCCCCGACAGACGAGACCGCGCAGGTCGCCCCGCAGGCATCATCACCGTTCGGCACGACGCCGCCCGACCCGCCCCCGGGCGGAGACGTCGGCGCGCGCGGCGGACGCATGCCGCGCTGGCTGCCGCGTGCCATGGTGCTCGCTCTCGCCCTCATCGCCGTCTTTCAGCTGGGCAGTTGGGCCTTCCACCAGCTCACGGGCCTGTTGATCAACATCCTCATCGCGTTCTTCCTGGCGCTCGCCATCGAACCCGCGGTGAGCTGGATGGCCTCGCACGGCATGCGCCGGGGGCTGGCCACCTTCCTCGTCTTCATCGGGTCGATGATCGTGATAGCCGGGTTCATCACGCTGCTCGGCTCGATGCTCGCGGGCCAGATCATCAAGATGGTCGAGGGCTTCCCCGAGTACCTCGACTCGGTCATCAACTGGATCAACACGCACTTCCACACCGACCTGAGACGGGTGGACATCCAGGACAGCCTGCTCCACTCCGACTGGCTGCGGAAGTACGTGCAGAACAGTGCCACCGGCGTCCTCGACGTGTCCGCGCAGGTGCTGGGCGGCCTCTTCCAACTGCTGACGATCGCGTTGTTCTCGTTCTACTTCGCCGCCGACGGGCCGCGCCTGCGCCGGGCGCTCTGCTCGGTGCTGCCGCCGGCCCGGCAGGCCGAGGTGCTCCGTGCCTGGGAGATCGCGGTCGACAAGACCGGCGGCTATCTGTACTCGCGCGGCCTGATGGCGCTCGTCTCGGGCATCGCCCACTACATCCTGCTGCAGGCCCTGGGCGTGCCCTACGCGCCCGTGCTCGGCGTGTGGGTGGGCCTGGTGTCGCAGTTCATCCCCACCATCGGCACCTATCTCGCGGGCGCCCTGCCCATGTTGATCGCTTTCACGATCAACCCCTGGTACGCGCTGTGGGTGCTCATCTTCGTCGTGGTCTACCAGCAGTTCGAGAACTACGTGCTCCAGCCCAAGCTGACGGCCAAGACCGTGGACATCCATCCCGCGGTCGCCTTCGGGTCGGTCATCGCGGGCACCGCGCTCCTCGGCGCCGTCGGCGCGCTGATCGCCATCCCGGCCGTCGCCACGCTCCAGGCGTTCCTCGGGGCCTATGTGAAGCGGTACGACGTCACGGACGACCCCCGGGTGCACGGGCACCGGACGCGGAGTTCGAGCACCTTCCTCGGGCGGGTGCGGGGCCTGTTCAGCCGCTGACGTGCGCCGGGCCGTTCACGGGGGCGCCCGCGCGGGCGGGCGCCCGGCCGTTCACCAGGTGAGCACCGCCCACACGCCGGCGCCGACGACGGCGGCCGTGTAGCAGCCGACCGCCGCGTACATGATCCGCTGCCGGGTCGCGCCGCTCCAGGCGGTGCGGGAGAGCAGCCGGGCCAGCGCGGGCAGCACCAGCACGGCGTGCAGGCTCACCCCGTGCAGCGGCTTGAGCGGGGCCGTCGAGTGGTACGCGGCCTCCTGGTGGCCGGTCCGGGTGAGGACGACCCCTCGCGCGATCATCGCGGCGCCCGACAGCAGGGCGACGATCAGGATCGCGAACCCGGCACGGAGCGCGAGCGGCATGCCCGCCGGGCCCGTGGGCCGGCCGCGGAACGAGGCGACGGCGAACACGGTGAGCAGGACGACGAGCACCCCGCCGCCCACGGCGAGCGTCATGGAGACCGCCGTGTCGAAGCCGGTCTCCATGTCGAGGTGCGAGGGCACCCGGCGCCACGCCTGAAGCGTGATCCCGCCGACCTCCACCACGCAGTCCGCGGCGAACACGACCAGCAGCGCCGTGCGCAGCCGGTCGCCGACGCGCAGGTAGGACGTGACCCAGGTGATCGCGATCAGTGTCAGCCCGAAGGAAAGTCCGAAGGTGACGGGCTTGCGCCAGGAGACGGGACCGTCCCAGGGGCCGCCGTCGACGGCGAAGACCGCCAGGTGCGCGCATCCCGTCAGGACGAGCAGCGCGCCCGTCGCGTAGCAGAGCCGCTCGGCCGGGCGGGGCGTGGTCCTCACCGGTGCCGGCGGCCGGGACGTGGTGGTGGTCTCCATGGCTCACAGCCTGGCGACCGTGCCCCGTCGCGTCGTCGTACCCCCGAAGGCCCCGCCCGTACGCCCGGGGGAGTAGCCCGGCCGCCGGGTGGGCGCGGCGCGGGAGCGACCGCCCGCCGGGCCCGGACGATCCGTGTCCGGCGGGCGGAGGACCGGGCGTCGTCCGGTGGAGGGCCGGGGCGTTGTCGGAGCGCCGCCGTACTCTCGGAGATGCGCGTGGTGCGCTTGACACGAAAATCGAACATCCATTCTTATGGAGGCTCCAGCGAGGCTCTCGGCGGGCATTTCGACAGGGTTTTGATGGAGATGTGCCCGAGTTATCCACAGGCCGGACGGGCGTCGGGGCGCATTGTCAGTGGCAGGCGTTAGCGTCTTTGACGTGAAGCGATCGACTCAAGCAAACCGGGTGGAACCCATGGCAGGAACCGACCGCGAGAAGGCACTCGACGCCGCGCTCGCACAGATTGAACGGCAGTTCGGCAAGGGCGCCGTGATGCGCCTCGGCGAGCGGCCGAATGAGCCCATCGAGGTCATCCCCACCGGGTCGACCGCACTCGACGTCGCCCTCGGTGTCGGCGGCCTGCCGCGCGGCCGAGTGGTCGAGGTGTACGGCCCGGAGTCCTCCGGTAAGACGACCCTGACCCTGCACGCGGTGGCGAACGCGCAGAAGGCCGGCGGCCAGGTGGCCTTCGTGGACGCCGAGCACGCCCTCGACCCCGAGTACGCGAAGAAGCTCGGCGTCGACATCGACAACCTGATCCTGTCCCAGCCGGACAACGGCGAGCAGGCCCTGGAGATCGTGGACATGCTGGTCCGCTCGGGCGCGCTCGACCTCATCGTCATCGACTCCGTGGCTGCCCTGGTGCCGCGCGCGGAGATCGAGGGCGAGATGGGCGACTCGCACGTGGGTCTGCAGGCCCGCCTGATGAGCCAGGCCCTGCGGAAGATCACCAGCGCGCTCAACCAGTCGAAGACCACCGCGATCTTCATCAACCAGCTCCGCGAGAAGATCGGCGTGATGTTCGGCTCCCCGGAGACCACGACGGGTGGCCGGGCCCTGAAGTTCTACGCATCGGTGCGCATCGACATCCGCCGCATCGAGACCCTGAAGGACGGCACGGAGGCGGTCGGCAACCGCACCCGCTGCAAGGTCGTGAAGAACAAGGTCGCGCCGCCCTTCAAGCAGGCCGAGTTCGACATCCTCTACGGCCAGGGCATCAGCCGCGAGGGCGGCCTGATCGACATGGGCGTGGAGCACGGCTTCGTCCGCAAGGCCGGCGCCTGGTACACGTACGAGGGCGACCAGCTCGGCCAGGGCAAGGAGAACGCCCGCAACTTCCTCAAGGACAACCCCGACCTCGCCAACGAGATCGAGAAGAAGATCAAGGAGAAGCTGGGCGTCGGCGTGCGTCCCGAGGAGCCCGCCACCGAGCCCGGCACGGACGCCGCGGTCTCCGCCGGCGCGGACGAGGCCGCGAAGACGGTGCCCGCACCGGCTGCCAAGGCGACCAAGTCCAAGGCCGCGGCGGCCAAGAGCTAGTCCATGACGCGACGAACCGACTGGGCCGAGTTCGCGTACCCCGTCGCTCCGGAAGGGCCGGGGCAGGGGTACGACGGGCGGGACGGCGGCTCGGCCGGACACGGTGACAGCGCGTACGACACCGCAGCGCACGACGGGTTCCACGGCGACCCGGACGGCGATGCGCCGGGCGGTGCCTCGCCCGGCGGTGGCTCGCGCCGCGGCGGGGGCCGGCGCGCCGACGGGGGGCCGCGCGGTGGCCGAGGGCGTCGAAGGCGTGGCGGTTTCGGCGAGGCGTCCGGCGACCCACAGGACGGAGGCGCCCCTGCCTCGTCGAGGGCCGAGAAGGGGGAGTCTTCAGGGGACCCGGCTGAGCGGGCGCGGGCAATCTGTCTGCGCCTGCTCACCGGGACCCCGCGCACGCGGAAGCAACTCGCCGACGCACTGCGCAAACGCGAGATCCCGGACGACGTGGCGGACGAAGTGCTGACACGGTTCGAAGAGGTCGGCCTGATCAATGACAGTGCCTTCGCGGACGCCTGGGTGGAGTCCCGGCACCACGGCCGGGGGCTGGCCAGACGGGCGCTCGCGCAGGAACTGCGGACCAAGGGCGTCGACTCGACGCTGATCGACGAGGCCGTCGGACAGCTCGACTCCGAGCAGGAGGAGACGACCGCGCGGGAACTGGTCGCCCGCAAACTGCGTTCCACCCGCGGTCTCGACCGCGACAAGCGGCTGCGCCGGCTCGCGGGCATGCTCGCCCGCAAGGGCTACCCGGAAGGCATGGCCCTGCGCGTGGTCCGCCAGGCGCTGGAGGAAGAGGGCGAGGACACGGAGGGGCTGGACGACGCGGGGTACTGACCGGCTTCACAGCGGCAGAGCTCACACACCGGCAGACGTACGAGGGCTCTGAGCACGGTCGACGCGCGGGGGCGCCGATCGCGTTCAGAGCCCGCTCGCCGTCCGGGCACACCGCAGCACACGCTCGACTCCAGCGACTCAACTCCCGTTGGCCGGGGTGGGGTTAACCCCCGGTCGAAGACGCCGGGCCGCCGCACTGCACAGACACCTGTGCACAGACGACCGTGTACGCATGGCACAGGAACCCGGCGCGCGAGCGGAATCCCCCTCGAAGGCGCCGCACGCACCCACCGAGCTCTCCGACCTCGCCACGCTCAAGGCGCTCGCGCAGCCCCGTCGGCAGCGCATGCTCCAGCACCTCACCCTGCACGGCCCCGCCACGTCCGCCACGCTCGCCCGGGCGCTGGGACTCAACACCGGATCCACCAGCTACCACCTGCGCGAACTCGCACGGTACGGCTTCGTGGAGGAGTCCTCCGAACCGCGCGGCCACGGCAGGCAGCGCTGGTGGCGGGCCGTGCCCGGAGACCGCCGTTTCCCGCCGCGCAGCCGGCAGAGCCCCGAGATGCGGCTCGTCATGGACGAGCTGAACCATCACGCCTACGCCGCCGACCTCGAACTCTTCGAGCTGACCCAGCTCCGGGCGGACGGATACGAAGACCCCTGGGCGGCCGCCTTCCCGTACTCGCGCGGCAGCATCCGGCTGACCCTCCCCGAACTCAGCGCCTTCTTCGAGGAGTACATCGCGCTCCTCAACCGCTACAAGCGCCCGGACGCGGACACCCCTCCCGGAGCGCGCACCGTACTCACCCGATTTCTCGCCTTCCCGGCCCCCGGCACCGCTCCCGAGACCCACCCGGTGCCCCACAACAGAAGAGAGAGCGACCCCTCATGATGCTGCGGTACGCCCTGAAGACCGTCCGGGCCCGCAAGGGCGGCTTCCTCGGAGCCTTCCTCGCCCTGATGTGCGCCGCCGCTCTGATCACCGCGTGCGGCACCCTCCTCGAAACCGGCCTGCGCGGCACGATCAGCACCGAACGCTATGCCGCAGCCCCCGTCGTGGTCTCCGCCGACCAGAACGTCCACCGGACCACGGTCAAGCACAAGAAGGGCAAGACCAAGGTCAAACACAAGGCCAAGCCGATCGCGGAACGGGCCTGGCTCGACGAGAGCCTCGCCGCACGGCTCCACCGGGCACCGGGCGTGGGCCGTGTCGTCCCCGAACTGACCTTCCTGGCCCAGCCGTTGACGTCCGGCGCCGCTGTCGAGAAGAGCCGGCCCGCCTACGGCCACGCATGGGACTCCGCGGTGCTCACCCCCTACACGCTGAGCGCCGGAAGGGCGCCCCGGGCCGCGAGTGACCTGGTCGTCGACCGTCGTTTCGCCGAGCGCGCCCACCTGGAGCCCGGCGACCGTCTCACCGTCCAGTCGACGCAGTCGCCGCGCACCTACCGGATCACCGGAATCGCCCGGGCCGCCGTGAACGTACGCCATCAGACCTCGCTCTTCTTCTCCACCGCCGAGGCGCGGCGCCTGGCCGCACACCCCGGACACGTCACCGCCTTCGGCGTCCTGCCCACCAAGGGGACCGGCACCACCGCCCTGGAGCGGTCGGTGACCGAGGCGCTGCACGGCACCACCGCACAGGTCGCTTCGGGGGACGCCCGCGGCCCGGTCGAGTTCCTGGACGCGGCCGCCGCACGTACGAAGCTGGTCAGCATGGGCGGCGCGATGGGCGGCACCTCGCTGCTGGTGGCCGTGCTGGTGGTCGTCGGCACCTTCGCCCTCTCCGTGCAGCAGCGCCACCGCGAACTCGCCCTGCTGCGCGCCATCGCCGCCACACCGGGCCAGATCCGCGCACTCCTCGGCAAGGAGGCGCTGATCGTCGGGGCGGCCGCCGGGGTGACCGGCGCGCTCGCCGGCCTTCCGCTGGGCGCCTGGCTGCACAGCCGGTTCGTCGCCATGGGAGCCGTCCCGGCCACGCTCCAGCACTCGGCCGGTGTTTTCCCGCCGTTCGCCGCGGTGGCCGCCACGCTCCTCGGCGCCTGGGCCGCCGCCCGTGTCTCGTCGCGCCGGGTCGCCCGGATCCGTCCGGCCGAAGCACTCGCCGAAGCCCGCGCCGAGCGCACCCGCCCGGCCTGGGGACGCCTCCTCACCGGCCTCGTCCTGCTCGCCGGAGGCGTCGTCCTGGTAGCCGTGCTCAGCGTGCTGCGCACCGAGCCCGCCTCGACTCCCGTGACCTTCCTGGCCGTCGTGGTCCTCGCCTGCGCCGTGGCGCTGCTGGGGCCACTGCTGGTCAAGGCCGCCGCGACCGTACTCGCGGGCCCGCTGCGGCTGAGCGGTCCCGGTGGTCGCCTCGCGCGCGCCAATCTGCGGGGCAACGCGGCCCGCATGGCCTCCGTCGTCACCCCTCTCACCCTCCTCATCGGCATGACCTGCACGGTGCTCTTCGTCCAGCCGACCCTCGGCGACGCGGCCCGCGCCCAGGCCCGCGAAGGAATCCGTGCCGACTGGGTGCTCGCCGCACAGGGACCCGGTGTCCCGACCGAGGCCGCCCGGGCACTGCGCGCGCGGCACGACGTCGTCACCGAAGTGGTCCGCACGACCGTCCGCGTCGGCCTCGACAAATACGTGGCCCAGGGAGTGACACCGACCGGTCTCACCCGCACCTGGGACCCGGACGTCACCGCGGGATCCCTGAAGGACCTCGGGAACGACACCGTCGCCGTCAGCGGACTCGCCGCGCAACAGCGCCACTTGAAGCCCGGCAGCACCCTGAAGCTCACCCTCGGTGACGGCACGCCGGTCACCGTGACCGTCGCCGCGGTCTACGCGAAGGGACTCGGCTTCGGGGACCTCACCTTCGCCCATGACCTGGTCGCACGCCACGTCGACAACCCGCTCGCCACCTCCGTCCTGGTCGGCACGGACCGTACATGGACACAACTCGCGACTACGCTCCGTAAGTTCCCGGCGGTCCGTGTTCTCGCCCCCGCGACCGCCGACTCGATCCAGGCCGAACGGCAGCAGGCGAACGCCGAGGTCAACTACCTCGCCATGGGCCTGGTCCTGGCGTTCACGGCCATCGCCGTCGTCAACACGCTCGCCATGTCGGTGTCCGAGCGGGTCCGTGAGTTCGCGACGCTCCGCCTCGCCGGGGCGACCCGACGCCAGGTCCTGCGCATGCTGCGGGCCGAAGCCCTGTCGGTGCTGCTTCTCGCCACCGCGCTCGGCAGTTCCATCGCGCTCGCCGTGCTGACCGCCTTCAGCGTCGGTATGACGGGCAGTGCGGCCCCGGCGGTCACGCCGCTGGTGTACGTGACGGTCGTCGCGGTCGCCGGAGTGCTCGCACTCGTCGCCACCGCGCTGCCCGGCCGCGTCGCGCTGCGGGTGCGCCCCGTGGCGGTGGCCACCGCCAAGGAGTAAGGGGCGGTACGTCAGGGTGGGCGCCCCTTACCTCAAGGGGCGCCCACCGGTGCGTACGGCATGGAGGGGCGCCCAAGGCCGAGGCAGGCGGGTACGCCAGGCGGTGCGGCCTACGCGGCGGTCACCGGGAACCCCGCCGCCTTCCACGCCTGGAACCCACCGACCAGATCGGTGGCCCGGTGCAGTCCCAACTGGCGCAGGGACACGGCGGCGAGGCTCGACGCGTACCCCTCGTTGCAGATCACCACGACGCGCAGGTCGTGGCTCGTGGCCTGCGGGGCGCGATGACTCCCCTGCGGGTCGAGCCGCCATTCCAGTTCGTTGCGTTCGACGACGAGGGCGCCGGGAATGACGCCGTCGCGCTCGCGCAGTTCGGCGTACCGGGTGTCCACCAGCAGTGCCCGGCCGGCCAGCGCGGCCTCGTAGGCCTCCGCGGCCTCCACTCGGTCCAGGCCTTCGCGGGCCCGCTCCAGCAACTCGTCGATCCCCACGGGGCGCGGGCCGCTCACTGCCAGTCCGCCGGACGCTCGACGTGCTCCAGGCGCAGCACCGGACCCGTGCGGCTGTAGCGGCGGATCTGCGGGAGCGGCGGGTAGTAGGCGTGGACCGAGATCGCGTGCTCCTCGGTGGACTCGTTGAGCACCTCGTGGACATGGTGGCGGCCGAAGGAGCGCCCCTTGCCCGCCGGCAGGGTCCGTTCGCGGTCGATGCCCTCGGACAGTTCCAGGGTCTTCCAGCCGTCCGCGGGGAGGCGGGCGCCGAGGGAGTTCTCCTTGAGCTCGCCGGACGCGGTGAGGAAGGCGCCGACGGATTCGGCGTGGTCGTGCCAGCCGGTCCCGGTCCCGGGCGGCCAGCCGATGAGCCAGGCCTCACTGCCGCCCGGCCCTTCGAGACGCACCCAGGTGCGGCCCTCGGGGTCGAGGGGGAGCGAGGCGATCAGTTCGGTGTCGGCGGCCGTACGGCGCACGAAGTCGAGCAGGTCGGCCTGCGTGGGCGTTTGCGGGAGCGTGTCGACAGCGGGGGACACAGACACTCGTACCGTCCTGAGGGTTCGCGTGGGAGCGCGCGGCAGTGAGAGCGCGGCGCGCGGAAGGAAGGGGGATGCGAATTCAGCAGGACGGGCGACACACGCAGCCGGCGTAGCGGACGAGGTCCATATGGACCCTCCGCCACAGGCGCACACGGGTGTCGGTCACGTTCCGGAGTAGACCATGACGGCGCAGACCGGTCAACTCACCGTCACTATGTGGACGCTCGGTAATCGTGGAGGCCTGGATTCCCTGGGTGCCGCCGCCGAAAACCGTGCGGCAGAAGGTCGCCAGGCGATCGGACGGTCGGTGCCGGACCGAGGCAGACCTGAGGCAGACCTGAGGCAGACCGACTCGCAGCCCGGCACTGCCGGAATTCCACGGCCGACGCGGGACGTGGGGGACTCGGTCGGTGCCGGGGCGGGGGACTCAACCCGTGCTCGCGGTGGCCTCCGTCTTCGTGGGGCCGCCGAGCGCGGCCTCCGCCGCCTCGTACAGATCGGCCGGGCGCACCCCGCCGAGCGCGGTGACCAGGTGTCCGTCCGGGCGGACCAGGAGCACGGTGTGCGCGGCGGCGCCGGGGTAGTTCTCGGCGACCAGCAGTTCGGCGGGGTGGGGGAGCGCGGTCACGGCCGCCGCGAGCCGGGGCATGATCCCCGCCGTGACCCAGTGCTTCCGTTCCCACACGCCCGTACCGGGAGCGACCAGCACCACGAGGAGAACCCCGCGTCCGAGTCGCTCGCGCAGCCCCACGAACGAGCCGTCCTCGGCGGTCACCCGCACGTCGACGACGGGCGCGCCCGGAGCGGTGTCCACGGGGGTCTCCGACTCGGTACGCGGAGGCGCGAGCGGCGAGTCCGCGTACGTCGCCGGCGCGCCCAGCGGGCCGCGTCCCAGATGACCGTCCGTGAGCAGTGCGTCATGTCCGCGGGCGGACCCGGGAACGTAGGCGCGCAGACCTCCGCCGCCGCGGAGCAGCGGCAGCGCCTGGTCGGCGGCGCGCAGCCGGGCGGCGACGACCGCGCGACGCTCCGTCTGATAGCTGTCCAGCAGCGACTCGTGCGGTCCGTGGTGCCAGGCGAGCGCCAGCTTCCAGGCGAGGTTGTCGGCGTCGCGCAGGCCCTCGTCGAGCCCCTGGGTGCCGAGCGCGCCCAGCAGGTGCGCGGAATCACCGGCGAGGAAGACACGTCCGGCGCGCCACCGGCGGGCGAGCCGGTGATGGACGGTGTGGACTCCGGTGTCGAGCAGCTCGTACGGGGGTGTGGGGCCGCCGCTCCAGCCGGCGAGGGTCTCCCGGACACGGGTCACCAGCAGATCGGGCGTCACCAGGTCCTTGCCCGGGGGCAGCAGCCAGTCGAGGCGCCACAGGTCGTCGGCGAGCGGGCGCGCGGTCACCTCCGCGGCCGAGGGACTCGACGTCCGCCACGGTGGCGTGCGATGCAACAACGCCTCGCCGGGCCAGGGGAGTTCGGTGCGCAGTGCCGCGACCGCGTGCCGCTCCACGGCCGTGCGTCCCGGGAACCGGATGTCCTGGAGCTTGCGCACGGTGGAGCGGGGGCCGTCGCAGCCGACCAGGTAGCTGCCGCGCCACCAGGTGCCCTTGGGGCCCTTGGTGTGCGCGGTGACACCCGAGGGTTCCTGCTCGATGGCGTCGAGGCGGCTGTCCACGGCGAGCTTGATGAGCCGTTCGTCGCCGATGGCGTCGCGCAGGGCGCCGGTCAGCGCGTGCTGCGTGATGTGCAGCGGGGCGGTGTACGTCCCGGCGCCGGCGCCGCCCTGGGGGGACGCCGCGCCGGGTGCCCCGGCCGGGTCGTCCGCCGCGGGCGCGTCGCCGCCGAACGTGATCTCGCGTGTCACCTGCTTGCGCCGCAGAGACCGCCATCCGGCCCAACGGAACCCCAGCTCGGAGAGCGGGAAACCGGTCAGTCGCTCGACGAGCGCGACCGTGTCCTCGCGCAGCACGACCGTCCTGGCGAGCCGCTGTTCATCCTTGCCCGGCCCCTCGTCGAGGACCACGCAGGGCACCTCCTGGCGGGCCAGCGCAAGGGCGAGGGCGAGCCCCACGGGGCCGGCTCCGACGATGATCACCGGGTCCACGACGCGGCGCCCCCTGCCCGGTGCGGTGCCCTGAGGGACGTACGGGAACAGGCAGTTGGAGCGGGGTGCACGATCACAGAACGTATGCAACAGACTGTGCGCCACCTGGTCAAGCCGGACGCACGAATGGTCCCCTTGGCGCCGGATGGCGCGAGGAGTGCGCGACGCGCACCTCGTCCGCGCGGTGCGCGCAGACCGCGAGAGGCCGGTGCCCGTAGCTGCGGCAAGCCGCGAGGGGCAGTGGCGCGATCGCCACTGCCCCTCGGTCACCGCACAGGTTGACTGTCCGTCAGGCGACAGTCGCGCCGGCGGCGGTCGCGTCTCCCGCGTCGGCGGCCGGGAGTACCGCGCCCGTCGACTTCTTGCCGCGCCGCAGTCGGCCCTCGAGCCAGGAGGCGAAGCTCGTGAGGGCGAAGTTCAGCACGATGTAGATGACGGCCACCACGATGAAGCTCGGAATGACGTTGGCGTAGTTGGCCGCGAGCGTGCTGCGGGCGTTGAGCAGCTCGGTGAACTGGAGCAGCACACCGCCCAGCGCCGTGTCCTTCACGATGACGACGAGCTGGCTGACGATGGCGGGCAGCATGACCGTGACGGCCTGCGGGAGCAGGATGCTGGTCATCGTCTGGTTCTTGCGCAGACCGATGGCCATGGCGGCTTCCGACTGCCCCTTGGGCAGGGCCAGGATGCCGGCGCGCACGACCTCGGCCAGGACCGAGGAGTTGTACAGCACCAGGCCCGTGACGACGGCGTAGAGCGGGCGCTCCTCGCTGCTGAGACCGCTGGAGCGGACGTACAGCTCGTTGGCGAACAGCATGAGCAGCAGCACCGGGATGGCGCGGAAGAACTCGACCACCACACCGGCCGGCACGCTGATCCACCGGTGGTCGGACAGGCGGGCGATGCCGAAGAGCGCGCCCAGCGGAAGGGCGATCACCATGGCCAGTGCCGCGGCCTTGAGGGTGTTGCCGAGTCCGGGCAGCAGGTAGGTCGTCCACGCCTCCGCGGTGGTGAACGGCTCCCACAGGGACCACTTCAGCTGTCCCTTGTCGTCCATCGTCCGCCAGATCCACCACAGGAGGAGGGCGAACAGGGCGAAGGAGACCACGGACACGATCAGATTGCGCCGCTTGGCCCGGGGGCCGGGAGCGTCGTAGAGAACGGAAGTCATCGCTTCACCGCCAGTCGCTTGCCCAGCCAGCCGAGGAAGAGGCCGGTGGGCAGGGTCAGCACCACGAACCCGAAGGCGAAGACGGCGCCGATGAGCAGCGTCTGGGCCTCGTTCTCGATCATCGTCTTCATCAGGCTGGCGGCCTCGGCCACGCCGATCGCCGCCGCCACGGTCGTGTTCTTGGTCAGCGCGATCAGCACGTTCGCCAGCGGGGTGATGACGGAGCGGAAGGCCTGGGGCAGCACGATGAGCCGCAGGGTCTGGCTGAAGCTGAGCCCGATCGCACGGGCGGCCTCGGCCTGTCCCACCGGCACCGTGTTGATGCCGGACCGCAGTGCCTCGCACACGAAGGCGGCGTGGTAGGCGGCGAGGCTGAGGACCGCGAGGCGGAAGCCCTGGATGTCGAAGTTGTCGGTGCCCATCGTCACGCCGAAGATGTCGGCGAGGCCCAGCGAGCTGAAGACGATGATCACCGTCAGGGGGATGTTCCGGACGATGTTCACGTAGGCGGCGCCCGCTCCACGCAGCAGCGGGACCGGGCTGACCCGCATCGCGGCCAGCAGGGTGCCCCAGACGAGGGAGCCGACCGCGGACAGGACGGTGAGTTTCACCGTCATCCAGAACGCCCCTAGGACGTCATAACCTTGAAGAAAGTCGAACACGATCTCCCGCGCTTCCGGGTCTGTGGCGTACGTGGAGGACGCGGCGCGCCGCCGCCTTGATCGCGGTGAGCGGCGGCGCACCCGCGGAGCCCCGCGTTGCCCGCGGGAGTCCTGCGTCGGCGGAGTTCCGCCTTACTTGACGATCGCGCCGATCTTCGGGGCCGGCTCGTTCTTGTACTCGGCCGGGCCGAAGTTCTTCTCGACCGCCTTCTGCCAGGAACCGTCGCTGACCATCTTCTCCAGCGCCTTGTTGATCTTGTTGAGCGTGGCGGTGTCGCCCTTCTTCACGCCGACGCCGTAGTTCTCGTTGCTGAGCTTGAGCCCGGCGAGCTTGAACTGGCCCTTGTACTTGTCCTGCGCGGCGAAGCCCGCGAGGATCGAGTCGTCGGTGGTCACCGCGTCCACGGCACCGCTCTGCAGACCCGCGATGCACTCCGAGTAGCCGGCGTACTTACGCAGGTTGGCCTTGGGGGCGATGGTGTCCTTGACGTTCTGGGCCGAGGTGGAACCGGTCACGGAGCAGAGCTTCTTGCCGTTGAGGTCCGTGCCCTTGGAGATGTCCGAGTCGGTCTTGACCAGCAGGTCCTGGTGGGCGAGCAGGTAGGGGCCGGCGAAGTCGACCTTCTGCTTGCGCTCGTCGGTGATCGAGTACGTGGCCGCGATGAACTTGACGTCGCCGCGGGCGAGCGCGTTCTCGCGGTCGGCGCTCTTGGTCTCGACGAACTGGATCTGGTCCGGCTTGTAGCCGAGCTCCTTGGCGACATAGGTCGCCACGTCCACGTCGAAGCCGGAGAACGAGCCGCTGGGCTCCTTCAGGCCGAGGCCCGGCTGGTCGTACTTGATGCCGATCTTGATCTTGCCGCCGCCGGAGGAGGACCCGTTGTCGTCCTTGTCGCCGGAGCCGCACGCCGTGGCGGTGACCGCGAGTGCGAGGACGGCGGCCGAGGCGGCGGTGACCTTGCGGAGCTTCATGGTGAACATCCTTTGACTGGTGAAGAGACGCAGTTCTTCAGGAACGAATGAGGGACTTCGGGGGCCGGACCGTCGTCGACGAGGGCCGGCCGTGAAGAAGTGCAGGACGTCAGTGGTGCAGGATCTTCGACAGGAAGTCCTTGGCACGGTCGCTGCGCGGGTTGCTGAAGAACTGGTCCGGCACAGCCTCTTCGACGATGCGACCGTCGGCCATGAACACCACCCGGTTGGCGGCCGATCGGGCGAAGCCCATCTCATGGGTGACGACGATCATGGTCATGCCGTCCCTGGCGAGCTGCTGCATGACCTCGAGGACCTCGTTGATCATCTCGGGGTCCAGCGCCGAGGTCGGCTCGTCGAAGAGCATGACCTTGGGGTCCATGGCCAGCGCCCGGGCGATCGCGACACGCTGCTGCTGGCCGCCGGACAGCTGTGCGGGGTACTTGTCCGCCTGCGTGCCGACGCCGACGCGGTCGAGAAGCGTGCGGGCCTTCTCCTCCGCGGCCTTCTTGTCGGCCTTGCGGACCTTGATCTGCCCCAGCATCACGTTCTCGAGCACCGTCTTGTGCGCGAAGAGGTTGAAGGACTGGAAGACCATGCCCACGTCGGCCCGCAGCCGGGCGAGTGCCTTGCCCTCCTCGGGCAGCGGCTTGCCGTCGATCGAGATGTCACCCGAGTCGATGGTCTCCAGGCGGTTGATGGTGCGGCACAGAGTGGACTTTCCGGACCCGGAGGGCCCGATGACCACGACGACCTCGCCGCGGGCGATCGTCAGGTCAATGTCCTGGAGCACGTGCAACGCGCCGAAGTGCTTGTTGACGCCCTTCAGGACGACCAGTTCCTCGGCCGCGGCCACGGCGTCCTTGGCCACCGATGCTTCGGTCATCGCTTTTTGGCTCCATCCTCCTCGGTTTCGGAGGACAGTAGTAACCCCGTACGACCAGCGTCATTACATCTGAGGGGAACTTGAGCATCACGATCCGGTAGCAATCGGACACGTGTCGTAGCAGGGGGTACGCGGTCGCGTACCGGCTGGGTAACGGAAGCCGTCGGCAACCCGATGGCTCTTGACGCCATCCTTATCCATCGGCGTGACTTCCACAGTGCACGCGCGGGTGCGCCGCGTTTCTACAAGCCGAGACCGTACGACCGATGAACCGGAGGGGGCCGGAATGAGACTGCTCCTCGTCGAGGACGACAACCATGTCGCCGCCGCCCTGTCCGCGGTGCTGGCGCGACACGGTTTCGACGTCACGCACGCCCGCAGCGGCGAGGAGGCGCTCCAGGCGCTGGTGCCGGAGTGCGACGGCTTCGGGGTCGTCCTGCTCGACCTGGGACTGCCGGACCAGGACGGCTACGAGGTGTGCGGCAAGATCCGCAAGCGGACCAGCACCCCGGTGATCATGGTCACCGCCCGCTCCGACGTACGCTCCCGCATCCACGGCCTCAATCTCGGCGCCGACGACTACGTGGTGAAGCCGTACGACACGGGAGAGCTGCTCGCCCGTATCCACGCCGTCAGCCGGCGCAGCGTGCCGGACGAGGCCGCCACCCACGGCGAGACCGCGCTGCGCCTCGGACCCGTGCACATCGAACTCCCCAACCGCCAGGTCACCGTCGACGGTTCGACCGTCCAACTGACCCGCAAGGAGTTCGATCTCCTCGCACTGCTGGCCCAGCGGCCCGGGGTGGTCTTCCGCCGGGAACAGATCATCAGCGAGGTGTGGCGGACCAGTTGGGAGGGGACCGGGCGCACCCTGGAGGTGCACGTCGCGTCCCTGCGTTCCAAACTGCGCATGCCGGCACTGATCGAGACCGTACGCGGCGTCGGGTACCGGCTCGTCGCCCCGGTGCCGTAGCGGGGCCGGGTGCGCACACGTCTTCTGCCGCTGCTCATCGTCCTGATGGCGGCCGTGCTGCTGGCGCTCGGCGTCCCGCTGGCCGTGAGTGTGGCGGCGGCCGAGCAGCAACAGGTCGTCGTCGACCGCATCGACGACACGGCGCGCTTCGCGGCCCTCGCCCAGTTCGTCACGGACCCGCCGACCGCGGCCCCGGAGAACTTCACCGACGAACGCGGCCAGACCCTGCGCACGGAACTCGCCCGCTACTACAGCGTGTACGGCATCCGGGCCGGCGTCTTCTACCGCAACGACACGCCCATGGCGAACGCGCCGGACACCTGGTTGCTGCCCAAGAAGGGCGAGGCGCGCGACGCGTTCAACGAGGCGCGCGTCAGCCGGCGCAGCCACGACCCGCAACAGGTCTGGCCCTGGCAGCGGCACCGCCTCGTCGTCGCCTCCCCGGTCATCAGGGACGGTGACGTCATCGCCGTCGTCGTCACCGACTCGCCGACCGGGCAGATGCGCTCCAAGACCCTGAACGGCTGGCTGATCATCGGCGCGGGCGAGATCGCCGCGATGCTGCTCGCCCTCGGCGCGGCGCTGCGCCTCACCGGCTGGGTCCTCAGGCCGGTACGCGTCCTGGACGCCACCACCCACGACATCGCGACCGGGCGTCTGAAGTCACGGGTGGCGGCCGCGGGCGGCCCGCCGGAGCTCAGACGTCTGGCCCGGTCGTTCAACGAGATGGCGGACAACGTCGAGGAGGTCCTGGAACAGCAGCGCGCCTTCGTCGCCGACGCCTCGCACCAGCTGCGCAATCCGCTCTCGGCGCTGCTGCTGCGCATCGAGCTGCTCGCCCTGGAGCTCCCCGAGGGCAATGAGGAGATCGCGTCGGTCCGTACCGAGGGCAAACGGCTCGCCCAGGTGCTCGACGACCTCCTCGACCTGGCGCTAGCCGAGCACGCCGACGCCGACCTCCAGCTCACCGACATCGGCGCCCTGACGGCCGAGCGCGTGGCGTCCTGGCAGCCCGTCGCCGAGAGCAAGGGCGTACGGCTCGCGGGCGCCTGCCCGGCCACCACGGCCTGGGCGGACCCCGTCACACTGTCCAGCGCCCTGGACGCGGTCATCGACAACGCGGTGAAGTTCACGCCCGAGGGAGGAAGCGTCGAGGTGGAGGTCGCCTCGAACGGGGAGGCCTCGACGATCGTCGTGACCGACGGCGGCCCCGGCCTCAGCGACGAGGACCTGGCCCGCATCGGGGACCGGTTCTGGCGCAGCGCGGGACACCAGAACATCAAGGGCTCGGGCCTCGGCCTGTCCATCTCGCGCGCACTGCTCGCGGCGGGCGGCGGCTCGATCGCGTACGACCACCACGAGCCGCACGGCCTGCGGGTCACGGTGAGGGTGCCGAGGTCGGGGCCGACTTCCTGAGCGACCGCCGTCGTGCCGGGGCAGGGCCTGATCGACCGTCCTCGCGCGGAGCCTCGGCCCGAGGAGCGGCCGCCCCACATGCGGCCCGGCCGTGGGCGACCGCCCTGGCGCGCGCCCAGGCCCTGCGTGGAATCAGGGCTTGATCGACCGGTAGTAGCGGCGGGCGCCCTCGTGCAGCGGCAGGGGATCGGTGTAGATGGCCGTGCGCAGGTCGACCAGCTGCGCCGCGTGCACCACGGCGCCGATGCGGTCACGGCTGGCGATCACCGTGCGGGTGAGCTCCTGGGTGAGGTCCGCGTCCGCGTCCTCCCGGGTGATCAGGTAATTGGCCACCGCCAGCGTCTGCACGGACATGCCGCGCTGAGCCTTGGGATAGGCGTCGGCAGGCATCACCGCGGCGCGGTAGTAGCGGGAGGCGCCGCCCTGCTCGTGCAGCTTCTTGATGAGTTTGCTGCCGATCGGCACGAGCCTGACGCTGTCCGTCCTGGACAGTTCCACCACGGCGCTCGTCGGCAGCCCGCCGGACCAGAAGAAGGCGTCTATCTTGTGCCGCTTGAGCAGGTCCGGCATGGTCGCGATGCCGTCGGCCACCGGGCGGATGTCCTCGTCGGGGTCGAGCCCGGCCGCCTGGAGCACATGGTTGGCGATCAGCCGCACCCCGGAGCCGCTCGGGCCCACGGCGACGGTCTTGTTCCGCAGGTCCGCCACCGACTTCACGGACGACGAGCGCGGGACCACCAGGTGCACGTAGTCGTCGTAGAGCCGGGCGCAGCCCCGCAGCCGCTTCGCCCCCGGCTTGCCGTGCAGCAGGTACGTCTCCACCGCGTCGGCCGCCGCGATGGTGAAGTCGGCCTTCCCCGTGGCCACCCGCTGGACGTTCTCCTGGGAGCCGTCGCTGTTCTGCAGCTCCACGTCCAGGCGGGGGAGGTCCTTGGCGATGGCGTCCTGAAGGAGGGTGCCGTACCTCTGGTAGACCCCCGTCGGCGTGCCCGTGCTGAACCTGATCCTGCCGCTGGGCGACTCCTCGCCCAGCGGCAGCAGCCACCACAGCAGCAGCCCGAAGACCACGAACGCGGCCGCCGAGCCGAGCAGCGCGCGGCGCCGGCCGATACGGGGGAGTGCCTGAAGCATTCCGCGATCCTGCCAGCCGGGGGCTGCCATGACCAGGGCCGCCCCCGCCGACCGCGCGGGCACCTCCCGGATCGGTAGGGTCGCCGGATGCAGTCCTCCGATCCCTCCCGGGACCCCACGCCCGGCGTCCCGGCCCCCTCCTCCTCCGTCCCCGCGTCTGCGCCCCGTACCCCTGGTGCCCCTGCGGCGTCGCCCGCGTCCCTGGTGCGCGAGTTCCACCTCGCGTTCGGTCTGGACGCCCGCAGTACCCCGACCGAGGTGTCCCCGGCCCTGGCCGCCCAGCGCGGCGACCTGCTCGCCGAGGAGGCCGCCGAGGTCGCCGAGGTCTCGGTCGGCGGTCCGCTCGACCGGCTGGCGCACGAGCTGGCCGACGTCGTGTACGTGGCCTACGGCACCGCGCTCGTCCACGGCATCGACCTGGACGCGGTGATCGCCGAGGTCCACCGGTCCAACATGACGAAGCTGGGCCCCGACGGCCGGGTCGCCCGCAGGGCCGACGGCAAGGTCCTCAAGGGGGACCACTACAGGGCCCCGGACGTCGCCCGGATCCTTCGCGGTCAGGGCTGGACGGCCACTGAGGCATAGGGCGACAGGAGGTACCCCGGGTACCGCCTACCCTTGTCACATGAGCAGCAGCGACCGGAGTCAGGCAGTGGACGTTCAGGAACCCAAGACCTACGAAGTGCGCACTTACGGGTGCCAGATGAACGTGCACGACTCCGAACGGCTCTCCGGGCTCCTCGAGGGCGCCGGCTACGTACGTGCCCCCGAGGGGTCGGACGGCGACGCCGACGTGGTCGTCTTCAACACCTGCGCCGTCCGGGAGAACGCCGACAACCGGCTGTACGGCAACCTCGGCCGCCTCGCCCCGATGAAGTCGAAGCGCCCCGGGATGCAGATCGCCGTCGGTGGCTGCCTGGCCCAGAAGGACCGCGACACCATCGTGAAGAAGGCGCCCTGGGTGGACGTCGTCTTCGGGACGCACAACATCGGCAAGCTGCCGGTCCTCCTGGAGCGCGCCCGCGTCCAGGAAGAGGCCCAGGTCGAGATCGCCGAGTCCCTGGAGGCGTTCCCTTCGACGCTGCCCACTCGGCGTGAGAGCGCGTACGCCGCCTGGGTCTCCATCTCCGTCGGCTGCAACAACACTTGCACCTTCTGCATCGTCCCGGCGCTGCGGGGCAAGGAGAAGGACCGCAGGACGGGCGACATCCTGGCCGAGATCGAGGCGCTGGTCGGCGAGGGCGTCTCCGAGATCACGCTGCTCGGACAGAACGTGAACGCCTACGGGAGCGACATCGGCGACCGCGAGGCCTTCAGCAAGCTGCTGCGGGCCTGCGGGCAGATCGAGGGCCTGGAGCGCGTCCGCTTCACCTCCCCGCACCCGCGCGACTTCACGGACGACGTGATCGCCGCGATGGCGGAGACCCCGAACGTGATGCCGCAGCTGCACATGCCGCTCCAGTCCGGCTCGGACACCGTGCTGAAGGCGATGCGCCGCTCGTACCGCCAGGACCGCTACCTGGGGATCATCGAGAAGGTGCGCGCGGCCATCCCGCACGCCGCGATCACCACCGACATCATCGTGGGCTTCCCCGGCGAGACCGAGGAGGACTTCGAGCAGACCATGCACGTGGTCCGCGAGGCCCGGTTCACCCAGGCGTTCACCTTCCAGTACTCCAAGCGCCCCGGAACGCCGGCGGCCACCATGGAGGGGCAGATCCCCAAGGAGGTCGTCCAGGCGCGCTACGAGCGTCTCGTCGCCCTCCAGGAGGAGATCTCCTGGGACGAGAACAAGAAGCAGGTCGGCCGCACCCTGGAGCTGATGGTCGCCGAGGGCGAGGGCCGCAAGGACGGCGCCACCCACCGGCTCTCCGGCCGCGCCCCCGACAACCGCCTGGTCCACTTCACCAAGCCGGACGAAGAGGTACGCCCCGGCGACGTGGTCACCGTCGAGATCACGTACGCCGCCCCGCACCACCTGCTCGCCGAGGGCCAGGTCCTGAACGTGCGCCGCACGCGCGCGGGGGATGCCTGGGAGAAGCGCAACGCCGCCGAGGCCGCGAAGCCGGCGGGTGTCATGCTCGGGCTGCCGAAGATCGGCGTGCCCGCGCCGCTCCCGGTCGCCACGGGCAGCGGCTGCGGCTGCGACTGAACCGGCCCGACCGGGGCCTGGCCGCCCCCGGTCCGACCGGGCTCAGGTCGACCCCGACCTGATCGGGGTCGGACGCTCCGACTTGAACGGGACGAGCCGACCCCGGCCTGACCGGGGGACTGCCCCGCACCGACCACAGGCGTGGGCGGACGCGAGTCCCGGACCCGCGAGCGGGCTCGTCGGCGAAGGCTCGTCCGGGCTGCATGCGTAGGTACCCCTTCCCGCTGACGGGCTGGAAGGGTACTCGGGGCTGACGACCCACCTAGCGCGTTACGCTGCGGATCATGCTTGTAGCCGCCGCAGTCTGCCCCTGCCCTCCGCTGCTCGTCCCCGCCGTCGCCGCCGGCGCGGCCCCCGAGCTGGACGCCGCGCGCGCCGCGTGCACCGACGCGGTGGGACTGCTGGCCGCTTCCCGTCCCGACCTGCTGGTCGTCGTGGGGCCCGCCGACGAGTCCGGGCGTGGGACGTTCCCGCAAGGGGCACCCGGCTCCTTCCGCGGGTTCGGCGTCGATCTCGACGTGCACCTCGGGGGAGAGGGGCCCGCCCCGGCCGCGGCGGAGCGCGGGCTGCCGCCGTCGCTGGCCGTCGCCGCGTGGCTGCTGGAGCGGACGGACTGGTCCGACGCCCCCGTCGAGGGGCTCGGTGTCGGGGAACCGCTCGCGGCCGAGCGCTGCGTCCGGGCCGGGCAGGCGATCGCCGGACGGGCCGAGCGGGTGGCGCTGCTGGTGATGGGCGACGCCAGCGCGTGCCGGACGCTCAAGGCGCCGGGCTACCTCGACGAACGTGCGGAGGCCTTCGACGCCGAGGCCGCCCGTGCGCTGGGAGCGGCGGACCTCGCCGCACTGAAGGCGCTGGACACCGAGCTGGCGTACGAGCTCAAGGCCTCGGGCAGAGCCGCCTGGCAGGTCCTCGCGGGAGCTGCCGAGGGCGCGGGGCTGGGCGGCGCCCTGCTCTACGACGACGCTCCCTACGGAGTGGGATACCTGGTCGCGGCCTGGTCGTAGCGGACCTGCCGGTGCGCGCGAGCCGACCGGGCGGAGGGCGTGAAAACGGCGGACGGCCGGGAGCCTGGTGTGCTCCGCGGCCGTCCGCCGCTCTGTGTGCTGTTCAGGATGCCGGAGGCGGGGACGGCGCGTCCGGCGGGGGCGTGGGCCCGCCACTGTCCTTGTGCGCGAGTCGGTCCATGGCGCCCTTCGCCTTGTCCGTGCCCGTGTGGATCTTGTCGCTGTACTTGTGCTTGGTCTTCTCGTCGACCACCTTCGCGGCCTTGTCCAGACCGTCGGTGACCTTGCCCCCGTGCTGCTGCGCGAGGTCCGAGACCTTGTCCTTCGCAGGCGCCAGCTTGGACTTCAATGTCTCCAGGAGACTCATGGTTCCCCTTCTCTCGCGGGACAGTTACTTGCGGGCGCCCTCACCGGCCTCGTTGTCCGCGGCCTTGTCGGCCGTCTGCTGCTGAGGAATCTCCACGTCCTCCTCGGCGGCGGTCGCCGCGGTCTTCTCCGCGGTGGCCGGGCCTTTGGTCTCGGACGATGCCGTCGCCTCCTCCGCCGTCTCCGCCTCGGCGGCGGCCCCGCGCGGGCCGGTCTGCACCTCGGCGGTCGACGCCTCCTCCGTGGCCTTCGACTTCCGGAGAAGCCGTGCAAAAACGCCCATATCCACTCCATACGTTACTCGTGAGAGCGAAATCCCGCGTCACCCGGTGCGTCCCATTGCGTCGCCCGGGTCACCGGTCCTCGAAAACCGGCGGCTGGAACCTCGCAACAGGCAACGACGTCGGACCCGTGGCGTCACGTAGCTCGTTCGAGGAGAGCCCGCGAGGTTTGCGAGACTGGGGCGGTGAGTAGCGCATCCCCCGCCCCCAGGGTCATCGCCGTCGTAGGACCGACCGCGGCAGGAAAGTCTGATCTGGGCGTTTTCCTCGCCCGACGCCTCGGAGGCGAGGTCGTCAACGCCGACTCGATGCAGTTGTACCGAGGGATGGACATCGGCACCGCCAAGCTGACGCTCGAGGAGCGCGCAGGCGTCCCGCATCACCTCCTGGACATCTGGGACGTCACGGTCACGGCCAGCGTCGCCGAGTACCAGCGGCTCGCCCGCGCCCGTATCGACGCCCTCCTCGCGGAGGGCCGCTGGCCGATCCTGGTCGGGGGTTCCGGCCTGTACGTCCGCGGAGCGGTCGACAATCTCGAGTTCCCCGGCACCGACCCCGAGGTGCGGGCCCGCCTGGAGGAGGAGCTCGGCCTGCGCGGATCGGGCGCCCTGCACGCCCGTCTGGCCGCGGCCGACCCCGAGGCCGGCCGCGCGATCCTGCCCAGCAACGGCCGGCGTATCGTCCGGGCTCTCGAAGTCATCGAGATCACCGGGAAGCCCTTCACCGCCAACCTGCCGGGGCACGACTCCGTCTACGACACCCTTCAGATCGGCGTCGACGTGGCGCGCCCCGAGCTCGACGACCGCATCGCCCGCCGGGTCGACCGCATGTGGGACGCGGGCCTCGTCGACGAGGTGCGCGCGCTGGAGGCGCAGGGCCTGCGCGAGGGGCGCACGGCGTCGCGTGCGCTCGGATACCAGCAGGTGCTGGCGGCCCTCGCGGGCGAATGCACCGACGAAGAGGCGCGCGCGGAGACCGTGCGCGCCACCAAACGCTTCGCGCGCCGACAGGATTCCTGGTTCCGTCGCGACCCCCGCGTGCACTGGCTCAGCGGCGCTGCGGCGGATCTCACAGAACTCCCGGAACTCGCACTGGCGTTGGTCGAACGACCGGTTACAGCCTGATCACGTCATGGCATCGGGACGCTCCGGCCGTCATCGCGGCCTCCGGCGCCGTGCCATCATCGAGCTTCGATCGACCAGTGAAGTCCGAGTTGGGAGGGCGCGTGGCGATGGAGGCCGGCCCTCGCGACACAGCACGAGACACCGAGCACGGCGCCGATCCGGACGCAGACCGTCCGGGCATCGGCCCCGATGGAGATCGTCTGAGCATCGACCCGGACGGAGACCGTCTGAACCCCGAGCCGGACGTGGAGCGACTGAGCTCCGACGGTCCCGAGGACACCCCGGGCGGTGTGACCGACGACGGTCCCGGGCTCGACGAGATGTCCCCGGGACCCGAGGTCGAGGTCGAGCTGCGCCCGCAGCGCAGGCTGCGCATCTGGCAGCTCGCCCCCATCGTGGGGCTGGCCGCGACCGGGTCGCTGATGTTCGCCTTCCCGCTGGCCTTCGAGTTCGGTGACGGCGGAGCCGTCGTCGCCATGCTCGGCCTGCTGATCTGCTCGTGCGCCGCGGGCTGGGGCATGATGGCCGCCCGCCGCGTCGGCTACACCTGGCCGGGCTTCCCGCCGCGGGGCTCCGGCCGCCGCCCGGACTGGCGCGTGGCGATCGCGTACATGGTGGTCGTCGCCGCGGTGGCGGTGCTCGCCGTGTGGCGCGTGGCGCGGCTGCGCTGATCCCGCCGTCGCCCGTGCCGACGGGCCCCGCGGCGGCGGGAGTGTCGTGCCGACCCCGTACGATCGAGGAATGAGCACGCGGATCGCCTTCCTCAAGGGCCACGGGACCGAGAACGACTTCGTGATCATCCCGGACCCGGAGAACGCCATCGACCTGCCCCCGGCCGTCGTCGCCGCGCTGTGCGACCGGCGCGCGGGCATCGGCGGCGACGGTCTGCTGCACGTCGTCAGGTCCGCCGCGCACCCCGAGGCCAGGTCGATGGCCGCCGAGGCGGAGTGGTTCATGGACTACCGCAATGGCGACGGCTCGACCGTCGAGATGTGCGGCAACGGCGTGCGGGTCTTCGCGCGCTACCTCCAGCGTGCCGGGCACGTGGCCGAGGGGGACATCGCGGTCGCCACGCGCGGGGGCGTGAAGACCGTGCACCTGGCCAAGGACGGGGACGTCACGGTCGGCATGGGCAAGGCACTCCTCCCCGAAGGTGACGTGACCGTCCGGGTCGACGACCGCAGCTGGCCCGCCCGCAACGTGAACATGGGCAATCCGCACGCGGTCGCCTTCGTGGACGACCTCGCGCACGCCGGGAATCTGTTCACGCCCCCGCCGTTCAGCCCGGCGTCGGCCTACCCGGACGGGGTCAATGTCGAGTTCGTGGTCGACCGCGGCCCGCGCCACGTGGCCCTGCGGGTGCACGAGCGCGGCGTCGGGGAGACCCGCTCGTGCGGCACGGGCGCGTGCGCGGTGGCCGTCGCCACGGCGCGCCGCGACGGAGCCGACCCGGCCGTGACGGGCACGCCCGCGACGTACACCGTCGACGTGCCCGGCGGGCGCCTGGTCATCACCGAGCGCCCGGACGGCGAGATCGAGATGACGGGGCCCGCGGTGATCGTCGCCGAGGGCGAGATCGACGCGGAATGGCTGGCCGCCGCGCAGGGCTGAGCCCCCCGCGGCATCCCGTCCGGCAGACCGTCCGGCCTTCAGTCGCACCACACGGCACCGCGGCGCCCTGCGCGCACCGCGACGGGCGTTCCGGCCGGGCGGCACGGTTCCGGTCGGCATCACACGGCACGGCGGCGCGGTCATTGCTCCGGCCCGTTCCGACCAGGGCTGCAAGGGTCCGGCCGGGACCGCACGGCACCGCACCGGACCGGGGCGCTCCGGTCGGGGGTGCCGTTCCCGGCTCCCTCTCCAACCAAAGATCGAAACCGTAAACCCCCAATTCGTCGCTCGAATGGGTGATCCGTTTCACGCTCGGCGAGAGGCGGTCAGTCGAGCGTGATGGGCTCGGTAGCATCAAGCACCGGCCCGGACGGGGGATCGAGGCAATCCCCTGAGCCGTGTTCGCCATGGGGCACCCGTCCGCCGGTCTACGCGGCCGGAGGTGCCCATGAGTGCGGAGGCGACGAATCCCGCGACGCCAGGTCCTGCGACGCCCGCCCCCAAGGTCTCGGCCTCGCTGGAGCAGGCGGTCCCCGCGGCACACCGCAGGAAGGGCCGCCCGCGGATCGACCTGCGCCGCCTCGGCAGGGCCGCGCTGCTGGGCCCGGCGGCCCGCGACCGGCTGCCCGACGCCATCGGCCATGTCGCCGACGCGCACCGCGCCCACCACCCCGACGCGGACCTCGAGCCGCTGCGCCGCGCGTACGTGCTGGCGGAGTCCTCGCACCGGGGCCAGATGCGCAAGAGCGGCGAGCCGTACATCACGCACCCCCTCGCGGTGACCCTGATCCTCGCCGAACTCGGCGCGGAGACCACGACGTTGACCGCCTCCCTGCTCCACGACACCGTCGAGGACACGGAGGTGACGCTCGATCAGGTGCGGGAGGAGTTCGGCGAGGAGGTCCGCTACCTGGTCGACGGCGTCACCAAACTGGAGAAGGTCGACTACGGCGCCGCCGCCGAGCCCGAGACGTTCCGCAAGATGCTCGTCGCCACCGGCAACGACGTCCGCGTGATGTCGATCAAACTCGCCGACCGGCTGCACAACATGAGGACCCTCGGCGTCATGCGCCCCGAGAAACAGGCGCGGATCGCCAAGGTGACCAGGGACGTGCTGATCCCGCTCGCCGAACGGCTCGGCGTCCAGGTGCTGAAGACCGAGCTGGAGGACCTCGTCTTCGCGATCCTGCACCCCGAGGAGTACGAGCGCACCCGGGAGCTGATCGCCGAGAACGCGGCGCGCGCCGGTGACCCGCTCGCGGAGATCGCCGACGAGGTTCGCGCGGTCCTGCGCGACGCGGGCATCCAGGCCGAAGTCCTCGTGAGGCCACGGCACTTCGTCTCCGTGCACCGGGTGTCGCGCAAGCGCGGACCGATGCGCGGCGCCGACTTCGGGCGGCTCCTGGTGCTGGTGAACGAGGACGCGGACTGTTACGGCGTCCTGGGCGAACTGCACACCTGCCTCACCCCGGTCGTCTCGGAGTTCAAGGACTTCATCGCCGTCCCCAAGTTCAACCTCTACCAGTCGCTGCACACGGCGGTGGCGCGCGGGGACGGGGAGGTGGCCGAAGTCCTCATCCGCACCCACCAGATGCACAGGGTCGCCGAGGCCGGAGTCATCGCGCTCGGCAGCCCCTACGCCACGCCGTCGGAGGACCAGGCCGACGGCGACGGCGAACGGTCCGACGGCGAGCGGGCCGACCCGACCCGCCCCGGCTGGCTGTCCCGCCTCCTCGACTGGCAACAGGGCGCCCCGGACCCGGACACCTTCTGGTCCACCCTGCGCGAGGACCTGGCCCAGGACCGCGAGATCACCGCCTTCCGTGCCGACGGCGGCTCGCTGGGTCTCCCCGAGGGGGCCAGCTGCGTGGACGCGGCGTACGCGCAGTACGGCGAGGACGCCCACGCCTGCATCGGCGCCCGCGTCAACGGCCGTCTGGCGACGCTGAGTACGGTCCTCAGGGACGGCGACACCGTGCAGCTCCTCATGGGCCAGGACCCGGCCTCCGAGCCGTCCAGGGAGTGGCTGGATCATGCGCACACGCCCGCCGCGCGGATCGCCATCCAGCGCTGGCTGGCCGCGCACCCCTCGCCCACCGCCGACCCGTCGTCCGAGGACTCCGAGGCGTCCGCCGCCCGCCGCCCGGCCGTCGAGGCCGCCACCGAGCGTCCCGTCCAGGAAGCGCCCGCCGAACGGCCCGCCGCCAGCGCCGTCGTCGACCAGCCGGGCGCGTCCGTACGCCTCGCCGGATGCTGTACGCCCGTACCGCCCGACGAGGTGACCGGCTTCGCCGTGCGCGGGGGAGTGGTGACCGTCCACCGGGTGGAGTGCGCCGGGGTGTCGCGTATGAAGAGCGGGGGGCGCGCGGAGATCGGTGTGCGCTGGGGGGACACCACCGAATGCCGCGTCACCCTGGTCGCCGAGTCCTTCGGCCGGCCCCATCTGCTCGCCGACCTCACCGAGGCCATCGCCTTGGAGGGCGTCGCCATCGTCTCGGCCACCGTCGAACCCCCCAGCCAGCAGCGCGTGCGCCACACGTACACGCTGCAACTTCCGGACGCGGCGCGCCTGCCCCGCCTGATGCGGGCCATGCGGAACGTGCCGGGGGTGTACGACGTGAGCCGCGCGCAGCACCAGGCGGCGGCCCCGCAATAGGCCGCCGCGCCGACCCGTTCGGGTGGGCCGGGCGCGCGCCGTCACCGTGTGGCGCGTGGGCGCTGGTAGCGGTGTTTCATGCTGCGCAACATCCGCCCCAGGATTCCCCGTCCCCCGACCCGCCGCATCAGGGCCGCCCTGCTCGCCTCGGCCGTCTCCGTCTGCCTGATCGCCGCGAGCGCCCCCTCGCCGGCCACCCCCCTCGGGATCGGCGACCGCCTCTTCCCGCACCTGGGCAACCCGGGATACGACGTCCAGTCGTACGACCTCGCGTTCACCTATCCCGGAGCCAACGACAAGCCGCTCGCGGCCGTCACCACCATCGACGCCCTCACGTTCTCCCGGCTGGAGCGCATCAACCTCGACTACGCCCACGGCAAGGTGCAGTCGGTCGAGGTCAACGGACAGCGCGCGGCATTCACCAGCGCCGGGCAGGACCTGGTCGTCACGCCCGCGAAGCCGCTGCCGCTGGGCAGCCGGATGCACGTCGTCGTGCACCACACGAGCGACCCGGTCACCGCCGAGGACCAGGACGGCGGCTGGGTCCGCACCAAGGACGGGCTCGCCATGGCCAACCAGGCCGACGCCGCGCACCTAGTCTTCCCGTGCAACGACCACCCCTCCGACAAGGCGATGTTCACCTTCCACGTCACGGCGCCCGACGGGTACACGGCCGTGGCGAACGGACTGCCGGCGGGAGCCGACCGCTCCCGCCGGTCCACCACCTGGACGTACCGCACCCGGCACCCCATGGCCACCGAGCTGGCGCAGGTCTCCATCGGCCGGTCCTCCGTGCTGCACCGGAGCGGGCCGCACGGTCTGCCCGTACGGGACGTCGTGCCCACCAAGGACGCCAAGAAGCTCGAACCCTGGCTGAAGAAGACCCCCGACCAGATCGCCTGGATGGAGGGCAAGGTCGGCCGGTACCCCTTCGAGACGTACGGGCTGCTCCTGGCCGAGGTCCAGACCGGCTTCGAGCTGGAGACGCAGACGCTCTCCCTGTTCGAGAAGGAGCTGTTCACGGAGCCCGCGTACCCGAAGTGGTACATCGAGTCGATCATGGTGCACGAGCTGTCGCATCAGTGGTTCGGCGACAGCGTCAGCCCGCGCGCCTGGTCCGACCTGTGGCTCAACGAGGGTCACGCCACCTGGTACGAGGCCCTGTACGCGGAGGAGAAGGCGCACAAGCCGATGGAGGAGCGGATGCGGGCGGCGTACCGCGCGTCCGACTCCTGGCGCGCCGCCGGCGGCCCGCCCGCGGCACCCAAGGAGCCCGCCCCCGGCCAGAAGATCAGCATCTTCCGGCCGAGCGTCTACGACGGAGCGGCGCTCGTCCTGTACGCGCTGCGTCAGAAGATCGGGCGCTCCGCCTTCGAGCGCCTGGAGCGGACCTGGGTGAGCGCCCACCGCGACGACGTCGCCTCGACGGACGACTTCGTGACCCTCGCGACCGCCGTCGCCGGCCGTGACCTGAGCGGGTTCTTCGAAGCATGGCTGTACGACACGAAGACACCGCCGATGCCGGGGCACGAGGACTGGAAGAGCGACCCGCCGAAGGCGCGCAAGGGTGCCTGACAACTCGCGTGACGAGACGTGCCGTGCCGTGCGACCATCTTCGAGTCGCCGGCCCGGCCCCTCAGGGGTTCGCCCGGCGGATTCCGGGAATCTCCCGGTGGCCGGGGACGTTCTCCTCTATGACGGACGACGTCCGCCGAACAAGTGTTCCCATCGACGTAAGGATCCAATGACCTCCTCTTCTTCCCCTTCCCAGGACGCGCAGAGCTTCGCGCAGAACTACCCCGAAGGTCTTCGGGCCGATGCCCTGATGGAAGAGGACGTCGCCTGGAGCCACGAGATCGACGGAGAGCGGGACGGCGAGCAGTTCGACCGCTCCGAGCGCGCGGCACTGCGCCGCGTGGCGGGCCTCTCCACCGAGCTGGAGGACGTCACCGAGGTCGAGTACCGGCAGCTCCGCCTGGAGCGGGTCGTACTCGTCGGTGTCTGGACCACGGGGACCATTCAGGACGCGGACAACTCACTCGCCGAGCTGGCCGCCCTCGCGGAGACCGCGGGAGCGCTCGTGCTCGACGGCGTCGTCCAGCGCCGCGACAAGCCCGACGCGGCCACGTACATCGGTTCCGGCAAGGCCTACGAGCTGCGCGACATCGTCCTGGAGACCGGTGCCGACACCGTGATCTGCGACGGTGAGCTGAGCCCCGGCCAGCTGATCCACCTCGAGGACGTCGTCAAGGTCAAGGTCATCGACCGTACGGCCCTGATCCTCGACATCTTCGCCCAGCACGCCAAGTCCCGAGAGGGCAAGGCGCAGGTCGCGCTCGCGCAGATGCAGTACATGCTGCCGCGACTGCGAGGCTGGGGTCAGTCGCTGTCCCGTCAGATGGGCGGCGGCAAGGGCGGCGGCCTCGCCACCCGTGGTCCCGGTGAGACCAAGATCGAGACGGACCGGCGCCGTATCCGCGAGAAGATGGCGAAGATGCGCCGGGAGATCGCGGACATGAAGACCGGCCGCGAGATCAAGCGTCAGGAGCGCCGCCGCAACAAGGTGCCCTCCGTGGCCATCGCCGGCTACACCAACGCGGGCAAGTCCTCCCTGCTCAACCGCCTCACCGGCGCGGGCGTCCTGGTCGAGAACGCGCTGTTCGCGACCCTGGACCCGACCGTGCGCCGGGCGGAGACCCCGAGCGGCCGGCTGTACACGCTGGCCGACACGGTCGGCTTCGTACGGCATCTGCCGCACCACCTGGTCGAGGCGTTCCGCTCCACCATGGAGGAGGTCGGCGACTCCGACCTGATCCTGCACGTGGTGGACGGTTCGCACCCGGCGCCGGAGGAGCAGCTGGCCGCCGTGCGCGAGGTCATCCGCGACGTCGGCGCCACCCATGTGCCGGAGATCGTGGTGATCAACAAGGCGGACGCGGCGGACCCGCTGGTGCTCCAGCGGCTGATGCGGATCGAGAAGCGCTCCATCGCGGTCTCGGCCCGCACCGGTCAGGGCATCGACGAACTGCTCGCGCTCATCGACAACGATCTGCCGCGCCCCTCGGTCGAGATCGAGGTGCTCGTGCCGTACACGCACGGCAAGCTGGTCGCCCGCGCGCACACCGAGGGCGAGGTGATCTCCGAGGAGCACACCCCGGAGGGCACGCTGCTCAAGGCGCGCGTGCACGAGGAACTGGCGGCGGACCTCGCGCCGTACGTTCCGGCACCGGCGCTGTAGTCGCACTCCGGGCTCCGCGGCGCCGGAGACCGACGAGCAAGAAGGCCCGCCTCCTCTCGCAGGGGGCGGGCCTTCGTCGTTCCAGGTGTGTGCGGTGACGGTGCGGTGCCTACCGGCGTCGCGTGCGACGGCGTTGCACCGGGCTGTGTGCCGCGGCGTTCCGCCGGCGCCGCACGCGACGGTGCCTACTGGCCGCCGTACTCCTCGCTCATGCTCCGGTAGAGAGCCTCGGCGCCCTTGCCGAGCTGCGGGCCCGCCAGCCAGGTGTTGTCGGACGGGCCGATCGACGTGTTGGAGACGAGCCTCGTCTCTCCGTCGACCACGCGGAACCAGCCGCCTCCGGAGGAACCGCCGGTCATCGTGCACCCGATCCGGTACATCGTCGGGAGCGCGGGGTCGAGCGAGAGGCGGCCCGGCCGGTCGACGCACTTGAACATGTCGAGACCGTTGTACGGCGGTGCGGCCGGATAGCCCCAGGCCCCCATCGCGTCGACGTCCTGGGCGGACGGCGCCGAGAAGTCCACCGCCAGAGCGTTGCCGACGGTCTCCTCCAGGGACTTGCCGCCCTGCTCCGGCTTCACATGCAGCACGGCGTAGTCGTACGGCGCGCCGGCGCCGCCGGTCTCGTCACCGCCCGAGATCCACTCGTTCGACGTGGAGGCCCAGTCCGCCCACCACTGGCCGTAGGGCGCGATCTCCGACGCCGTGGCGCTGCCCAGCTCGGACTCGGACTTGCCCTGGTCGTTGTACGAGGGCACGAAGGCGATGTTGCGGTACCAGCCGCCGCTGCCGCCTGCGTGCACGCAGTGCCCGGCGGTCCACACGAGATTGGACTTGCCGGGGTGGTTCACGTCCTTGATGACCGTGCCCGAGCAGACCATCGAGCCCTCGGGGGAGTCGAAGAACACCTTGCCGACCGGGGCGGCGTACTCGTGGTACGGGGTCTTCTCGGCCTTGGCGTCGACGGGCGCCGGGTCGGGGTCGCTGACGCCCTGGTCGGCGGCCGCGTCCTTCGCGGAGATCGTCTTGTCGGGATCCTTGGCCGACTTCATCCGCTCGGGCTTCCACAGCCCGTCGATCACCGGGTTGACGAAGTCCTTGGCCTCACTGAGCCACTTGTCCTTGTCCCAGTTCTTCCAGCCGCCGTTCTCCCACTGGCCGACATCGATGCCGTGCTCCTTGAGCCGGTCCTTGATGTCCCCCGGGATCTTGATCTTGTCGTCGCCGCCCTGACTGACGGGCGTGCTCGGCTTGTCGCTCGCCTTGTCGTCACCGGAGTCGCAGGCGGTGGCGGTGAGCGCCAGGGCCGCGACGAGTCCGGTGGCGGCGAACAGGCGCCCTCGCCGGTGAGTGGAAAGCATGGTGCTGAAACCCCCGTTGGAGCTGATGTGTCATGTGCTGGTCAGGCGTGGGGTGGCCGTGCACGTAACCTGCCCGGACGCGACACCCCACTGTGCCCGTGCGGCCTGGGACGAACGGCGGTGAGCGGGTGAAGTTCCCGTGAGTCGGCCCACCGCCGTCCGTCCGAGTGCCGCTACGTCCTTCGCGTCACTGCCCGGCGAACTTCTTGCTCACCGAGTCGTACACACCCTTGGCCACGCTGCCCAGGCGCGGGCCCGCCAGCCAGCCGAACTTGACCGGGCCGATCGAGGTGTTGGACACCAGCGCCGGCTTGCCGTCCGATCCCGCGGCCACCCAGCCGCCGCCGGACGAGCCACCCGTCATGGTGCAGCCGATGCGGTACATCGTCGGGTCGGCCTGCGCGACCGACAGCCGCCCCGGCTTGTCCGTGCACTGGAACAGCTTCTGACCGTCGAACGGCGCCGCCGCCGGGTAGCCCGTCGCCGTGATGCTCGACACCTTCGGCACGGCCGGAGCGTTGAAGTTCACCGGAAGCGCGGAACCGACGGTCTCCTCGAGGGACTTGCCGTCGCTGCCCTTCTCCGGCGTCACATGCAGCACGGCGAAGTCGTACGGGGCACCCTGGCCGCCCGTGGAGCCACCCTGTTCGATCCACTGGTCCGAGGTCTGCGCCCAGTCGCTCCACCACACGCCGTACGGCGCGACCTGCTGCCGGCCGGCCTTCTCCAGCTGCGCGGAGGTCATCCCCGAGTCGTTGTACGAGGGCACGAAGGCGATGTTGCGGTACCAGCCGCCCTTCTTGCCGGCGTGCACGCAGTGGCCCGCGGTCCACACGAGATTGGACTTGCCCGGGTGCGCCGGGTCCTCGACCACCGTCGCCGAGCAGACCATCGTGCCCTCGGGGGCGTCGAAGAACACCTTGCCGGCCACCGGCACGCTGCCGTGGTACGCGGGCTTCACGGCCTGCGCCGTCACGGGAGCCGGGGTCGGGTCGGTGACACCCTGGTCGCCGGAGAGGTCGCTGTCGTCGACGCCCTTGTCCTTGTCGGGGTCGTCGGCACCACGCATCCGGTCCGGGTCCCACAGACCCTTGATGATCGGGTTGATGAAGTCGTCCGCCTCGCGCAGCCAGTCGTCCTTGTCCCAGTTCCTCCAGGCCCCGTTCTTCCACTTGTCGACATCGATGCCGTGCTCTTTGAGCTTGTTCTTGATGTCGTCCGGAATCTTGATCTTGTCGTCGCCGCCCTGGGTCGCGGCCGCGCTGGGCTCGCCACCTGCCTTGTCGTCCCCCGAGTTGCAGGCGGTGGCGGTCAGTGCCAGCGCCGCGGTGAGGCCGATCGCGGCCAGCACGGGGGAGGTTCTGCGGCGCGCGCCCCTCCCTCGACGGGCGGCGAAGGGCGGACGTATGGATCGCATGGTGTAACTCCCCCTGGACGTCAGAGAACTGTGCGCTGCTGGTGCGTACGTCGTCGTGTCCGTCGTACGCGTGCGTACGTGCGGCTTCGTACGGATCGGCCGAACCGGACCCCCGGTTCGGGACCTCGGGGAGCCGATCGACCTTGATCGTTCGACAAGGCCGAACGGCACCACACCTTATGCGGTCGCCGTGGGGGACATCCGACGGAACGGCAACGGTTCCGTCACGGCAAGGATCTTCGACTCACCCGCTTCCCCGGACGCGCCGCGTCGTTGATACGTACGGGGGGCCTGCCGCCTGTGTTCAGAACCCCTCGCCAACTCGCCTGTGGACAGCGGGAGGACCTGTACCAGTGGCCGTGACCGAGTCTGCGGTGGTGCCGGTGGGAGCGACTGGGCCGTCCGGGGGGAAGCGGGTCGCTGTGCCCGGAACCCCCGACACGGCGCCCGAAGCTGTTCCCGGAGCGTCCGAGGGGGCGCGCGCGGCGCACGAGGGGATTCTGCGGCGCCAATCGGCGCGCGAGTCGGCGGCCCGCACCTATGCGCGTGCCTTGCCGATCGTTCCCGTGAGGGCGCGAGGCCTGACCATCGAAGGCGCCGACGGACGCCGGTACCTCGACTGCCTCTCCGGCGCGGGCACCCTGGCCCTGGGGCACAACCATCCGGTGGTCCTGGAGGCGATCAGAAGGGTCCTCGACTCAGGCGCCCCGCTGCACGTTCTCGACCTCGCCACCCCGGTGAAGGACGCGTTCACCACGGAGCTGTTCCGCACACTGCCCCGCGAGTTCGCCGACCGTGCCCGGGTGCAGTTCTGCGGTCCGGCCGGGACGGACGCGGTCGAGGCGGCCTTCAAACTGGTGCGCACGGCGACCGGCCGCGCAGGCATGCTCGCCTTCACCGGCGCCTACCACGGGATGACCGCGGGGGCGCTCGAAGCATCCGGGGGCGCGACCGACGTACGTGTCGCACGCCTGCCGTATCCGCAGGACTACCGCTGCCCGTTCGGCGTCGGCGGCGATCACGGTGCCGAACTCGCCGCACGCTGGACCGAGTCCGTGCTCGACGACTCCAAGTCGGGTGTACCGCAGCCCGCCGGGATGATCCTCGAACCCGTCCAGGGCGAGGGCGGGGTGATTCCCGCGCCCGACGGCTGGATGCGGCGAATGCGCGAGATCACGGCGGCACGGTCCATCCCCCTGATCGCTGACGAGGTCCAGACCGGCGTGGGCCGCACCGGTACCTTCTGGGCCGTGGAGCACAGCGGGATCACGCCCGACGTGATGGTCCTGTCCAAGGCAATCGGTGGCAGCCTGCCGCTGGCCGTCATCGTCTACCGCGACGACCTCGACGTCTGGCAACCGGGCGCCCACGCCGGCACGTTCCGCGGCAACCAACTGGCCATGGCCGCGGGTGCAGCGACCCTCGCCCACGTCCGCGAGAACGGTCTCGCCGAGCGCGCGGGCACCGTGGGAGCCCAGATGCTGGCCCAACTGCGCGTGCTCGCCGACGAGTTCCCCTGCGTCGGCGATGTGCGCGGCCGGGGCCTGATGGTCGGCGTCGAACTCGTGCACCCCGATGCGGCCCCGGACACCGCAGGAGGCCCCCGGCCCGCCGCACCCGAACTCGCCGCCGCCGTCCAGCGGGAGTGTCTGCGCCGAGGGCTCATCGTCGAGCTGGGCGGTCGCCACTCCAGCGTGGTGCGGCTCCTTCCTCCCCTCACCATCAGCGACGAACAGGCCACCGCGGTCCTCGACCGGCTCGCCGACGCCGTGGCGGCCGTCGCGCGAGGGGACCAGGGGCAGGGTGCGGCCCGCGCACCCATCGGTGGTCCCCGAGACGAGGAGGGACCACCCGGCGACGCATGCGGTCCGCCGGGCGTGTGCCCGCCACGCACAGTGGGCACGCCGCGCGACGAGGGCGTGGGGCGGTGGCGGAGCCCATAGTGGGCGGGGGCTGCGGGCAGCGCTCGGTGGGGCCGGGACCGGGGCGCGGGAGCGGGCGGTGCGTCCGGTGCGGCCGGAGCATGCGGCGGGCGCGGCCGGGCCGGTCGAAGTCGCAGAGCCTGCCGACTCGGCAGAATCCGACGAGTCGGCAGCGTCCGACGAATCGGCAGAGCAGGCCGGGAAGCCCGTCCCACGCTGACGCGGTTCGCCCGTCCTGCCTCGACGCCGTCCGCCCGTTTCGCTCCTGCCTGGGTCGCCCGGCCCGCCCGCCCGTGGGGTGCGTGTCCCGCCACGGCGTGGGGTGCGCGTCCCGGCCGGTCGCCGGGGGTTCGGTCGAGTCGGCGCTGGGGCACGCGCTCCGGTCGGTCGGCGAGGTGTCCGCGGTGCGTCGGGCGAAGCGGGGTGGGACGGCAGTGGGGCAGGGGCCGCGCCCGGCGTCCGAGCTCGGGGGCCGAGCACGAAGGCCGAGTGCCCTCACGCGTCCGGGCGCCGGCCCGAGGCCATCACCAGCGCGCGCGGAGCGACCCGGCCGGCCTGAACGTCCCGCCCGGCCTGAACGACCAGCCCGAGCGGGGCGACCAGCCCGGCCTGAACGACTGGCCCGCCGTGCACGGCGACGGGTCCCTGCAGGGCGACCGGCCCGTGCAGGACGACCAGGGCGACCGGAGCGCCTGCCTGAGCCTGACCGCCGGCCCAGCCCGGACCACCGGCCCGTCCCGGAAGAGCCGGCCCCGTCCGAACCGACCAGGAATGCCGAAGGCCCACCTACCCGTAACGACCGACTCGTCGCCGCACGAGTCCGAACGACCCCACAAGGACTCCCGTGAACGCCACCCCCGCACCAGACGGCCGCCCCGACAGCAACCAGCGCGCGGTCCGCGGCACACAGACCCCGCCGATGGCGGGAGCCGAAACGGTGCCCCGGCAGAAGGAGGGCGTCAGGGTGTCCGAGCGTCTGCGTGGCGCCACCGCCGATCTGCTGGAACACCCTGACGCGCAGACCGCTGCCCAGGCCGCGGCGGTCGAGAACCTGCTGCGCTGCTGGGTGCGGGAGAACGACTTGGCCGCCCCGGACGACGGCACGCTCCGCATCCCCCTCCCTGCCAGCGGCACGAGCCTCCTGGTCCCCGTGCACTACTGGTCGGCCACGGGCTGGCACCGCTTCGGCCTGCCCTGTCTCGCCGACGCCCCCGAGGGGGCACCGCCCGCGGACGCGATGACCGTGGCCGCCCTGATCACCCGCGAAACGGCCACGGCAGCCGGGCCGGTCGACGGAACCGGAGCAGCCCGGGGAGCGGAAGGAGAAGGAGCCGGAGGAGCCGGGAGAGCCGAGGGAACCGGAACAGCTGGGCGAGCCGAGGGAACCGGAGCAGCCCGGGGAGCGGAAGGAGAAGGAGCCGGAGGAGCCGGGAGAGCCGAGGGAACCGGAACAGCTGGGCGAGCCGAGGGAACCAGGGCAGCCGACGCAACCGGAGCAGCCGGGGAGCCCGGGCCCGGTACCCGTGCGGAATACGGCGTCGGCCTCGCGGGAGCCGACCTCGTCGGCCGCGTCGCCGACTCCGTGCACCGCACCGCCGCCTTCATCAGCGACCGCAGACAGCGGCCCACGGACGCGCCCCACCTCTTCCTCGCCGCGGAGCAGGCGCTCCTGCTCGGTCATCCGCTGCACCCCACCCCGAAGGGCCGCGAAGGGCTGTCCGAGGCCGAGGCCCGGCTCTACTCGCCCGAACTGCGCGGCTCCTTCCCCCTGCACTGGATGGCGATCGCCCCCTCCGTGCTCGCAACCGACTCGGCATGGACGGAGCGCGGCCGCCCCGTCTCCGCGGAGCAGCTCACCCTGCGGCTGGCGGGCGCGGAACTCCCGCTGCCCGCCGGGTACACCGCCGCCCTGCCTCTGCACCCCTGGCAGATGCGCGAGGTCCGGCACCGGCGCGAGACCGCCGAACTGATGGACGCCGGCCTGCTCAAGGACCTCGGCGCGCAGGGCGCCCCGTGGCACCCCACCTCCTCGGTCCGCACCGTCCACCGTTCCGACGCCCCGGCCATGCTCAAGCTGTCCCTGGGCCTGCGCATCACCAACTCCCGCCGTGAGAACCTCCGCAAGGAGCTCCACCGCGGAGTGGAGGTCCACCGCCTGCTGCGCGGCGGTCTGTCCGAGCAGTGGCAGGCCGCACACCCCGGCTTCGACATCGTGCGGGACCCGGCCTGGCTCGCCGTCGACAGCCCGGACGGCAGCCCGTTGCCGGGGCTCGACGTCGTGATCCGCCACAACCCCTTCAGCCCTACGGACGACGCCGGCTGCATCGCCGGGCTGGTGTCACCCCGGCCGGCCGGCCTGCCCGGCAGCGGCAGGGCGCTCGCTGACCGGCCCCCGATGCGGTCCAGGCTCACCGAGATCATCACCGGGCTCGCCGGGCGCACCGGTCGTCCCCGCGGCGCCGTCGCCACCGAGTGGTTCCTGCGCTATCTGCACCACGTCGTACGCCCCGTGCTCTGGCTGGACAGCGAGGCGGGCATCGCCCTGGAGGCGCACCAGCAGAACACGCTGCTCCTCCTCGACCCCGAAGGCTGGCCGCGGGGCGGCCGTTACCGCGACAACCAGGGCTACTACTTCCGCGAGTCCCGGCGCGCGGAGCTCGACGCGAGGCTGCCCGGCATCGGCACCCACAGCGACACCTTCGTCTCCGACGAGGTCACCGACGAACGCTTCGCCTACTACCTCGGCATCAACAACGTGTTCGGTCTCATCGGAGCGTTCGGGTCCCAGCACCTCGCCGACGAGGGGTTGTTGCTCGCCGCCTTCCGCCGATTCCTCGCCGACGTGGCCACCGGACCCGCCCGTCTGCGCACCCCCCTTCCCGCCCGGCTGCTCGAATCACCGGTCCTGCGCTGCAAGGCCAACCTGCTGACCCGACTGCACGGCCTCGACGAGCTCGTCGGGCCCGTCGACACCCAGTCCGTGTACGTCACCATCTCCAACCCCCTTCATTCCTGAGGAACATGCCCCACCCCGTCTCCTGAGAGGAGCGTCGCCGTGCCTCCCACCGACGCGAGCACCGACGCCGACACCGCACCGGCACCCGTCCCGGGACGCGCCGACGCATCCGGCTACGAATCCGGCACCGACACGAGTCCGCCCTCGGACTCCGACCTGGGCCCCTGCGTGAGCGCGGACGTCGAGGACACCCTCGACCTGCGCCTCCCCGAAGAGCTCCTCGCGTACTTCGCGGAGACGGCCGACGGACGGGGCGGGTCCGTCCCGGGGGCCGTGGACGGAGCCGTAGAGGGCCGGGGCGGTGGCGCAGGCATCCCGCAGGTCGGCGCGACGGAGAGCACCTACGTCGCGTCGGCGGACGACGACCTGCTCGATCGTGTGGGCGGCTGGGGGCCGACCAGCACCCCCGTGGGCGTCTTCCAGCTCGTCCCCGTCCGAGTCGAACGCGACCTGACCCTGATCACCCGCTGGATGAACGACCCGGTCGTGGCCGAATTCTGGAAGCTCGCCGGGCCCGGGGCCGTCACCGAAGAACATCTGCGCCTCCAACTCGACGGCGACGGGCGCAGCGTGCCCTGCCTCGGACTGCTGGACGGCACCCCGATGAGCTACTGGGAGATCTACCGCGCGGATCTCGATCCCCTGGCCCGCCACTACCCCGCCCGACCGCACGACACCGGAATTCACCTCCTCATCGGTGGCGTCGCCCACCGTGGGCGAGGGCTCGGCTCCGCCTTGCTCAGAGCCGTGGCCGACCACACGCTCGACTGCCGCCCCTCATGTGCGCGTGTCGTCGCGGAACCCGACCTTCGCAACACCCCCTCCGTCTCCGCCTTCCTGAGCGCCGGCTTCCGCTTCTCCGCCGAGGTCGACCTGCCCGACAAGCGGGCAGCCCTCATGGTCCGAGACCGGGCCCTGCGCGATCTGTTGTAGCGCCGTCACTCTTGGTACACCGCTCGTCCCGTTCCGGTTCCCTGTCGAGGAGTCCCCGTGCCGAATTTCTCCGCAAACCCGGCCTCCGCAGCGACGCCCTCCCTGTACGACCCGCCTGAGCTGCGCGACGACCGATGGGAGCAGGCCGGCCGCCGCCTGCTCGCCAAGATGATCGGTGAGTTCGCGTACGAGGGGATCATCGAGCCGGAGCCGGAGCCGGAGCCGGAGCCGGAGCCGGAGCCGGAGGCCGCGCCCGCGGCCGAGCTCGGCCACGGGTCAGAGTTCGACCATGGGCCAGGGGACGGGCTGGAGCCCGGCGCCGGGCGAGAGCGGGAGCGCGGCGACGTACCGGAGTCCCATGGGCACGAGGCGGGGCCGAGGGACGGACACCCGGTCGCGACCGAAGGCCCGCGTACCCCCCTCTCCCGCTACTTCCTCCCGCTCGACGACCGGGACATCCTGTCCTTCCGCGCCCGCCGTACCGCGTACGACAGTTGGCGGGTGGACCCCGGCTCGCTCACTCTCACGGAGCGGGACGGGGAACCACGGCCCTTCACCGACCCGCTCCGGTTCCTCACCCGTGCCCGCGGCGCGCTGCGACTCGACGGGGCGACGCTCGGCCACGCCGTCCGCGAGATGAGCACCACCCTCGCCGCCGACGCTCGCCTCGACCACGACGCCCTCACCGCGGCCGAGCTGGCCGAGCTGGGGTACGCCGAACTGGAGGGCCACCAGACCGGGCACCCGTGGCTCGTGCTGAACAAGGGCCGGCTCGGCTTCTCCGCACGAGACGCGGGCGACTGGGCACCGGAGGCCCGGAAGGCGACGGCCCTGCCCTGGATCGCCGTGCACAGCTCGCTGGCCGCCTACCGGGGCGTTCCGGGCCTCGACACCGCGGAGCAGCTCTACGCGCGCGAGCTCGCCCCCACGGTCAGGGAGTCCTTCGACGGCGTCCTCCGCGCGCGCGGGCTGGCCCCGGAGTCGTACCTCTACCTGCCCGTGCACCCCTGGCAGTGGGACGACGTCGTGCTGCCCCTGTTCACGTCCGACGTCGCCGCGGACCGGATCGTGCCCCTGCACTCGGACGGCGACCTGCGCCTGCCGCAGCAGTCGATCCGTACGTTCCTCAACGTCTCGCGCCCGGACCGGCACACCCTGAAGCTGCCGTTGTCCGTCCTCAACACCCTGGTGTGGCGGGGCCTGCCGACGGTACGGACGCTCGCGGCCCCGGCTGTCACCTCCTGGATGCACAGCCTGCGTGACACCGACTCGTTCCTGCGGGACACCTGCGGGGTGATCCTCCTCGGCGAGGTCGCCTCCGTGACCGTCGGGCATCCGGTCTACGACGGCCTCCCGGAGGTGCCCTACCAGTACAAGGAACTGCTCGGGGCGATCTGGCGCGAGCCGTTGTCCCGTCGGCTCGCCCCGGGCGAACGCGCCCGCACACTGGCCGCGCTGCTGCACACCGATCCGCGGGGCCGCGCCTTCACCGCACAGCTCGTCGGGCGCTCGGGGCTCGCGCCGAAAGCCTGGCTGCGCCGCCTCTTCGGCGCACTGCTGCCGCCGCTGCTGCACTTCCTCTACCGGTACGGCACTGTGTTCAGCCCACACGGAGAGAACGCGATCGTCGTCTTCGACGACCACGACGTACCGGTCCGGCTCGCCGTGAAGGACTTCGTGGACGACGTCAACGTGAGCGCCGAGCCGCTTCCCGAGCACGCGTCCATGCCCGACGAAGTACGACGGGTGCTGCTCTCCGAGCCGCCCGAGTTCTTGATCCAGTTCATCCACTCCGGGCTCTTCGTGGGAGTGTTCCGCTTCCTCGCGCCACTGTGCGAGGAACAACTGGGCGTCCCGGAGGACGAGTTCTGGTCCCTCGTGCGCGCGGAGATCGTCCGCCATCAGACGCGGTTCCCGGAGCTGAAGGACCGCTACGAGATGTTCGACCTGCTCACGCCCCGTATCGAGCGCCTCTGCCTCAACCGCAACCGGCTGCACCTGGACGGCTACCGTGACCGCCCCGACCGCCCGCACGCCGCCGTCCACGGCACCGTCCCGAACCCCCTGCACCAGCCTTGATCACACATCTCGTACCCGTCCCGATCACATCCGTCGCGGTCGCCGTGATCGCCCGATTGTCAGTGGAGCCCCGTAGGGTGGCAGCGCTATGACGAAGCCCTCACTCCCCGAACTCCTCCATGCCGCCGTCACCGCCGTCGGCGGCACGGAGCGCCCCGGCCAGGTGACCATGGCCGAAGCAGTCGCCGATGCCATCGACGACAGCTCCCATCTGCTGGTCCAGGCGGGCACCGGCACCGGAAAGTCCCTCGGCTATCTGGTCCCGGCCCTCGCGCACGGGGAGCGGGTCGTCGTGGCGACCGCCACCCTGGCGCTCCAGCGGCAGCTCGTGGAGCGGGACCTGCCGCGCACCGTGGACGCGCTGCACCCGCTGCTGCGTCGCCGGCCGGAGTTCGCCATGCTCAAGGGCCGGTCGAACTATCTGTGCCTGCACCGCCTGCACGAGGGAGTGCCGCAGGACGAGGAGGAGGGCCTCTTCGACCAGTTCGAGGCGGCCGCGCCCACCAGCAAGCTGGGTCAGGACCTGCTCCGGCTGCGGGACTGGTCGGACGAGACGGAGACGGGCGACCGCGACGACCTCACGCCCGGCGTGTCCGACCGCGCCTGGGCCCAGGTGTCCGTGTCGTCCCGCGAGTGCCTGGGCGCGAGCAAGTGCGCGTACGGAGCGGAGTGCTTCGCCGAGATGGCGCGCGAGCGGGCCAAGCTCGCCGAGGTCGTCGTCACCAATCACGCGCTGCTCGCGATCGACGCCATCGAAGGCGCGCCGGTGCTCCCGCAGCACGAGGTGCTGATCGTCGACGAGGCCCATGAACTGGTGTCCCGGGTCACCGGCGTCGCCACGGGGGAGCTCACCCCGGGCCAGGTCAACCGCGCGGTCCGCCGCGCCGCCAAACTCGTCAACGAAAAGGCCGCGGACCAGCTCCAGACCGCCGCCGAGGGCTTCGAGCGCCTCATGGAGCTGGCGCTGCCGGGACGCCTGGAGGAGATCCCGGAGGACCTCGGGTACGCCCTGATGGCACTGCGCGACGCCGCGCGTACGGTGATCTCGGCGATCGGCGGCACCCGTGACAAGTCCGTCCAGGACGAGGACGCCGTGCGCAAGCAGGCCCTCGCGTCCGTGGAGAGCGTGCACGACGTCGCGGAGCGCATCACCAACGGCTCCGAGTGGGACGTGGTCTGGTACGAGCGCCACGACCGCTTCGGTGCCTCGCTCCGGGTGGCTCCCATGAGTGTGTCCGGGCTGCTCAGGGAGAAGCTGTTCGCCGACCGCTCCGTCGTGCTGACCTCGGCGACGCTGAAGCTCGGCGGCGACTTCAATGGCGTCGGGGCCTCGCTGGGACTCGCCCCCGAGGGCACGGAGGGCGACGACCTCCCGCAGTGGAAGGGCGTCGACGTCGGTTCGCCGTTCGACTACCCGAAGCAGGGCATCCTCTATGTCGCCAAGCACCTGTCACGCCCCGCGCGGGACGGCGACCGCGGGGACATGCTGGACGAGCTCACCGAGCTGATCCAGTCCGCCGGCGGTCGTACGCTCGGGCTGTTCTCCTCGATGCGGGCGGCCCAGCTCGCGGCCGAGGAACTGCGGTCGCGCATCCCGGAGTACCCCATCCTGTTGCAGGGTGAGGAGACGCTCGGCGAGCTGATCAAGAACTTCGCGGCCGACCCCAAGACCTGTCTGTTCGGCACGCTGTCCCTGTGGCAGGGCGTCGACGTCCCGGGACCCAGCTGCCAGCTGGTCGTCATGGACAAGATCCCCTTCCCACGCCCCGACGATCCGCTGATGAGCGCCCGCCAGAAGGCCGTCGAGGACGCCGGCGGCAATGGCTTCATGGCGGTCGCCGCCACACATGCCGCGCTCCTCATGGCCCAGGGCGCGGGCCGTCTCGTACGGGCGTCGGGGGACCGTGGCGTCGTTGCCGTACTGGACCAGCGCCTGGCCACGGCGCGCTACGGCAGCTATCTGAAGGCGTCGCTGCCGGACTTCTGGTACACGACGGATCGCAATCAGGTCCGCAGGTCGCTCGCCGCGATCGACGAGGCGGCCCGGAAGGCGCAAGAGGCGTAACACGGGGGCGGGTCGCCGAACACGGCGGCGGCCCACGCACCGGCCCAGGGCCGTCCGCGCGTCTCTTGCCGCCGGGTTGCCGTGCACGTCCCTCCGGCCGACCGGTGGCCGTCTGAACGCCTTCCCTCGACCGGTGGCCGCCCGGCCGCCTGCGCCCCTACGGCCGGCCGGTGGGCACCCGCACCGCCTTCGCCCGGCCGAAGGTCGCCCACTTCACCCGCAGTCCCCACCCGTCGTCGGCCAGGGGCGTTGTCGCGTCTTGCCGCCCCGTCCCCCACGCGCACCCGGCCCGCCGGAGTTCCACCTCTCGGTGCCCTCGTACACCATTCTGCTAGCAATGCTAGACATTCAAGCGACGCTATGAATAGCATTGCCTCGTCACCTAGCAGCGCTAGAAAAAATCGCGGAGAACTTCGGGAGTGGATATGCAGCACATACTGGCCATCGTCACCGTGGTGGTCGTCGGCCTGATGGTGGGCGTGGAGTTCGCGGTGGCGGCCTTCGTCAATCCGATCCTCGACCGGCTGCCGAACGACGGCGGTCTCGCGGCCCGCAGCGACGGCGCCCGGGTGCTTGGCAAGGTCATGCCGTTCTGGTACATCGGGTCGGTCGTGCTGGGTGCCGTCTGGGCGGCCTCGGCGTGGGGTGACGCGGAGGCGGGTCTCGTGGTCACGGCTACCGCGCTGCTCGTGCTGAGCGTCCTGATGTCCATCGCTCTGCTGGTCCCGATCAACTCCCGCGTCGCCGAGTGGACCAGGGAGAGCGTCCCGGCGGACTGGAAGCAGCAGGTCGGCCGCTGGGACCGGTTCCACTATGTGCGGGTCGCTGTGATCGTCGCGGCGTTCGTCCTGCTGGTCGTCGGCCTCGCGTGACGAGTCGACGGCCGACCACGGGGGACGGTGAACGCGCCGAAGGCCTCGCGCGCGGCGAAAGCATCAACTGGACCCGCGGCGGCGCAGGCGAGGAGCGCGTCCCGGCCGCGGAGGCGGTGAACGCGCAGGGCCCCGGAACCGGCGCAGTTGGTTCCGGGGCCCGGTCATGGGTGGGGCGGACCGTCTCGCCCCTCGCAGGGTGTTACACGCGGCGCAGGACGGCCACGACCTTGCCGAGGATGGTCGCCTCGTCTCCGGGGATCGGCTGGTACGCGGAGTTGTGGGGGAGGAGCCAGACGTGTCCGTCCTCGCGCTTGAAGCGCTTGACCGTGGCTTCGCCGTCGAGCATGGCGGCCACGATGTCGCCGTTCTCGGCCACGGGCTGGCGGCGGACGGTGACCCAGTCGCCGTCGCAGATGGCGGCCTCGATCATCGAGTCGCCGACGACCTTGAGGACGAACAGTTCGCCGTCGCCGACCAGCTGTCGGGGGAGGGGGAAGACGTCCTCGACCGACTCCTCGGCGAGGATGGGGCCACCGGCGGCGATGCGGCCGACGAGCGGGACGTACGACGCGGCCGGCTTGCCTGCCGTGTCCGTGGGCTGCACCGACGCCTGGTCGGAGCCGCGGACCTCGTAGGCGCGCGGGCGGTGCGGGTCGCGGCGCAGGAAGCCCTTCCGCTCCAGTGCCATCAGCTGGTGCGCGACAGAGGAGGTGCTGGAGAGGCCGACCGCCTGGCCGATCTCCCGCATCGACGGCGGGTAGCCGCGCCGCTGCACGGAGTCCCTGATGACCTCGATGACCCGGCGCTGCCGGTCCGTGAGCCCGGAGCTGTCCGCCCTGATGCCTGGAGGTCGACCCGGCAGGGAGCGCTTGGGTCCCTCATGATTCGCGGCTTCGTTCATCGCATGCACCGGCTCGAATCGGCCCTGGGAGCGGTCCTGGGCAGTGATGGTGGCACTGTCTGCGGTCGTGGTCACGTCGGCCCCTCTCGATGGTCTCCCTGCTGGACAACGGTAGTTGCTTTCGAAAGGTTGCGCCAAACACACGTTCGAGTGAAAAACCGTGAAGTAGCTGACGTGATCATGAATCCGGGTGTATAGCTCGCACGATGCCTGGCGGACAAAAGGGCCCATTGCTGTACTCTTCACCGCCGGGGGCGGAGGCTGCGACAGCCGATGCGGGCGCCGACCAGTCTGCCATCCGGCACCCGGTCGGCCGGGGACCGGCCCCCCTTCCGTGCGTCGCCCACGCTATCCCCCGCGTGTCCGTGATGGGTATGTCCATGCGGCACATGCCATTACGTGTGCGACACGCGCGTCGTGTGTGAATTTGAGGACCGAGTCCCACATCTAGTGGTTGGATTGCGGCAGCGGCCCAGAAGTTGTGGTCCCCCGGGTCTTCGGGCCCACGGGAATCGCCTATGCTTGGGGCTGCTTCGAGGGGCCCGTGAGGTCTCCCGAGGTCTATGAGTCGTGCTGTGAAGGAGGGTTGGAGCCATGCACTGCCCCTTCTGCAGGCACCCCGACAGCCGCGTCGTCGACAGCCGTACGACCGATGACGGCACGTCGATCCGCAGGCGCCGCCAGTGTCCCGACTGCTCCCGTCGTTTCACGACCGTGGAGACGTGCTCGCTGATGGTGGTCAAGCGCTCCGGCGTGACCGAACCCTTCAGCCGTACCAAGGTCATCAACGGCGTGCGCAAGGCCTGCCAGGGCCGGCCCGTCACCGAGGACGCACTCGCCCAGCTCGGCCAGCGGGTCGAGGAGGCGGTGCGCGCCACCGGGAGCGCCGAGCTGACCACGCACGACGTGGGGCTGGCGATACTCGGCCCGTTGCAGGAGCTCGACCTCGTCGCCTATCTGCGGTTCGCGTCCGTCTACCGGGCGTTCGACTCGCTCGAGGACTTCGAGGCCGCCATCGCGGAACTCAGGGAAGGCACGAGGCAGCGCCCCGCCGTGGACGACGAAGACACGGACGCGGAGCGCCCGGAAGACGACCGCGGGTCCGGAGGGGCCGTCCAGGTCCCCGTGCCCGCCACCGCCGCCGACTGACGGACGGGCCGACACGGATCGGCCCCGTCGGCGGCGACCACAGACCCGTTGCGGGCGGCCGCACAGCGGCGCGCGCAGCACCAGACACACACCGTGCCACGGGAAGAACGAGGCACTTCAGGGCGTTTTAGCCCGATACAGGGAGGCGGCATGACAGAGACGGCGAGCGGTCCGGCACGAGGTTCCCGCGCCAAGGGCGGGGCCAAGGGCAGCAAGGGACTGCGTATCGAGCGCGTCCACACCACCCCCGGGGTGCACCCGTACGACGAGGTGGAGTGGGAGCGTCGTGACGTCGTCATGACCAATTGGCGCGACGGCTCGGTCAACTTCGAGCAGCGTGGCGTCGAGTTCCCCGGCTTCTGGTCGGTGAACGCGGTCAACATCGTCACCAGCAAGTACTTCCGCGGTGCCGTCGGCACCCCGCAGCGCGAGGTGAGCCTCAGGCAGCTCATCGACCGCATCGTGAAGACCTACCGGAAGGCCGGTGAGGACTACAAGTACTTCGCCTCGCCCGCTGACGCCGAGATCTTCGAGCACGAGCTGGCGTACGCCCTCCTGCACCAGATCTTCAGCTTCAACAGCCCTGTCTGGTTCAACGTCGGCACGCCCCAGCCCCAGCAGGTCTCCGCCTGCTTCATCCTGTCCGTCGACGACTCCATGGAGTCGATCCTCGACTGGTACAAGGAAGAGGGCATGATCTTCAAGGGCGGCTCCGGCGCCGGCCTGAACCTCTCCCGCATCCGCTCCTCCAAGGAACTGCTCTCCTCGGGCGGCAACGCCTCGGGTCCCGTCTCCTTCATGCGCGGTGCCGACGCCTCCGCAGGAACGATCAAGTCGGGTGGCGCCACGCGCCGCGCGGCCAAGATGGTCATCCTCGACGTCGACCACCCCGACATCGAGGACTTCATCGAGACCAAGGTCAAGGAGGAGGAGAAGATCCGCGCCCTGCGTGACGCGGGCTTCGACATGGACCTGGGCGGCGACGACATCACGTCCGTCCAGTACCAGAACGCCAACAACTCGGTCCGCGTGAACGACACGTTCATGAAGGCCGTCGAGTCGGGCGGCAAGTTCGGGCTGACGTCCCGCATGACCGGCGAGGTCATCGAGGAGGTCGACGCCAAGGCGCTCTTCCGCAAGATGGCCGAGGCCGCCTGGGCGTGCGCCGACCCGGGCATCCAGTACGACGACACGATCAACCACTGGCACACGTGCCCGGAGTCCGGCCGTATCAACGGCTCGAACCCGTGCAGCGAGTACATGCACCTGGACAACACGTCCTGCAACCTCGCCTCGCTGAACCTCATGAAGTTCCTGAAGGACGACGGCAAGGGCAACCAGTCCTTCGACGTCGAGCGCTTCTCGAAGGTCGTCGAGCTGGTCATCACCGCGATGGACATCTCGATCTGCTTCGCGGACTTCCCGACCCAGAAGATCGGCGAGAACACCCGCGCCTTCCGTCAGCTCGGCATCGGCTACGCCAACCTCGGCGCCCTGCTGATGGCGACCGGCCACGCCTACGACTCCGACGGCGGCCGTGCCCTCGCCGGTGCCATCACGTCGCTGATGACGGGTACGTCGTACAAGCGCTCCGCCGAGCTCGCCGCGGTCGTCGGCCCCTACGAGGGTTACGCCAAGAACGCGACCCCGCACCAGCGCGTCATGAAGCAGCACGCCGACGCCAACACCGCGGCCGTCCGTATGGACGACCTCGACAGCCCGATCTGGGCCGCCGCCACGGAGGCCTGGCAGGACGTCGTCCGCCTCGGCGAGAAGAACGGTTTCCGTAACGCGCAGGCGTCCGTCATCGCCCCGACCGGCACCATCGGTCTCGCGATGTCCTGCGACACCACCGGCCTCGAGCCCGACCTCGCTCTGGTCAAGTTCAAGAAGCTGGTCGGCGGCGGCTCGATGCAGATCGTCAACGGCACCGTGCCGCAGGCCCTGCGTCGCCTGGGCTACCAGGAGGAGCAGATCGAGGCGGTCGTCGCCCACATCGCCGAGCACGGCAATGTGATCGACGCTCCCGGCCTCAAGCTCGAGCACTACGAGGTGTTCGACTGCGCCATGGGTGAGCGCTCCATCTCCGCGATGGGCCACGTCCGCATGATGGCCGCGATCCAGCCGTGGATCTCCGGCGCCCTCTCCAAGACCGTCAACCTGCCGGAGACGGCGACGGTCGAGGACGTCGAGGAGGTCTACTTCGAGGCCTGGAAGATGGGCGTCAAGGCGCTCGCGATCTACCGCGACAACTGCAAGGTCGGCCAGCCGCTCTCCGCCAAGAAGAAGGAGGACGAGAAGGCCGAGGTGACCGCGAAGACCGAGGCGACGATCCGCGAGGCCGTCGAGAAGGTCGTCGAGTACCGCCCGGTCCGCAAGCGCCTCCCCAAGGGCCGTCCCGGCATCACCACCTCCTTCACGGTGGGCGGCGCCGAGGGCTACATGACCGCCAACTCCTACCCGGACGACGGTCTCGGCGAGGTCTTCCTGAAGATGTCGAAGCAGGGCTCCACCCTCGCGGGCATGATGGACGCCTTCTCGATCGCGGTCTCCGTGGGTCTCCAGTACGGCGTGCCCCTGGAGACGTACGTCTCGAAGTTCACGAACATGCGCTTCGAGCCGGCCGGCATGACGGACGACCCGGACGTGCGGATGGCGCAGTCGATCGTCGACTACATCTTCCGCCGCCTGGCGCTCGACTTCCTGCCCTTCGAGACGCGCTCCGCGCTCGGCATCCACTCCGCCGAGGAGCGCCAGCGCCACCTGGAGACGGGCTCCTACGAGCCGACCATCGACGATGTCGAGGTCGACGTGGAGGGGCTGGCCCAGTCCGCGCCGCGCGCGCAGGAGCTGAAGGCCGTCGCCACCCCCAAGGCCGAGGTCGAGGCGGCCAAGCCCGCCCCGAAGCAGGCGCACACCAGTGCCGAACTGGTCGAGATGCAGCTGGGCATCCAGGCGGACGCCCCCCTGTGCTTCTCCTGCGGCACGAAGATGCAGCGGGCCGGATCCTGCTACATCTGCGAGGGCTGCGGCTCGACCAGCGGCTGCAGCTGATCCTGGGCGCCTCTGAGGCGTGAATTGCCTGTGCAGGGCGGTGGAGCCGGTTCTCGGCTCCACCGCCCTCGGCGTTTGTGACGCCCGGCCGCGCGGCCTGGTGCGGCGGCCGTGCAGCAGGCCGTGGCGCCTCGTGCGGCGGCCGGGCAACAGGCTTGTCGCGGCTCCGGCCGTAGTGACATGCTCCGGCCCATGATCAAGAGAATCGAGTCCTCCGTCCGCCGATGAGCGAGACGGCTCCTGAAGGGCGGCGCGGCCCGCAGCCGTGACGCCCTTCAGGATTCTCACTGCCCCAGCGGGCGCACTTCGGGAAATCCCGGCCCGTAGGAGCGCGACGGTCCCAGGAAGGCCCGCTCAGGCGTCCTGGGCGCTGCCCATGACCCTGGTGAAGGTCGCCGGGTCCGTGTCGTAGCCGCGGACGCCGGGGTGGAAGGTCCACCCGCCCGCGTCCTCGCGCACGAACTCCCCGAGGGTCGCGGCGGTGGACCCGAGGACGTCCGCGAAATCGCCCTCCGCCAGCACCGTGTAGTTCTCCCGCATCCGGAAACCGGGGTTCAGCACCCCCACGAAGCTCTTGTGGCCGGCATGCTGCTGGATGAGGACGCCGACCACCACGCGCGCGTAGCGGCTGTTGAGACGGTCGAGCTCCAACGTCATGACCTCGTCCCAGCCGAAGCCCTTGCCGTCCTTGCTGTCCCGGTTCAGATAGATGGTGCCGTCCGGCGAACGGCTGTCGAAATGCACTACGTACTCGGGTGTTTCGCTCGGCGCTCCGGCCGTGTAGGTCGCCGCGATGACGTCGAGATCGGTCGCGGGCTCACCCACAGGACTCGGATCCCATTTCACCGCCAGCTCGACCTTGCGGATGCCCTTGTTGAGGCCGTTCACCGGATCTCCCCTCCCCGTTCCCCAACTGCTCTTCGGCCCAACTGCCCTGCTGGCAGCGCCGATTGTCCATCGTGCCACGCGCGCCGGGGCGCTCGCGCGGATGTACTCCGCCGGAGCGTGACCGGCGCCACGCTCCGTGGCCTTACGATGGCGCGGTGCTGGTCAAGTGGATTCGCTGCACCGTGGTCGACCGCCGCGGTTTCGAACGGGGGCAGCGAAAGTGGGCGGGGCTTCTGGGGGAGCCGGGTTTCCGGGGACAGGGTGGCGGATGGAGCACGGGCCGGTCCGGCGTCGCGCACATCTTCGCCTTCTGGGAGAGCCGTGCCTTTTACGACTCCTTCATGGCCCGCTCCCACGACAGGCTCGCCGCAGCCCAGTCGGGCACCTTCAAGGACTCCCAGGTCAAACTGTTCGATCACCGCTTCGACGTGAAGACCGGCTTCGAGCCGCGCTTCAGCGACGCGGACCTGGTGCGGGTCGCGCACTGCCGGGTCCACGAGGAACGGGCCGAACACTTCGCACTGATGCAGGAGAAGGTCTGGAATCCCGCCATGGCGGGCTCGCCCGGGATGGTGCGGGGCCTCTTCGGCGAGGCGCCGGGCAGCGAGTTCCTGGTCCTGTCGATGTGGCAGTCCGCCGCGGAGCACGGCAAGTACCGCGCGGAGCGGGTGGAAAGGCTCGCGCTGCGCGCCCAGATCGAGGCCGACGTGGCGGCCCTCGCGGGCGACATCGTGCAGTTGGAGCCCGCCTGGACGGTCTGAGAAGGCTCCCGTACGTCGTCATCGCGTGGGGAAGCTGTGTGACCTACGCCGTATGGAGCCCGTACGGCTGCTCGATCCGGGGTGACACGATCTAGGGTTTTGGCATGGCACGACCACGGCGCATCGTTCTGGTCCGGCACGGCGAGTCGGTGGGCAATGCCGATGACACCGTGTACGAACGCGAACCCGACCACGCCCTGCCGCTCACCGAGAAGGGCTGGCAGCAGGCGGAGGAGACGGGCAAGAAACTGCGGGAACTGTTCGGACAGGAGCGCGTAAGCGTTTACGTGTCGCCGTACCGTCGTACGCACGAGACGTTCCGCGCCTTCCACCTCGACCCCGCGCTCGTCCGGGTGCGCGAGGAGCCGCGGCTGCGCGAGCAGGACTGGGGCAACTGGCAGGACCGCGACGACGTCCGCCTGCAGAAGGCGTACCGCGACGCCTACGGGCACTTCTTCTACCGCTTCGCGCAGGGCGAGTCCGGTGCCGACGTGTACGACAGGGTCGGCGGCTTCCTGGAGAGCCTCTACCGGAGCTTCGAGGCTCCCGACCACCCGCCCAACGTGCTCATCGTGACCCACGGCCTGGCCATGCGGCTGTTCTGCATGCGCTGGTTCCACTGGACGGTGGCGGAATTCGAGTCGCTGTCCAATCCGGGGAACGGGGAGACGCGCATGCTCGTTCTGGGAGACGACGGCAAGTACACGCTTGACCGACCTTTCGAGCGGTGGCGTGACCCTGAGTCGTACGGAGCCACCGGATAGAGTGGCAGGGCGATGATCGCTGACTCCTCGACCGAAGGGCGCCTCGGCCGCGCCCTGGCCAGCCTGCGCGGACTCGCCGTGGGAGACGCGCTGGGCTCGCAGTTCTTCGTGCCCGCGAACTACCCGCTGCTCAAGCGCCGTGAGCTGCCGCCCCAACTGTGGCAGTGGACCGACGACACGGAGATGGCCTGCTCCGTGGTGAGCGTGCTCGCCGCGCACCGCCGTATCGACCAGGACGAACTGGCCCGCTCCTTCGCCGAGCACCACGACTTCGACCGCGGCTACGGCCCCGCGGTCAACCGGCTGCTGCGCCAGGTCCGGGAGGGCGGCGACTGGCGCGAGCTCGCGTCCGCCCTGTTCAAGGGCCAGGGCTCCTGGGGGAACGGCGCCGCGATGCGCATCGCGCCCCTCGGCGCCTGGTACGCGGACGACCCCGAGCAGGCCACTCACCAGGCGGAGATCTCGGCCTACCCGACCCACCAGCACCGCGAGGCCGTGGTCGGCGCCATGGCCGTCGCCGCGGCCGCCGCGCTGGCCGCCGACCCGGCGGGACCCCCGACCCCCGAGGCCCTGCTCGACGGCGTCGTCGCGCTCGTACCGCGCAGCGCGGTCGGCGCCGGTCTGCGACGAGCCCGGGACATGCTCGACTACGGGGACGCCGGGACCGTGGCGGCCGTCCTGGGCTGCGGCCGGCGCACGTCGGCGCACGACACCGTGCCGTTCGCGCTGTGGTCGGCCGCCCGGTCCTTGGGCGACTACGAGAAGGCGTTCTGGGGCACCGCCCAGGTGGGCGGCGACGTGGACACCACGTGCGCCATCGTCGGCGGCGTGATCGCCTCCGGGCGGGCGGGCGCGCCCCCCGCGACCTGGGTGGAGGCCACGGAGTCCCTGCCGGACTGGGTGCCGGGGGCCGCGTACGGGGCAGCGGCGGGCGGCTCGTAGGTCCGTCAGCCGGGTGCTTTCGGTGCCGGTGCCGGTGCCAGTGCCAGTGCCGGTGCTGTGGTGCTGCCCGGCCTCATGCCGGGGGCCGCTGGGTGGGTCGCTGCGGAGCCACCGCGTACCCCTGAGCGCTGCGGAATCCCCGGGTGCCGTGCCGTTGAGGCACCGAGCGCCGACCGTGTCTGTCACAGGCTTGCTACAGCCACGCCGCCGCACCGCCGAGCGTCTTGCCCGTGGATACCCTGTCCGCCACGCGGCCCGTTGATCATCGCGGGCGAGCGCCGAACAAGACACCGGTCGTCAGCCTCCGCCGCAACGGCGTGCCGTGGGCTGTCCGCTGCCGGTGGGGAGGGGGTCCCGTGTCCGACATACCGTCCACGCCCGAGCCGATGGAGCAGGGGCCGCCGAAGCCGGGAACGCCGGAGGCGAAGGAAGCGAGGGAGGCAGAGGACGTCAGGGATCGGACGGCGTCGACGGAGCCTCCCGTGACCATGGCGAAGGCCACCGCCCCGGAAGACGCTTCCGACCGTGAGGGCACCGGATCGGACGCGGACGACGGCGGCGGCGAAGGCGGGGACGACGACGGTGACGGGAAGGGAACCGCGGGCGGGGGCGCCGACTGGGCCGTGCCGCCGTCGCCCACTCCCTGGACGGCCGACCTTCAGGTGAGGGAGCCCGCCCCCGTGCGTACGGCCACGCTGTGGGCCGTGCTGGCCACCGGGCTGCTCAGCATGTTCCTGCTCGGCGACGGCGTGGCGGTCAATCTCCTGCTCGTCGCCATCCCGGCCGCTGTCGCCGCCTACTTCGCCGCACAGGCGGCGGGACGACGTATGCGCGCCTGGACGGTGGTCTGGGCGGCCGGCGGCATCGGGCTGCTGGTCGTTCCGGCCCTGCGTGACGCGGACTGGCCCTCGTTCCTCGCCGTCGTGAGCGCGATCGCGCTGGGCTCGCTCGCACTGCACGGCGGCCGTACCTGGCCCGCCGTCCTGCTGGGCCCCATCGGCATGTTCAACTCCCTGGTCACCGGTCCTGCCTGGGGCTGGCGCGGAGTGCGTGAACGGTTCGGCGGGCGCCGCCGCAGTGTGGGTGCGATGCTGCGCGCGCTCGTGGTCACCGCGGTGCTGCTGCTGGTCTTCGGGGCCCTCTTCGCGGGGGCCGACGCGGCCTTCGCCGATCTGCTGGGCGACCTCATGCCCGACGCGTCCGTCTCCGGCGGCCCGTGGCGCCTGGTGCTCCTCGCTTTCGGTGTGTTCGGAGCGCTCGCGGCGGCCCACACCGCGGCCGCACCCGTCCAGTGGGACCGGGTCCAGGTACCCGCCGGCCGCCCCCGCGGCCGCGTCGAGTGGGCTCTGCCGCTGGTCGTGCTCACGGCGCTCTTCGCCGCCTTCAACGCAGTGCAGCTCGCCGTGCTCTTCGGAGGCTACGAGGCCGTCCTGAAGAAGACCGGCCAGACGTACTCCGAGTACGCACGCCAGGGGTTCTGGCAGCTGTTGCTGGTGACCCTCCTGACCCTGCTCGTCGTGGTCTTCGCGCTCCGCTGGGCACCCCGCGGCGACGCCCGCGACTGGACCCTGGTGCGGGGCGTGCTGGGAACCCTGTGCGCCCTGGCGATCGTGGTCGTGGCCTCGGCGGTGCGGCGCATGGACATGTACGTGGAGGCCTACGGTCTGACGCGGCTGAGGGTCTCCGTGCTGGCCGTGGAGGTGTGGCTCGGCGTCGTCATCGTGCTCATCATGGCGGCCGGTGTGTGGGGCGCCCGATGGCTGCCGCGCGCGGTCGCGGCCAGTGCGGCCGTGGGAGTGCTGGCCTTCGGGCTCATGTCGCCGGACGGTCTGATCGCCGAGCGCAATGTCCAGCGTTACGAGGAGACGGGAAAGTTCGACCTCGACTACGCGGGAAGCCTGTCCGCCGACGCCGTACCGGCGCTCGACAAACTGAAGGAGCCGCTGCGTTCGTGCGCGCTGCGGCCCATCGCGAACGACCTGGGGGAGAGCGACGACCCCTGGTACGCGACCAGTTGGGGCGAGGCCCGCGCCCGGGACATCCTGCGTGCCCGGCCGCCGGCGACCGACGTGGCCTGGCCCGAGTGCCGCCGGATGAGCGACGACGTCATGTACATGCGCTGAGAGGGGCCGGGTCCCGCAGGGTGGAGAAGGCCCGGAGGGCCGGCCCGGCGGAAGGGTTCTGGGCGGCTCCAGGCAGGGGCGCTCAGGAGGCCTGAAGTTCGCCGAAGGCGTCGTACCGGATGCTGGCCTCGGGCGTCGTACCCGATGGCGGGCGTCGACGCGTCCGATGAGGGCCGACGACGTACCGGACGGGCGCCGACGGCGTCGTACCCGAGGTACGCCCGCGGCCTCCGGTGACCTGCACCGGAGGCCGCGGCCGTTCGTCGGGCGGACGGCCGGGCCGGGATCCTCGCTGTCGGACCCCCGGGTCCCGGCCCGGCCTCCGCGGCTCCCTCGTCAGCCCGCGACCGGTCCTGCCGAACCGGAAAGGGCCTCCAGGTCGCTCTTGCGGACCCTGATCACCAGCGCCGCGGTGATCAGTGCCAGCAGGGCCATCGCTGCTGCCGGGATGAAGGCGGTCGAGATGCCCTGGGCGAGCACCTCGTGGCCCCAGGGCGCGGGCAGCTGGTGGGTCTTGGCGAACTCCGCCTTCTGCCCGGCCGAGCCGTCCGTCAGGAACTTCGGCATCTGCTTCTCCGCCTCGTCACGGCTGGCCGAGCCGAAGACCGTGGTGAGGATGGAGAGCCCCAGCGAACCGCCGACCTGCTGAGTGACGTTGAGCAGACCCGAGGCGGCGCCCGCCTCGTGCTGGGCGACACCCGAGACCGCGGTGACCGTCAGCGTCACGAAGTTCAGGCCCATGCCGAAGCCGAACAGCAGCATCGGGCCGAGCACCCCGCCGACATACGAGTTGTCGGAGCTGATGAAGGTCAGCCACAGGAGCCCGAGTGCGACGAGCGACGAGCCGACGACCATGAACGGCTTGGGGCCGAGCACCGGCAGGAACCGCTGCGACAGACCCGCGCCGACCGCGATCGCGACCGTGACCGGCAGGAACGCCACACCGGCGGAGATCGGGCTGTAGCCGAGCACGTTCTGCACGAACAGCACGATGTAGAAGAACATGCCGAACATCGCCGCGGCCAGGCTCAGCATGATCAGATACGTGCCCGACCGGTTGCGGTCGGCGAACATCTTCAGCGGGGTGATGGGTTCCTTCGCGCGGGTCTCGACGATCACGAAGGCCACCAGCAGCACCACGGCCGCACCGAACGACCCGATGGTGAGGCTGTCCCGCCAGCCCTCCTCCGCGGCGCGGATGAAGCCGTACACCAGGGACGCCATGCCCGCCGTCGAGGTGAGGGCACCCGCGATGTCGAAGCGTCCGGGGTGGCGTTCGGACTCGCTGATGTACATCGGTGCGAGCACCGCGATCAGAACGCCGATGGGCACGTTGACGAAGAGGACCCAGCGCCAGTCGAGCCACTCGGTGAGCATGCCGCCGGCCAGCAGACCGACGGCGCCACCGCCGGCCGAGACCGTGGCGAAGACGGCGAATGCCCGGTTCCGCTCCGGGCCCTCGGGGAACGTGGTGGTGATGAGCGCCAGCGAGGTCGGTGACGCGATCGCGCCACCGACGCCCTGCAGGGCACGGGCGGCCAGCAACTGCCAGGGTTCCTGGGCGAGTCCACCGAGCAGCGAGGCGAAGGTGAACAGCAGGATGCCGGTCATGAAGACCCGGCGCCTGCCGAGGATGTCACCGGCGCGGGCGCCGAGAAGCAGCAGGCCACCGAAGGTGAGGGTGTACGCGCTGATCACCCATGTCAGATCGGTCGTGCTGAAGTTGAGCGCGTCTTGAATGTGCGGGAGCGCGATGTTCACAATCGTCGCGTCGAGTACCACCATGAGTTGGCAGGCCGCGATGACGGTGAGCGCGATACCGGGGTGCCCCTCCCGGCGGGCCGCTCCTGGCTTTGATTCCTGTATCAACTGAGAGGTTGTCACTATGGGTCCCCCACAAGTGCGTTAGTGAACGCTCGCGTTCACTGTCGCGTCAACGGTAGTGAGTCCCCGACAGTGAACGCAAGCGTTCACTGAAGTCGCTGCCGCGTGGCGTCAACTCGACCGCTCAAACCCCCCGAAAACCCGCTCCCCCTGCACAACGGAGACAGTCAGATGGTTAGTTCGCGTTGGACGGCCGCCCCCGCTCAGGCGGCCTCTCCGCGTCGGCGTGGTGCCGTACTCGAACGCGCGATCCTGGAGGCTGCGCTGGAACAGCTCGGCACGGTCGGCTGGAACGGGCTCACGATGGAGGGTGTCGCGGCGCGCGCCCAGACCGGCAAGGCCGCGGTCTACCGTCGCTGGCCGTCCAAGGAGGATCTCGTCGCCGACGCGCTCCAGGCCGGGCTGCCGAACCAGGCCGAGGCGCCCGACCTGGGAAGTGTCCGGGAGGACCTGCTGGAGCTGTGCCGGCGGGTGCGTGACGCGATGTTCTCGCAGCCCGGATTCGCACTCCGATCGGTCCTTTACGAATGCGATGCGGCGCAGGCCGAACGTTTCCACCGAGTGATCATCGGCGGGGTCGTCGAGCCGACCATGCATCTGCTGCGAGAGGTCATCGACCGGGGAATCGAGCGGGGGGAGGTGCGTCCCGACGCCGCCAACTCCTATGTCTTCGATGCCATCCCCGCGATGATGATGTACCGCTCCAAGGTGTGCGCGAGCGAATGGAGCGACGAGGACCTGGCGGAGATGATCGACCAGCTGATGGTCCCGCTGCTGCGCAGCCGGGCCGCCTGAGTGGCCCCCCGGCGGCGGCCGGGGAAGCATTCGTCCGATGCTCCCGGGGTGGCCCGCGCGGACGGCTGAGCGACCCCCGTCCCGCCCCCCGCGTCGCTCGGGCAAACCTGGGTGTCGCGAGGGGCTCCGGGCGGCGTAGGCTGAGGGCGCCATGCCGTACGAACCACCCACTCACACCGTCGAGCGCTCCCTTCGCGCAACGACCGGAGCGAAGATCATTGCCGGTGTCGACGAGGTGGGGCGCGGTGCCTGGGCAGGCCCCGTCACCGTCTGCGCCGCCGTCACCGGACTGCGCCGGCCGCCCGAGGGCCTCACCGACTCCAAGCTCCTGACCGTCAAGCGGCGGACCTCGCTCGCGGCGGAACTGGAGAAGTGGGTGACGTCGTATGCCCTCGGGCACTCCTCCCCGGAGGAGATCGACGACCTCGGCATGACGGCCGCGCTGCGCCTCGCCGCCGTGCGCGCCCTGGAAGCCCTGCCGGTCCGTCCCGACGCGGTCATCCTCGACGGGAAGCACGACTATCTGGGTGCTCCCTGGCGGGTCCGTACGGTGATCAAGGGCGACCGGTCGTGCGTCGCTGTCGCGGCTGCGTCGGTGATCGCCAAGGTTCAGCGCGACAAAATGATGGCCGAACTGGGTATCGACCATGCAGACTTCGGTTTTGCGGCCAACGCCGGGTACCCGTCGCCGGTCCACAAGGCCGCGCTGGAGGAGCGGGGCCCCACCCCGTACCACCGGTTGTCATGGGCGTATCTTGATGCGCTGCCCCAGTGGCGGCACCTCAAGAAGGTCCGCAGCTGGGCGGACGGAAGCGTTCCGGAGATCGAGGGCCAGCTCGGCTTCGATTTCTGACGATTCCGCTCGTACTCATGTGCCACCCGCCGACGCGAGTCGCACCGGCGTTTGATAGATATCAGCTCATGCCTCTCATTCCCGAGGAGCCTCAGATTCACGAGAGTGCCCAGGGTCCCCGCGTCACTCCGGCCACCGGCCGCAGCGCGCAGACCCCCCGCCCCGTACCCGGCCCCCGTCCCGCGGCACCGCCGCGTCCCGGCCGACCGGGTCCTGTCCGGCCGATGCCGGCGCAACGCACGCCGCGCGAGTCGGCCGTGCCTACGCCGGGACCGGCCGCCCCGAAGGCCGCAGCCGCTGCGGTCGCCCCGCAGATCCAGCTGATCCCGGCCTCGGCCGAGGGTGCGCTGGACGCCGCCGAAGAGGCCGTCGACCTGCTGCTGGAGTCGGGCCGCGCTCCGGGTGAGGTGCTGGTGATCACCACCGGCGACCCGCACCCGTGGGCCGCGCACGAGCTCTCCTTCGGCGAGGCCGCGTACTGGACGCAGCACGACGCGGGCGACGACGTCTTCTACGCCGACGCCTCCGTCGCGGGCCGGGCCGCGTCCCGTCCCGTGGTCGTGGTCGCGGTCAACGGCGGTCCTGACACCGCTGCCGCCACCGCGCTGCCCCTGGCCCACGGCCGGGCCGGTGCCCTGCTGATCGTCTGCGGCGACCCGCAGCAGATCAACTCGGTGCTGGGCGCGGGCGTCTGACCGACTTCCGGACACGGTCCGGGAATCGTTCGGAGGGACGCTGAGGTGCCGCCGCGGCGGCACCTGTACGGCGGTCCTTGTCGCGGCGAGACCTGCACGGCGGTCATTTCGGCGTACCCGCGCGCGGGTGACGGGCTGTGCCGCGTGCCGCACCCTCGGTGCGCAGCCGCGGCCGGCAGACGTCTCGCGGACGGCTCGCCATGTGCCGCCGAGAACGGAGTGCGTCCTCGGCGTACGTCTTCGTCCTTCGGTGAGCGCCTGCTCCGGTCTCTGGAGCACCACACATCCCGGAGGGCGGCTCGGTCGTCCCGGGGCAACCGGGACTGACCCTGGTGTCTCCGGGTGGAGGCGGTGCCCTCGGACGGATGGTCGTGCGCCTGCACCTCGGCTGACCGTGGTCTGTGCTCATGAGCCTCGGCCGGCGGATCATCCCCTCCCGCACTCGACGGGCGCGAGGTGGCCACCATCCAGTCTGCCGACGGTCGCGACCACTGCTCCTTGCCTTCGTGGTGCCCCGGCCCGGAGCGGGCGCCCCACAGGGGCGCCATGGCTCAGCGCGCGGCTGCCCTGCGAAGGACCTCCGACGCGGCGCCTCCGGTGCGCGGCAGCGGTGGCACCTCGGACAGCGCGAAGGGCTCCGGCGGCGAGTCCGCATTGGGGCGGCGTCCGCCACGGCCCTCGCCGAGCACCTGCCACCCGTCGCGGGTCAGGGTGATGTACGCCCCGCAGCGCAGCCCGTGCAGCGTGCAGGCGTCCCGCAGCCCCCACATCCAGGCCCCGTCCTCCTCCGTCCAACGCGCGTCGCCGTCACGGCAGTACATCAGTACGGCCGTGCGTACCGGCGTGCGGCGGCGCAGGTCGTGCGGGATGACCCGGCGCAGCTGCGACAGCAGCGCGTTGCGGAACATCCAGCCGTCGGCCGGAGCCGGGCGCCGGATGAACGAGGCACTCGCGTTCAGCCGCTCGTCCGGATCCAGGACGGCCACGATCGCGGTCGAAGGCTTGGGCCGATGCCTGGCGTGCAGCCCGCTGACGACCTCCCGGGGATTGCGCAGCAGCGGAATCCCCGCGGAGGCCCACTCGGCGGGTTCGAGCATCCGGGCCAGTGGGTTGGTGGACGGGTCGGCAGACGTCGACATGGACGCCGCCGAGGACGGAGCGAATCCGAAGGTCACGGTCCTCCCTTCGGCTACGCGCCCACACAGCGGGCGGGGGTCGGACTTGGGGGAGCGCACGCCGCAGCAGAGCCCTACCGGACCACGGGCGAGCCGTGCGGGGAGCGGACTTCAATTCTTCCTGTCGAACTTGGTTGCGGCAACGAGCAATTGGGACGGCGGACCGTTTTCGGGCTATGTGTGACCTATATCCTTGCCCAAGGTTTCGGGCGGCGATGCACGCGTCACGCCTGAACGGCCAGGACCAGGGGCAACACTCCCTGGGCTCCCGCTCTGCGGAGCATGCGCGCGACCACGGCGAGTGTCCAACCGGTCTCCGTCGCGTCGTCCACGAGCAGGACGGGACCGTGCGCCTCCTTCAGGGCCGCTGCCAACTCGGTCGGTACGGTCAGCGCTCCGTCGAGCGCCTTCAGCCGCTGCGCGCTGTTGCTCCGAGAGATCTGCTGCGCCTCGCCGATGTACTCCACGGAACCGAGCAGCGGCAGCCTGCCGACGTCCGCGATCCGAGCCCCCAAGGACCCGACCAGCTGCGGCCGTCGCCGCGATGCCACGGTCACGACGCCGACCGGACGGGGCTGCGCGTCGGGCTGCCCCGAAGCCCAGCCGCCGGGGCCCTTCGCCCAGTCCGCCAACACGCCGACGACAGCATTGGCGACATCGTCCGGAACAGGGCCGTCGGGGGCCTGGGGCGCGAGCATGGGGCGCAGCCGGTTGCCCCAGCCGATGTCCGAGAGTCGTCCCAAGGCGCGTCCGGGCGCGGCCTGTTCGCCGGCGGGGATACGGCCCTTCAGGTCGACGCCGACCGCGGGCAGGCCCGTGGGCCACATCTTCCGGGGTTCGACCTCCACACCCGCACGGCCGAGCTCTCCGTTGGCCGCGTCGAGTGCCGCGGCTGACACGACGGCCTCGAACCGTGCGCCCGCGCAGTTGTCGCAGCGCCTGCACGGCGCCGCACCCTCGTCGTCCAGCTGACGTCGCAGGAACTCCATCCGGCACCCGGTCGTCGTGACGTAGTCCCGCATCGCCTGCTGCTCGGTCGCCCGCTGCTTGGCGACCCAGGCGTAGCGCTCGGTGTCGTACGTCCACGGGTTGCCGGTGGAGATCCAGCCGCCCTGGACCCTGCGTACGGCTCCGTCCACGTCGAGCACCTTGAGCATGGTCTCCAAGCGGGACCTGCGCAGCTCCACGAGTGGTTCCAAGGCGGGCAGCGAGAGCGGGCGGTCGGCCCGTGACAACACGTCCAGTGTGCGACGCACCTGCTCCTCGGGCGGGAAGGCGATCGACGCGAAGTACTCCCAGATCGCCTGGTCCTCCATGCCGGGCAGGAGCAGCACCTCGGCGTGCTTCACACCGCGGCCGGCGCGCCCCACCTGCTGGTAGTAGGCGATGGGGGAGGAGGGCGACCCCAGGTGCACCACGAAACCCAGGTCGGGTTTGTCGAACCCCATCCCCAGCGCCGACGTGGCGACCAGGGCCTTGACCCGGTTGGCGAGGAGGTCCTCCTCGGCCTGCTGGCGGTCCGCGTTCTCCGTCTTGCCGGTGTACGACGCCACCGTGTGGCCGCTCTGGCGCAGGAACGCGGTGACCTCCTCGGCGGCGGCGACGGTGAGCGTGTAGATGATGCCGGAGCCGGGCAGGTCCCCCAGATGCTCGGCGAGCCAGGCCATCCGGTGGGCCGCGTCGGGCAGCCGGAGGACACCGAGGCTCAGGCTCTCGCGGTCCAGGGGCCCGCGCAGCACGAGTGCGTCGGTGCTGGCTCCGGTGCCCAGCTGCTCGGCCACGTCGGCCGTCACGCGCGCGTTGGCCGTCGCGGTCGTGGCCAGGACGGGCACGCCGGGCGGGAGGTCGGCGAGCATGGTGCGCAGGCGGCGGTAGTCCGGCCGGAAGTCGTGACCCCAGTCGGAGATGCAGTGCGCCTCGTCGACCACGAGCAGACCGGTCGCGGCGGCCAGCTTGGGCAGGACCTGGTCGCGGAAGTCCGGGTTGTTCAGCCGCTCGGGGCTGACCAGGAGGACATCGACCTCGCTCGCGGCGACCTCGGCCTGGATCGTCTCCCACTCCTCCGTGTTGGAGGAGTTGATCGTCCTCGCGTGGATTCCGGCGCGCGCCGCCGCCTCCACCTGGTTGCGCATGAGGGCGAGGAGCGGCGAGACGATCACCGTGGGGCCCGCGCCCCTCTCGCGCAGCAGCGCGGTCGCGACGAAGTACACCGCGGACTTGCCCCAGCCGGTGCGCTGGACCACCAGGGCTCTGCGCTTGTCGGCCACCAGCGCCTCGATGGCGCGCCACTGGTCCTCGCGCAGCCGGGCCTCGCCCGGGCGGGCACCGACGAGTCGCGCCAGTACGGCGTCGGCCGCCGTGCGCAGGGTCTCGTCCTTGGCAGGCGCGGGGTCGGGGGCTGTGGGTCGCGGGTCTTCGTTGGTCATGACCCCATGCAACCCGATGGGTCGGACATCGCGCGAACGAGCCGGACGAGCTGTGGACAAATTCTGTCGTGGCCATGCTCGTGGTTATCCACAGGGGTAAGCGGAATTTTGGCATCCGCGGGATGGTCACGGCATGACGAATCACGACGAAGCGACCGGCAGGTCCGGCGACGAGGACATCAGCGGGCTCGGCGGCGCGTGCCGCGGACAGCGCGAGTACACCCTGCCCGCGGGACGCGAAGCGCGCACGGGGGCCGCGGCGGCGGCCGAGCCCGTGGCGCGGTCGGGGTGTGACGGAGACGACGGTCGAGCGGGAGGCGACGATGCCGGGCGGGGCTCGGACGGGGAGGGGAGCAGCGGACAGGTGGTGGATCGGTGCGGGAGCGCGGGCGGCGCTGCGGTCGACGCGGACGGTGCCGGGCTCGAGGAGGACACGGGGGACGGAGGGCCCGCCGCTCGACGGTCTGGCGGTGCCGTGTCGGCTCGACTCGAGAGTGAAGGCGAGGGTCTGAGGCAGGCCGGATCCGGTCGGTTCGTGGGGCTCGGCACTTCCGAACACTTCGGCGGTCACGCAGTCTCCGCAGCCGTCCACGGACCCGGTCGCGGTGGTGGGGAGCACCAGGTCACCCTGCGCACCCCCGCGGAGCTGGCCGACGCCCTGCCCTATCTGCTCGGTTACCGTCCCGAGGACAGCATCGTCCTGGTCGCTCTGCACGACCGGGACCGGCGAGGGCGTTTCGGCGGGCGCGCCCGGCTCGGCATCCCTCGCCACGCGGAGGACTGGCCGTCCGCTGCCGAGCAACTGGCACAGGGGTTGGTGAAGGGCAGCGAGCGCAGGGGTGCCCGGCCCGAGAGCATGGTCCTCTTCCTCTGCCGTGAACCGGAAAGCGGGGAGTCCGGGCAAGAGGTCGTGGAGCGTCTGCGTCCGCTCGCGCAACTGCTGCGGACGGCGTGCGGTCGCCTGGACGTCCCCGTGGTCGAGGGCCTGTGCATCTCCGACGGCCGATTCTGGTCCTACGTGTGCCCCGGGCAGGGGTGTTGTCCGCCCGAGGGGCACACGATGGGGTTGCCCGGGACGTCCGTCCTCGCCGCCGCCGCGACCTACGCGGGACTCCAAGTCCGCGGATCCCTGAAGGAACTGACCGAGCGGCTCCTCCCTTGGGAGACGTCGGCCGCCCGGGAACAGGAAGCCGCGCTCGACACCGCGAGCATGGCGCTCGTCCCGAGGATTCTGGACGCGGAAGGCCGAGCGGCGGTGGCCGAGCAGTCCCTGGAACTGGCGGGGCGGATCATGAAGCGCCTCACCGACACCCCGCCGGTGTCGGGGACACGCCCCGCGGACCTTCGTGACGACTCGCTATTGGAGCACGAGGAGGCCGCGACGCTGATCCTCGGTCTCCAGGACCGCACCACTCGCGACCGTGCCGCCCAGTGGATGGAGGGCGACGAGGCCGGCCCGGCGCTGCGTCTGTGGCGGGCGCTGGCCCGCCGCTGCGTCGGCCCCTACCGTGAGCACGCGGCGGCACCCCTCACGCTCGCGGGCTGGGTCGCCTGGTCCACGGGCGACGAACTGGAAGCCCGCGAAGCCCTGGCCATGGCTCTTGGCGCCGACCCCGACTACCTCTTCGCACGCCTCCTGCACCAGGCGTGCAACGAGGGACTGGACCCCGAGTCCGTCCGGCGGTGCCTACGTGCGGAGCGCACGGAGCGTGCCGCCGAAGGGCGTGCCTCCGAAGGCGGGGAGGGGGAGCAGCCCACCGGATGCGCGACACCCGCACCAGCCTCGGCCGCACCCGACATGAGGGTGCGCGCGGCAGGGGCGCAGGAAGCGAAGTCCCGCGCGCTCGCCCCTGCCACGCGACGTCGACATCGGTCACGCTCGGCTGCCCGCGGCGTGGCTCGCTCGGGCCGCCGCAGCGCACAGGCGGCGAACGCCCGCCGACGTGGGCCCACCGACGGGACCTCGCCCAGCGGGGACGGACCAGGACGCGCGGAGGCCCAGGCTCCCGGTCGCCCACGCGCGCACCGCGAGGGCGGTCGTCGCGGGGCGGGCGAGGACGACTGAATCAGGCACGGCGGCCGTTGCGGACAGCCGAGCAACGGTGCGGGGTCGGCTGCGCGGGCCACTGTCCTGCGGCGCACCGCCATTCGGCCGGGCCCGTCCGCAGGGCACACCGCCATTCGGTCGGCTTCCCCGGCCGAAGGCGTGACCTGGGGCGGGGGCGTTCCGTTCACCTGAGTGGCGGAAGCCGTGGCCGGGCCCCGCCGCCCCTGTGCCCCCGATCCCCACGGAGTCCACCACCCGGCGCCGAGCGCGCTCAAGGCGCACCGAGCGCGGAGGAACTGTCCATGACCTTGCCCATCCCCTCCCCGGCTTCCGGCGATGACCGTCCGCCCGCGCGCGAGACGGCAAGGCCCGTCAGACCTGGGGACAACGCGTCCACCCCGTTCGCCAGAAGCGGCGCTGCCTCGTCCTCCCACCCCGGAACATGCGGGCCCGCGGCTCTCCAGGCCGCGCACTTCGTGCCGCGCGGTGCGGGGAACCTGCCGCCTGCTCATACGGCCCTGATCTGTGTCGCGCTGCCGGGGCTGGTGATCTCCACGGAGCAGGGGCAGCTGACGGGGCGAGGGCTGGAAGGGTTCTACCGAGCGGGGCGGCGCTTGCTCTCCCGTTGCCACGTACGGATCGCGGGCCGGGAGCCGCTCGTCGTGCAGGCGCGGATGGTCGGGGCCGACACGGCGCGTTTCGTGGGGACGCTGCGCGCATCCCCCGACGCCGGCCCCGACCCGGATGTGATCGTCGAGCGGACGCGGTACGCGGACGGCACCGAGCGGATCACGTTGCAGAGCGCTGCCGCCCGCACGCTGCGTCTGCCCGTCGAGGTCGCCCTCGGTACGGACCTCGCGGAACTCGGCTCGGTCGCCCTCGGTCGGTCCGGGCCCGAACTGCCCGCCAGCGTCCACGACTCCGGCCTTCGCTGGTCCGGCGCCACCGGACACTCGGCCGTCACCGCCGACCCCCCGCCCACCGACGCGCTGGCCGCCGCCGGACTGCTGCGCTGGGAGCTCGAACTGCCGCCGGGCGCGACCCGGAGCGTGGAACTGCGCGTACGGCCGGACGGAGCGGGATCCATCAGGACAGCCGGACGTGGCCCCGGGCCGTTCGCCGCGCCCCGTGCGGGGGGCGACGACCCCAGGGCCGGGGCACTCATGCGTACATGCGTCGACGATCTTCAGGCGTTGCTGCTGCGGGACCCCGAGCATCCGGCCGACGTGCATCTCGCGGCGGGGGCTCCCTGGCGGTGTGGCCTGGCGCCGGCCGAGGCGCTCGTCGCGGCGCGGATGACGCTTCCGCTCGGTACGCGGCTGGCCGCGGGCACCATGCGGACACTGGCCCGAACCCAACTCGCCGGTCCGGGAGGCCGGTCCGGTCTGATTCCCGGGCCCCGCCGGGACGCGGGACCGCACCTGCCGCCAGGCTGCACGGCGACAGAGGCGACCCTGATGTTCCCGGTGCTCCTCGCCGAGGCCCGACGCTGGGGACTGCCGCAGCAAGAGGTGGAGGAGTTGCTGCCCACGGCCGAGCAGTGTCTCAAGTGGCTGCGGACCATGGTCGGTGACGGCGTCTATCTGTCCGACCCGCACCCCGGCGGGGCGCTGCGCTGCGAGACACAGGTGCACGCGCACCGTGCGGCCTTGCTGGGTGCCGACCTCCTCGATGAAGTCGGCCGGCCGGGCGCCCCCGAGCTGCGGCAATGGGCCCAGGAGCTGCGGACCGCGTTCCGTGATGAGTTCTGGATCGAGGACCTGGGCGGCGGCAGACCGGTCGCGGCCCGCACTCGGGACGGGCGCCTGGTGCCGTATCTGGGTTCGGCCGCGGCGCACCTCCTCGACACCGGCCTCCTGGGGTCGGGGGAGCTGGCTCCCGGACTGCTCGACAAGGTGCGGACCGAACAGCTCGCCCGGCTGCTGGGTGGCCCGGCCATGGACTCGGGCTGGGGGCTGCGCGGCCTGGGCACCAAGGAGCCGGGGTACAACGCGTTCGGTCACCGTGCCGGTGCCGTGCGCGTCCAGGACTCGGCGATCGCCGTCGCGGGGCTCGCCGCCTCGGGCTACGAGAAGGAGGCGAGTTCCCTGCTCAGGGGCGTACTGGCGGCGGCCGAGGCGTTCGGCCACCGGCTGCCCGAGATGTACGCGGGGGAACAGCGCACGGAGGGTGGCACCCCGGTGCCCCATCCGGCGGCCTCCCGGCCGGCGGCCACGGCGGCCGGCGCCGGCGTGCTGCTGCTCGCCTCGCTGGCCGGGATCCGTCCGGACGCCCCGGCCGGGACAGTGACGCTGCGACCGATCCGGTGCGCACCGCTGGGCGAGATCGTGCTGACGGGGCTGCGGGTCTGCGGCGCCCCGTTCTCCGTGCGCGTCAGCCGGCTCGGTCTCGTCATGGTCGAGGAGGCGGCCGATGGACTGCAGTTGGGGGTATGACGCGGCGGTCACGTTCCTGGACGGAGGCTGACGCGGGCCGATCGACGGAGTACGGGACCGAAGTGGATCAACTGCGTACGCGGCTGACGAAGGAGGTGTTTATCGTCAGGCAGACGACTATGATCGCGGCATGCCCTACGACCCGTCGGCCTTTCCGCCCTTTGCCGTGACCGTGGACCTGGTCGTGCTGACCGTGCGCCGCCATGCCCTGTGCGCGCTGGCGGTACGACGGGGCGAGCAGCCGTTCCAGGGGCGATGGGCGCTTCCCGGCGGCTTCGTACGGGCCGACGAGGACCTCGCGCAGGCCGCCGCGCGCGAGCTGGTCGAGGAGACCGGGCTGCGGGCCCACGACCCGTCCGCGCCCGCGCAGGACAACGGCGCGCACCTGGAACAACTCGCCACCTATGGCGACCCCAAGCGCGACCCCCGGATGCGGGTGGTCAGCGTCGCCCATCTCGCCCTGGCCCCCGATCTGCCCGCGCCCCGGGCGGGCGGTGACGCCAACAGTGCCCGCTGGGCACCCGTCGAGGAACTGTTGCAACAGGGCGGATACGGCCGGGACGGAGAGCAGGCGGCGCCCCTCGCCTTCGACCATGCGCAGATCCTGTCGGACGGCGTCGAGCGTGCCCGGTCGAAGATCGAGTACTCGTCGCTGGCGACCGCGTTCTGCCCGACCGAGTTCACCGTGGGTGAGCTGCGCCGCGTCTACGAGGCGGTGTGGGGTGTGGCACTCGACCCGCGCAACTTCCACCGCAAGGTGACGGGCACGCCCGGCTTCCTGGTGCCCACGGGCGGTACGACCACGCGCCAGGGCGGTCGCCCGGCCCAGCTCTTCCGCGCGGGCGGCGCCACGCTGCTCAATCCGCCGATGCTGCGTCCCGAGGTCTGAGCAAGGCCTGGAGAGGCAGGTGGGGGCGCCGCGGCGAGGGGGTGGCGGCGCGAGTTGTCGGGCCCCGCTCGAGACAGGCCGCAAGGTGCCCGGAAAACCCGAATTGTCGCGCTATCTTGCTGTGAGTGATCCAGGCCATCGGACTGACCAGCAACCCCCGCAAGGAGCTTCGGGCCGCCGTCGACGACGTGTCCTTCGAGGCGCTCGCGGGCCGTGTCACAGCGGTCCTCGGGGCCCCCGGTGCGGGCAAGACGACGGTGCTGAAGCTCATGCTCGAACTCCAACAGGGCCGCGGTGTCGCCTGCTTCAGAGGCCGGCCGCTGCATCGCATCGCCCACCCCTCGCGTGAGGTCGGCGTGCTCATGGGCGAGGTGCCCGGCCACCCGGCGCGCACGGTGAGCGGCCAACTCCGCATGCTGTGCGCGGCCGCCGGGGTGCCCGTGCGCCGCGCGGACGAGGTGCTCGAAGTCGTCGGGCTCGTCGGCCTCCGTGACGAGCGCCTGGGCACCCTGTCGCGCGGCATGGACCGCCGCCTCGGCCTTGCGTGTGCGCTCCTGTCGGATCCGCACACGCTCGTCCTCGACGAACCCTCCGACGGACTCTCCGCCCGTGAAGCCCGTTGGCTGCACGGGATTCTGCGCGCCCACGCCGCCCAGGGCGGCACGGTGCTGTTCACCACGAACGACCCCAAGGAGGCCGCACGCACGGCCGACCGGATCGTCACGCTGGAGCAGGGCCGGGTCGTCGCCGACCAGGAGGCCGCCGACTTCGCTCGCACCCGGCTCCGCCCCAGGGTCGCCGTCCGCAGCCCGCACGCCGCCCGGCTCGGCGCGCTGCTGGCCAAAGAGGCCCGCTCCGCCCAGCGTTCCGTGGAGGTCGTGCGGGAGGACGGCAACCGGCTCTCCGTGTACGGCAGCACCTGCGCAGACGTCGGCGAGACGGCTTTCCGGCATGGCATCCTCGTCCATCAACTCGCCGACGAGATCGGCGACATGAAGCCGGTCGGCGCACAAGCGGAGGGCAGCGGCAGCGGCAGTGACGGTGACGGCGTTGTCGACGGGGGAAATGTCGTGGGTGACGGCGGTACCTCGGGTCCGGCCGGGACGCCGTCCTCGAACGCCGCCTCCCCCCTGCCGCCTCCCATCGCGGTACGCCAGGCCCGGAGCCCGCTGCGTCCGCTGCGCTACGAACTGCGGCGCGCCGCGGGGGTGGGCACCGGCTACCTCACCGCGGCAGCCGTTCTCGTCACCTCGGCCCTCCTGTCCGTCATCCTGGCGAGGATCGGTCACACGCCCCAGCCGCGCCTGCTGGCCGCGTGGCCGCGGGAATTTCCCCTGCCGCCCGCCGCGCTCGGCGCCGGGCTGCTGGGCGCGGTGGCCTTCGGTGAGGAGTTCCGTCACCCCGCGCTGGCCACGGACCGCGGCACCGTCCCCCGCCGTCTGGGGCTGCTCGCGGCCAAACTCCTGCTCGCCTCGGTCACCGCACTGGCCCTGGCCTTCCTCGCCGTCGGATGCGACCTCGAGATGCTCTACCTCGTCTACGGACGGGAGCTCGCCGCGATCCCCGCGGACTGGCTCTCCCTGACGGTGAGTTGGACCGGGCTGGTGGTGGGCTGCGCCTGGGCGGGGGTACTGGCCGCGGGTCTCTTCCGTTCCACGACCGCCGGGCTCGCCGCGGTGCTCGCCGTACCGGTCCTCGTCGTACCGCTCGTACAGAAGGTCTGGGAGGGGCCGTCCGTACGGACCGCCGCCGGATTCCCCCTGAGGCTGCGCGAGCTGGTGATGATGCAGTGGCCGTTCGGGGGCGAGCGTTTCCTGACGGCCGGTGTGCGGATGGTCGCCCAACCCGTGGGCGGTGCCCTGATGTTGTCGCTGACCGCCCTGCTCTGCGCATATCTGCTCACCACACTGCGGAGCAGGGTCCGATGACGACCGTCCGCGCCCTTCCGTTCCCGGTGTGCGCACAACTCCCCGAAGAACGCCCATTTCTTTCCGATAAGGCGTCAATTGCGACGGGGTGAGCGATCACCCTTTCGTGTGCTTTTCACCAAAGACCTCAAGGGAGTTGGAGACGACGCCGACAAAGGTCACGTGAGTACCCTTGCGCAGACCATGATGACCGCCGCCCGCTCCGCCGACTCCGGCCTCGCCGGACCGGGCGAAATCGACCGCTACCCCTACGCCGAGACCCCTGGCGTCGACCGCGTGGGTGCGCCCGCGTGGGAGAGCGCGGACCCCGAGCTCGGCCGCGTGGGCCGGCGTGCCGCCGGAAGTCGCGGACGCGGGCTGCACGGCCAACTCGTCCAGCAACTGGGACAGATGATCGTCTCCGGCGACCTGGGTGCGGACCGGCCGCTCGTCCCCGAGGAGATCGGCCAGCGGTTCGAGGTCTCCCGCACCGTCGTCCGCGAGTCGCTCCGCGTCCTGGAGGCGAAAGGACTGGTCAGCGCCCGCCCGAACGTCGGCACGCGGGTGCGTCCCGTCAGCGACTGGAACCTCCTCGACCCGGACATCATCGAATGGCGCGCCTTCGGGCCGCAGCGCGACGACCAGCGGCGCGAGCTGAGCGAGCTGCGCTGGACGATCGAGCCGCTCGCCGCTCGCCTCGCCGCCGGCCACGGACGTGAGGAGGTGCAGCAGCGGCTCAGCGACATGGTCGAGATCATGAGCCATGCCATGGGGCAGGGTGACTCGCTCACCTTCTCCCGGGCCGACGCCGAGTTCCACTCGCTGCTCATCCAGCTCGCGGGCAACCGGATGCTGGAGCACCTCTCCGGGATCGTGTCGGCCGCGCTCCAGGTCTCCGGCGGACCCGTCACCGGCTGTGACCGGCCCAACGACGCCACGCTGGGGCACCACGCCCGCATCGTCGACGCCCTCGCGTCGGGCGACGGCGCGGCGGCCGAGACGGCCATGCGCCAACTGCTCACCGTCCACCCCGAGGTGGAGCGTGTGGTGCCCGCGCCGCGCGAACACTGATCGCGCACCGCGGGCGGCGCGGCCGACGATATGCGTCGTGCGCCCTCGAGCGGCATCGCCCGGTCGGCGGACCCCCTCGCCCATCGGGACCTCGCCGGATCCCTTCCGGATCCGGCGGGGTCCGGCGGCGCGAGGTGGTCGCGGACCATCGGCTGACCTCGTCTGACCGTATCTGGCAGCTTTTGACCGCTTACGGGGTGTGACTCGGGCCACGCAGATTGGGCGTAACGCTCCTCGGAACAGCGCGATGACCTAAGAGGTGACAGCCGAGGAGGGAATACAGACGCCGCTTGCGGCGCTGTGCCTCTTCCCGGCCCCCGCCCGCGCCGTCGGCCCATCCCCAGTCGGCGGTCGTCGGCTCCTGTCCGCAGTGGACGGGGCCGGAAGCCGTTTTCCAACGTTCCGAGAGGTTGTTCGTGTCGGCCAGCACATCCCGTACGCTCCCGCCGGAGATCGCCGAGTCCGTCTCTGTCATGGCGCTCATTGAGCGGGGAAAGGCTGAGGGGCAGATCGCCGGCGATGACGTGCGTCGGGCCTTCGAAGCTGACCAGATTCCGGCCACTCAGTGGAAGAACGTACTGCGCAGCCTCAACCAGATCCTCGAGGAAGAGGGTGTGACGCTGATGGTCAGTGCCGCGGAGCCCAAGCGCACCCGAAAGAGCGTCGCAGCGAAGAGTCCGGCCAAGCGCACCGCCACCAAGACGGTGGCCGCGAAGACGGTGACCGCCAAGAAGGCCGCCGCCCCCGCCGCCCCGGCCGTGCCTGCCGCCGACGATCCGGCTGAGGACGCGTCCGCCAAGAAGGTCGCTGCCAAGAAGACGACCGCCAAGAAGGCGGTCGCGAAGAAGACGGTCGCCAAGAAGACGGCGGCCAAGAAGACCACCGCCAAGAAGGACGACGTCGAGCTGATCGACGACGAGGCGGTCGAGGAGACCCCGGGCAAGCCCGGAGCCGAGGAGCCCGCCGAGGACGGTGCCCAGGGCTTCGTCCTGTCCGACGAGGACGAGGACGACGCGCCCGCGCAGCAGGTCGCCGCTGCCGGTGCCACCGCCGACCCGGTCAAGGACTACCTCAAGCAGATCGGTAAGGTCCCGCTGCTCAACGCCGAGCAGGAGGTCGAGCTCGCCAAGCGCATCGAGGCCGGTCTGTTCGCCGAGGACAAGCTGGCCAACGCGGACAAGCTCGCCCCGAAGCTCAAGCGCGAGCTGGAGATCATCGCCGAGGACGGCCGCCGCGCCAAGAACCACCTCCTGGAGGCCAACCTCCGTCTGGTGGTCTCCCTGGCCAAGCGCTACACCGGCCGCGGCATGCTCTTCCTGGACCTCATCCAGGAGGGCAACCTCGGTCTGATCCGCGCGGTCGAGAAGTTCGACTACACCAAGGGCTACAAGTTCTCCACGTACGCCACCTGGTGGATCCGTCAGGCGATCACCCGCGCCATGGCCGACCAGGCCCGCACCATCCGTATCCCGGTGCACATGGTTGAGGTCATCAACAAGCTCGCCCGCGTGCAGCGCCAGATGCTCCAGGACCTGGGCCGCGAGCCCACCCCGGAAGAGCTGGCCAAGGAGCTCGACATGACCCCTGAGAAGGTCATCGAGGTCCAGAAGTACGGTCGCGAGCCCATTTCCCTGCACACCCCGCTGGGCGAGGACGGCGACAGTGAGTTCGGTGACCTCATCGAGGACTCCGAGGCCGTCGTCCCGGCCGACGCGGTCAGCTTCACGCTTCTGCAGGAGCAGCTGCACTCCGTGCTGGACACCCTGTCCGAGCGCGAGGCGGGCGTCGTGTCCATGCGATTCGGTCTCACCGACGGTCAGCCGAAGACCCTCGACGAGATCGGCAAGGTGTACGGCGTCACGCGCGAGCGCATCCGCCAGATCGAGTCCAAGACGATGTCGAAGCTGCGTCACCCGTCGCGCTCCCAGGTGCTGCGCGACTACCTCGACTAGGCCTCGGCGCCACGTCATCGAGGGCCCGGCTCCCGTGGGGGAGCCGGGCCCTCGGCGTCTGTGCGGAGTGCGTGCTTCCGGCTGCTGGATCACCCTGGGTTTCCCATGACCATCCCAGAGTGAGGAGCGCGCATGCGCCGTCCTTTTGCCTCAGCGCTGGCCCTTGTGGCCGCAGCGGCCGTGATACCACTGGCTTCCCCCGTCCCGGCCGCTGCCGACAGTGTCGTCATAGGCGGGTATCCCGTCGAGATCTCGAAGAGTCCGTGGACGGTGGCGCTGTCCAGCCGTGACCGGTTCGGGGGTACGCGGGCGGGACAGTTCTGCGGGGGAGTGGTGATCAGCCCGTCCGAGGTCCTGACCGCGGCCCATTGCCTGGGTGCGGACGTGTTGGGGACCCCGCCGCAGCAGGTGACCGATCTGAAGGTCATCGCGGGCCGCGGCGACCTGCTGTCGGACAGCGGCAAGGAGATCGCTGTGCGTGACGTCTGGGTCAATCCGGACTACGACAGCTATACGAACGCGGGGGACTACGGCGTGGTGACACTCGCCTCGCCGCTTCCCGAGAGCTCGGCCATCCGCATGGCTCCGTCCGGGGATTCCGCCTACCAGCCGGGTACGGACGCGGAGGTCTACGGCTGGGGGGACACGACGGGCTTCGGGACCTATCCGCACAGCCTGAGGGCCGCAGGGGTGCAGGTGCTCCCCGACAGCGCCTGTGAGGCGGCTTACCCCGGTGGCGAGGAAGGCACGTACCGGTCGGCGTCGATGCTGTGCGCCGGAGAGGCCACAGGCGGCCACGACGCCTGCCAGGGGGACAGCGGAGGGCCGCTGGTCGCCCAGGGCAGGCTGATCGGCCTGGTGTCCTGGGGAAGCGGCTGTGGGCAGCCTGGCAGCCCCGGCGTCTACACGCGGGTCGCGGACGTCGCACGGGTGCTCGGCAAGCGCCGCTGACGGCGCGCTACGAGTTCGGGCGGCCACTCCCTGTGTCCAGGGGGTGGCCGCCCGACGTCCGGCCTGGGCCGGCACTCACTCGTCGTCGACGCGAAGTGTCAGCGCTCTTCTTCGTTGGCGCTTGCGGGAGCGGTCGTGAGCCGCTCCGTCTCGTCCTGTATCTCGGCGGCGATCTTCTTGAGTTCCGGCTCGAACTTGCGACCGTGGTGGGCGCAGAAGAGCAGTTCTCCGCCGCTCAGGAGGACGACGCGCAGATATGCCTGGGCGCCGCAACGGTCGCAGCGGTCAGCGGCCGTCAGTGGGCTCGCGGGGGTCAGAACAGTAGTCACGTCGCCTCTTCTCTAGCTCGACGAGCTGTCGTACCAGGGTCAACATCCAACCAGGCCGAAAACGTTCCCGCTCGTGGCTTTTCCTCGAAAATTTCTCTCCGGGGCGGCTGTCTGCTGCCGGGTGGCGGCGAATGAGCCGTATCGCAAGTCTTCGTGTCGTACGGGTTCGCGCTGTTTGTCAGGTGGTCTGCCCTCCCGGCTGGGTTGCCGGTTGTTCATGAGGACGTGCCCGGAGCCTAAATGGTTCATGCCTGGAAGGGAACGTGATATGTACTTCACTCAATCGAGGGATCGAACACGCATGCGACTCTGGACTAGTCTGAGTTCATGCGAGGGTGGCGTTACATCGGCTCTACCAGGCCTCGGTACCCTCTGAGCGGCGACCGAAGCCGGGGCCTTACCCAAATGGGTCCCATCTGAAATTCAGCGAGGAGCGAACCGCGTGACCGCCGAGACGTCCGTGCCGTCCACAGCCCTGCTGACCGGAGCAGACCGTGACGGTTCCAACTACACCGCGCGGCACCTGCTCGTCCTTGAGGGGCTCGAAGCGGTACGCAAGCGTCCGGGCATGTACATCGGATCGACCGACAGTCGCGGTCTGATGCACTGCCTCTGGGAGATCATCGACAACTCCGTCGACGAAGCCCTCGGGGGCTACTGCGACCACATCGACGTCGTCCTGCACGACGACGGCTCCGTCGAGGTGCGGGACAACGGCCGCGGCATCCCCGTCGACGTGGAGCCCAAGACCGGCCTCTCCGGTGTCGAGGTCGTCATGACCAAGCTGCACGCCGGCGGCAAGTTCGGCGGCGGCTCCTACGCGGCCTCCGGCGGCCTCCACGGTGTGGGCGCCTCCGTGGTGAACGCGCTCTCCGCCCGCCTCGACGTCGAGGTCGACCGCGGCGGCAACACCCACGCGGTGAGCTTCCGGCGGGGTACCCCGGGGACGTTCAAGGCGGACGGGCCCGAAGCGGCCTTCGACGCGACGGGCGGGCTGCGCAAGCTCAAGCGCATCCCCAAGACCCGCACCGGCACGCGCGTGCGCTACTGGGCCGACCGGCAGATCTTCCTGAAGGACGCCAAGCTCTCCCTCGAGAACCTGCACCAGCGCGCCCGTCAGACCGCCTTCCTGGTGCCGGGCCTCACCATCGTCGTCCGTGACGAGTACGGGCTCGGCGAGGGCGGCAGCAAGGGCGAGGAGTCGTTCCGCTTCGACGGCGGCATCAGTGAATTCTGCGAGTACCTCGCCACCGACAAGCCGGTCTGCGACGTCCTCCGCTTCTCGGGCCAGGGCACGTTCAAGGAGACCGTCCCGGTCCTCGACGAGCACGGCCAGATGACGCCCACCGAGGTCACGCGCGAGCTCGGCGTCGACGTCGCGCTGCGCTGGGGCACGGGGTACGACACGACTCTGAAGTCGTTCGTGAACATCATCGCCACCCCCAAGGGCGGCACACACGTGGCCGGCTTCGAGCAGGCCGTCATGAAGACCGTCAATGAGGTGCTGCGGGCCAAGAAGCTGCTGCGCGTCGCCGAGGACGACATCGTCAAGGACGACGCCCTGGAGGGGCTCACCGCGGTCGTCACCGTGCGCCTCGCCGAGCCGCAGTTCGAAGGGCAGACCAAGGAGGTCCTCGGCACCTCCGCGGCCCGCCGGATCGTGACGAACGTCGTCAGCAAGGAACTCAAGGCGTTCCTGACCTCCACGAAGCGGGACGCCGCCGCGCAGGCCCGGGTCGTCCTCGAGAAGGCCGTCGCTGCCGCCCGTACGCGGATCGCCGCCCGTCAGCACAAGGACGCGCAGCGCCGCAAGACGGCTCTGGAGTCGTCGTCGCTGCCCGCCAAGCTCGCCGACTGCCGCAGTGACGACGTGGACCGCAGTGAGCTGTTCATCGTCGAGGGTGATTCCGCGCTCGGCACCGCCAAGCTCGCGCGGAACTCCGAGTTCCAGGCGCTGCTGCCGATTCGCGGCAAGATCCTCAACGTTCAGAAGGCGTCCGTGACGGACATGCTGAAGAACGCCGAGTGCGGCGCGATCATCCAGGTCATAGGGGCGGGGTCGGGCCGGACCTTCGACATCGACGCGGCGCGGTACGGGAAGATCATTCTGCTCGTCGACGCCGATGTCGACGGGGCGCACATCCGGATTCTGCTGCTGACGCTGTTCCAGCGGTACATGAGGCCCATGGTCGAGGCGGGGCGCGTGTTCGCGGCGGTGCCGCCGCTGCACCGGATCGAGCTCAGCCAGCCCAAGAAGGGCCAGGACAAGTACCTGTACACCTACTCGGACCGGGAGCTGCGGGAGACGCTGCTGGAGCTCCAGCGCAAGAACGTCCGGTACAAGGACTCGATCCAGCGCTACAAGGGTCTCGGCGAGATGGACGCCGACCAGCTGGCCGAGACGACGATGGATCCGCGCCACCGGACCCTGCGGCGCATCAACATCTCCGACCTCGAAGCGTCCGAGCAGGTGTTTGACCTGTTGATGGGGAACGACGTGGCTCCGCGCAAGGAGTTCATCGCGAGTTCGGCGGCGACGTTGGACCGGTCGCGGATCGACGCGTAGCGGGCGGGCGGGGCGGGGCTGTCTGCTGGGCCGTCTCGCCGTCTCGCCGTCTGTCCGGTGGGTGGGTCGGGTCCGTGCCGGTGATCCGCCCGTTGCAGCCATTGTGCGGGACGGGGCTGGTGGGACCTCGGTGGGTGCGTGGTGCTGTCCGCAATGGGCATGTGATTCACCGGCAGCCCCTTCTGCGAGAGGGCGGGTGCGGTCGCGTCCATCACAGATGCACGCACACCTCTGGAGCCGAGGGGCACCCTTCATTCCGTCCGGCGTTTGAGGACGAGCCGTTCAGGCCGAATGGGGGTCCGGGGCGCCCCCCAGAGGTATGGGCTGGGTAGGGGCGGAGGAGGCGAAGGGCGTTTGTCGCGGGCCGTGCCGGCGGTGGGGGCTCCACCCGTGGGTGGAGGTAAGAGGTGGTGGGAGATCCACCCGGGATCCACCCCGGCTCCGATCTGCTGACCTGCAGATTTCCGTAGCGTCGAAGGCGTCGACAGCACCCGCTGTCGCTTCCCCTCGCCCACGGAGGCCGCGATGTCCGGGCTCGTCGATGCTCTGTTGATCTGCGCTGTTGCCGCACTGGTGATCGGCCGCCAGTTCCGCACCCGCAGGATCAGCGACGACAGGCGCTGGTGGATCGTGCCTGTCGTCCTCGCGGTCATGGCGCTGCGCAATCCCGGGCTGATCGACCCGCACCATCGAGCGGGGGCGATCGTGCTGCTGGGCGCGGAGCTGCTGGTGGCCCTGGCGACCGGTGCCGGCTGGGCGTGGACGACGCGCATATGGACGGAACCGGACGGTTCGGTGTGGAGCCGGAGCACCAAGGCCAGCGTGGCCGTCTGGATCGGGGGCATCGCTCTGCGTGCCGGCCTCTTCGGGACAGGCGTGCTGTTCGGCGTGCATCAGGAGTCCTCGGCGCTGCTGCTGGGCCTCGCCGCCACTCTGCTGGTCCGCGCCGGGTTCCTGGCCTGGCGGACCCAGCTCCTGGCCCCGACGCAGACGCAGACCCCGGCGTACGGTGACGGCGTGCCCGCCTCGTGGAAGGAGCGCGTGTGAGCGAGAACGCTTGGACTCGGTGGCCGTCCCGCGAGGCGCTCCTGCAGCTCGGGGTGTCCAGGCCGAGGCGCGTGCTCGGATGGGTCTCGAGGATCGTCGCCCTGGGCGTCCTCATCGCGACGACCTTCACGAAGGCGGGCCTGAGCGGGTGGGAGATCGCTGCGGGTATCGCAGGGATCATGGTGTGCGTGTTCCTGCTGTGGGCCTTTTGGCGGACCACGCTCGAACACCGCCTGCTGCCTTCCGTGGGACTGCTGACCCTGTTGCTGGCGATCGCGACGCTGGGGCATGGCGTGGGCTTCCGAGTGCCGGCCCTGGTGCTGTGGTGCGGCTGCGCCGTCAGCGCCATCGAGCGGCTGCCCCTCGCGGCGGCACTGCCCGTCACCTCCGTGGCGCTGAGTGCGTACGCGGCGGTCAACGACGACGTGTGGCTGACCACCGCGGCCACCACGGCGGGACTCGCCCTCGCCGGGTATGTGCTGCGCCTGGACGCGGAGGCACGAGGGAGCGCACAGCGACTGCTGGCGCAGGAGCGCGCGGCGCGAGCGGCCGAGGCGGAGTCGGCGGCGCTGGCCGAGCGGACGAGGATCGCGCGGGAGATCCACGATGTGCTGGCCCACAGTCTGTCGGCGCAACTCGTGCATCTGGAAGCGGCCCGCCTGCTGATCGAGCGGGGCGCGGACCGCGACGCGATCCTCGAACGGGTCGTGGCGGCGCGGGGGATGGCCCGGGAGGGGCTCGCGGAGACCAGGCAGGCGCTCTCCGCTCTGCGAGGGGAGATGTCCCCCCTGGAGGACTTCCTCAGTGAACTCGTCGCCACGGCGGACGGAGCGGACGTCACTGTGACGGGCGAACGGCAGCCGTTGTCCGCCGAGACCTCGCAGGCTGTGCGCAGGGTCGCGCAGGAGGCCCTGACGAACGTGCGCAAGCACGCCCGGGGAGCCAAGGTGCACATGCATCTCGACTACGGCGAGAGCGAAGTGACGCTGGACGTACGGGATTCGGGAGGCCCGCCGGGCGATCTCAGCGGCTCGGGAGCCGGGTACGGTCTGCTGGGCATGCGGGAGCGTGCCGAGTTGCTGGGCGGCTCGTTGGAGGCGGGACCTGAGGAGGAGGGGTTCGTGGTGACGCTGAGGGTGCCCGTATGACGGAGACGGAGGAGGCGGGCAGGAAGCCGGCGCGGGTCGTGGTGGCGGACGACCAGACGGTCGTGCGCGAGGGCATTGTGATGCTGCTGGGCCTGTTGCCCGGGGTCGAGGTCGTCGGAGCGGCGGGCGACGGGGACGAAGCTGTGGCACTGGTCGCAGAACTGGCCCCGGACGTCGTGCTGATGGACCTGCGTATGCCCCGTTGCGACGGTGTGGAGGCCACCCGCCGCATCCGGGCCGAGTACCCGGGCACACAGGTGGTCATCCTCACGACGTACGCGGACGACGAGTCGCTGTTTCCCGCGTTGAGAGCGGGAGCGCGCGGCTATCTCACCAAAGACGCGGGCGGGGACGAGATCGTACGGGCGGTGGAGAGCGTGCTGTCGGGGGACGCGGGGCTCTCGCCGAGCATCCAACGTCGGCTCCTGGAGCGGCTGTCGGAGCCGGCAGCGGAGCCGTTGCCGCCGGCGGAGGGACCGGACGGGCTGACCGCGCGCGAGACGGAGGTGCTGCTGCTGATCGCCGAGGGGCTCACCAACCAGGAGATCGCCCGCAAGCTGCATGTCTCCACGGCCACCGTGAAGACCCACATCAACAACCTGTTCGCGAAGACGGGGCTGAAGGACCGTGCTCAGGCGGTGCGTTACGCCTTCGGGAAGGGACTCGTCCGTCCACCGGTGGACTGAGTCACCTGATGGGGTGAAGAGCACGGAGAGAAGAGTCCGGGATCTTCCCGATCTGCCCATCCTTGGGCACGCGGCGACATCGGCCCGCGGACAAGGAGAGATCGGTGGAGAAGCACGACGGCGGCGATACCGGAGAGGTCCGGTTCGACGACCCCTGGTACGACGCGCTCGCCTCCGGCTGGGGTGAGTTGGACGGCACGGGAGCGCCCGCACCCGCGGTGCCGGCGGCGCGCGCGCCGCACGAACCGCGCGCGGGCGGAGCGGCCGACGTCTACCTGGAGGTGCAGCGCAGCGCCGCGTTCCAGGAAGTGCGCAGCCGGTACCGGAGGTTCGTGATCCCGGCCGTCGCCGTCTTCTTCACCTGGTACGTGGCCTATGTGGTGACGGCGACGACAGCGCCGGGGTTCATGGCGCGGCCCGTCGCCGGCGCGGTGAACGTGGCATTGCTCGCGGGACTCGGGCAGTTCCTCACGACGTTCCTGCTCGCATGGGCTTACGCGCGCCACGCGCGGCTGCGCCGGGACCGGGCAGCGCTGGATCTCCGCTGGGACACGCAGGAGCTGACCCGGCACGTCAGAGGCGGTGAGCGGTGACCGGCAACCATCAGACGCTGTCGCTGCTGCTGTTCAGCGCGTTCGTGGCGGTGACGCTGGCGATCACGACGTGGGTGAGCCGCAACAGGCATGGTTCGGAGGAGGAGTTCTACGTCGGCGGGCGGTTGTTCTCGCCGATGGAGAATGGTTTTGCCATTTCAGGTGATTACATGTCGGCGGCGTCCTTCCTGGGTGTCACGGGGCTGATCTCGCTGTACGGCTATGACGGCCTGCTGTACGTCGTGGGGTTCTTCGTCGCGTGGCTCGTCGTGCTGTTCCTGGTCGCCGAGCTGGTGCGCAACTGCGGGCGTTTCACGCTCGCCGACGTCGTCGCGGCCCGGATGAGCGAGCGGCCGGTACGGATCGCGGCGGGAACGTCCTCGGTGACCGTGTCCGTGCTCTACCTCGTGGCGCAGATGGTGGGAGCGGGCAGCCTGGTCGCACTGCTGTTGGGAGGCACGAGCGACGCCGCGCGGAACTGGACGGTGATCGGCGTCGGCGCGCTCATGGTGATCTATGTGTCGCTGGGCGGCATGCGGGCCACCACATGGATTCAGATCGTCAAGGCCGTGCTGTTGCTGGGGGGAGCCGTCGCGCTGACGGCGCTCGTCCTGGCGCGGTTCCACGGGAATGTCAATGAACTGCTGCGTTCGGCGGCGGACCGCAGCGGGCACGGCATGGCGTTCCTCGCACCCGGACTGAAGTACGGCGGCGACTGGACCGCGCGCTTCGACTTCATCAGTCTGGGGCTCGCGCTGGTCCTCGGCACGGCCGGGCTGCCGCACATCCTGGCCCGGTTCTACACCGTGCCGACGGCCAGGGCTGCGCGGCGTTCGGTGGTCTGGTCGATCGGGCTCATCGGTGGCTTCTACCTGATGACGATCGTGCTGGGCTTCGGGGCCGCGGCGATCGTGGGTCCGGAGACGGTGCGCGCGTCCAACGCGGCGGGGAACACAGCGGTCCCGCTCCTGGCGCTCGACCTGGGCGGCGGCGCCGACTCGACGGGTGGAACGGTTCTTTTCGCGGTGGTCGCCGCCATCGCCTTCGCGACCATCCTGGCGGTCGTCGCCGGCATCACGCTCGCCTCCTCGGCGTCCGTGGCCCACGACCTGTACACGTCCTTGCGGCGTCGGCATGCCAAGCCGCGCAGCGAGGTCGCCGTGGCGCGGACGGCTGCCGTCGGCGTCGGCGTGGTGGCGATCGCGCTGGGGCTGCTCGCTCGCGACCTCAATGTGGCCTTCCTGGTGGGCCTCGCCTTCGCGGTCGCGGCGTCCGCGAACCTGCCGGTTCTGCTGTACTCGCTGTTCTGGCGGTCGTTCACCACGCGCGGCGCGGTCTGGGCCGTATACGGCGGCCTGGTGCCCGCGCTGGTGCTCGTCGTCCTCTCGCCCGTGGTCTCGGGGAGCCCCGAATCGCTGTTCCCGGGCGTGGACTTCCAGTACTTCCCGCTGCAGAACCCGGGGCTCGTGTCGATCCCCTTGGGATTCCTCGCGGGCTGGCTCGGCACGGTCACGTCGGCGGAGGAACCGGACGAGGCCAAGCACGCGGAGACCGAGGTGCGGGCACTCACCGGCGCCGGGGCCGTCTGAGGGCGCCGGTGGGGCGTACCCGCTGCTCGTCGTCGAACAGGGACGGTACCTGCCGGCTCCTCGGGGCCAGGGCGGCTGCCGCCGGGGCCGGCCGGGGCGTCCGCGCGCCCCCGTCGGCGATGCGTCCGTGCGACGTCCCGGCCGCCGCATTCGACCGTCTCGTCGACCGATGCACTCGCGCGTCTCACCCGCCGTCCGTGTGTGTCCGCCGGCCCCGCCCGCCGGGCGTGTCCACCAGTCTCGTCCGCCGGGCGGCTCCGGACCGCACGTGCGGGGTCTAGGGCGCCACCCACGCGTACCGGTGTTCCGGCCTGCCTGTGTCGCCGTACTTGAGCGACAGGCTCAGGCGCCCGGCCTGTTCGAGGTGGCGCAGATAGCGCTGCGCCGTGGAGCGGCTGAGGCCGGTCTCGGCGGCCACCTCGTGAGCCGACAGAGGATGGTCCGCACGGTGCAGCACGTCGCAGATGAGGTCGGTGGTCGGCTCGGAGTGACCGCTGGGCAGCCCTGGTGACGACGGCACGGGCGTGGTGCGCAGGGCACCGAAGATCCGGTCGACCTGCTCCTGGCCCGCCACACCCTGCCCGCCCACCCGGTCCACGGTGCGGCGCAGGGCGGCGTACGAGTCGAGACGGGCGCGCAGGGCGGCGAACGTGAACGGCTTGACGAGATAGTGCAGGGCACCGAGACGCATCGCGGCCTGCACGGTCACCACGTCGCTGGCCGCGGTGATCATGATGACGTCGGTGCCATGGCCGCGTTCGCGCATCCGGTGGACCAGTTCCAGACCCGTCTGGTCGGGCAAGTAGTGGTCCAGCAGCACCAGGTCGACGGGCGCGCGTTCGACCGCGGCCAGCGCCTGGGCAGCACTGTGCGCGCGGGCGGTCACCCGGAATCCGGGAACCTTCCCCACGTACTTCGCGTTGATCTCGGCGACGCGGAAGTCGTCGTCCACGACCAGGACGTCAATCATCGGGCCTCTTTCCCTCAAGGCCTGGCGGGCGTCAAGCCCGTGTTTCGGCTCCGCTGTTGTAGCGCGAGCAAAATGAGCACAACAGACTCTTGCAAGCAGAAGAAGGCCTTGCGCCCAGAAGACTGATGCTGTGGCTCCCGCCACACCTACGGTCCCGGGCCATGAGCACAGACATCAGCCCCGCCATCGAGCTGCGGGGCGCGAGCAAGATCTTCAAGACGCCGTCGGGGGGTCTGCACACGGCGGTCAGGGAGCTGGACCTCACGGTCGGCCGGGGCGAGTTCGTCGCCGTCGTCGGCCCCACCGGCTGCGGGAAGTCCACCACGCTGACCCTGGTCAGCGGACTGGAAGAGCCCACCGAGGGCGAGGTCCTGGTCGCCGGGGAGCCCGTCGCGGGCGTCGGCGACAAGGTCGGTTTCGTCTTCCAGCAGGACGCCACCTTCCCCTGGCGCACGGTCCTGTCGAACGTGATGGCCGGCCCCCGCTTCCGGGGCGTGCCCAAGTCGGAGGCGAAGCAGCGGGCCCGGGAATGGCTGGCCCGAGTCGGGCTCGCGGCCTTCGAGGACCGCTATCCCCACCAGCTCTCCGGCGGTCAGCGCAAGCGCGTCGCCCTCGCCGCCACCTTCGTCAACGACCCCGAGATCCTGCTGATGGACGAGCCCTTCTCGGCGCTCGACGTGCAGACCAGGGCGCTCATGTCGGACGAACTGCTGGAACTCTGGGAGGGCACCGGCGCCTCGGTCGTCTTCGTCACCCACGACCTGGAGGAGTCCATCGCGCTCGCGGACAAGGTTGTCGTCATGACCGCCGGCCCCGCGACCGTGAAGCACGTCTTCGACATCGACCTGCCGCGCCCGCGCAAGGTCGAGTCGGTGCGCCTGGAGCCGCGGTTCATCGAGATCTACCGCGAGATCTGGGAGTCGCTGGGCGAAGAGGTCCGCATCACCCGGGAGAGGGGCGCGGCCCATGTCGCCTGACACCCTTCCCGAGACGGTCGTCGCCCCGAGGGACGCCGAGCCCGCCAAGCAGGACCGTACGCATTCCCGCGCGCGGGCCGCTCGCCGCCGCAAGATCGTCGTGACCGCCGCCCGCGCGCTGCTCCTGGTCGCCGTGCTCGGCCTGTGGGAGGGGCTCTCCCGGGCCAAGGTCATCGATCCGTTCAACTTCTCGATGCCATCGAAGATCTGGGACCAGATCTACACGTGGACGACCCATGGCACGGCGCTCGGCTCGCTCGGCGAACAGATCTGGTTCACGCTCCACGAGGCGTTGCTCGGCTGGATCATAGGAGTGGTCGCCGGTGTCGTCTTCGGCATCGCGCTGGGCCGGATCACGTTCCTCGCCGACGTCCTGGGGCCCTACATCAAGGTGCTCAACTCCATACCCAGGATCGTCCTCGCACCCATCTTCGTGATCTGGTTCGGACTCGGGCCGGCCTCCAAGGTGGCGTCGGCCGTGGTCCTCGTCTTCTTCCCCGTCTTCTTCAACGCCTTCCAGGGCGCGCGGGAGGTCGACCGCAACCTGGTGGCCAACGCCCGCATTCTCGGGGCCAGTGACCGCAGGGTGACGCTCCAGGTCGTCATCCCGTCCGCCACCTCGTGGATCTTCACCAGCCTGCACGTCAGTTTCGGTTTCGCGCTCATCGGCGCGATCGTCGGCGAGTACATCGGCGCGACCAAGGGCATCGGCCTGCTCGTCGCGCAGTCGCAGGGCACGTTCAACGCCGCCGGTGTCTATGCCGCGATGGTCATCCTCGCCGTCGTCGCCCTGCTGGCCGAGGGACTGCTCACCTTCGCCGAGCGCCGCATCTTCCGCTGGAAGCCGTCGGACTCCGACCGCTGAACCCGTCGCACCCGCGCACCGCACCCGCTCTTCTCTCACAAGGACGTGAACCACCATGCGCAAGACCGCCAGATACTCCGCCCTGGCAGCCGCCGGCCTGCTCGCTCTCACCTCGCTCACCGCATGCGCCAACGACGCGGCGAGCACGACGGCCGACTCCGGCGACAACGGAGGTGGCGGCGGTGAGCACGTCAAGATCATGGTCGGTGGACTGGACAAGGTCATCTACCTGCCGGCGATGCTCACGCAGCGGCTCGGCTACTTCAAGGAGGAGGGTTTGGATGTCCAACTCCTGAGCGAGCCCGCCGGCGTTCAGGCCGAGACCGCCCTCGTCTCCGGTCAGGTGCAGGGAGCCGTCGGCTTCTACGACCACACCCTCGACCTGCAGACCAAGGGCAAGTCCGTGGAGTCCGTCGTGCAGTTCTCGCACGCGCCCGGCGAGGTGGAGATCGTCTCCGACAAGCGCAAGGACGACATCACTTCGCCCAAGGACTTCAAGGGCAGGAAGCTCGGCATCACCGGTCTGGGCTCCTCGACGGACTTCCTCACCAAGTACCTCGCGGTCAAGAACGGCGTGCAGGTCAGCGAGTTCACGCCCGTCGCTGTCGGCGCCGGCCCCACGTTCATCTCCGCCCTCCAGAAGGGCGCCATCGACGGCGGCATGACGACCGACCCCACCGTCGCCACGGTCATGGAGAAGAACCTCGGCAAGGTGCTCATCGACATGCGGACGCCGAAGGGCTCCCAGGAGGCGCTCGGCGGACCGTACCCCTCGTCGAGTCTGTACATGCAGACGGACTGGGTGAACAGCCACAAGGACACGGTCCAGAAGCTGGCCAACGCCTTCGTGAAGACCCTCAAGTGGATGTCCACGCACAGCGCCGCGGACATCGCCGACAAGATGCCCGCCGACTACTCGCAGGGCAACAAGACGCTGTACGCGGGCGCGATCCAGAGCACGCTGCCGATGTTCACCAAGGACGGCGTGATGCCCGAGAACGGTCCCGAGACCGTCGAGAAGGTCCTCAAGGCGTTCAACCCCAACATCAAGAACGCCGATGTGGACCTGAGCAAGACGTACACCACCGAGTTCGTGAAGAAGGCCGCGGGCTGATCCGCCGACGCACGCAGCTCAGACGCGGGTCGCCCAGACGTAGCGATGCTCCGGGCGGCCCGCGTCGCCGTACTTGAGGGTCAGCCTGGCCCGCCCGGTGCGCTCCAGAAGCTTCAGATAGCGCTGCGCGGTCTGCCGGCTCAGCCCGGTCTCGTCGGCGACCTCCTGGGCCGACAGGGGCCCCTCCGCGTTCACCAGCGCGCGGCGCACCAGCTCCGCGGTCGAGGGGGAGTGCCCCTTGGGCAGATCCGGCTCCGCGCCCGCGGACAGCGCGCCGAAGATTCGGTCCACCTCGCGCTGCTCGGCCTCACCGCCGCCGTCCAGGGTGCGCCGCAGGGCTGCGTAGGCCTCCAGCTTGGCGCGCAGCCCCGCGAAGGCGAACGGCTTGACCAGGTACTGGAGGGCGCCCTGTCGCATCGCGGCCTGCACGGTCGAGATGTCCCGGGCCGCGGTCACCATGATCACGTCGGTCTGGTGGCCGCGGCGCCGCATCTCCCGGACGACGGCGAGACCCGTGTCGTCCGGCAGGTAGTGGTCCATGAGGACCAGGTCCACCCGGGGCAGCGCCTCCATCCGGCTCAGGGCCTCCGCCGCGCTGTGCGCCTCGCCCGCGACGTGGAAGCCGGGCACCTTCCCGACGTAGGCGGCGTTGACCCGCGCGACCCGGGTGTCGTCGTCCACGACCAGTACCTCGATCATCGCGACTCCTCCTCGGCGTCCGGGGCGGCGGTGACTCCAGGGCCGGCGGCGGCCTCGGGGGACGGGGACTGCCGTACGAGCCGCGGTGCCAGTGCGGGGACGGGGCCGTCCGCCCGCCCGGCCGCCTCGTCGGGCAGGGGTTCGGTCAGCGCCTCCGGCAGCACCACGGTGAACTCCGCGCCCCCGCCGTCCGCGTCGGCGATCCGCGCGCTGCCGCCCTGCCGCTCGGCCAGCCGGCGCACCAGGGAGAGCCCGATGCCGCGCTTCCCGTGCGCCGGGGGCTTCTTGGTGGTCCATCCGTCCGTGAAGACCAGTTCCCGCTGTTCCTGCGGGATCCCGGGCCCGGTGTCCCGCACGCGGAGCACGGCGGTGCGGCCCTCGGCACGCAGTTCCACTTCCACGCGCGCGTGAGGCTTGCCCGCGACGGCGTCGAGCGCGTTGTCGACGAGGTTCCCGACTACGGTGACCAGTCCCCTGGGGTCGACGAGACGGTCCGGCAACAGTGTCCTGTCCGAGATCCACAGGGCCACGCCCCGCTCGGCGGCCACGGTCGCCTTGCCGACCAGGAGGGCCGCGAGGAGCGGGTCGTGGACCTTCTCCGTGACCTGCTCCGCGGTCACCTTGTGGTCGCCGACGACCTCTCCGACGAAGTCGACGGCGTCGTCGTACATCTCCAGTTCGAGCAGTCCGAGGAGCGTGTGCATGCGGTTGGCGTGCTCGTGGTCCTGGGCGCGCAGGGCGTCGATCAGGCCGCGGGTGGAGTCGAGCTCCCGGCCGAGCTGCTCCAGCTCGGTGCGGTCGCGCAGGGTGGCGACGGCGCCGCCGTCGTCGGTGGGCATCCGGTTGGCGATCAGGACGCGCTGGCCGCGGACGGTGAGCAGATCGGTCCCGGTCACGCGCCCGGCGAGCACGTCGGTCGTGCGTCCCGGGCCGAGCGCGTCGTCCAGGGACCGTCCGATGGCCTCCGAGCCGAGGCCCAGCAGACGCTGCGCCTCGTCGTTGAGGAGGCGTACGCGGCCGGCGCCGTCGAGCGCGACCACGCCCTCCCTGATGCCGTGCAGCATGGCCTCGCGCTCCGCGAGCAGTGCCGAGATGTCGGAGAAGGCCAGATCACGTGTCTGTCGCTGAACCCTCCGCGAGATCAGATAGGCGGCCAGCGCGCCTACGGCCATCGCCCCGCCCGCGTACGCGAACAGACCCGGGATCGCGTCGATCAGCCGCGCTCGCACACTGTCGTACTTGATGCCGACCGAGACCGCACCGATGATCTTCCCGTGGGCGTCGCGCAGCGGGACCTTGCCCCGCGCGGAGCGGCCCAGGGTGCCCGTGTCGATCTCCATGACGTCCTCGCCGCGCAGCGCCTGGCGGGGGTCCGTGGAGACCTTCCGGCCGATCTCCGAGGGATCGGTGTGCGACCACCGGATGCCCTGCATGTCCATCACCACGATGTACTCGGCCTCACTGGCCATCCGGATCCGCTCCGCCTCGGCCTGCACCGGGCCGGCCGCGGACGGCCGTGTGGTGCGGAGATCGTCGGCGATCTGCGGCTGAGCCGCCGTGGTCTGCGCGATCGCCAGCGCGCGGCGCATCGCCTGGTCGTCGAGCTGCGCGCTGAGCGGTGCGAGGAACAGCCCGGTGGCGAGGACGGCGACTCCCGCGGCGATCGCCACCTGCATCAGCAGCACCTGCGAGAACACCCGCCGCGGCAGACCGAGGCGCAGTCGTCGTGCGGGGGGAGTGGGGCTCATGGCTATGACGGTACGGGGGCGGGCGCACCCGGCCGAAGGAAGTGTGGCGCGGATCTCTTGATCGTCCGGTGGGGGAGTCGTGGGGACCGGGGCACGGAGCCCCGGTACGAGGCCGGCGAGCGCCGGCGAGTGCGTCTGCCCGGCGTCAGCAGGCCACCGCGACGGTCGCCCGCCCCATCGCCCGCACCGCCACGACGTCCATCCGGGCGGGCGAGCCCAGCACCGAACCGCAGCTCTCCGGACGCGGCGGCAGCGCGGCGCCCTGCGCGACGAAGACACGCCACAGACGTCCGTCCGTGTGCGCGACGGTGACCTCCCAGCGGGGAGCGGCGCCTTCCGTGCGGATCACGGTCAGGGCCTCGGCCGCGTGCTCTCCCACCGCCGTGCGCACGGCCAGCTCGGCCGCCTGGCCCGGCCGCTCCCACGCGGAGTTCCCGCGGCAGCCCTCGGTGACGATCCGGCCCTCCCGGGCGCCCTGGACGATCTCCTTGACGGCGTGCGCCTCGGCGCGGCCGTACGCGTATCCGTACGGCAGGACGAGCACGGTCGGCGAGAAGCGGTGTCCGCCCAGATGGGTGACCTCCCAGACGCCCGCCGCGCCGGACAGGGCGAGTTCGGCGGCGAGGGGGCGTCCCAGCAGAGCGCAGCAGCGGTCGCGCTTGCCGTTGGTGCAGACGAGCGCGAGCGGGTCGCCCGTGTGCGGCGCGCCCTGGAGAACACTGTCGAAGGTGTGGCTGTCGCCCATGCCGAGGGCGGCGAAGTCGAGGTCGAGCAGGTGCTCGGGATCGGTCGTCATGGCGCTGTGCAGCCACACGTTTCCGGGAGCGGTGTGCGCCACGTACACATGGCGCTCCGCGAGCGTCCCGCAGTCGGCGTGCCGTCCGGGGCGGCGGATCAGCGCGATCCGCACGCCCGTGCCTTTCGCGGCTGCTTCGAGGGCACGCCCGATCGTGGGGTCCAGGTGGCTCGAAGTGAGCGCCTTCGCACCCCAGGGGCCGGGCTGTTCGATCAGCAGCCATGTCCTCGCGGTGGCCGCGGTCCCCGCGAGGGGCTCGTCGAGGTGCCGCGACGCGGTCGTGCACATACTCACAGAGGTGAGCCTAACCTGACTTGAGCCGGGGCGACTTCCGGCCCCGCCGATGGGGGCGCACTTGGGGTCGTTCAGGCGCACGCGAGGGCGTGCGGACCGGGACGGGAGCGCATCTCCTAGCGGGGAAGCGGCTGCGGAGGGCGTTCCCCCACGTACCGGCCGCTCGGGCGCATGCGCAGGGGGCGCTCCGCGTACTCCTCCAGGGTGTGGGCGATCCAGCCCGCCGTGCGGGCGACGGCGAACACCGTCTCCCCTGCGGAGGCCGACATCCCGGACGAGACGGTGAGGACGGCCAGCGCCAGGTCGACATTGGCGTGCAGGGGCGCGTGACGGGCCGTGGTCGTCACGACGTCCCGGGCCGCCGCCAGCGCGGGTCCGGCGGCGGGGACGTCCTCCAGCAGGGCGAACAGAGCACGAGCACGGGGGTCCTCGCCGGGGTAGAGCCGGTGACCGAGCCCGGGGACACGGCGCCCGGCGCGCAGTTCGTCGGCGACGACGGGAGCGGCCGTGCCCCGGTCCAGGACGTCGAGGAGCATCCGGTGGGCGAGTCTGCTGGCCGCGCCGTGAAGGGGGCCCTCGAGTGCGCCGAGGCCCGCCGACACCGCGGCGTACGCGTGGGCGCGGGCCGACGCCGCGACCCGGACCGCCAGGGTCGAGGCGGCGAGGTCGTGGTCCACGAGCAGGCCAAGTGCCGTGTCCAACACACGAAGTGACGCGTCGTCCGGTGTACGTCCGGTCAGCCGGCCCCACAGGCGGTGGGCGAGCGGGCCCTCGTCGCGGTGGTCGTGACGCAGGGGCGGAAGGGCCGCCACGAGAGTGGGGATCAGGGTCCGTCCGGTGCCCAGGACGGCGTTCTCGGTGAGGTCGAAGCGCAGTGGATCGGCGGCGGCAGCGGCGATCGCCGCCACGCGCAGCCGGTCGGTCGGGCCGCTGTGCTCGGGCAGCGCGTCCACGGCGCGACGCGCGACGGCGACGGACGTCTCAGGGGCGGTGAACGTGACACCCGGGCGCAGCTGTCCCGTCCAGAGCCACTCGGTGATCTCCTCGTAGGAGTACGCCGCGGCCAACTCCGTCGCGTCGACCCCGCGGAAGTAGTACCGGTCCTTGTCGATGAGGGTGATGCGGGTGCGCACGGACAACTCGTCGCCCGTGCTCGAACTCGCCCCGCTGTCACGCCTGTTGCGGCGCGCGAGCGCCTCCACCTCCTTGGCGTCGAAGGTGCTGCCGCGGCCGGCCGGTTCGCGCCGGCTGCTCAGCTGGCCGCGGCTCACATAGGCGTACACGGTCTCGGGCTTCACGCCGAGCAGCTCGGCGGTCTCCTTGGTGCTGAGCCGTCGGCCCTCGTGCCCGGACGCAGCCGCTTCTCGATCCCTCATGGCGCCACCGTATCCATGGATCAGCGTATTGATCGAATCAATATTGACAGTGATTGAGTCAAGCATGGAAAGTCGAGTCAAGTCCAGGGAGGAAACATGCCGATCAACCGGGCCGCGTCCACCACCTCCGTCGACGTACCGCGAGGACTCGCGGGCGTCGTCGTCACCGACACCCGACTGGGTGACGTCAGGGGGCTGGAGGGCTTCTACCACTACCGCCAGTACTCGGCCGTCGAACTCGCGCAGACCCGCGGCTTCGAGGACGTCTGGCATCTGCTCGTCCACGGCGAACTGCCCGACGCGGCACAGCGTGCGGCGTTCACCGCGCGGACGGCACGGCTGCGCCGACTGCCGGACGAGGTCCGCGCCGCGCTGCCCGCCATCGCGGCGGCGACGCGCCTCTCGGGACCGCTCGCCGGGCTGCGTACGGCGCTGTCGCTCCTCGGTGCGGCAGCCGGATTCCGGCCCGTGTACGACATCGACGCCGAGCGGCGTCTCGCGGACACGCTCACGGTCACCGCGGCCGTCCCGACACTGCTCACCGCGCTGTACCGCCTCGGCCAGGGCCTGGACCCGGTGGAGCCGCGCGAGGACCTCGGGTACGCCGCCAACTATCTGTACATGTTGACGGGCTCCGAACCCGATGCCGGGCGGGCTCGTGCGGTCGAGCAATACCTCATCTCAACCATTGACCACGGTTTCAATGCATCAACCTTCACGGCACGCGTGATCGCGTCCACGGGAGCGGACGTGGCGGCGTGCCTCGTGGGAGCGGTCGGTGCCCTGTCCGGACCCCTCCACGGCGGTGCTCCCAGCAGGGCCCTGGACACCCTCGACGCGATCGGCACCCCCGAGCGCGTCGACCCGTGGATCCGTGAACGCGTCCTGGCCGGCGATCGCATCATGGGATTCGGGCACCCGGTCTACCGCACGGAGGATCCCCGCTCGCGCATGCTCCGGGGCATCGCGCAGTCCTTCGGCGGCCCGCTGGTCGACTTCGCCGTCGAGGTCGAACGCCAGGTGGAAGCGATCCTCGCCGAGCTCAAGCCGGGCCGGGAACTGCACACGAACGTGGAGTTCTACGCGGGCGTGGTCATGGAACTCTGCGGCCTGCCCCGGGAGATGTTCACCCCGACCTTCGCCGCCGCCCGCGTGGTCGGCTGGAGCGCCAACATCCTGGAACAGTCGGAGGACTCGAAGATCATCCGCCCGGCGGCACGGTATGTGGGGCCGGGGGCGCCGGCGGCCGTGCCGGAAGCCGTGTAGGCGCCCGTCCGATGGTGCCCGGGATCGTGGCTGCGTCGCTCCGTGGCGGCGCGAGAAGCGGCAGGTCCTGGCACGCGAGAGGTCCAGCACCGGTCGGTGCTGGACCTCGGGAAGCTCGTGTCGAGCGGCACGGTGCGCGGTGAGCGTCGGCGTCGCTCGGGCCGCCGGCGGTGGGGATGTCCGCGGGGCTCGTGAGATGGCGGGGTGCGGGCCCAGTCTCGTGGCCGCGGTCCGGAGAAGGGTCGGGGTGACCGATGGATCTCGACGGACCGCGGGCGGGTCCTGCGATGGCCCTGAGCCCGTTTCAACTGTCGGGGATGTCCGCCTTCGCGCGGATGAGTGTTTCCCGGCTGATGACGACGATGCGCTCGTAGTCCGCGCGAGCGGCGTCATGGGGGAGTTGGGTGTCGAGCGTCGCTGTCGCCTCGGTGCCGATGACGGCGAAGTTCCCGTCGCTGAGCTCGAAGATGTCGGGGCACGTCTCACCCGACAGGCTGCCTCGCTCGCGTGGAGACGCGCCAATGCGGCGCAGGATTTTCAAGGTGATCCCGGTCCTCAAGTTTAGACGGTGAAAACGGGGACACAGTAGCCGAGAGTTTAACGGCTTAAACCTTTGACCCTGCTAGGCCAACTGGCCTACGGCGACTGCTTGTTCACGCCCCAAACATCAGTCCCGTTCCGTCGGTGGCTCACCCACCACCCACCACTCCTCCGTGTCCGATTGGTCCAGATCGCGTATGAGGGCGTCCGTCATTCGGCCCACGCGCGCCTCCTGCGAGGTCTTCTTGAGGCTTGCGCGATGGTGGCGGGTGGCGTCCCAGTAGTCGCGAAAGATCGTGCTCTGGCAGATCACCCTGAGATGGCCGCGCAACTCGTCCCGGTCGACGTCTCCGGCCCGGTATGCACGCAGGGCGTTCGTGTACAGCGCGTTGGCGAAGAGGTACTGACGCCGCCGGACCGGGTCCAGTTCGTCGATGGTGCTGAGCACCTCGGCGAGGTCCGGATCTCCGAGAGCCTTGTCGAGCAGATACGTCTGGAAGCGCTGCTGCTCCGCGAGCCTCGCGTTCCTTCCGTCGGCCTGTTCCCCCTGCGCGACCCGTAGACGGAGGGCTTCCAGGCGCCGTTGCTGGAGGGCCAGGACCATGAGGGCGCCGGCCGCGAAGGCGAGCCCTGCCGTCACGGCAGAGCCCGAGCTCCGCGCCCCAAAGTTCTGTGTGGTCATGTCAACCCCCGAATCAGGCGACCTTACGCCGGTCGTCGGTGGTGGGGCGACAGGGAGCGGACCGGCGAGCGGTGGGCGGCGCGCTTGCCGTCTCCCAGTGTTGCCGAGCGGCTCTGATCGGCAGGGAGGCGGAGAGGAGGCGCACGGAGGGAAGTGCGGGTCGTGTGTCCCGGCGCCATGTCCAACGTGTGCCCCGTGAGCGCCGCTAACAATCGTTCACTTCGGGGCGTTTCCCCCCACTCGTATGCTGGGTCGGCATTGATTGTCCGTACGCGTGCCGGTGTGTGAGCCGTGCTCGTACGGGAGCCGGTCCGCGAGCCGGTGCACGTACCGGTGTGAAAGAGGTCGCCCGTTGAACCAGCCGTCCAGTCCCGAGCGTCCCCCGAACGCGCAGGGTGTGCCCGGGCAGATTCCCGTCGTCGTGCTCGCCGGGTTTCTCGGCTCGGGCAAGACCACGCTGCTCAACCACCTCCTGCACCGCAGCGGCGGCAGCCGTATCGCGGCCGTCGTCAACGACTTCGGGGCGATCGAGATCGATGCCATGGCGGTGGCCGGGGCGCTGGGCGACTCGACCGTCTCACTGGGCAACGGGTGCCTCTGCTGCGCCGTCGACGCCGACGAGCTCGACCAGTACCTGACACGGCTGGCCCAGCCCTCGGCGCGTGTCGACGTCATCGTCATCGAGGCGAGCGGACTGGCCGAGCCCCAGGAACTGGTGCGGATGGTGCTTGCCAGCGAGCACCCGGGGATCGTGTACGGGGGGCTCGTCGAGGTCGTCGACGCGGCCGAGTTCGACTCCACCCGGGAACGGCATCCCGAGATCGACCGGCACCTCGGCATCGCCGACCTCGTCGTCGTCAACAAGGTCGACCGCGCCGCCGACGGCGAACGAGTGCTCCGCACCGTCCGGCAACTCGCCGGCCGCGCCGCCGTCGTCCCCGCCACGTACGGTCGTGTCGATCCGGAGTTCCTCTTCGACTGCCGGCCGAGCGAGGAACGCATCGGACAGCTGTCCTTCGACGATCTGCACGACCAGGGCGAGCACGGGCAGGAGCGCGAGGAGGGACAGGACGGCCACGGGCACGCGGCGCCCGGTCACACCGGTCATCTGCACGCTGCCTACGACTCCGTCTCCTTCAGCTCCGAGGTGCCGCTCGACCCGCGGAGGCTGATGGCCTTCCTCGACAGCCGGCCGGAGGGTCTCTACCGCATCAAGGGGTACGTCGACTTCGGCGTGCAGGACACCGCCAACCGTTACGCCGTCCACGCCGTCGGAAGGTTCCTGCGCTTCTACCCGGAACCCTGGGGCCGCGCCGAGGAACGCCTCACCCAGCTCGTCCTGATCGGCTCCGGCATCGACGCGGCGGCTCTGGCCAAGGAGCTGGAGGCATGCAAGGAGGACGCCCCACACGCCGACGAGCACAGCATGTGGGGCGTCCTCCGCTACGTACGGGCCCCCGACGACCCGGAGCCCGACCGCTGAGACCGCGGCGGTCAGGGCCCCTGGCCTCTGAGGCGAGAGGGCCGGCGGACTACACCGGGCCCGCCACCACGGCCACCGTCTTCGCGAGGGACACGCCCGAGCCGTCGCGGCGCGGGTCGACGTCCGGCAGCTCGACCGGTGTGCCGTTCTTCTGCGCGGCCCGAGCGGGCGTCGCGCCGGCCCAGGCCAGCGACAGGCAGTCCTCGCCCTTCAGGAACCGCTGGCAGCGCACACCACCCGTGGCGCGGCCCTTGCGCGGGTACTGGTCGAACGGGGTGAGCTTGGCCGTGGTCTGGACGGAGTCGTCCAGGGTGCCGCGGGAACCCGCGACCGTGAACACCACCGCGTCGACCGCGGGGTCGACGGCGGTGAAGGAGATCACCTTGGCGCCGTCGGTGAGCTTGATGCCCGCCATGCCGCCCGCGGCCCGGCCCTGCGGGCGGACCTGCGAGGCCTGGTAGCGGAGCAGCTGGGCGTCGTCCGTGATGAAGACGAGGTCCTCCTCGCCGGTGCGCAGCTCCGCGGCGCCGACGATGCGGTCGCCGTCCTTGAGCGTGATGACCTCCAACTCCTCCTTGTTCGAGGGGTAGTCGGGGACCACACGCTTGACGACGCCCTGTTCCGTGCCGATGGCCAGTCCCGGTGACGACTCGTCGAGCGTCGTCAGGCACACCACCGTCTCGTCCGTCTCGAGGGAGGACAGGAACTCCGAGATGGGCGCGCCTCCGGAGAGATTGGGCGCCGTGGCCGTCTCCGGCAGTTGCGGGAGGTCGATCACGTTCAGGCGCAGGAGGCGGCCCAAGGACGTGACCACGCCCACCTCGCCGAGCGCGGTCGCGGGCACCGCGGAGACGATCACGTCGTGCTTGGTGCGCCGGGCCTCCGCGTCGTCCGCGAACGCTTCGCCGTTCGCCGTGCGGGCCAGCAGGCCCGTGGAGGACAGCAGCACCCGGCAGGGGTCGTCCGCCACCTGGAGCGGGACCGCCGTGGCGGGCGTGCCCGCGGACTCGAGGAGCACGGTGCGCCGGTCGGTGCCGAACTTCTTGGCGACCGCGGCCAGTTCGGCGGAGACGAGCTTGCGCAGCTCCGTGTCCGACTCCAGGATCCCGGTCAGTTCGTCGATCTCGCCGTTCAGCCGGTCGCGCTCCGACTCCAGCTCGATGCGGTCGAACTTGGTGAGCCGGCGCAGCGGCGTGTCGAGGATGTACTGCGTCTGCACCTCGGAGAGCGAGAACCGCTCGATCAGGCGCTCCTTGGCCTGCGCGGAGTTCTCGCTGGAGCGGATGAGGCGGATGACCTCGTCGATGTCCAGCAGGGCGACGAGGAGCCCCTCGACCAGGTGCAGCCGGTCGCGCTTCTTGCCGCGACGGAACTCGCTGCGACGGCGGACGACCTCGAAGCGGTGGTCGAGGTAGACCTCCAGGAGCTCCTTGAGGCCCAGGGTGAGCGGCTGACCGTCCACCAGCGCCACGTTGTTGATGCCGAAGGACTCCTCCATCGGCGTCAGCTTGTAGAGCTGTTCGAGGACGGCCTCCGGCACGAAGCCGTTCTTGACCTCGATGACCAGCCGCAGTCCGTGCGCACGGTCGGTGAGGTCCTTGACGTCCGCGATGCCCTGGAGCTTCTTGGAGCCGACCAGGTCCTTGATCTTCGAGATCACCTTCTCCGGGCCGACGGTGAAGGGCAGTTCGGTGACGACGAGGCCCTTGCGGCGCGCGGTCACGTTCTCCACGGAGACCGTGGCGCGGATCTTGAAGGTGCCCCGGCCGTTCTCGTACGCGTCCCGGATGCCGGAGAGGCCGACGATCCGGCCGCCCGTGGGCAGGTCGGGGCCCGGGACGTACTTCATCAGCGTGTCGAGGTCGGCGCCGGGGTGGCGGATCAGGTGCCGGGCGGCGGCGATCACCTCGCCGAGGTTGTGCGGCGGCATGTTGGTGGCCATGCCGACGGCGATGCCCTGCGAGCCGTTGACCAGGAGGTTCGGATACGCGGCGGGGAGGACCCCGGGCTCCTGCTCCTGGCCGTCGTAGTTCGGCGTGAAATCGACCGTGTCCTCGTCGATGGACTCGGTCATCAGTGACGTGGCGTCGGCCATCCGGCACTCGGTGTAACGCATCGCGGCCGGCGGGTCGTCGTTGCCCAGCGAGCCGAAGTTGCCGTGGCCGTCGACCAGCGGCAGGCGCATCGAGAAGGGCTGGGCCAGACGCACCAGCGCGTCGTAGATCGACGCGTCGCCGTGCGGGTGGAGCTTACCCATGACCTCGCCGACGACGCGGGCGCACTTCACGTAGCCGCGGTCGGGGCGCAGGCCCATCTCGTTCATCTGGTAGACGATGCGGCGGTGCACGGGCTTGAGCCCGTCCCGGGCGTCCGGCAGGGCTCGCGAGTAGATGACCGAGTACGCGTACTCAAGGAAGGAGCCCTGCATCTCGTCCACGACGTCGATGTCGAGGATCTTCTCCTCGTACGAGTCGTCGGGCGGCGGGGTCTTCGTGCTGCGGCGGGCCATCGCTGCTGCGGCTCCTTCACAGTCTCTGCCGGGGCATGAACGGGATCTGACGCGGACCATTGTGGACCGCCCCACTGACAACGTGGACCGCGACCCGTCCGTAGCGGGTCTCGCGACCCTTCCGTGACAGGTCCCGGACCCGGTCCGCGGAGGGTCCCGGCCGCGTTCCGCGACAGGCCGCGGACCTGGTCGGTGACGAGTCCCCGGCCCGCGCGAAGACAATCACCGGACCTGTCCACGACGGTCCCCGTACCTGTCCACGACCGGTTCCCGGACCTGCCCTCGCCGAGTTCCGGGCCGCGTCCGAGGCGCGCGGGGAGACCTGCCCACGGCACAGCGGGGTTTCCGTCCGCGGCGTGTCCCGCCGACTCGCCCGGCAGGGACCGTAGTACACGTGAGTCTCGCTCTCGGCGTACGGGGTGCGGGAACTTCGCCAGCTTTCCGCGCGCTTGCATACAGTGGCAGGACCGACAGGAAAAGGCAGTTTTCCGCGATCGAAGGGACGTACATGCCCATGGGTCACACGGCCACAGCCGAGGCAGGCTCCGGCGGCCTGACAGCGACCGAGCACCGCCTGGCCAACGGCCTGCGCGTGGTGCTCTCCGAGGACCACCTGACCCCGGTCGCGGCGGTGTGCCTCTGGTACGACGTCGGCTCCCGCCACGAGGTCAACGGCCGTACCGGACTTGCTCACCTCTTCGAGCACCTGATGTTCCAGGGCTCCAAGCAGGTCCACGGCAACGGCCACTTCGAGCTCGTCCAGGGCGCCGGCGGTTCCCTCAACGGCACGACGAGCTTCGAGCGCACCAACTACTTCGAGACCATGCCCGCCCACCAGCTGGAGCTCGCACTCTGGCTGGAGGCCGACCGCATGGGCTCGCTGCTCGCCGCGCTCGACGACGAGTCGATGGAGAACCAGCGGGACGTCGTGAAGAACGAGCGTCGTCAGCGCTACGACAACGTCCCGTACGGCACCGCGTTCGAGAAGCTGACCGCGCTGGCGTACCCGGAGGGCCACCCGTACCACCACACCCCCATCGGGTCGATGGCGGACCTGGACGCCGCGACCCTGGAGGACGCGCGCGCGTTCTTCCGCACGTACTACGCGCCCAACAACGCGGTCCTGTCGGTCGTCGGTGACATCGATCCGCAGCAGACGCTCGCCTGGGTCGAGAAGTACTTCGGTTCGATCCCCGGACACGACGGCAAGCCCGCACCGCGCGACGGCTCGCTGCCCGACGTCATCGGCGAGCAGCTGCGCGAGGTCGTCGAGGAAGAGGTCCCGGCGCGCGCCCTGATGGCCGCCTACCGGCTCCCGGAGGACGGCACGCGCGCGTGCGACGCTGCCGACCTGGCCCTCACCGTCCTCGGCGGCGGCGAGTCGTCCCGGCTCTACAACCGGCTGGTCCGCCGCGACCGCACCGCCGTCGCGGCCGGGTTCGGCCTGCTCAGGCTCGCCGGAGCGCCCTCCCTCGGGTGGCTCGACGTGAAGACGTCCGGCGACGTCGAGGTCCCGGTCATCGAGGCCGCCGTCGACGCGGAGCTCGCCCGGTTCGCCGAGGAGGGCCCCACCGCCGAGGAGATGGAGCGGGCGCAGGCCCAGCTGGAGCGCGAGTGGCTGGACCGGCTGGGCACGGTCGCGGGCCGCGCCGACGAACTGTGCCGGTTCGCCGTCCTGTTCGGCGACCCACAGCTCGCCCTGACCGCCGTGCAGCGCGTCCTCGCCGTCACTGCCGAGGAGGTCCAGGAGGTCGCCAAGGCCCGGCTGCGCCCCGACAACCGCGCGGTGCTCGTCTACGAGCCGATCGCCGAGGCCGCTCAGGCCGCCGAAACCACCGACGAAGACGAGGAGTCGGCGAAGTGACCGAGCTCGCGAGCATGGATTTCCACCCGCAGCCCCAGGCGGGCGAGGCCAAGCCCTGGGCATTCCCGGCCCCCGAGCGCGGCACGCTGGACAACGGTCTGACGGTGCTGCGCTGCCACCGCCCCGGTCAGCAGGTCGTCGCTGTCGAGGTGCTGCTCGCGGCGCCCCTGGAGGCCGAGCCGGCCGGTCTGGACGGCGTCGCCACCATCATGGCGCGGGCCTTCTCGGAGGGCACGGACAAGCACTCCGCCGAGGAGTTCGCCGCGGAGCTGGAGCGCTGCGGCGCCACGCTCGACGCGCACGCGGACCACCCCGGCGTGCGTCTGTCGCTCGAAGTCCCCGTCTCCCGCCTGCCCAAGGCGCTCGGTCTGCTGGCCGACGCCCTGCGGGCACCGGCGTTCGAGGACAGCGAGGTCGAGCGGCTGGTGCGCAACCGGCTGGACGAGATCCCGCACGAGTCGGCCAACCCGGCCCGCCGCGCCGCCAAGGAGCTCTCCAAGGAGCTCTTCCCGTCGACCTCGCGCATGTCGCGCCCGCGGCAGGGCACCGAGGAGACCGTCGAGAACATCGACTCGGCGGCCGTGCGCGCCTTCTACGAGAAGCACGTGCGCCCCGCGACCGGGACCGCGGTCATCGTCGGTGACCTCACCGGCGTCGACGTCGACGAACTGCTCGGCGACACGCTCGGCTCCTGGACCGGCTCGTCCGCCGAGCCCCGCCCGGTGCCGCCGGTGAGCGCCGACGACACGGGCCGCGTGATCATCGTCGACCGGCCCGGCGCCGTCCAGACGCAGCTGCTCATCGGCCGTGTGGGGGCCGACCGGCACGACCGGGTGTGGCCCGCCCAGGTGCTCGGCACCTACTGCCTCGGCGGCACCCTCACCTCGCGCCTGGACCGGGTCCTGCGCGAGGAGAAGGGATACACCTACGGCGTACGGGCGTTCGGCCAGGTCCTGCGGGCCGCGCCGTCGTCCTCCGCGGGCACCACGGGCGTGGCGATGCTCGCCATCAGTGGCTCCGTGGACACCCCGAACACGGGTCCGGCGCTCGACGACCTGTGGAAGGTGCTCCGCACCCTCGCGGCGGAGGGTCTGACCGACGCGGAGCGGGACGTCGCCGTGCAGAACCTGGTCGGTGTGGCGCCCCTCAAGTTCGAGACCGCGGCGGCCGTGGCGAGCACACTCGCGGACCAGGTCGAGCAGTTCCTGCCCGACGACTACCAGGCGACGCTGTATCAGCAGCTGGCCGCGACGGGCACCGTGGAGGCCACGGCGGCCGTCGTGAACGCCTTCCCGGTGGACCGGCTGGTGACGGTCCTGGTGGGCGACGCCGAGCAGATCAAGGAGCCCGTCCAGGCCCTCGGAATCGGTGAAGTGACCGTCGTGACGGCCGAGTAGAGCGGCGCGACATCCCGGAGGCCCGGGTGACGCATACGTCACCTGGGCCTCGCTTTGTCCGGACTTCCTCCTCAATTTGTCCGTATTGGTAGAGAGGTTGCCTGTCTGCCCTGTGGCATGCACTACAAAAACCGTGATCCGTTTGTTGTTTGAAAGACGCCCCGTCTAGCGTCGATCCGGCTGTTCGCCAGGCAATGCGCCGCGCCCGCGGCACCGGACAGCCATCGCCGAGTCCCCGTACGGCGCGAGCCAGGGGAGCCGGGGACCCATACGCAGTCCCTGGGGTGAATCGGACGCCCTCCCGGAGGGGGTCCGTAGGAGACCTTCCTGCTCCGAACCCGTCAGCTAACCCGGTAGGCGAGAGGGAAGGAAAGGACCAGCCCCTACATGGCGTTCACCTGTGGCACCGGGAAGCATCGTCGTCCGAGCCGCGTGAAGCGCACCACCACGAACGCCGTAGGCGTCGCGGCGCTCACCACCACCGGCGTCGTCGGGGCGCTGGCCGCCCCCGCGCTCGCCGCGGAAACCTCCGTCGAGCAGACCGGACTGACCCCGGTCGTCACCCTCGGCGACTCGGTCGCCGAGCAGATCGACGAGCAGGCCGTGGCGCAGCAGCGCGCCGCCGACGAGGCCGCGGTGCTGAAGAAGGCCGAGGAGGCCGCCCGCAAGCGGGCCGCCGAGGAGGCCAAGAAGAAGCGTGAGGCCAAGGAGCGCGCAGCCCGTGAGGCCGAGCGCAAGCGCCTCAACTCCTTCGTCCTGCCGATCACCGGCTCGTACGTCTCCACGGGCTACAGGACCGGTGGCAGCCTCTGGTCCTCCGGCAGCCACACCGGCGTCGACTTCCACGCGGCGTCCGGCACCCCGGTCCACGCCGTCGGCTCGGGCACGGTCGTCACGGCCGGCTGGGGCGGCGCCTACGGCAACCAGGTCGTGATCAAGATGCACGACGGTACGTACACGATGTACGGCCACCTGTCGTCCATCGGTGTCTCCGTCGGCCAGGCGGTCACCCCGGGGCAGCAGATAGCCCTCTCCGGGTCCACCGGGAACACCACCGGACCGCACCTCCACTTCGAGGCCCGCACGACCGCGGAGTACGGCTCGGACATGGACCCCGTCGGCTACCTCCGCGCGCGCGGTGTGAGCGTCTGACGCACCTCCGCCCGCGGGGCGCGGACGTCCGACGCGCAGCCGCCCGCGCGGTGTGAACCTCCGACGTCCGCTCCGCGACTTCTTCACGACTTTGGATGTCCCGGCTCACCGAGCCGGGGCATCGTCGTTTCGGCCGGGCATCTGTCCAAAAAATATCCATGGATTCCGGCCTCCCGTCGGAAATTCCGGCTGCCTGCAATAGAGTCACTGAACAGGCGTCAATCGATGGCGTTTCGCGGGCATTAAAGCGGAGGTCCGGTCATGCGTATTCCGGCGCACTCGGTATGCACGGCGATCCGTGACGACATCGTCGCGGGCGTCTACGAGCGCGGCAGCCGGCTCACCGAGGAACTGCTCGCCCGCCGCTACGGCGTCTCGCGTGTCCCCGTGCGCGAAGCCCTGCGCACTCTGGAGGCCGAGGGCTTCGTCGTCACCCGGCGGCACGCGGGCGCGTGTGTCGCCGAGCCGACCGAGCAGGAGGCGTCGGACCTGCTGGAGATGCGGATGCTGCTGGAGCCGCTGGGTGCGGCGCGGGCCGCCCAGCGTCGGACCGAGGCCCATCTGAAGGTGCTCCGGGGCCTGGTCAGGCTAGGTCAGGAGCGCGCCCGGAGGGGGCACAGCGAGGATCTGCGCTCCTTGGGCGGCTGGTTCCACGAGACCCTCGCGCAGGCCTCCGGCAGTCCGGCGCTGACCTCCACGCTCGCCCAGCTGCGGCACAAGATCGCCTGGATGTACACCGTGGAGGTGCCGGCCGGCCCGGCGGAGTCCTGGGCGGAGCACGGCGGGATCGTGGACGCCGTCGCGCGGGGCGACAGCGAGCGGGCCCGGTCGATCACGGCTCTGCACGCGGAGCGTGCGACGGCCGCGCACCGGCTCCGTTTTCCCGGCGGCGGGGACCGGGCGGAACGTGTGAGGACTTCGCAACATCCCGTAAACATGACGGGCGTGCGGCATTAACACGGGCGCCGTATACAAAGAGGAGTAATTCGAGGGGGATTATTTCTGCTGCCCGAAAACGGGAAAAGTGAAGGGCTCGTCCGAGAATCTCGGACGAGCCCTTCGGCGGATGTGCGGGACGGCGTTCTTTCGCCTCTCGGGGCGAAGTCCGCCGTCGCCGGCAATGCGCTCAGACGGTCTCCGGGAGCTCCTCGAGCCCCTCGGCGACGAGCTTGGCGAGGCGGTCGAGGGCGGTGTCCGCACCCTCGGCGTCGGAGGCGAGGACGATCTCCTCGCCGCCCTGGGCACCCAGGCCGAGGACCGCGAGCATGGAGGCCGCGTTGACGGGGTTCCCGTCGGCCTTGGCGATCGTCACGGGGATGCCGGAGGCCGTGGCGGCCCGGACGAAGATGGAGGCGGGGCGGGCGTGGAGGCCCTCAGCCCAGCCGACGTTGACGCGGCGCTCAGCCATGTGATGCTGCCCTTCAGGTGTTCAGGGTTGTCTAGACCAGTGTCCCATAACGTGAAGACTGCCCGGAGCGGTCCGGAGTCCCGTCCCGAGTGTCGCCGGATCGCGGCCTCGATCCGGCTTCCGTCCTCCACAGACTGCCTCGCGCCGTTGTCGGACGCGAGCCGTACTCTGGGGCCCATGCAGACCTCGCCGGACGGGCACGCGTACCCCGCTCACTGGGAAGCCGACGTGGTGCTGCGCGACGGCGGCACCGCACGCATCAGGCCCATCACCGTCGATGACGCCGAGCGCCTGGTCAGCTTCTACGAGCAGGTGTCCGACGAGTCGAAGTACTACCGCTTCTTCGCGCCGTATCCGCGCCTGTCCGCGAAGGACGTCCACCGCTTCACGCACCACGACTTTGTGGACAGGGTGGGTCTCGCGGCCACGGTGGGCGGCGAGTTCATCGCCACCGTACGCTACGACCGCATCAATGCCGACGGCCTGCCCGCGTCCGCCCCCGCCGACGAGGCCGAGGTCGCCTTCCTCGTCCAGGACGCCCACCAGGGCCGCGGTGTCGCCTCGGCCCTCCTCGAACACATCGCGGCCGTGGCCCGTGAGCGCGGCATCCGCCGCTTCGCCGCCGAGGTGCTGCCCGCCAACAACAAGATGATCAAGGTGTTCACGGACGCCGGCTACACCCAGAAGCGAAGCTTCGAGGACGGCGTCGTACGCCTGGAGTTCGACCTCGAACCCACCGACCGCTCGCGTGCCGTCCAGTGGGCGCGGGAGCAGCGCGCCGAGGCCAGGTCCGTGCAGCGGCTGCTCGCCCCCGGCTCGGTCGCCGTCATCGGCGCGGGCCGCACCCCCGGCGGCGTCGGCCGCAGCGTCCTCGCCAACCTCCGCGACGCCGGTTTCACGGGCCGCCTCTTCGCGGTCAATAAGGCGCTCCAGGAGAAGGAACTCGACGGAGTCCCCGCCTACCGCTCCGTGCGCGACATCACCGAGCCCGTCGACCTCGCGGTCGTCGCCGTCCCCGCACCGTACGTCCCCGAAGTCGTCGCGGAGTGCGGGGTGCACGGGGTGCAGGGACTCGTGGTGGTCTCCGCCGGATACGCGGAGAGCGGCCCCGAAGGACGCCGACTCCAGCGCGAACTGGTGCGCCAGGCACGCTCGTACGGCATGCGGATCATCGGCCCCAACGCCTTCGGCGTCATCAACACGTCCCCGCAGGTGCGCCTCAACGCCTCGCTCGCCCCGGAGATGCCGCGCCCCGGGCGGATAGGGCTGTTCGCCCAGTCCGGGGCCATCGGCATCGCCCTGCTGTCCAGGCTGCACCGGCGCGGCGGCGGCGTCACCGGCGTGACCGGCGTGTCCACCTTCGTCTCCTCGGGCAACCGCGCGGACGTCTCGGGCAACGACGTCCTCCAGTACTGGTACGACGACCCGGACACCGACGTCGCCCTCATGTACCTCGAATCCATCGGCAACCCGCGCAAGTTCACGCGCCTGGCCCGGCGGACGGCGGCGGCCAAGCCGCTGGTCGTGGTGCAGGGCGCGCGGCACGGGGGAGTGGCGCCCCTCGGCCACACCGTGCGGCCCACCCGCCTGCCGTACGCCACCGTGTCCGCCCTGCTGCGGCAGGCCGGGGTGATCCGCGTGGACACCATCACCGAACTGGTCGACGCCGGGCTGCTCCTGGCCCGTCAGCCGCTGCCCCAGGGCCCCCGAGTCGCCATCCTCGGCAATTCGGAGTCGCTGGGACTTCTCACCTACGACGCATGCCTCGCCCAGGGGCTGCGTCCACTGCCCCCGCTGGACCTGACCACGGCGGCATCGGCGGAGGACTTCCGGCACGCGCTGGCCCACGCCCTGTCCGAGGGCGGCTGCGACGCCGTCGTGGTGACGGCGATCCCGGCGGTGGGGGAGACGTCCGCCCGGGACGCGGCCCTCGCCGAGGCCCTGCGTTCGGCCTCCGCCGAGGCCCCCACGAAGCCGGTGCTGGTCGTGCACGTCGAGCTCGGCGGACTCGCCGAGGCGCTGTCCGCGGCGGCGAGCACCGCGCCCCAGGCCGCGGCCCCGGCTCCCGGAGCCGCTGACGCCACCCGCACCCCCGCCGCCCCGGCCCCGCCCGCATCGCGGACCCCCGGTCCGCCCGGCGCAGCAGGAGCCGCACCGGAGCCGGACCGCCGCCTCATCCCGGCCTACCCCGCGGCCGAGCGCGCCGTCCGCGCTCTCGCCGAAGCCGTCAGATACGCCCAGTGGCGACGCGACGCCGCCCAGCCCGGCAAGGTGCCCGAGTACGAGGACATCGACGAGAAGGGGGCGGCCGCGCAGATCGACGCCCTCCTCGCACGGGGCGAGGGACTGACGCTCGGCACGGAGGAGGCGTGCGTCCTGCTCGGGCGCTACGGCATCGACGTGCGCCGGGCCCTGCCCGCGCCCACGCCCGACGACGCCGTGCGGGCCGCGCGCACCCTCGGCTATCCCGTGGCCCTCAAGACCACCGCCCCGCACCTGCGGCACCGCGCCGACCTGGGAGGAGTCCGGCTCGACCTCGCGGACGAAGAACAATTGCGACGGGCGTACACGGAGTTGACCGACCTGTTCGGGACGCCTCAGGAGCTGCGCCCCGTCGTGCAGGCGATGGCGCCGCGTGGAGTGGACACCGTCGTACGCGCCGTCATCGACCCGGCGGCCGGGGCGGTCCTGTCCTTCGGGCTCGCCGGGGCCGCCTCGGAGCTGCTCGGCGACACCGCGCACCGGCTGGTCCCGGTCACCGACCGGGAGGCGGCCTCCCTGGTCAGGTCGATCAGGACGGCGCCGCTGCTGTTCGGCTGGCGGGGCTCCGCGCCGGTCGACACGGCTGCCCTCGAGGAGCTGCTGCTGCGGGTGTCGCGGCTGGTCGACGACCATCCCGAGGTCGTCGCCGTGTCGCTGGAGCCCGTGGTGGTCGCGCCGCACGGCCTCAGCGTGCTCGGGGCCACCGTGCGGCTGGCCCGTGCCCCCGTGCGCGACGACCTCGGTCCCCGCACGCTCCCCGTGGTCTGAGCCGGGCCGCTGCGGGCCCGCGGCGGGTGATCCGCGCCGTGCCCGCCCGGTGCCCGGTCCGTGCGCGACGGACACCCGCGAGCGGTGCCTCGCAGTCAGTGGGCCACCGTAGGATGGACGTCATGGCCAAGACCAGTACGACGACCCAGGGGCTGCGAGCGGCGATCGAGCGCAGCGGCTACTACCCGGCCCTCGTGGCCGAGGCGGTGGAGGCCGCGATCGGCGGCGAGACCATCCGGTCGTACCTGGTCCACCAGGAGACGACGTTCGACGCCAATGAGGTGCGCCGGCACGTCACGGTCCTCGTCCTCACCGGAAACCGCTTCATCGTGAGCCACACCGACGAGCAGGCCGCGGACAGCACCTCCCCGACGCCGTACGCCACGACGTCGACGGAGTCGGTGAAACTCGGCCGGATCTCGTCGGTCGTCGTCAGCCGCGTCGTCTCGAACCCGGAGTCGTACACACCGGGCACCCTGCCCCGCGAGGTCGTCCTGACCATCGGCTGGGGCGCGGTCTCCCGCATCGACCTGGAGCCCGCCGCCTGCGGCGACCCCAACTGTGAAGCGGACCACGGCTACACGGGCAATTCGACGGCCGACGACCTGAGCCTGCGTGTCAGCGAGGCCGGCGACGGCCCGGAGACGGTGCGCCAGGCCCTGGCCTTCGCGCAGTCCCTCTCCGAGGCGACCGCGGACATCACCCGCTGATGTCGCATCCGTTCCCCTCCGCAGCCCACGAGGGCGGGCGTTTCGCGCCCGCTCCGCCCCCCTCCGCCTGGGACCAGCCGGAGCCGCTCGCCGTGGACTCCGCGCCCGTCCCCGAGTACGGCGCCGGTTCCCTCGCGGACCTGCTGCCCACGCTCGCCGCGGGCATGGGCGTGCCCGGCCTGACCGCCGCCATACCGGAGCTGGACGCGGCCGACCGGAACTGCGTCTTCCTGATCGACGGTCTCGGCTGGGAGCAGCTCAAGGCCCACCCCGAAGAGGCCCCCTTCATGGCGTCGCTCCTGGCGTCGTCCCGAGGGGGTACGGGCCGCCCCATCACCGCGGGTTACCCCGCGACCACCGCGACCTCGCTCGCCTCCGTCGGCACCGGCCTGCCGCCCGGCGCGCACGGCCTGCCCGGCTACACGGCCCGCAATCCGGCGACCGGCGAGCTGATGAACCAGCTCCGCTGGAACCCGTGGACGGAGCCCACCGCCTGGCAGCCCTATCCGACGGTCTTCCAGCTGGCGGACGCGGCGGGCGTGCACACCGCGCAGGTCTCGTCGCCCACCTTCCAGAACACGCCCCTGACGAAGATCGCGCTGTCCGGCGGTACGTTCCACGGACGGCTGTCCGGCGAGGAGCGCATGGACCTCGCGGCCGAGCAACTGGCCGCCGGTGACCGTTCGCTGGTCTACACGTACTACGCCGAGGTGGACGGCAAGGGCCATCGCTTCGGCGTCGACTCGGACCCCTGGCGCGGCCAGCTCATGTACGTCGACCGACTGGTCCAGCGCCTCGCGGAGCAGTTGCCGCCCCGCACGGCGCTGTACGTGACCGCCGACCACGGCATGGTCGACATCCCGTTCGACGAGCAGCACCGCATCGACTTCGACGAGGACTGGGAGCTGCGCGCCGGGGTCGCCCTGCTGGGCGGCGAGGGCCGCGCCCGCCACGTCTACGCGGTGCCGGGTGCCGCGGCGGACGTCCTGACCTGCTGGCGCGAGGTGCTCGGCGAGCAGTTCTGGGTGGCCTCGCGGGACGAGGCGATCGCCGCGGGCTGGTTCGGCCCGCAGGTCGACGAGCGGGTGTACGCCCGGATCGGCGACGTCGTCGCGGCGGCCCGCGACGACGTGCTGATCATCGCGTCCGAGCGGGAACCGAAGGAGTCCGCGATGGTCGGCAACCACGGCTCCATGACCCCCGCCGAACAGCTCGTGCCCCTCCTGCACGTACGCTCCTAGGCTGTTCCCGTACGCTGATCACGTACCCCCGCCCCGTACTCCCGTTGCCGAAAGGTGCTCAACACCCCATGCCCGAGCTGGTGTTCTTCTCCGGAACCATGGACTGCGGGAAGTCGACGCTGGCTCTCCAGATCGAGCACAACCGCTCGGCGCGGGGCCTGCAGGGCATGATCTTCACGCGTGACGACCGGGCGGGCGAGGGCAAGCTCTCCTCTCGCCTGGGCCTGGTCACGGACGCCGTCGAGGTGGCGGACGACCAGGATCTGTACGGATACCTGGTCGACCATCTCTCCCAGGGCGGCCGGGCGGACTACGTGATCGCGGACGAGGCGCAGTTCCTCGCCCCCGCGCAGATCGACCAGCTCGCCCGCGTGGTGGACGACCTGGGCCTCGACGTCTACGCCTTCGGGATCACCACCGACTTCCGGTCCAAGCTGTTCCCCGGCTCCCAGCGGCTCGTGGAGCTGGCCGACCGGGTCGAGGTCCTCCAGGTCGAGGCCCTGTGCTGGTGTGGCGCCCGCGCGACCCACAACGCCCGCACCATAGGCGGCGAGATGGTCGTCGAGGGCGCCCAGGTCGTCGTCGGCGACGTCAACCAGTCCGAGGACATCGGGTACGAGGTGCTGTGCCGCCGGCACCATCGCCGTCGGATGACGGCCGCGACGGCCCGGGCGGGCGCCCTGTCACCGGACGTGCTGCCGGTGGCCTCGGCCTGATCTCGCGGGGCGTGAGTCCCGGGACGTCACCGGGGCCGGCCGGCCCAGGTCCCTCAGGAATCCCGGCGGTCGGCGTGGATGAGCGAGAACAACGCGCCTTCGGGGTCCGCCACCGTCGCCACCCGCCCGTACGGCGAGTCGTGGGCGGACTTGAGGAGATGCCCGCCGAGTTCGACGACATGCTGGGCGGCGTCGTCCACGTCCGCGACCTCGAAGTACGTCAGCCAGTGCGGTCCGCGGTCGCGCGGCAGCGCGTTCCCGACGCCGTGGACGCCGGCCACCGGGCGGCTCTCGATGTGCAGGGTCACATAGTCGAAGTCGGCCGAGACGGTCGGCTCCAGCCGGTATCCGAAGACCCCTTGATAGAACTTGACCACGCTGTCGGTGTCGCGGGTCACGAGCTCGTTCCACGCGGGTGTGCCGGGCACCCCGGTGATCCCCGTGCCCAGATGCTCGGCGGCCTGCCAGATGCCGAACACGGCGCCCGTCGGGTCCGAGGCGATCGCCATGCGCCCTGCCTCCCCGGCGTCGAGGGGACCCACCCCCACCGTGCCGCCGCTGTGCCGGACGGTCTCCGCGGTCACGTCCACGTCGTCCGAGGCGAGGTAGGGCGTCCAGGCGATGGGCAGATGCCGGTCGGGTGGCAGCTGGCCGATCCCCGCCACCTCGTGACCGTCCAGCAGAGCCCGCACGTACGGGCCGAGCTGTTGCGGTCCCGGCCGGAACTCCCAGCCGAACAGCTGTCCGTAGAACTCCTGGGTCGTGGCCATCCCGTGCACCATCAGGCTCACCCAGCAGGGTGTGCCGGGTGTGCGCCGAGCGTGCGTGGTGCCGTTCAGGCCGGTCGACCCCCGTGCCTCGGTCATCGTCACTCTCTTCTCGGCCCCTCGCGGTGGCCGGTCACCTTCCGCCTACGAACACGGGTACCGCAGCGGCACCCGTGCAAGCCCCGTGCCGATGTTCGCACCACCGGTCACACCGCGCGCTCCGGTCGCACCGCCGCTCAGCGGTCCCGGTCGGAGAATGCCCGGAGTGTCGTTTCTTATCCGTTTCGGCGCGATTGCCGGGTGGTGTCCATCAGCTGTACAGCATGTGCCCGATCCCGTACGCCTCGTGATCGGACCTGTCCGGCCGAGCACAGTAGCCGGAGCTGGACGACGCGGCCACCCCGTGCGCAAGGATGGTGGCCATGAACGCCATCATCACCGCACCTGAACTCGCGAGCGATCTGGCAGGACCGAACCCGCCGGTCCTGCTCGACGTCCGCTGGCAGTTGGGCGGCCCGAACCTGCGCGACGAGTACGAGAAGGCGCACATCCCGGGAGCCGTCTTCGTCGATCTGGATTCCGAACTCGCCGGTCCGGCCGGGGCGGCCGGGCGGCATCCCCTGCCCGATCTCGAGATCTTCGGCTCCGCGATGCGAGCCGCCGGCGTGTCCGCGGACCGCGATGTCGTCGTGTACGACGGCGGCCAGGGCTGGGCCGCCGCGCGCGCCTGGTGGCTGCTCGGCTATTCGGGGCATCCGTCGGTACGCGTCCTCGACGGAGGGTTCGCCGCCTGGAACGGGCCGGTGTCCTCGGAGCGGCCGGCCCCGGAGCCCGGAAGCTTCGCACCAGCACCGGGTGCGCGCCCGCTGCTCGACGCGGACGGCGCGGCGGCCCTTGCGCGTACCGGAGTCCTGCTCGACGCCCGCGCGGGTGAGCGCTACCGCGGCGAGGTCGAGCCGATCGACCCGGTAGGCGGGCACATCCCCGGCGCCGTGTCCGCGCCGACCACGGAGAACGTCGAGAGCGGCGGACGGTTCCTGCCCGCCGCCGAACTCGCCGACCGCTTCAAGTCGCTGGGCGCCGATGCCACTTCCGAGGTGGGCGTCTACTGCGGCTCCGGTGTCTCCGGCGCGCACGAGGTCCTGGCCCTGGCCGTGGCGGGCATCCCCGCGGCCCTGTACGTGGGTTCCTGGTCCGAGTGGTCCCGGGACGGGAGCCGTCCGGTCGCGGTGGGACCCGACCCCCAGTGACAGCGAAGGGGCCCGCGCCGAACCGGTGCGGGCCCCTTCGTCGGACAACTGACTAGTCCTGCTTCTTCCGTCGCGTACCGAAGACGATCTCGTCCCAGCTCGGTACCGCCGCTCGGCGGCCCGGCCGTACGCCGTCGGCCTCGGCCTGCCGGTCGGTCGCGCCGACCAGACGGTCGCGATGGCTGCCCACCGAACGCGGCATCAGGACGTCCGCGTACGCCGAACCGGCACCGGCCGACGCCGCGGGAGCCGGGGGCTCCTCCGCCTCGGGCTCGGGGTCGGGCTCCTCCGCGGCGGGCCGCTCCGTGGTCGAGGGCCGCTCGGGCACCACCATGTCGCCCCGGAAGCTGGGCACCGCCTCCAGGAGGCTGGTCAGCGAATCCCGGTCGCCGGACTCCTCGACCGGCTCCGGGGACGGGGCGGGCAGGCTCGGCCGTTCCATCTGCCGGTCCAGGGCGCGGTCCAGCGGACGGTCCCGGGGCAGCCGCGCGATCCGCGGGACGAACGGGAAGCTCGGCTCGGGTGCGGCGAGGTCGTCGGACTCGCCGATCAGCGAGCGCGCCTCGTCGTCGACGGCCTGGACCAGACGCCGCGGCGGGTCGTACGTCCAGCTCGCCGAGTGCGGTTCGCCCGCGACCCGGTAGACCAGCAGGACCTCCCAGGTGCCGTCGTCGCGGCGCCACGAGTCCCATTGCACGGTGTCCTTCTCGGCGCCGCGCAGCAGCAGTCGCTCCTGGACGGCCTCGCCGAGCTGGGGTCCGGCGTTCTCGCCGGGGCGGCGGACCGGGGTCTTCCGCGCGCGCTCGGCCATGAAGGCGCGCTCGGCGAGCACGGGCCCCTCGAAGCGGCGCACGCGGTCGACGGGGATTCCGGCGAGCTGGGCGACCTCTTCCGCGGAGGCGCCGGCACGTATACGCGCCTGGATGTCGCGGGGGCGGAGATGGCTCTCCACCTCGATCTCGATCTGGCCGAGGCGGGGACGGTCGCCGCGTACGGCGGCGCGCAGACGCTCGTCAATCGGAAGCGTGTACTCCGTGCTGTCCGCAGCCTTCAGCACCAGCCGTGTGCCGTCGTTAGAGACGGCCACGACACGCAGTTCGGGCATGGGGACCTCCCGGGTGGTGCCTGCCGACGTCACGTGCGTCGCTGCTTCCGCTAGTCGAGTGTGGCCTGCCCGGGTGCAGCCTGCCACAACCTTGCCGAGTTGCCCGGCGTGTCGGGCATGGGCCCGGGAGCGCCGTTATGGCACGGTTACCTTTTCGCAACGCTAAGTGACGAACCTCATCACCCTGTGCAACGAGCCCCCTCCCGGCGGTCCTGCAAGGCCCCGGACACCCTGGCGGGAGTCCGGACCCAGGGCTCGCAACAGTACTCCATTCGGGCCACCTACGTGGATCGGCGCGCCGCCCAACTTCGGTCAAGGGGTGGTAGTTGGCCGCCCGAAGCGCCGTATTCGTGACCATGGAACGTGGCGCACTTCACCTAATCGTCGGAAACGGAACCAATCGTTTCGCCCATACGTCCCCTTCTCGTGCAGTCGGTCGACCAAGTTCGGGAAAGGCAGGCAAGGTCCGGGGATGCGTAAGAAGTCCGAAGTCGGCGAGAAGCCGGGTGTCCATGAGCCGGATGCCGACGAGGGGCCGAGGAGGAAACGGGTCGACCTGAGCCTGCCTCAAGTCGCGGGAAGCGCGGTGGCGGCGGTGGTGGCCGCGAAGTTCGCCTCGTACTTCGGCGTCTACGGGACGATCCTGGGCGCCGGCCTGGTCAGCGTGATCGCGACCTGCGGAGGCACCCTCTTCCAGCACTTCCTCAAGCGCACCGGGGAACAGCTGCGGGACGCGACGGTGCAGGCCAAGCCGAAATCGGCGCCCCGGCGGACGCCGGTGCCGGGGGAGTTCACCGAAGGGACCGTCTATCGCGCGCGGGTCAGGAGCTGGCGGCGGCCGGTCGTCGCCGCGGCACTCGTCTTCGGCGTCACGATGGCCGGAATCACCACCTACGAGCTGGCCTCGGGACAGAATTTCAGCGGTGCCGGCAGGAGTACGACCGTCGGTGACGCCCTCAAGGGGAGCCGCTCCGGCACCGGCGCCACGACGCCGGAGCCCACCACGACGCCCTCGACGGACCCCCCTTCGAAGCGGCCGTCCTCCGGAGGCGGTGACACCGGAACCCTCAAGGGGGACGGCGATGTCGGTGCGACGGCCACGCCGATGCCCGAGGCGAGCGCCTCGCCGGGCGCGGAGGCCGGGAGCGACGGTGCGACCCCCACCCCGAGCGCGCCTACGAGCCCAGCACCCGACGCAAGTAGTCGTTCGCAAAGCGCCGGTCCGGGTCCAGCCGGTCCCTCAGCGCCGTGAACTCGCCGAAGCGCGGGTAGACCTCGGAGAAGTACGCGGCGTCGCGCGTGTGCACCTTGCCCCAGTGCGGGCGCCCCTCGTGGGCGGTGAAGATCCGCTCCGCGGCGGTGAAGTACGCCTGATAGGGGGTTCCCCTGAACATGTGGACGGCGATGTAGGCGCTGTCCCGCCCGGACGCCGTCGACAGCGCGATGTCGTCGGCCGGAGCCGTGCGCACCTCGACCGGGAAACTGACCCGCAGGGACGAGCGGTCGACCATCGTCCTCAGCTCGCGCAGCGTCTCCACCAAAGCCTCGCGCGGGACGGCGTACTCCATCTCCACGAAGCGCACCCGGCGCGGAGACGTGAAGACCTTGTAGGGAATGTCGGTGTAGGTCCGCGCGGACAGCGCACGGCTGGAGATCTTCGCGATCGCCGGGATCGTGGCGGGTACGGCGCGGCCCAGCAGATTGGCCACCTGGAAGACGCCGTTGGAGAGGAACTCGTCCTCGATCCAGCCGCCGATCTGCCCCACCGGCTTCTCGGGACCCGCGCTGCGGTTGTTGCGCTTGGTGTTGCAGTTGCCGGTGTGCGGGAACCAGTAGAACTCGAAATGCTCGTTCTCGGTGAACAGTTCGTCGAAGTCGGCGGTGACCCGGTCGAAGGTCATCGGCTCCTCGCGGGCCGTGAGCAGGAATATGGGCTCCACGGCGAAGGTGATCGCGGTGACGACGCCCAGCGCGCCGATGCCGATACGGGCCGCCGCGAAGACCTCGGGGTTCTCCTTCTCGGAGCAGGTGAGGACCGAGCCGTCCGCCGTGACCAGCTCAAGGCCCTTGATCTGCGCGGCGATCGAGGCCGAGTCGCGGCCCGTGCCGTGCGTGCCGGTGCTGGTCGCCCCCGACACGGTCTGCTCCATGATGTCGCCCATGTTCGTGAGCGACAGTCCCTCGCGGGCGAGAGCCATGTTGAGCCGCTTGAGCGGAGTGCCGGCCTCGACGGTGACGGTGCCCGCCTCGCGGTCGATCCCGCGGATGCCGGTCAACAGTTGAGGGCGGATCAACACACCGTCGGTCGCGGCGGCGGCCGTGAAGGAGTGCCCGGTACCGACGGCCTTGACCTGCAGACCGTCGTCGGCCGCCTTCCGCACCGCGGCGGAGAGTTCGTCCACCGAGGCGGGGGTGACCTCCCGTACGGGACGGGCGGTGACGTTCCCCGCCCAGTTACGCCACGTGCCGCTCTTCCCGCTCACTGTGGTGCTCATGGGACCCTCCCCGCTGCGGAACCGGCCTGTTCAGCCGGCGATACCCGAGGAAACCGACCGCGACCGCGACGGCCCCGGACACCGCCGGAACCCCGTACCCGGCCTTCGCGCCGGCGGCGTCGATCACCCAGCCGGACACGGAGGAGCCCAGCGCGACCCCGACCGCGAGTCCGGTGCTCACCCAGGTCATGCCCTCGGTCAGTTTCGCGCGTGGTACGTGCTGCTCGATGAGGGACATCGTCGTGATCATCGTGGGAGCGATGGACAGCCCCGCAAGGAACAGCGCCACGGCCAGGAACGGCAAGTTTCCGACCAGTAGGAGGGGGATCATACTCACGGCCATCGCGCATATGCCCAGCAGCCACCGGCGTTCGGGCGCCCCCGTGAAGTGCAGCAGCCCGAACACGGCGCCGGCGACGCACGAACCCGCCGCGTACAGCGCGAGGACGACACTCGCCGCACCCTTGTGCCCCTGCTCCTCGGCGAAGGCCACGGTGACCACGTCGACGGCCCCGAAGATCGCGCCGGTCGCCACGAAGGTGGCCACCAGCACCTGGAGCCCGGCCGAGCGCAGCGCGGAGCCGCCGGCGTGGTGCTCGCGCGGGTGCGGCACGGGCTCCGTCGCGCGCTGGGAGGTCAGCCAGAAGACGCCGGCCGCGAGGAAGCAGGCGGCGAGCAGCGGCCCCGCCTCCGGGAACCACACCGTGGACAGGCCGATGGAGATGATCGGCCCGAAGATGAAGCAGACCTCGTCCACCACGGACTCGAAGGAGTACGCGGTGTGCAGCTGAGGGGTGCCCCCGTACAGGGCGGCCCAGCGGGCCCGGACCATCGCGCCGACGCTCGGGACGCAGCCGATGCCCGCCGCGCACACGAACAGCACCCAGTCCGGCCACTCGAAACGGGCGGCGCACAGCAGCCCGGCGGCCGCCGCCAGGGCGAACAGCGTCACGGGTCGCAGCACCCGCCGCTGTCCGTGCCGGTCCACGAGGCGCGAGACCTGCGGGCCGAGGACGGCCGCGGCCAGCGCCATGGTCGCCGACAGCGCACCGGCGAGCCCGTACCGCCCGGTCAGCTGGGAGATCATCGTGACGACGCCGATGCCCATCATCGACAGCGGCATCCGGCCGAGGAAGCCCGCGGCGGAGAAGCCCTTTGAGCCGGGGGCGGCGAACAAGGCACGGTACGGGCTGGGCACGGGGGTCTCCGGTCGGCTCGGCTCGGCTGCCCGGGCATGACGGGCGACGCGAACTCTGTAAGGCGTGAAGGTGGCCGATACAGCTTACGGGTGAGGTCACCCTTACGCACGCCCCCTGCGCGCTCCTCACGCAGGCTCCGCGCCCGACGCGGCCCCGGCTCCGGCAGGCTCTTCACGCCCGGCTCGCCGCCGACTTCCGCACAGCCTTGTCACCCGGCCGCTCGGGCTCCTCGTGCCCGGCTCGCCGCCCGTTTCCGCACGCGCCTCGCCGACCGGCCCCGCAGGCTTCTCACGCCCGGCTCCGCACGCGCCTGCCGTACGGCGCCGAGCCCCGCTCGCCGACCGCTTCCGCACGCCCTCCGAAGCTTCGTGCGGCCCGTCCGCGCCCCCGTCGCGTCCCCCTCCGGGCGCCCGTCCGGACCCTCTTCACGCCCGCCGCCTGCTCTCCCACCGCCCCGCCGTTCCCCGCCCGTCAGTGACGGGTGGCAGGATCGGACGCATGCCAGATGCGCTCGATGCCACCCCTTACGACGCCCTGCTCCTGCTCTCGTTCGGCGGCCCGGAAGGCCCGGACGACGTGGTTCCGTTCCTGGAGAACGTGACGCGAGGGCGGGGCATCCCCAAGGAACGGCTCAAGGAGGTGGGGCAGCACTACTTCCTGTTCGACGGGATCAGCCCCATCAACGACCAGAACCGCGCCCTGCTGGACGCCCTGCGCAAGGACTTCGCCGACCACGGCCTCGACCTGCCGGTGTACTGGGGCAACCGCAACTGGGCGCCGTACGTGACCGACACCCTGCGCGAGATGACCGCCGACGGCCGCCGCCGCGTCCTCGTCCTCGCGACCAGCGCCTACGCCTCCTACTCCGGCTGCCGTCAGTACCGCGAGGACCTCGCCACGGCGCTGGCCACCCTGGAGACGGAGGGGCTGGAGCCGCCGAGGACCGACAAGCTGCGGCACTACTTCAACCACCCCGGATTCGTCGAGCCCATGCTCGAAGGCGTCCTGAAGGCGCTCGCCGACCTGCCCGAGGACGTGCGCGCAGGTGCCCACCTCGCCTTCACCACGCACTCCATCCCGGACACGGCGGCGGACACCTCCGGCCCCGTCGAGGGGCACGGCGACGGAGGCGCCTACGTCCGGCAGCACCTGGACGTCGCGCGGCTCATCGCCGACGCGGTGCGCGAGCAGACCGGCGTCGAGCACCCCTGGCGGCTCGTCTACCAGTCGCGCTCCGGAGCCCCGCACATCCCGTGGCTGGAGCCGGACATCTGCGACCACCTGGAGGAGCTGCACGGCGCCGGCGTCCCGGCCGTCGTGATGGCCCCCATCGGGTTCGTGTCGGACCACATGGAGGTCCTGTACGACCTGGACACGGAGGCGACGGCGAAGGCGGCGGAGCTCGGGCTGCCGGTGCGCCGCTCCGCCACCGTGGGCGCCGATCCGCGCTTCGCGGCGGCGATCCGCGACCTCGTCCTGGAGCGCGCCGCGACGGAGAACGGACGGCACGTCGCCCCCTGTGCGCTCGGCGCGCTGGGCGCGAGCCACGACGTGTGCCCGGTGGGCTGCTGCCCGGCCCGTGCCCCCAAGCCCGCCGCCGCGGGCGCCGACAGCCCGTACGCGTGAGGAGCCCCGTGACCGAGCCCCTGCACACCGAACTGCTGCAGCTCGCCCAGGAAGCGGCGCGGCGCGCCGGCGAGCTGCTGAGGGACGGGCGTCCGGCGGACCTCGCGGTCGCCGCCACCAAGTCGAGCCCGATCGACGTCGTCACCGAGATGGACATCGCCGCCGAGAAGCTGATCACCGACCTCATCGCCGAACACCGCCCGGACGACGGTCTCCTCGGGGAGGAGGGCGCCTCCAGCGACGGCACGAGCGGCATCCGCTGGGTCGTCGACCCGCTCGACGGCACGGTCAACTACCTGTACGGACTGCCGACCTGGGCCGTGTCCGTCGCCGCCGAGCAGGACGGGGAGACCGTCGTCGGGGTGGTGGCGGTGCCGATGCGCGGCGAGACGTACCACGCGGTGCGCGGCCGGGGCGCCTACGCCGTCGGCGCCTGGGCCGGGCAGCGCAGGCTGGCCTGCCGTCCCGCGCCGCCCCTCGACCAGGCCCTGGTCTCGACCGGCTTCAACTACGTGGCTCAGGTCCGGACCCACCAGGCCGACGTCGCCCAGCGGTTGATCCCGCTGCTGCGGGACATCCGGCGCTCCGGCTCCGCGGCGGTCGACCTGTGCGACGTGGCCGCGGGCCGTCTCGACGGCTACTACGAACGCGGACTGCACCCCTGGGACCTCGCCGCGGGCGACCTGATCGCCAGGGAGGCGGGCGCGCTGACCGGTGGACGCCCCGGAGAGCGCCCCGCACGCGATCTCGCGGTCGCCGCCTCGCCCGGCGTCTTCGAGCCCCTCCAGCAGCTCCTGGAGGACTTCGGCGCCTGGCACGACTGAGCCCGGCCGCGCCCACGGCACCACGACCGGTGCCGGAAGAAGCGCGCGGGAACACGAAGGAGCGGGGCCCCGGCACTGGATCGATACCGGGGCCCCGCTCCTTTACGAACCGATCAGACGCGCGACGCGCCGACCTCCACACCGTGCTCGGCGGCGAGGCGGTGCAGGTCGTCGAGCTCGCCCTGCTCGACCTCCGCGAGGAAGTCGTCGCCTGTTTCGCGAGCCCGCGTCAGGTCGGACTCGGTCGCCCTTATGCGCTGCAGAAGTCCTGCGGTGAATGCGTCCATGCTGCGCCCCCTCGTCCTGGGTCGTGGGTCGGGTGGCACGGGGGTGTGCCGTCGGAAGGGGCGATCACGTCTCCAGATGGGTGCCCAGCGCTGCCCAGGCCGGGCGGCGACGGTGCCGGACATCCACGCCCGCTCTGCGGAAGCGGTTGGACGTACCACAAGGTGGCTTGCCCTGTGCAGAGCGTGATCGCGGGGTGTAAAGCCGTCCTCCCCCCGCTTCCTTCCGTGGAAACCTCAACCCGACGAGAAAATCTGGCATTCCCGGGCCCCAGGACCGGAGTCCCGTCCCCCTCCCACCGTCTTACAGCCGGTTTACGGCCGAAAAGGGCAGGATGGAGCCCTCACCCGTGACAAGCCCTGCCCGCGTGCGCCCAAGTGCCGTCGCGCGGGTGGACAGAGGAAGGACTAGCGACGTGCGCGTACTCGTCGTCGAGGACGAGCAGCTGCTCGCCGATGCGGTGGCCACCGGACTGCGCCGGGAGGCCATGGCCGTCGACGTCGTGTACGACGGTGCGGCCGCCCTGGAGCGCATCGGCGTGAACGACTACGACGTGGTCGTCCTCGACCGCGACCTCCCGCTCGTGCACGGCGACGACGTCTGCCGGAAGATCGTCGAGCTCGGGATGCCCACGCGCGTGCTGATGCTCACCGCGTCCGGCGACGTCAGCGACCGCGTGGAGGGGCTGGAGATCGGCGCCGACGACTATTTGCCCAAGCCGTTCGCGTTCAGCGAGCTGACGGCACGCGTGCGTGCCCTCGGGCGGCGCACGAGCGTGCCGCTGCCGCCCGTCCTGGAGCGTGCCGGGATCAAGCTCGACCCCAACCGCCGGGAAGTCTTCCGCGACGGCAAGGAGGTCCAGCTCGCGCCCAAGGAGTTCGCCGTCCTGGAGGTGCTGCTGCGCAGCGAGGGCGCCGTCGTCTCCGCCGAGCAGCTGCTGGAGAAGGCCTGGGACGAGAACACGGACCCCTTCACCAACGTCGTACGCGTGACCGTGATGACCCTGCGCCGCAAGCTCGGCGAGCCCCCGGTCATCGTCACCGTGCCCGGCTCCGGCTACAGGATCTGATCCGCCGTGGCCGCGACCCCGGCGCCCCCCGCGGCGCCCCCCAAGCCCACCTGGGAACCCAGAAGGCCGGAACCCCCGTTCCCCTGGCTGCGCCCGACCATCCGCATACGGCTCACGCTGCTCTACGGCGGCATGTTCCTGATCGCCGGCATCATGCTGCTGTCGATCATCTACTTGCTCGCGGCGCAGGCGCTGAACACCGGCAACGAGCCGCTCTTCAGGATCGCCGGCGGCACCGACATCAAGGTCACCAGCGACAACTGCCCCGCGGTGAACTCGGGCCTGTCGCTCGATGCCTTCAACGCCGCGATCAGCCACTGCATCGACCAGCAGCGCCAGGCCGCCCTGGACAACCTGCTCAGCCGCTCGCTGCTCGCCCTGCTCGGCCTCGCCATCATCGCCTTCGCCTTCGGCTACGCGATGGCCGGCCGGGTGCTCTCGCCGCTCGGCCGGATCACCCGCACCGCGCGCGCGGTGGCCGGCTCGGACCTCTCCCGGCGGATCGAACTGGACGGGCCGGACGACGAGCTCAAGGAGCTGGCGGACACCTTCGACGACATGCTGGAGCGGCTCCAGCGCGCCTTCACCGCCCAGCAGCGGTTCGTCGGGAACGCCTCGCACGAGCTGCGCACCCCGCTCGCGATCAATCGCACCCTCCTGGAGGTGCACCTCTCGGACCCGGGGGCGCCGGTCGAGCTCCAGCAGCTCGGCAAGACGCTCCTCGCCACCAACGAGCGCAGCGAACAGCTCGTCGAGGGCCTGCTGCTGCTCGCCCGCAGCGACAACCAGATCGTCGAGCGCAAGCCGGTGGACCTCGCCGAGGTCGCCGAGCAGGCCGTCGATCAGGTGCATGCCGAGGCGGAGGCCAAGGGCGTGGAGATCCGGGGCGAGCGGAAGCCCGCCGTCGTCCAGGGCAACGGCGTGCTGCTGGAGCGGATCGCCCTGAACCTCGTGCAGAACGCCGTCCGGTACAACGTGCCGGAGGGCGGCTGGGTCGAGGTCACCACGGCGGCCGAGCACGGACAGGCGGTCCTGGTCGTGTCGAACACGGGTCCAGTGGTGCCGGCGTACGAGATCGACAACCTCTTCGAGCCCTTCCGGCGGCTGCGCACGGAGCGCACGGGCAGCGACAAGGGCGTGGGCCTCGGCCTGTCGATCGTCCGGTCGGTGGCCCGCGCGCACGGTGGGCACATCGCCGCGGAGCCGCGTGACGGAGGTGGGCTCGTGATGCGCGTCACCCTTCCGATCTGAGAGCATGTCCCGCACACGCGGCGATGTTCGCTTTGCGCGGAATTTTCCGGCCACCCGTCCGGGAGAGCCGTGTGTGATCGATCACAAGGGCGATTTTCAGGCCATCTACTCTCCGTGATCATGCAGGCTGTCGGAAAGCCGGGAAAATCCGGGTTTTCGGGGGTCTTGATCACGGGAAGTACACGGTGAGACGCCTTTGAAGTGCGCCCTTAGGACCGTGTACGGTCCGCATCGCCATCCAAGCCGATCACTCTTGAGGAGTCCGGTTGGGTGTCGATTGAGTAACAGACCTTGATGTGAGGCAAAATCTCCGCCTCGGGTCGGGCACAAGTCCGGCCTCTCACGCGTTACGTGCGCTGGAGACACCGCAGACACCCAGAGGGGGAGAGCGACATGGCAACGGATTACGACACCCCACGCAAGACCGACGACGACGTCGACTCGGACAGCCTTGAAGAGCTGAAGGCACGCCGGAACGACAAGTCGACCTCGTCCGTCGACGTAGATGAGTTCGAGGCCGCCGAAGGCCTGGAACTGCCCGGTGCGGACCTCTCGAACGAGGAGCTCGCCGTCCGGGTCCTGCCCAAGCAGCAGGACGAGTTCACCTGCATGAGCTGCTTCCTGGTGCACCACCGCAGCCAGCTGGCCCGCGAGAAGAACGGCCAGCCGATCTGCCGCGACTGCGACTGAGGCAGGGTCGGCCGTGACTGGCTCGACCCCACCTTGGAAGCGCCGCTCCTCCAGGCGGGGAGCGGACGAAGGGCCGTACGGCGGCTCTGAAGGCGTACGTGACGACGAGCGAGGCTCTTCCGCACCGGGATCAGCCTCGCTCGACGAGCCGCCCTCAGGCGGCGCCCTGGAGGCCTCTCAGAGCCCTCCTGCTCGCACGGCCACGCGCCGCGCGGCGCGTGTCAGGGACGGGGTCCTGAAAGGCGTCCAGAAGGGCAGCAGCCGCGCCAAGGCGGGGCTGGCCTATGTCGCCGACAGGATCATCGAGAACGCCCCGCGTGTGCCCGTACGGGACCTCGCGACCCTCCGCAGGCAATTCCCGGGCCTCGGGCCCGAGGAGCTCGCGGACAAGCTCGTCGCGGGCGCGGCCGCCGCGACGTCCACGGTCGGCGCCGGGATCGGTGCCGCCGCCATGCTCCCGGTGCCGCCGGCGATGCCCACCGAGCTCGCCGCCGAGATCACCGGCGTGGCCGCGATCGAGCTCAAGATGATCGCCGAGCTCCACGAGGTCTACGGTCTGCGACCGCCCGGCAACCTCAAGGAGCGCAGCACCGCGTACCTGAACTCCTGGTCGGGGGAGCGCGGCATCGACGTGACGAAGCCGTCGACGGTCAACGCCGCGCTGGGCGGCCAGATGAAGCGCGAGATGCGCCAGCAGATCATGAAGCGGACGGTGCGGGACCTGCCCAACCTGATGCCGTTCATGGTCGGAGCGGCGGTCGGCGCGCTCATGAACCGCCGCGACACCAGACGCCTGGCGTCCCGCATCCGCAAGGACCTGCGGAAGATGCAGGTGCCGTGGGACGCGCTGCCCGAACTGCCGCCGCTGGAGAAGCCGGCGGACCCCCTGCGCCTCGGCGAGATCCCCCGAGAGCTGGGCCGCTGAGGCACGTCCGCTCCGCGCGCCCCGGCCGATCGGGCCGGGAAGACGCGCACGGCGCGGTCTCGCGGGCCCCTGGAGCCGCCTCAGGGCACACGTGCGTGAGCGGGCCAGGCTCGACGGAGCAGGTCGCCGTGGAGCGCGTACGCGGCCGTCGCCGGACGGTGCGGGCGCGGGCTACGCCTCGGCGCGGGACGACCTCAGGGCCGCCGCCAGGCGCTCCGGCTCCCGGGTCGACAGGTACAGGTACGGCGTCGGGTCCTCCGGGTCCGTGACCTGGACGCGCAGGCCCGTGGGGATGTAGGCGCGCAGGAGCATGAAGGCGCGGGGATCGGCCTTGTGCGTGCGCCAGGCGCGCGCCTCCTCCTGGTCCATGATCTCGGCGTCGCCGAGGGCCGCGAGCGGGATCTTCGCCTCGCCCGCGATCAGCGAGTCACCGACGACCCGGATGCGGATCGAGCCGTACGAACTGGCCACGACCGCCGAGACCGCGGTTCCGCCGACCAGGCCGCCCAGCAACGGCAGCGTGCCGAACGGAAGCAGGATCAGGGCCATCGCGACCCCGACCATGAAGCACACCAGCCACCAGGAGCGGGGTGCGGTGAGGCGTTCTTCGTACGGCGAGGCGGAGAGCTGCATGAAGCCAAGCTTGACACGGTGCGTACGGTGGGCCGACTCGCGGGTAAGGTCTGCGCCTGTGAGTGGTACTTCCGCAGCTCTGACGCCTCCCGCCGACGCCGTCGCGCCGGTGCGGCACCCCGACGCGCCCGCCCCCGGGGAACTCCTCGGTGCCCACTACGAACAGTGTTTCGGTTGTGGCGGTGAGCAGCCGCACGGGCTGCATCTGGAGGCCCGCGCCGGCGAAGGTGTCCGGATCACCGCGGAGTTCACCGTGCGGCCCGCCCATCAGGGCGCCCCGGGCCTCGCGCACGGCGGCGTCCTCGCCACCGCGCTGGACGAGACGCTCGGCTCGCTGAACTGGCTGCTGCGCACCATCGCCGTGACCGGGCGGCTGGAGACCGACTTCCGGCGCCCGGTGCCCGTCGGCACCGTGCTCCACCTGGAGGCCGAGGTCACCGCGGTGGCCGGCCGGAAGATCTACTCCACCGCCACCGGGCGGATCGGCGGCCCCGACGGGCCCGTGGCCGTCCGCGCGGACGCCCTGTTCGTCGAGGTGAAGGTCGACCACTTCATCGAGAACGGCCGCCAGGAGGAGATCCACGCGGCCATGAACGACCCGGACCAGATCCGGCGTGCCCGTGCCTTCGAGGTGAACCCGTGACCCGTGACCCCGGCGGACAACTCCCCGTGCTGATCAGACGCGTGGACCCCGACGTACCGCTCCCCGAGTACGCACACCCGGGTGACGCGGGAGCCGATCTGCGCACCACCGAGAGCTGCGAACTGGCGCCCGGTGAGCGGGCCGTGCTCCCCACCGGGGTGTCCATCGCGCTGCCCGAGGGGTACGCGGCCTTCGTGCACCCCCGTTCCGGGCTCGCCGCCCGCTGCGGTGTCGCCCTGGTGAATGCCCCGGGGACGGTGGATGCCGGGTACCGTGGGGAGATCAAGGTGATCGTGGTGAATCTCGACCCGCGCGAGTCCGTGCGGTTCGAGCGCTTCGACCGGATTGCTCAACTGGTCGTCCAGCAGGTCGAGAGGGTCCGCTTCGAGGAGGTGGCGGAGCTTCCCGACACGGCGCGGGCCGCAGGGGGCTTCGGGTCCACCGGCGGTCATGCCGCCGTGGGCAGCACAACGGGTGGGAATCGATACGCTTCGGTCGTATCCGACCGGGAAGGACAGTGACGTGTTCGGACGTCGCAAGAAGGGCAGTGCCGCCGAGGACGCGGCGGGCGAGGCCGAGCAGGTCGTCGACGGCGTCGACACTGAGGCGGACGAGGCGGAGGAGCGGGAGCGCGTGAGGCTCGAGCCCGAGCCCCGCCCCGACGGACCCTGGGACAGCTCCGAGGTCCGTGAGCCGGCCGAGGGCCGGGTGGACCTGGGCGGGCTTTTCGTGCCCGGGGTCGACGGCATGGAACTGCGGGTCGAGGTCGCGGGCGACGCGATCGTCGCGGCGACCGTGGTCCTCAAGGACAGTGCCGTCCAGTTGCAGGCCTTCGCCGCTCCCAAGCGCGAGGGCATCTGGGGCGAGGTGCGCGAGGAGATCGCCTCCGGCATCACCCAGCAGGGCGGTGTCATCGACGAGGTCGAGGGCCCGCTGGGCTGGGAGCTGCGTGCGCAGGTTCCGGTGCAGCTGCCGGACGGCACGGGCGGTTTCCAGGTCGTGCGGTTCGTCGGCGTGGACGGTCCCCGCTGGTTCCTGCGCGGAGTGATCTCCGGGCAGGGCGCGGTGCAGCCGCAGGCCGCGGGTCTGCTGGAGCAGATCTTCCGGGACACGGTCGTCGTCCGCGGCGAGGGCCCGATGGCCCCCCGCGACCCGATCGTCCTGAAGCTGCCGAACGACGCGCAGATGGTCCCCGAGGGTGTCCAGCAGGAGGAGCAGGGCGGCTCCCGCTTCTCCGGCGGCATGGGACAGCTCCAGCGCGGGCCGGAGATCACCGAGGTCCGCTGACCGGGGTTCTCCGCGACCGACGGACCCGGGACCACCGGCCCGCCGGCCGAGGGACGCACACGAGCTCGGGCCGTACCTCCCCACGGGAGGTGCGGCCCTTTCGCATGTCCAGGCCCGGCCAAGTTCTCATCGATGAACGGCAGTTGAGCTGCGGGTCCTTCTTCAGGCCTTGACGGAAGTCTGGTCCATACCTATGGTCACCGGCCAACGCGCGTGTTCAGCATTCCATGTGTCGTTCACATACGAGAATGGATGGCCCCCGCATGCCCGACACCCCCACACGGCACCACCGCAGACGGCGCCCCGTCGTCCTCGCCACCGTCGCCGCCGCGACCGCGGCGCTCGTGGGCACCCTCGTCTCCTGGCCCGGTGCCCATCGGGCCGAGGCCGCGCCCGCCGTCTTCGCGCACCCCGGAGTCACCGTCTCCAAGAGCCAGCTCGACTTCGCACGCACCAAGGTCAACGCGGGCGCCCAGCCCTGGAAGGGCGCCTTCGACCAGATGACGGCGAGCAAGTACGCCTCACTGAGCCGCACCGCCAAACCCCGCGCGACCGTCGAGTGCGGCTCGTACTCCAACCCCAACTACGGGTGCACCGACGAGCGCGAGGACGCGATCGCCGCGTACACCGACGCGCTCGCCTGGTACATCACGCGCGACGACCGGTACGCCAAGAAGGCCATCGAGCTGATGGACGCCTGGTCGGCGGTGATCAAGGACCACACCAACAGCAACGCGCCCCTGCAGACCGGCTGGGCCGGCTCCTCCTGGCCGAAGGCCGCCGAGATCATCAAGTACACGTACACCGGGACGTGGGCCAACTCCGGCCGCTTCGCGACCATGCTGCGCGACGTCTACCTGCCCGAGATCATCAACGGCTCGAACTCCAACGGGAACTGGGAGCTGTCGATGATGGAGGCCGCCGTCGGCATCTCCGTCTTCCTGGAGGACAGGACGTCGTACGACAAGGCCATGGCGAAGTTCCGGACGCGTACCGCCGCCTACGTCTACCTCGCCTCGGACGGCGACGTGCCGAAGACCGTGCCGAGCCAGAACCTCGACACCAAGGCGAAGATCGTCAACTACTGGCAGGGGCAGTCCACCTTCGTCACCGGACTCACCCAGGAGACCTGCCGCGACTTCACGCACACCGGCTACGGCATCTCCGCCATCTCGCACATCGCCGAGACCAGCCGCATCCAGGGCCAGGACCTGTACGGCACCGACGTCGGCGAGCGGCTGCGACAGGCGCTCGGCTTCCAGTCCAAGTACCAGCTGGGCGAGGCCGCACCGAGCTGGCTGTGCGGCGGGTCCCTGAACCTCGGGCTCGGACCGGTGACCGAGGTCGGCTACAACGCCCTGCACAACCGTCTGGGCATCGCGATGACCAACACACAGCGGCTGACCGAGCAGAACCGCCCGGCCGGCAGCAACAACCTGTTCGTGGCCTGGGAGACGCTGACCCACGGTGACAACCTCGGCTGACCCATTGCCCGGCCGGGCGCCCGCTGGACATACTGGCGCCCGGCCGACGGGGGAGGAACATGAGTCAGGTCGCCACCGACACCATGCTGCGGGTCGAGAACGTCCATCGTTCCTACGGCACCGGAGCCGCCGCCGTGCACGCGCTGCGCGGGGTCTCCTTCGACGTGCCGCGCGGCGAGCTCGTCGCCCTCAAGGGCCGCTCCGGATCCGGCAAGACCACCCTGCTCAACCTCGTGGGCGGCCTCGACGAGCCGGACGAGGGCCGCATCACCGTGGACGGCCTCGACCTGTCGGGCCTCGACGAGAACGGCCTGCTGGGACTGCGCCGCGACCGCATCGGCTTCGTCTTCCAGTCCTTCGGGCTCATCCCCATCCTCACCGCCGCCGAGAACGTCGGCGTGCCGCTGCGGCTGCGCCGGGCCGACCCGCGCGAGCGCGAGGAGCGCGTGGAACTGCTGCTCTCGCTCGTCGGCCTCGCCGACCACGCGGCGCAGCGGCCCGGCGAGCTGTCCGGCGGCCAGCAGCAGCGCGTGGCCATCGCCCGCGCCCTGGCCAACAACCCCGCCCTCCTGATCGCCGACGAGCCCACCGGGCAGCTCGACGCGGAGACCGGTATCGCCGTGATGGAACTGCTGCGCGCCGTCGTCCGCAGCGAGCAGGTCACCGCCCTCGTCGCCACGCACGACGCGGCCCTGCTCGACCTCGCCGACCGGGTGCTGGAGCTGAGCGACGGCGAGATCGTCGAACACTAACGGCGCCGCCGCGTCCCGCTTCGGGAGCACACCTCCCTCCACGGCGGGTCACCGCCGGCCGCGCGGCTGCCGCTGCGGCACCGGGCGGAGAGCGGCACACGCCCGCACCACCTCCGCGCGCCGGCGCGGATCGCGTCAGAGTTGCGTCAAAGACGCCCCCCGCCTGCCCCGACGCCTCCTTTGTCGGAATTCATGGCCGTAAGGTCGACGCTGCGTACACGGCAGTGACAGGAAGACAATAGAGCTCATGGCACGCGGCAAGCTTCGGATCTACCTCGGTGCGGCACCGGGCGTCGGCAAGACGTACGCCATGCTCTCCGAGGCGCACCGGCGCGTCGAACGGGGTACCGACTGCGTGGTCGCCTTCGTGGAGCACCACGACCGGCCGCGCACCGAGGTGATGCTGCACGGCCTGGAGCAGGTGCCGCGCAGGGAACTGGAGCACCGCGGCTCCGTCTTCACCGAGATGGACGTGGATGCCGTGCTGGAGCGCGCCCCGGCCGTCGCCCTGGTGGACGAACTCGCCCACACCAATGTGCCCGGCTCGCGCAACGACAAGCGCTGGCAGGACGTCGAGGAACTGCTCGCGGCCGGCATCGACGTCGTCTCGACGGTCAACATCCAGCACCTGGAGTCACTCGGCGACGTCGTCGAGTCCATAACGGGCGTACGGCAGCGGGAGACCGTGCCGGACGAGGTGGTGCGCAGGGCGGACCAGATCGAGCTCGTCGACATGTCGCCGCAGGCACTGCGGCGGCGGATGGCACACGGCAACATCTACAAGTCGGACAAGGTCGACGCCGCCCTGTCCAACTACTTCAGGCCCGGCAACCTCACCGCCCTGCGCGAGCTCGCCCTGCTCTGGGTCGCCGACCGGGTCGACGAGTACCTCACCGAGTACCGCAGCGAGCACCGGGTCTCCAAGATCTGGGGATCGCGGGAGCGCATCGTGGTGGGCCTGACCGGCGGGCCGGAGGGACGCACGCTGATCCGGCGCGCGGCCCGGCTCGCGGAGAAGGGCGCGGGCGGCGAGGTGATGGCCGTCTACATCGCGCGCAGCGACGGACTGACCTCCGCCTCGCCCAAGGAGCTGGCCGTCCAGCGCACCCTCGTCGAGGATCTCGGCGGCACCTTCCATCACGTCGTCGGCGACGACATCCCCGCCTCGCTCCTGGACTTCGCGCGGGGTGTCAACGCCACCCAGATCGTGCTCGGCTCCTCCCGCCGCAAGACCTGGCAGTACGTCTTCGGGCCGGGGGTCGGCACCACCGTCGCCCGCGAGTCCGGCCCCGACCTGGACGTCCACATCGTCACCCACGAAGAGGTCGCCAAGGGGCGCGGCCTGCCGGTGGCGCGCGGGGCACGGCTCGGCCGCTCCCGGATCATCTGGGGCTGGCTGGTCGGCGTGCTCGGCCCGGTCGTCCTCGCGCTGCTGCTGAACACCGTCGACCTCGGCCTCGCCAACGACATGCTGCTGTTCCTGACGGTGACCGTCGCGGCGGCGCTCCTCGGTGGCCTCTACCCGGCACTGGCCTCCGCGGCCCTCGGCACGCTCCTGCTGAACTACTACTACACGCCGCCCCTGCACCGGCTGACCATCGCGGACCCCAAGAACATCGTCGCCATCGCGATCTTCGTCGGCGTCGCCGTCTCGGTGGCGTCGGTCGTGGACCTGGCGGCCCGCCGCACGCACCAGGCGGCCCGGCTGCGGGCCGAGTCGGAGATCCTGTCCTTCCTCGCGGGCAGTGTGCTCCGCGGCGAGACGAGCCTGGAGGCCCTCCTGGAGCGGGTCCGGGAGACCTTCTCGATGGAGTCGGTCGCCCTGCTGGAGCGGGAGAGCGACGTCGATCCGTGGACCTGCGCGGGCAGCGTGGGACCCGAGCCGTCCACCCGTCCCGAGGACGCGGACGTGGACATGCCGGTCGGCGACCACATGGCGCTGGCCCTGTCCGGGCGCGTCCTGCCGGCCTCGGACCGCCGGGTGCTCGCCGCGTTCGCCGCGCAGGCCGCGGTGGTCCTGGACCGGCAGCGGCTGCAGCACGAGGCGGCCCAGGCCAAGGAGCTGGCCGAGGGCAACCGCATCCGCACCGCGTTGCTGGCCGCCGTCAGCCACGACCTGCGGACCCCGCTGGCCGGGATCAAGGCCGCGGTCTCCTCGCTGCGCTCCGAGGACGTCGAATGGTCCGAGGAGGACCGGGCGGAGCTCCTCGAAGGCATCGAGGACGGCGCCGACCGCCTCGACCACCTGGTCGGCAACCTGCTGGACATGTCCCGCCTGCAGACCGGCACGGTCACCCCGCTGATCCGCGAGATCGACCTCGACGAGGTGGTGCCGATGGCCCTCGGCGGCGTCCCCGAGGACAGCGTGGAGCTGGAGATCCCGGAGAGCCTGCCGATGGTCGCCGTCGACGCCGGACTGCTGGAGCGGGCCGTCGCCAACCTCGTCGAGAACGCCGTCAAGTACAGCCCTGCCGACGAACGCGTCCTGGTGTCCGCGAGCGCCATCGCCGACCGGGTGGAGGTGCGGGTCGTCGACCGCGGACCGGGCGTCCCCGACGAGGCCAAGGACCGCATCTTCGCGCCGTTCCAGCGCTACGGCGACGCCCCGCGCGGCGCCGGCGTGGGCCTCGGCCTCGCCGTCGCCCGCGGCTTCGCCGAGGCGATGACCGGCACCCTGAACGCCGAGGACACCCCCGGCGGCGGACTCACCATGGTGCTCACGGTGCGGGCGGTGGACCGCCGCCCCGACCTGGCCACCACACCATCAGGCGCAGAAAGGCAGGTCCCATGCTGAGCTCGACCGGGGGCGACCCGCGGACCCCCACGAGGGTCCTCGTGGTCGACGACGAGCCGCAGATCACCCGGGCCCTGGTGATCAACCTCAGGGCACGCAAGTACGAGGTCGACGCGGCACCCGACGGGGCGACCGCGCTCCAGCTCGCCGCCGCCCGCCACCCGGACGTCGTCGTGCTCGACCTGGGGCTGCCCGACATGGACGGCGTGGAGGTGATCAGGGGGCTGCGCGGCTGGACCCGGGTGCCGATCCTGGTGCTCTCGGCCCGGCACTCCTCCGACGAGAAGGTCGAGGCGCTCGACGCGGGCGCCGACGACTACGTCACCAAGCCCTTCGGCATGGACGAGCTGCTGGCGCGGCTGCGGGCCGCGGTGCGTCGGGCGGAGCCCACCGGGGGCGGCGAGGACGACGTGATCGTCGAGACCGACGACTTCACCGTCGACCTGGCCGCCAAGAAGGTCAACCGCGACGGCCGTGACGTCCGTCTGACGCCCACCGAGTGGCACCTCCTGGAGGTCCTGGTGCGCAACACGGGCCGCCTCGTCGGGCAGAAGCAGCTGCTCCAGGAGGTGTGGGGACCGTCGTACGGCACGGAGACCAACTACCTCCGCGTCTACATGGCCCAGCTGCGCCGCAAGCTGGAGGTGGACCCCTCGCACCCGCGGCACTTCATCACGGAGCCGGGGATGGGCTACCGGTTCGAGCGATGAGTCGCACGCGGGTTCGTACGGCGGTGCCGGGGGTACGTACGGGTCGGCGGCCCCCGGTACGCTTTCGGTATGAGTGCTGTTCCTCGTTCCGAAAAGCCGGCGGGCCGGTTCCGGCGGATGATAGACCGGCTCTCCTCGTCCCAGGAGGACCTGGAGTCCGAGGAGCTGCGGGAGGACACCGAGACCACCGGGTGCACCCGCATCGGTGACTGCCACGACCGCCAGATCGTCACGGTTACTGGTACGTTGCGCACGGTCACTCTGCGCCCGCGGGCCGGTGTCCCGGCCTTGGAGGCCGAGCTGTTCGACGGATCGGCCGCCCTGGACGTGGTCTGGCTCGGCCGGCGCTCCATCGTCGGGATCGAACCGGGACGCAAGTTGATCGCATCGGGCCGGATTTCGATGAGCCGGGGCCGTAGGGTGCTGTTCAACCCGAAGTACGAACTCAGACCGCTCGGACGGGAGTAGCCGGTGACGTCGCTCGACAAGCCGACCGAAGACGCCCAGCAGGACTCCAGGGCCGTGACCGAGGCCGCGCTCTTCGATGCGTTCGGCGGCGTGCGGGGCATGGTCGAGACGGTCGTGCCCGGCCTGCTCTTCGTCACCATCTTCACGATCAACAAGGACCTGCACTGGTCGGCGATCGCCGCCCTCGGCGTGTCCCTGCTGCTCGTGGTGGTCCGCCTCGTCATGCGGGACACCGTCAAGCACGCCTTCAGCGGGGTGTTCGGCGTCGCGTTCGGCGTGGTCTTCGCGATGATGACGGGCAACGCCAAGGACTTCTACCTGCCGGGCATGCTCTACACGCTCGGTCTGGCCATCGCCTACATCGTCACGACCCTCGCGGGCGTCCCGCTGATCGGCCTGATCCTGGGACCGGTGTTCAAGGAGAACCTCTCCTGGCGCACCCGCAACCCCGGCCGCAAGAAGGCGTACGCCAAGGCCAGTTGGGCCTGGGGCCTGATCCTCCTCGCCAAGTGCGCGGTGCTCTTCCCGCTCTACTGGTGGGCCGACACCACCCAGTTCGGCTGGGTCCTCATCGCCCTGAAGATCCCGCCGTTCCTCCTCGCCGTCTGGCTCACCTGGGTCTTCCTCGCCAAGGCGCCCGCACCGATCGACGTCTTCGCCGAGATGGAGGCGGAGGAGAAGGCTGAGAAGGAGCGCAAGGCCGCCCTCGCGGCGGAGCGCGGCGACTCGGCACCCGCCAGCCACCGCCGGGAGGCGTAGCCCGCCCCGCCGCGGGACGGCACTCCCTGCGGCCGACGGTCCGCAGGCGACGGGCCGTGACGGCCCCGGACGGCGGTCCGTGACGACCCGCGTACGACAAGCCCGCACACGACGAAGGGGCGCCCGGAGATCTCCGGGCGCCCCTTCGTCGTACACGCTCCGGGCCGTCTACTCGGTCGCGTCCTCGCGGCGCACCGACAGCAGATCCTCCAGCTGTTCCTCGCGGGCCTGTGCGGCCACGAAGAGGAGTTCGTCGCCCGCCTCCAGGGAGTCCTCCTGGGAGGGGGTGAGGACGCGGGTGCCGCGGATGATGGTCACCAGTGAGGTGTCCTGCGGCCACTCGACGTCGCCCACCGTGGTGCCCGCGAGCGCGGACTCCGGCGGCAGGGTCAGCTCGACGAGGTTGGCGTCGCCGTGACTGAAGCGCAGCAGGCGCACCAGATCGCCGACGCTGACCGCCTCCTCGACGAGGGCCGACATCAGGCGCGGGGTGGAGACGGCGACGTCGACGCCCCAGGACTCGTTGAAGAGCCACTCGTTCTTCGGGTTGTTCACGCGGGCCACGACCCGCGGGACCCCGTACTCGGTCTTCGCGAGCAGGGAGACGACGAGGTTGACCTTGTCGTCACCGGTGGCCGCGATGACCACGTTGCAGCGCTGGAGCGCGGCCTCGTCCAGGGAGGTGATCTCGCAGGCGTCGGCGAGCAGCCACTCCGCCTGCGGCACGCGCTCGACCGAGATGGCGGTCGGCGCCTTGTCGATCAGCAGGATCTCGTGGCCGTTCTCCAGGAGCTCACCCGCGATCGAGCGGCCCACGGCACCGGCACCGGCAATGGCGACCCTCATCAGTGACCGGCCTCCTCTTCAGGACCCTTGGCGAACGCCGCCTCGACCTTGTCCACCTCGTCGGAGCGCATCATGACGTGCACCAGGTCGCCTTCCTGCAGCACCGTCTGCGAGGAGGGCAGGATCGCCTCGCCCAGCCGGGTGAGGAAGGCCACGCGCACGCCCGTCTCGTCCTGGAGGCGGCTGATCTTGTGGCCGACCCAGCCGGAGGAGGTGTGCACCTCGGCGAGCTGCACCCCGCCGGTGGGGTCGCGCCACAGTGGCTCGGCGCCGGAGGGCAGCAGCCTGCGCAGCATCTGGTCGGCCGTCCAGCGGACGGTGGCGACGGTCGGGATGCCGAGGCGCTGGTAGACCTCGGCGCGGCGCGGGTCGTAGATGCGCGCGGCCACGTTCTCGATGCCGAACATCTCGCGGGCCACCCGGGCGGCGATGATGTTCGAGTTGTCACCGCTGGAGACCGCGGCGAACGCGCCGGCCTCCTCGATGCCCGCTTCGCGCAGGGTGTCCTGGTCGAAGCCGACTCCGGTGACACGACGGCCGCCGAACCCGGAGCCCAGTCGTCGGAAGGCGGTGGGGTCCTGGTCGACCACGGCGACCGTGTGCCCCTGTTGCTCCAGGGTCTGGGCAAGAGCGGAGCCCACTCTTCCGCAGCCCATGATGACGATGTGCACGACCGTCCTTCCGAATCTGATGGTTACGGCTCAGGGTGAACAGGGTCTCAGACCGCCGCCCAAGCTACACACGCGCGGTCCGTCCGGGGCACCCCTGTGCACGTTCGCCTGCGGGTTTCGGGCGGCGACCGAGGAGAAGGAGCTCAGCGGCGTGTGATGCTGCGGACACTCACCAGGGTCAGGATTCCGAGGCCGACGAGGGCGGCGGCGGCTCCGATCAGCTCCGCGGTCACATGCATCGATCCTCCACGGCGGGGGCAAGGGCGGGGTTTTGTCATATAGACACGTGGATCCGTCCGGCCACGGAATCCGCAGCCGGACAGGTCCCCGTTTTCACTCGGAGAGCAGATGCTGTGCGGAAGCGGGGCGGCGGGTGGGCGGCCCCGTGTTCGAACCCTTACGCTTCTCTGTTGTGTCCAAACTGACCGACGTGCCCAAACGGATTCTGATCGGGCGCGCACTGCGCAGTGATCGGCTCGGAGAAACGCTCCTGCCGAAGCGCATCGCCCTTCCCGTGTTCGCCTCCGACCCGCTCTCCTCCGTCGCGTACGCGCCCGGAGAAGTGCTGCTGGTCCTGTCCATCGCGGGTGTGTCGGCCTACCACTTCAGCCCCTGGATCGCTGTCGCGGTCGTCGTGCTGATGTTCACGGTGGTCGCCTCCTACCGGCAGAACGTGCACGCGTACCCGAGCGGCGGCGGCGACTACGAGGTCGCCAACACCAACCTCGGTCCCAAGGCGGGACTGACCGTCGCCAGCGCCCTGCTCGTCGACTACGTCCTGACCGTCGCCGTCTCCATCGCCTCCGGCATCGAGAACCTCGGCTCCGCGATCCCCTTCGTCGTCGAGCACAAGGTGGCCTGCGCGGTCGCCGTCATCGTGCTCCTCACGCTGATGAACCTGCGGGGCGTCAAGGAGTCCGGCAAGCTCTTCGCGATCCCGACGTACGTCTTCGTGGCGGGCGTCTTCATCATGATCGCGTGGGGCGCCTTCCGCGGACTCGTCCTCGACGACACCATGCGCGCGCCCACCGCCGACTACCACATCAAGGCCGAGCACCAGGGGCTCGCGGGCTTCGCCCTCGTCTTCCTGCTGCTGCGCGCCTTCTCGTCCGGCTGTGCCGCGCTCACCGGCGTCGAGGCGATCTCCAACGGCGTCCCGGCCTTCCGCAAGCCCAAGTCGAAGAACGCCGCGAACACCCTCGCGATGATGGGCCTGCTCGCCGTCACCATGTTCTGCGGCATCATCGCGCTGGCCATGTCGACCAAGGTCCGGATGGCCGAGAACCCGGCCAACGACCTGATCCACAACGGCGCCCCGGTCGGCTCCGACTACGTCCAGAACCCGGTGATCTCCCAGGTCGCCGAGGCTGTCTTCGGCAAGGGCAGCTTCCTGTTCATCGTGCTGGCCGCCGCCACCGCGCTGGTCCTGTTCCTGGCCGCCAACACCGCCTACAACGGCTTCCCGCTGCTCGGCTCGATCCTCGCCCAGGACCGCTACCTCCCGCGCCAGCTGCACACCCGCGGCGACCGCCTCGCCTTCTCCAACGGCATCGTGCTCCTCGCGGGCGCCGCGACCCTGCTGGTCGTCATCTACGGGGCGGACTCGACCCGCCTCATCCAGCTCTACATCGTCGGCGTCTTCGTCTCGTTCACGCTCAGCCAGACCGGCATGGTCCGGCACTGGAACCGACACCTGGCCACCGAGAAGGACCAGGCCAAGCGGCGTCACATGGTCCGCTCCCGGGCCATCAACGCCTTCGGCGCCTTCTTCACCGGCCTGGTCCTGGTCGTCGTCCTGGTCACCAAGTTCACGCACGGCGCCTGGGTCGCCCTGCTCGGCATGGTGATCTTCTACGCGACGATGAGCGCGATCCGCCGGCACTACGACCGGGTCGCCGAGGAGATCGCCGCCCCCGAGGGCCCCTCCGACGACAGTGTCCGCCCCTCCCGCGTCCACTCCGTCGTCCTGATCTCCAAGATCCACCGCCCGACGCTGCGCGCCCTCGCCTACGCCAAGCTGCTGCGCTCCGACACCCTCGAAGCGCTCAGCGTCAACGTCGACCCGGCCGAGACCAAGGCCCTGCGCGAGGAGTGGGAGCGGCGCGGCATCGACGTACCGCTGAAGGTGCTCGACTCGCCGTACCGCGAGATCACGCGGCCGATCATCGAGTACGTGAAGGGGCTGCGCAAGGAGTCCCCGCGCGACGCGGTGTCCGTGATCATCCCCGAGTACGTGGTCGGCCACTGGTACGAGCACCTGCTGCACAACCAGAGCGCCCTGCGCCTCAAGGGCCGCCTGCTGTTCACCCCGGGCGTCATGGTGACGTCCGTGCCCTACCAGCTGGTGTCCTCCGAGGCGGCCAAGCAGCGCGCCCGCAAGCGGCAGGACTGGAACGCGCCGGGTGCGGTGCGCCGCGGTCCGGCGGAGGAGCGGACCAAGGAGTCCTCGCAGACGAAGGGCTGAGGCCTGTCCGACCGTCCCGGCGTCGCCCGCGGGGACGGTCGGACAGGGCCTGGCACCGACGGCCTCGTGGTGAACGGCCGGACAACGTCCACGTAGACTGGTGGGCTGTTGTCCGGCCGTTCCCCCTTTTCTCAACTGGAGTCACCCCGCCATGCAGGCAGAACCGAAGAAGTCGCTGGTGGGGGCCGAGTACGAGGTCGAGATCGGCCCCGTCGCCCACGGCGGGCACTGCATCGCCCGCACCAGTGAGGGCCAGGTCCTCTTCGTCCGGCACGCCCTGCCCGGCGAGCGGGTCGTCGCCCGGGTCACGGAGGGCGAGGAGGGCGCGCGTTTCCTGCGCGCCGACGCCGTACAGGTCCTGGACGCTTCGAAGGACCGCGTCGAGGCGCCCTGCCCCTACGCGGGCCCCGGTCGCTGCGGCGGCTGCGACTGGCAGCACGCCAAGCCGGGCGCCCAGCGCCGCCTCAAGGGCGAGGTCATCGCCGAGCAGCTGCAGCGGCTCGCGGGCCTCACGCCCGAGGAGGCCGGCTGGGACGGCACGGTGATGCCCGCCGAGGGCGACAAGCTGCCCGCCGGCCAGGTGCCGGCCTGGCGTACGCGTGTCCAGTACGCCGTGGACGCCGACGGCAATGCCGGGCTGCGCCGCCACCGCTCGCACGAGGTCGAGCCGATCGAGCACTGCATGATCGCGGCGCCCGGTGTCAGCGAACTCGGCATCGAGGAGCGTGACTGGTCCGGGATGGCCTCGGTCGACGCGATCGCCGCGACCGGATCCCAGGACCGCATGGTGATCCTGGAGCCACGGCCCGGGGCCCGCCTGCCCCTCGTGGAGCTCGACAAGCCCGTCTCCGTGATGCGCGTCGAGGAGAAGGACGGCGGCATCCACCGGGTCCACGGCCGCGCGTTCGTGCGCGAGCGTGCCGACGGCCGTACCTACCGTGTCGGCAGCGGCGGTTTCTGGCAGGTCCACCCGATGGCGGCCGACACCCTGGTGAAGGCCGTCATGCAGGGCCTGCTGCCGCGCAAGGGTGAGATGGCGCTCGACCTGTACTGCGGTGTCGGTCTCTTCGCGGGCGCGCTTGCGGACCGTCTCGGCGACACGGGCGCGGTCCTCGGCATCGAGTCGGGCAAGCGAGCGGTCGAGGACGCCCGGCACAACGTCGCCGCCTTCGACCGGGTCCGCATCGAGCAGGGCAAGGTCGAGTCGGTCCTCCCACGCACCGGTATCACCGAGGTCGACCTGATCGTCCTCGACCCGCCCCGCGCCGGTGCCGGCAAGAAGACGGTCGAGCACCTGTCGTCCCTGGGCGCCCGCCGCATCGCCTACGTCGCCTGCGACCCGGCGGCCCTCGCCCGCGACCTGGCGTACTTCCGCGACGGGGGATACCGGGTGCGGACGCTGCGGGCGTTCGATCTGTTCCCGATGACGCATCACGTGGAGTGCGTGGCGATCCTCGAGGTGGCTGCGAGAGGTCACTGACCTGCGGATTTGTTCGTGAAGGGGCTCGCCGTGAGTCACTTTCACCTGTTTCCACGCATCCACCACGTGGAGTGGTCAAGAACTTCTGTCCCCGCTCTCAGAGACTCGCTGATCTGTCGTTTCGTCAGACGATTTGCAGGATCGACAGGGGTGGGACGCGTCAAGGACAGGACGCCTCTCAGCGTGGTCTGACGCTGATATGACGCTCGGACTGATGTTGCGTCAGGGATCTGATCGCGGTCGATGGCTGCCCCATCCCCGTGAGGGCTGCGATGGGTCCGCGGCAGGCCAGGGCGACGCACACCTCGGCCCGGACAGCCTTCCTGGCAGGGTGGGGCACGGTGCTGGCCGCCCCGCGACGGGGCGCGCCTGCGGCTGGCCGCTGGACGTGGCGTACGGGCGTCTGGCGGCGCACCGGCCCGATCAAGTCCATTTCCCGACGGCTGAGACCCCGAGAAAAGGGCGTGAGGACACACGAGGGTCGGCTCCAACCCTGATCAGTCGATGTCCGGATCATCGGCGTCTTCGAGGAGACGGGTCGCGAGGACGTCGGCCCACTCCACCGCCCAGGAGCGGAGAGCGGTAATGGTGGCGTCATCAAGTCCATAGGCGGAGAAGGCTTCGTCGTCGGTCCACTCGGCGCCTGTGAGGTTCGCCTGCAGATCCTCGCGCTCGAAGCGGCCGCGGGCATGGCGGCGGCCGAACTCTTCGAGCTCGGCATTGGTCCAGCGGCGGGAGGCTGCGAACACGTCGATCAGGTCGCGGGGCGCTCCGCGGTCGGCGAGGGCGCGGACCTTCGTCCCGATCACGTCCTCCTCCGCGAGGACGGGGCCGTACGTGCTCTGGGCGACCGGCCGCCAGAAGATCTCCTTGAGGATGTCGATTTCGCATTCCTGCCCGGTGGACGGGTCGGACACGGTGAAGCGGGCGGACAGCGGGGCAGTCTCCAGCGCGTGCACCTTCCATCCGCGGGCTTCCAAGCCGGCCCGGAGTGTGGCCGCGATGTCGGCCATGGGCGCCGGGTTCTCGGTAGCGACGTCAAGGTCCTCGCTCGGGCGGTTCACGAGGCGGTGCGCCCGCACGGCATAGCCGCCTGTGAGAACCAGGGGATACGGAGAGCCGAGTGCGATCACATCCGCCAGGAGCCGCGTGTGCAGCTCCGGCATGTCCGTCACGCGGCTGCTTGGGTGCGGGAGGCGAGCTGAGGGAAGGCGTCTTCCCATACGGCGCGTACTGTGCGGCCGACGAGGGTGCGCAGTACTGGCCACAGCTGGAGGAGCAGGTCCTGGTTGAGGTAGTGGGGCAGGTCATCACGCAGGCCCTCGTGCAGGACGGTGCGGTACAGGCCCATGCGCTGGCGCGGCTTGCCCAGGTCGTATGAAGTCATGCCGGACCAGGCCATGTGCAGCGGCAGATCCACGACACCGTGGGTCGGCCCGTGCAACTCGTCCAGCGACTCCGGCAGACGGCGTCGGAACTTCTCCCGGTACAGCGCGAGGTCCTCGGCGACCGCGCCCGAGAAGTTGCTGGGTGTGGGTGCGGAATGCTGTGGGCTGGAGGACATGAGTCCATTATGACGGCCGGAGAAGTGGCGTGGGTCATGATGAGCCAGCTGGCGTCTGGAGTGGGCCGGCCGCGGCAGCTCGGCCTGCCGAGTGGGTGGGAGGGGCTGTCGGCCGTTGACGCATCACGTGGAGTGCGTGGCGATTCTGGAGCCGGCCGCGAAGAGCTCCTGACCTGGTGCTCCGCGAGGCGGCGGAGGCTCTCGCGCGGTGCACGGGGTGGTGCCCGTCCCTTGGGAGAGTTTCCGGCGTCCGCGTCCTCAGTCCCGCATGCGCCCGGAGGGACGTTCCGGGGCGGCACCGGCGGCTTCCTGACGGCTCAGACCGTCGAAGAGCACCATCGTGAGGGAGTCGGCCAGGGTCGTCACCGGGAGGTCTCCGTCGGATCTGTACCACTCGACAAGGGAATTCACGGTACCGAACAGCAGGCGGCCGGCCAGGTGGGGATCGATGTCGTCGCGTATACCGCCCTCGGCCGCGGCGTGCGTGACCAGGCCGGCGACCCGGTGGTCGAACTCCCGGCGTCGCGTGAGCGCCCGCCGCTCGGTGTCGCTGTTGCCGTGCACCCGCAGCAGCAGCGTGACGTAGGGCAGCTCCGACGCGAGTACCTCGACGCTGCGCCGGACGACGTGGCGCAGCCGGGCCGTCGCCGAGGTGTCCGCCGGCAGGTCCTCGTCCAGCACGGCGAACAGCTTGTCCAGGGCGCGCGTGAGGGCGAGGGAGAGCAACTCCTCCTTGCCGGCGACATGGTGGTAGATGCTGGACTTGCTGAGGCCGAGGCGCCGGGCCAGATCCTCCATGCCGGTGCCGTCGTAGCCACGCTCGTTGAAGACCTCCACCGCGACTTCCAGGAGGGAGTCACGGTCGTAGGCGGGCCGCTCCCCGCGCTGTGCGGGACGTCCGATGGGCGTGTTGCTCATCCGGTCATTGTCGCAAGGAAACGCGTCACGCCTGACGCAGGTCCTTGACCCGGCGGAGCTTGCCGAGGGAACGCTCCAGCGTCTCGGGCTCCACGATCAACACCTCCACCGTCACGCCGACGCCGTCCTTCACGCCCTTGGCGATCATGCGGGCGGCGGCCTCCCGCTGCTCCGGTCCCGTGCCCGGCCCGGCCTCCACGCTGACGGTCATGTGGTCCATGCGTCCCCGGGTGGTCAGCTGGATCTGGAAGTGCGGCGCGACACCGGGGACGCTCAGGACGACCTCCTCGATCTGGGACGGGAAGACGTTCACCCCACGAAGGATGATCATGTCGTCGCAGCGGCCGGTGATCTTCTCGATACGTCGGAAGCCGGGACGGGCGGTGCCGGGCAGCAGCCGGGTCAGGTCCCGCGTGCGGTAGCGGATGACCGGCAGCGCCTCCTTGGTGAGCGAGGTGAAGACGAGCTCACCGCTCTCGCCGTCGGCGAGGACGTCGTCCGTGAGCGGGTCGACGATCTCGGGAAGGAAGTGGTCCTCCCACACGTGCAGGCCGTCCTTGGTCTCCACGCACTCCTGCGCCACACCGGGGCCCATCACCTCGGACAGCCCGTAGATGTCGACGGCGTGGATGCCCATGCGCTCCTCGACCTCACGGCGCATCGCCTCCGTCCACGGCTCGGCGCCGAAGATCCCCACCTTCAGGGACGTCGTCCGAGGGTCCACGCCCTGGCGCTCGAACTCGTCGAGCATGGTGAGCATGTAGGAGGGGGTGACCATGATGATCTCGGGCTGGAAGTCCTGGATGATCTGGACCTGGCGGGCGGTCATGCCGCCGGACGCGGGGATCACGGTGCATCCGGCGCGTTCCGCGCCGTAGTGGGCACCCAGGCCGCCGGTGAACAGGCCGTAGCCGTAGGAGATGTGGACCTTGTGCCCGGGGCGGCCGCCGGCGGCGCGAATCGAGCGGGCGATCACGTCCGCCCAGGTCGAGATGTCCTTCTCGGTGTAGCCGACCACCGTGGGGCGGCCGGTCGTGCCGCTGGAGGCGTGGACGCGCCGCACGTCGGACATGGGGACGGCGAACATGCCGAAGGGGTAGGTGTCGCGCAGGTCGGCCTTGGTCGTGAAGGGGAATCGGGCCAGGTCCTGCAGCGTCCGGCAATCGTCGGGCGTCACGCCGGCCTTGTCGAACTTCTCGCGGTACAGCTCGACGTTGTCGTAGGCGTGCCGCAGGGTCCGGCGCAGGCGGCTCAGCTGGAGGGCCTCCACCTCCTCGCGCGGCATTCGCTCGGCATCGTCCAGCAGCTCCGCCGGAAGGGGTTCACCGTGGCGGCGCGTGGTGTCCACCGATGCGGTCGGTTCGCTGGTCATTGCGGCTCCTCGAATTCCTTGCTCCGAACACTGCGGCTGCGGCCGCGGAACTCCGCGATCACCGTCTCGCCGCGTACGACACTCACGTCGTAGATGCCACTGCGGCCGAAACGGGTGATCTCCCGGGCGGTGGCCGTCAGCACATCTCCCTCGCGGGCCGGCGCCACGAACGTGACATCCGCTCCGGAGGCGACCGTGACCGGGCCGTGGCTGTTGCAGGCACAGGCGAAGGCGGTGTCGGCGAAGAGGAACAGATATCCGCCGTGGGCGGTCCCGTGTCCGTTCACCATCGACGCCGTCACGGTCATGCGGAGCACCGCGGTCCCCTCGCCGTGCTCCAGCAGCTCGATGCCGAGAAGACGGGAAGCCTGGTCGGCGGCGAACATGCGCGTCGTCGGATCCGTGATGGCGGATGGTGCATCTGCCATGACTTATACCACCTTGTCTCCCGACCGAACATTCGGTTAGCGTGCGACGTGGCCAAGTAATTCAAGCCATGCCAGGGCCTGTCAAGAGGGAGTCACATGCATCACGCAACCACTGAGGTGCCCGACCTCTTCGCGCGCCATCGCACCCTGCTGGAACAGGCGGTGGCCGCGACGAAGAGCCGGGAGCACTGGACTCCCTATCCGGAATCGCCCAGCAAGTCGGTGTACGGCGAGGACGCCGCGAAGCTCGGCGAGGCGGTGTTCCGGGAGCAGATCGGCAGGCCCTTCGACCTGCCAGGACACCCGGGGGAGGGGCGCGTGGCGCCCGAGGAGCAGTCCCCCTACGGTTTCCCGCTGGGCATCAGCTACCCGCGGCTCTCACCGGCCGCGGCCGTGGCCGCCGCGCGCGACGCCACGCCCGCCTGGCGCGCGGCCGGCCCGGACACACGCGCCGGGGTCGCCGCGGAGATCCTCGCCCGGCTGAACGCGGCCAGCTTCGAGCTGGCCCACGCCGTGCAGCACACCACGGGCCAGGCGTTCGTCATGGCCTTCCAGGCGGGCGGCCCGCACGCCCAGGACCGCGGCCTCGAGGCGGTGGCCTACGCGTGGGCGGCGCAGAAGCAGCACCCGGCCGCCGCCCGCTGGAGCAAGCCGCAGCGCAAGGGCGGCGCCCTGGAACTGGACAAGAAGTTCACCCCCGTCGGCCGTGGCGTCTCGCTGCTCGTCGCCTGCAACACCTTCCCCACCTGGAACGGCTATCCGGGCCTGTTCGCCTCGCTCGTCACCGGCAATCCGGTCGTGGTCAAGCCGCACCCGGGCGCCGTGCTGCCCCTGGCGATCACCACGCGCATCGCCCGGGAGGTGCTGGCCGAGGCGGGCTTCAGCCCCGACCTCGTCCTTCTCGCCACCGAGGCGCCCGGTGGCCGGGACGCCGCCACGCTCGCCCTGGACCCGGACGTACGGATCGTCGACTTCACCGGTTCCACCGAGTTCGGCGACTGGCTGGAGACCCACGCCCGCCAGGCCGCCGTGTACACCGAGAAGGCCGGTCTCAACACCGTCGTCCTCGACTCCACCGACGACTACCGCGGTCTGCTCGGCAACCTCGCCTTCTCGCTCTCGCTGTACAGCGGACAGATGTGCACCACCCCACAGAACCTGCTGATCCCCCGCGACGGCATCGCCACCGACCAGGGCCCGCGGACCGCCGACGAGTTCGCCGCCGACCTCGCCGCCGCCCTGGACAAGCTGCTCGGCGACCCCGCCCGTGCCGCCGGCACGCTGGGCGCGATCGTCAACGACGGTGTGCGGGCTCGTCTGAAGGAGGCCGCCGACATCGGCCGTACGGTGCGCGCGTCGACGCCCGTCGCACACCCGGAGTACGCGGAAGCCGACGTGCGGACGCCGCTCGTGGCGCGACTGGACGCGGAGGCCGACCGGAACGTGTACACCCGGGAATGGTTCGGGCCGGTGTCCTTCGTCATCGCCACCGACTCCACCGGGCACAGCCTGGAGTTGTTCCGCGAGACGGTGCGCGCGCACGGCGCGCTGACCGCCGCCGTCCACTCCACCGACGAGGAGGTGCTGGCCGCCGCCGAGGAAGCCGCCCTGGACGCCGGTGTCCACCTCTCCGAGAACCTCACCGGCCAGGTCTTCGTCAACCAGTCGTCCGCCTTCAGCGACTTCCACGGCAGCGCCGCCAACCCCGCGGCCAGCGCCACCCTGTCCGACGCGGCCTTCGTCACCGGCCGATTCGCCGTCCTGCAGTCCCGCCGCCCCGCCGCCGCCGAGGAGTCCAACTGATGTCCGAAGACGTCTACCTGATAGACGGGGCGCGCACCCCCCCAGGGCCGCTACGGCGGCGCCCTGGCCTCCGTACGCCCCGACGACCTGGCCGCCCTCGTGGTCGGTGAGGCCGTGCGTCGCTCCGGCATCCCTGCCGACGAGGTGGACGAGGTGATCCTCGGTGCGGCCAACCAGGCCGGCGAGGACAACCGGGACGTGGCCCGCATGGCGGTCCTCCTTGCCGGGCTCCCGCACACCGTGCCCGGCTACACCGTCAACCGGCTCTGCGCCTCGGGCCTGACCGCTGTCGCCTCGGCCGCCCAGGCGATCCGCGCCGGCGAGGCCGACCTGGTCGTGGCGGGCGGCGCGGAGTCCATGACGCGTGCACCGTGGGTGATGCAGAAGCCCGGGACTCCCTGGGCCAAGCCGGGCGAGGTGCACGACACGTCGCTGGGCTGGCGGTTCACCAATCCCCGCTTCACGGCCGCCGACCGGGCCGTCCCCTCCGGCGCCGGACCCGAGACGGTGAAGCTCACCCTGTCGATGGGCGAGACCGCCGAAGAGGTCGCCGCACTCGACGGCATCACCCGCGCCGACTCCGACGCCTTCGCGCTGCGCAGCCACCAGCGGGCCGTCGCCGCCCAGGAGGCCGGCCGCTTCGACCGCGAGATCGTGCCCGTCCCTGTGAAGGACGGCGAGGTCACGCGAGACGAGGGCCCCCGCCCCTCGACCACCCTGGAGAAGCTCGGCACGCTCCGCACCCTCTTCCGCGAGGACGGCATCGTCACCGCCGGGTCCTCCTCACCGCTGTCCGACGGCGCGGCCGCCCTCGTCGTGGCGAGCGCCGCCGCCGTGCAGCGGTACGGGCTCACCCCGCGGGCCCGGATCGTCACCTCCGCCTCGGCCGGTGTCCGTCCCCACCTCATGGGGCTGGGACCGGTCCCCGCCACCCGGAAGGCCCTGGTCCGGGCCGGCTGGGACACCGCGGACCTCGACGCCGTCGAGCTGAACGAGGCGTTCGCCGCCCAGGCGCTCGCCGTGACGCGGCGCCTGAAGCTGGACGAGGACAAGGTCAACGCCGACGGCGGAGCCATCGCCCTGGGTCATCCCCTGGGCTGCTCCGGCGCCCGCATCCTGCTCACCCTGCTGGGCCGCCTGGAGCGGGAGGACGCCCGCAGGGGACTCGCGACCCTGTGCGTCGGCGTCGGGCAGGGCGTGGCGATGCTGGTGGAGCGGGTGTGAGCGGCATGAGCGCCACGAGCCACGAGACCCTTCTCGTCGAGGAGCGTGACGACCGGGTCGTCGTCACCCTGCACCGGCCCGAGGCCCGCAACGCCATCAGCGGGCAGATGATCGCCGAACTGCACGAGGTGTGCGCCGAACTGGAGCGCGACCCGAAGCTGCTGCTGCTCACCGGACACGGCCGCGTCTTCGCGGGCGGCGCCGACATCGCCGAGCTGCTGCGACGCGGCCGGGACGAGGCCCTGCAGGGCATCAACAGCCGCCTGTTCGAGCGGGTGCGCCGACTGCCCATGCCGACCGTCGCGGCGGTCGACGGCTGGGCCCTGGGCGGCGGTGCGGAACTGGCCTACGCCTGCGACCTGCGCATCGCAGGCCCCGACGCCGTGTTCGGCAACCCCGAGCCGGGTCTCGGCATCCTCGCCGCCGCCGGGGCGTGCTGGCGGCTGCCCGAACTGGTCGGCGAGTCGGTCGCCAAGCAGGTGCTGCTCGCCGGACGCAACCTCGACGCGCGGGCGGCACTGGCCGCCGGGCTCGTCATCGACGTCGTACCGGCCGAGAAGCTCCTGGACGAGGCGCATGCGCTGCTCGACCGCATGGCCCGGTCCTCCGCCACGGCGCTGCGCCTGACCAAGCTCGTCGTCGACTCGCCCGGCGCCCACCCGGTCGCCGACGACCTGGCGCAGGCCGTGCTGTTCGAGGGCGAGGACAAGAAGGACCGCATGTCCCGCTTCCTGGAGAAAAGGAGCCGCAAGTGACCACCAGCACCGCACCGGCTGTCGTCGGGGTGATCGGCGGCGGCCGTATGGGCGCCGGTATCGCCCAGTCCTACGCGACCGCCGGGTCGATCGTCACCGTGGTCGAGAACGGTGCCGCGGCCGCGGCCGCCGCCCTGGACCGGGTCGCCACGGGACTGAAGCGGGCCGCCGAACGCGACCGGCTCGACGAACCGGCCGGCGAGATCCTCGCCCGGGTGTCCACCGTGCAGTCGGTGGACGCGCTGCCCGCCGAGGTGGACCTGGTCGTGGAAGCGGTCCCCGAGGACTCCGCACTCAAGGCCCGTGTCCTCGCTGCCGCCGAACAGGCGGTGAGCGCGACGACGGTCCTGGCCAGCAACACCAGCTCGCTGTCCGTCACCGAGCTGGCCGCCGCCCTCAGCCGTCCCGGCCGTTTCCTGGGCATGCACTTCTTCAACCCGGTGCCCGCCTCGGAACTGGTGGAGATCGTGGTGGCGCCGGGCACGGACGCCGCGACGACCGAGGCGGCCCTCGGCTGGACCCGCTGCCTCGGAAAGAAGGACGTCGTCGTCAAGGACTCGCCCGGCTTCGCCAGCAGCCGTCTCGGGGTCGCCCTGGGACTGGAGGCCATCCGGATGGTCCAGGAAGGCGTGGCCGAGGCCGAGGCCATCGACGACGCCATGAGCCTCGGCTACAAGCACCCCATGGGGCCGCTGCGCCTGACCGACCTGGTCGGTCTGGACGTACGCCTGGCCATCGCGGAACACCTGCACGCCACCCTCGGTGAGCGGTTCGCGCCGCCCCGCCTGCTGCGCGAGAAGGTCGCCCGGGGCGAACTCGGCCGCAAGACCGGGCAGGGGTTCTACACATGGCGGTGAGCGCCTCCCCGAACTCCTGGCGGCGGAGGCCGGGGCGCGGGAGCGGCTCGGGCGAACGGAGGGCCACCGCGGTACCGTACGCGGCTTTTGCGACGCCCGGACGCCTTGCTTCACCGGCAGGCGACCGCCTCGACCGGAATCGACCGCACTCCGGCACTTGCCGAAACCCGGGAACCTTGTCATATCATCTACCGAACGAACGGTCGGTAGGGATCGGTGATCACAGATGACTGCACAGCAGGCCGACGCGTCGGCCGCACTTGACGCTCCCCCCGCGCTCCAGGAGCAATTCGAGTCGACGATCGCGCGGGACCAGCGGATCGAACCGCGTGACTGGATGCCCGACGGCTACCGGAAGACGCTGATCCGGCAGGTGGCTCAGCACGCCCACTCGGAGATCATCGGTATGCAGCCGGAGGGGGAGTGGATCACGCGTGCGCCGTCACTTCGGCGCAAGGCGATCCTCTTCGCCAAGGTGCAGGACGAGGCGGGTCATGGCCTGTACCTGTACTCGGCGGCGGAGACGTTGGGAGCGGACCGGGCCGATCTGACCGAGCGGCTGATCGAAGGCCGTCAGAAGTACTCGTCGATCTTCAACTATCCGACCCTGTCGTTCGCCGACGTGGGCGTGATCGGCTGGTTCGTGGACGGCGCGGCGATCTGCAACCAGGTACCGCTGTGCCGCAGCTCCTACGGGCCCTACGCGCGGGCGATGGTGCGGATCTGCAAGGAGGAGTCGTTCCATCAGCGACAGGGCTACGAGCTGCTGATGACGATGATGCGCGGCACCGACGGGCAGCGGGAGATGGTTCAGGACGCGGTGAACCGCTGGTGGTGGCCGTCCTTGATGATGTTCGGTCCGCCGGACGACAACTCGCCCAACTCCGCGCAGTCGATGGCGTGGAAGATCAAGCGGCACAGCAACGACGAACTGCGTCAGAGGTTCGTCGACATGACCGTCCCGCAGGCGGAGAAGCTCGGCGTCACCCTGCCCGACCCGGAGCTGCGCTGGAACGCCGAGCGCGGCCACCACGACTTCGGCACCCCCGACTGGGACGAGCTGATGCGCGTGATCAAGGGCGACGGGCCGTGCAACACCGAGCGGATCCAGCGGCGGCGCGCCGCACATGAAGAGGGTTCCTGGGTACGGGAAGCGGCTTCCGCGCACGCGGCCAAGCAGGCGGCCCGTGCGGAGAAGGCGGAGAAGGCGGAGAAGGCGGAGAAGGCGGAGAAGGCGGAGAAGGGAGCGGCGGTATGACCGGCGAGAAGCGGGACTGGCCGCTGTACGAGGTGTTCGTGCGCGGCAAGCGCGGGCTGAATCACGTCCACGTCGGATCGCTGCACGCGGCCGACGACCGGATGGCGCTCACCCACGCCCGGGACCTGTACACCCGGCGCAACGAGGGCGTGTCGATCTGGGTGGTGCGCAGCGAGCACGTCGCGGCCTCCACCCGCGACGAGAAGGACCCGTTCTTCGCGCCCAGCGCGGACAAGGTCTACCGCCACCCGACGTTCTACGACATCCCCGACGACGTCCCCCACATCTAGGAGCAGGGCATGAGCGACGACCACGTCTACATGACCCTCGCCGAGGGCCATGAGGACGACACCCGGTGGGCGTACGGCACCGGTTTCGAGGACCCCTTGCACGGCGTGGACACCACCGTCCCGGACGGCGTCGACGCCACGGAGCTCGCCGCGCTGTGCGTGGCCCTCGGTGACGACGCGCTGGTGAGCGCCCAGCGGCTGGCGGAGTGGACCACCCGGGCCCCCGAACTGGAGGAGGAGGTGGCGCTCGCCAACATCGGCCTGGACCTGCTCGGGCAGGCCCGCCTGCTCTACTCGCGGGCCGGCCAGGCCGACGGCACGGAACGCGGCGAGGACGCCTACGCCTACTTCCGCGACCCTGACGACTTCCGCAACGTGACCCTGGCCGAACTGCCGGGCGGCGACTTCGCGTTCACCATGGCGCGGCTGCTGATCCTGTCCAGCTGGCGGCTCGCCCACTTCGAAGGGCTCACCGCCGCGTCCGACCCCGTGCTCGCGGCCGTCGCGGCCAAGGGCGTGAAGGAACTGACCTACCACCGTCAGTACGCCGCCGAGTGGGTGATCCGACTCGGTGACGGCACCGAGGAGTCGCACCGCCGTATGCGGGCCGGGTTCCAGCAGGCGATCGCGTACCTGGGGGAGCTCTTCGACGCCTACGACGCCCGGGACGAGGTCCTCGCCGTTCTCCGGCAGGTCGCCGACGCTGCGGGTCTCGCCCTGCCCGACGCGCCTTCGCCGGACACGGTCGCGGGCGCCGAGGGCCCGGGCCGCCAGGGCCGGCACACGGATCACCTCGCCCCGCTGCTGACAGAGCTTCAGTCCGTGGCACGCGCTCACCCGGAGGCGACGTGGTGACCGTACTCACGCAGGCGCGGCACGCCCGGCACATCGCCGAGCAGGTCCCGGACCCCGAGCTGCCCATGCTCACCCTCGCGGACCTCGGCGTACTGCGCGAGGTCGAGGTCGGCGACGACGGAACGGTCGTCGCGAGCCTCACCCCGACCTACTCCGGCTGCCCGGCGATGGCCGAGATGCGGGCCGGGGTCGCCGCCGGGCTGAGGGCCGCCGGCTTCGCCCGCGTGGAGGTCCGCACGGTTCTCGACCCGCCGTGGACCACGGACTGGATCACCCCCGAGGGGCGGCGCAAGCTGGCCGAACACGGCATCGCTCCGCCCGGTCCGGCACCGCGCCGAGCGTCCGGTCCGGTGCCCCTCGTGCTGGCGCCGACACGGCGCGAGGTGGTGTGTCCCCGCTGCGGCTCGGCGGACACCGAGGAGAGCTCCCGGTTCGGTGCCACCTCCTGCAAGGCGCTGTGGCGCTGTCGCACCTGCCGCGAGCCTTTCGAGTACGTCAAGGAGATCTGATGGCCGATCTGTTGGCCCCTGCCGGCGAAGCCCCGGTTCCCGCACGGCGCACGCGCCGCCGCCCGGCCTTCCACCTCCTGCGGGTGGCCGCCGTCCAGCGGTTGTGCTCGGACGCGGTCGCGGTGAGCTTCGACATCCCCGACGAGCTGGCGGAGGAGTTCGCCTTCGCACCCGGCCAGTCGCTCACGCTGCGGCGCGAGGTCGACGGGCGGGACGAGCGGCGCTCCTACTCGATCTGCTCCCCGGTGGGCGCCCGCCCCCGCATCGGAGTGCGGGTGGTGCCCGGTGGGCTGTTCTCGTCCTGGCTGGTGAACGAGATGAGGCCGGGCGACACCGTCGAGGTGATGGCCCCGACCGGCGCCTTCACCCCTGACCTCGGCACGCCCGGACACCACGTGCTGATCGCGGCCGGCTCCGGCATCACACCGATGCTCTCCATGGCCGAGTCCGTCCTCGCCGCCGACGACCGGTCCCGGGTCACCCTCTTCTACGGCAACCGGCGCACCGACTCGGTCATGTTCGCCGACGAACTGGCCGACCTGAAGGACCTCTACCCCGCCCGCTTCCAGCTCGCCCACGTACTGTCCCGCGAACCCCGCGAGGCCGAACTGCTGACCGGCCGGCTGGACGCCGACCGGCTGGGCGCGCTCATCGACGGACTGGTCGACGTCTCCGAAGCCGACCACTGGTGGCTGTGCGGCCCCCACGGCATGGTCCTGGACGCCCAGAAGGTGCTCGCCGAGCTGGGAGTGCCCAGCGACCGGGTCCACCAGGAACTCTTCTTCGCCGGCGAGGAACCCGCCGCCGTACGCCACGAGGAACCCCGGACCGACGGACCGGCGAGCCAGGTCACCGTCGTCCTGGACGGCCGGTCGACCACCTCCGCGCTCTCCCGTGAGGCCACCCTTCTCGACTCGGCCTCCCGTGTACGCCCCGACCTGCCCTTCGCGTGCAAGGGCGGCGTCTGCGGCACCTGCCGCGCCCGGGTCACCCTCGGCGAGGCGGACATGCGGCGCAACTACGCGCTGGAACCTGCCGAGGTCGACGAAGGGTATGTGCTGACCTGCCAGACCTTCCCCGTCTCCGACAGCCTGACCGTCGACTTCGACAGCTGAGGAGAGCAGATCTCGGATCCTTGCCTCGACGTCGCACACCGACGCCGAGTCGCGCCGAGCAGTACTTCGGCAGGCCGCGCCGGCCGTCGTCCCTGCCCGTACCGCCCCGCCCCCTGCGCCCCTCGCGCGCGCCTGAGTATGCTCGCGGGGTTGTCCGTCCCGGTGTGGACGGAAGGTGGTGGGTGGGGGTCTTTCATGAAGATGTCGCAGCCCGGGGCTGCCGGCGTGGTTTCGCCCGCGCTCGATCGTGCCGCGGCATGGGGGGACAAGGAGCCGTCGGTCCTGCTGGTCGAGGACGACCCCGGCGACGCCCTGCTCGTCGAGGAACTGGTGGCCGACAGCGCGCTGAAGATGCGTCTGCGATGGGTGCGTTCGATGGCCGAGGCCTGCGACGTGCTCGCGACCGAACTGCCGGACTGCGTCCTGCTGGACCTGCACCTCCCGGACGCCCAGGGTCTGGAGGCGGTGTCCCGGGTGCGCGACCGCGCGGAACAGGTCGCCGTCGTGGTGCTGACCGGCCTCGCCGAGGAGGGCACCGGACTGGCCGCGGTGGCGGCGGGCGCCCAGGACTACCTGGTCAAGGGCCGTGTCGAGCCTGAACTGTTCGGGCGGGCCGTCCGCTACGCGATCCAGCGCAAGCACGGCGAGCAGGACGCGGTGGCGTTGCAGGCGAGCCAGATGCAGGCGCAGGAGAACGCCCGTCTGGAGCGGGGTCTGCTGCCGCGGCCGCTGCTGCGCGGCGACGGCGTCGAAGTAGTCACCCGCTATCGCCCCGGCCGCGCGCACGCGCTGCTCGGCGGCGACTTCTACGACATCGTGCAGGGCGCCGACGGCACCGTGCACGCGATGATCGGAGACGTCTCCGGCCACGGACCCGACGAGGCGGCCCTGGGGGTGGCCCTGCGCATCGCGTGGCGCACCCTGGTGCTCAGCGGCGTCACCGGAGCCGACCAGGTGGCCCGGCTGGAGGAGATCCTGATGGCCGAGCGGGCCAAGGCGGGCGTCTTCGCCACCTTGGTCGTCCTCACCGCCACACCCGGCGAGCGCCGGGTCCGGACGGTACGGGCGGGACACCCGGGTGCGCTGCTGTGCGGGGGCGGCGCCGTCGAGTGGGTGGAGGTCCTGGGCGGGCCGGCGCTGGGCATCGTGCCCGGCGGGGCGCGCTGGCGGGTGGAGGAGCTCTCGGTCCCCGAGGGCGCGGCGCTCGTCCTGTTCACCGACGGCCTGTTCGAGGGGCGCGTCGGCCGGGGCACGCAACGGCTGGGGGAGGAGGGGCTGCTGGCCGTCGCACGCGAGCTGGTCCCCCTGGCGCCGGCCGCGTTCGTCGACGGGCTCATCGAACGGGCCGAGGGCCTGGCCGAGGGGCAGGGCGGGCTGGACGACGACGTCGCCGTGCTCTGGCTGCGCTGGGACTGAGGCCGGTGACGAGCGTGAGGGAGAACACTGAGTCCGAGGACGGGATACGCAGGATGACCGCCGAGCCGTGGGCCGGACGCCGGCTGACCGTGCAGGGCTGGTTCCGGCTGGTGCTGGCGCTGATGGCGTTGCTCGTGGTCGTGGGGACGGCGGTGGGCGCCGCGATGCTTCAGCGGACGGCCTCGGTCACCGACGAGATGCTCCAGCACGTCGAGCCGGCCCAGACGGAGGCGTACCGGCTCCAGTCCGCCCTGTTCAACCAGGAGACGGGCGTGCGCGGTTACGCCATCGCGGCCGACCGGCAGTTCCTGGCCCCCTACACCCAGGGACAGAAGGACGAGCGGCGCGCGGCCGCCCGGATCCGTGACCTCATCGGTGACCGTTCCGACCTCCTCGGGAACCTGGAGGCGGTCGAGCGGCGGGCGGCGGACTGGCGGCGCGCCTACGCCGACCCCCTGGTGGCCGGCGTGACGCGGGGTGAACCGCGCACGATCGACCGGGCGACCGCGGAGCGCGGCAAGAAGGACTTCGACCGCATCCGTTCGGTGCTGGCCGCGCAGAACACCGCTCTCAGGACGGCGGTCCAGGACGGCCAGGACCGGCTGGATCACGCCCGGAAGGTGCGCGACGCCGTGCTGATCGGCATGGTCGTGGCGTTCCTGCTGACCGGCGTGGCGCTGACGGTCCTCGTACGCCTGCTCGTGGCGCGTCCGCTGGAGGACCTGCGCACCGCCACCCGCCGGGTGGCGCGGGGCGAGTTCGGGCATGTCATCACCGGCGGCGGTCCGGTGGACGTCACCGCGGTCGCGCGGGACGTGGAGGACATGCGGCAGCGGATCGTCTTCGCGCTCGACGCCTCCCGCGAGCAGCAGGACGTCCTGGCCCGGCAGGCCGCCGACCTGGACGCCCAGGCCGTGGAGCTGCGCCGCTCCAACGCCGAGCTGGAGCAGTTCGCCTACGTGGCCTCGCACGACCTCCAGGAGCCGCTGCGCAAGGTGGCCTCCTTCTGCCAGCTGCTGGAGAAGCGCTACGGCGACCAGCTGGACGACCGCGCCCGGCAGTACATCGACTTCGCGGTCGACGGCGCCAAGCGGATGCAGGTCCTCATCAACGACCTGCTCACCTTCTCCCGCGTGGGCCGCGTCAACGACGCCCGCCTGCCCGCCGATCTGGACCAGCTGCTCTCCAAGGCGCTGACCAACCTGGACAGCGTCGTCGCCGACACCGGCGCGGTCGTCGACCGGCCGGACGAACTGCCCCGGATCACCGGGGATCCGACGCTGCTGACCATGCTCTGGCAGAACCTCGTCGGCAACGCCGTCAAGTTCCGTCATCCCGACCGCACGCCGCACATCCGCATCACCTGCGAGCGCGATCCGGAGGACGCCGACGCCTGGCGGCTGTCCGTGAGCGACAACGGCATCGGCATATCGGAGGAGTTCGCGGAGAAGGTCTTCGTGATCTTCCAGCGGCTGCACAGCCGTGACGCCTACGGGGGCACCGGCATAGGCCTGGCGCTCTGCAAGAAGATCGTCGAGTACCACGGCGGCCGCATCTGGTTGGACACCACGTACACCGAGGGCGCCCGCTTCTGCTTCACCTTCCCGTCCGTCGCCGACACGGCGGAGGGCGACCGGGCCGACGCGACGGACGGCGCCGGCACCGGCGGGGCGGACGCCACGCGCGCCGACACGGGCGACACCGCGCGCACCGACACCGGCGAGGACACAGGCTCCGACACCGGTGCGAGCACGCGCACCGAGACGACGGACGGCACGCGCACCGACGCGGACGGCCGTACCGACACCGGCGGCAAGGCCGGCACCGAGGAGAAGAGCCTGACATGACCACCCCCGCAGCCACCCCCATCGACGTGCTGCTCGTCGAGGACGACCCGGGCGACGAACTGATGACCCGGGAGGCGTTCGAGGACAACAAGATCGGCAACACTCTGCACGTGGTGCGGGACGGCGAGGAGGCGCTCGACTTCCTCTACCGGCGTGGGGCGCACACCGACGTGCCGCAGCCCGATCTGATCCTGCTCGACCTCAACCTGCCCAAGTACGACGGCCGGCAGGTCCTGGAGAAGATCAAGTCCGATCCGGCGCTGTCCCACATCCCGGTCGTGGTGCTCACCACCTCCGCGGCCGAGGAGGACATCCTGCGCAGCTACAAGCTCCACGCCAACGCCTACGTCACCAAGCCGGTCGACCTGGACCAGTTCATCGCCGCCGTCCGCCAGATCGACGACTTCTTCGTCCAGGTGGTGCGCCTGCCCCGCCAGTCCGGCTGACCCCGGGGCGCGGACCCGGTACCTGTGACGGACGGGCCGTCCGGACGGGGAACCACCTCCGGCTCCTCGTTCTCGGCCCAGGCCCGGTACACGCGGCGGGCACCCGGGAGATCCTCGAATCCTGGTTCGCCGGGCGGCCGGTCCGGGACGAGTACCTGATCGTGGACGGCGGAGCCCTGGCCGGCGCCGGAGCGTCCTCCTACTCGGTCGGCGGCTTGGCTGCCCCGGACTCCACCCCCAGCTCCCGGGTGTCCAGGCGCAGCCGCCACAGATTGCGGCGGTGGACGGCCGCGAACTCGGCCTCCAGCGGGGACGGCGGCACCGCCAGTACCGCACAGGCGGCATGGGCGAGGCAGTAGCGGCCGACCGAGGAGCACAGGGCGCGGTGCAGCAGGCCGCGCCGTCCCGCGCCGACCACGAGGAGGTCGTCCTCGCGGTCGGCGATCTCCACCAGCGCCGGCCCGGGGGCGCCCCGGGCGACGAGTGCGCGCAGGGCGACCTCCGGCCCGCCGCCGAACACCTCGTCGAGCGCGGTGACCAGCCGTTCCCGGGCCAGCCGCTGCCAGTCCTGGACGCTCGGAGAAGCGGTCGGCACCCGCCGGGCCCCCAGGTCCCCGCCGGGCGGTTCCCAGGCCAGAACCGGCCACAGTTCGGCGCCCCGCCGCCGCGCCTCACCGGCGGCCCGGCACAGCGCGGTGAGACTCCCCAGCGAGCCGCTCACCCCGACCACGACACGGGCGGCAGGGGGCGCGTCGGGCTCGGACATCACTTCACCGTTCCTCACCCGCCCGCGCGTTCACGCGCGGGCGGTTCTCGTCGGATCACCCTCCATCACACTCCCGGCCGGATGCCCCGAACAGCCCGGACAGCACTTCTTGGCACGGCTCTGACGGCGCGGGGCGGGCCGCGCGAGGGCCGCCGTCAGCGTCCCGTCAGCGTTGGCCGGATCGCCGTCAGCATCCCGTCAGGGAACTTCCGGAAGCCGGGGAAGACGGGCATAACGTCGTCGGTGAGCCCCGGCCCGCGTCCTCGCGGCCGGGGCGCTCAGGCTCCTCGTCAGAACCACCCCGGATCCTCCAGGAGGCATCCCATGTCAGAACCTCTGAGCGGCGAAGACCCCGAACCCTGCGATCCGTTCCCGGCCGGCCCCCTGTTCGTCCCGGTCCGGCCGGGCCCCTCGGGCTGCGTCGCCCGGCTGTTCCGCACCCCCCTGGGCGACCGTACGGCCGTCTGCTTCACCTCCGCGCACAGGCTCACCGCGACACTCGGCCCCGGCCAGGCGTGGATCAGGCTCGCCGAACCCGCGCTGCGCGCACTGACCGCCCCCCTCGGCGTCACCACCGTCACGGTGGACCCGCAGTTCTGCGCCCCGGCTCCCGCCCCGCTCCGCCCGACCCTTCCCGAACCGGCCACGGCCTCCGCCGTACGGATCGGCTGAGGAGGCCACCACGATGACCACCGTGCACGAACCCGCCCTGCACACCACCGCCGACGAACTGTCGGTGTGGCCCGCGTCCACCACCGAGCCCCGTGCGGGCGACCTGGCGGTGGGCGGCGTACCGCTCGCCGAGATCGCCGACCGCTTCGGCACACCCGTCTACGTCCTGGACGAGGGCGAGGTGCGCGAGCGCTGCCGCACCTACCGGCACGCCTTCCCCGACGCCGAAGTCCTCTACGCGGCCAAGGCGTTCCTGTGCCGGGCCATGGTCCACTGGGTCGGCGAGGAGGGGCTCGGCCTCGACGTCTGCTCCGCCGGCGAACTGGAACTCGCCGTCACCACCGGCTTCCCCGCCGAACGCATCCTGCTGCACGGCAACGCCAAGTCGCCCCGCGACCTGGAGCTCGCCCTGCGCCTGGGCGTGGGCCGCATCGTGATCGACAGTCCGTCGGAGATCGCGCGGCTCGCCGCGGCGGTCGGCCCCGGCCGCCGCCAGAAGGTGATGGTCCGCGTGGTGCCGGGCGTCAGCGCCGGCGGCCACGACAAGATCCGCACCGGCACCGAGGACCAGAAGTTCGGCATGTCCCTCCGCGACGGCTACGCCCAGCACGCCATCGCCCGCATACTCGACCAGCCCCGGCTCGAACTCACCGGTCTGCACTGCCACTTGGGCTCACAGATCACCACTGTCAAGCCGTATCTCGCCGCCGTGCGCAGGCTGGTGGGGCTGATGGCCCGGCTGCACGAGCAGCACGGACTCGTGCTGCCCGAACTCGATCTGGGCGGTGGGCACGGCATCGCGTACCGCCCCGGCGAACCGGCCCTCGACCTCACCGCGCTGGCGCGGCAGGTGCGCGCCGAACTGACCGCGGGGTGCGCCGCGGCCGGACTGCCCGTGCCCCGTCTGATCATCGAACCGGGCCGGGCCGTCGTGGGACCGGCCGGGGTCGCCGTCTACCACGTGCTGTCCGTCAAGCACACCGGCGAGCACACCTTCGTGGCCGTCGACGGCGGCATGAGCGACAACCCGCGGCCCGCGCTGTACGGGGTGCCGTACGCGCCGCGCCTGATCGGCCGGCACAGCGCCGCGGCCCCCGCCCCGGTGACCGTGGTCGGACGGCACTGCGAGGCCGGCGACGTCCTCGCCGCCGACGTCGCGCTGCCCGCCGACGTACGGCCCGGCGACCTCCTCGCGGTGCCCGTCGCGGGCGCCTACCACCTGTCCATGGCCTCCGGGTACAACATGGTCGGCCGCCCGCCCGTCGCCGCCGTCCACGCGGGTCACGCCCGACTCCTCGTACGCCGCGAGTCCCTGGACGACATCCGCAGCCGCGACGTCGGCCTCTAGGACCGCTGCCGGGAGCCCGTCCGCCGAAGCCCCCTAGGGGACTTCGTCCGGGGCGCCCGCCGGGACCTCCTCCCGGGCCGTGCCGGCGTCGGGCGTTCCCGCGCCCGCCGAGCGCAGGTGCTCGCCCTCGATGTCCACCTCCGGCAGCAGCCGCGCCAGCCACGTCGGCAGCCACCAGGCGGCCCGGCCTACGAGGGCGAGAACGGCGGGTACGAGGGTCATGCGGACGACGAACGCGTCGACGAGGACACCGAAGGCCAGCGCGAACGCGATGGGCTTCAGCATGCTGCTGCTCCCCGGCACGAAGCTCGCGAAGACCGCGAACATGATCAGGGCGGCGCCGGTGACCACCCGTGAGGCGTGCCGTGAGCCGGCCAGGATCGCGTCCCGGGGCCCGGCCCCGTGCACGTACGCCTCGCGCATCCGGCTGACCATGAACACCTCGTAGTCCATGGCGAGTCCGAACAGCACCGCCATCACCAGGATCGGCAGGATGCTCACCACCGGCCCGGTCCGCGCCACGCCCAGCATGTCGGCGAGCAGGCCCCACTGGAAGACGGCGACGACCGCTCCGAACGTGGCGGCCACCGAGAGCAGGAAGCCGAGGCCCGCCTTGAGCGGGACGACCAGGGAGCGGAAGAGCAGCAGCAACAGCAGCAGCGAAAGGCCCACGACGACCAGGGCGAAGGGCACCAGTGAGTCGGCGAGCCGGTCGGAGACGTCGATGCCGACCGCGGTGCTCCCGGTCACCCGCACCCGGGTGCCCGAAGCGCGCTGCCAGTCGGCCGACCGGTCCCTGATGTGCTCGACGAGTTCCCTGGTCCGCTCGTCGGCGGGCCCGGTCCGCGGCACCACCTGGACGACCGCGGCGTCACCGTGGTCGACGAGCTGGGGCGCGCCGACGGTGGCGACGCCTTCCATGGCCTCGAGGTCCTCGGTGAGCGTGGCCACGGCCTGCCGGGGGTCCGCGGTGCGCGAGGTGTCGGCGAGGATCAGCAACGGCCCGTTGAACCCGGGGCCGAACTCCTTCGAGACGATGTCGTACGTCCTGCGCTCGGTGCTGCCCGCCGGCGCCGATCCGTTGTCGGGCAGGGCGAGGTGCAGATCCCGCGCCGGGACGGCCACGGCGAGCAGTGCGACGAGCACGGCGGCCAGGGTGAGCAGCGGGCGGCGGATCGCCAGCCGGCCCCACCGTTCGCCGAGGTTCGGCCGTCCGCTCCGCCCGCCGTCGGGGGTGGCGCGCTCACGGCGGGCGGTCCGCGAACCGGGCCGGGGACGCAACCGGTCACCGGCGAAGCCCATCAGGGCGGGCAGCAGGGTCAGCGCGACGGCCACCGCGATCAGCACGGCGGCGGCACCGCTCAGGCCCATCACGGTCAGGAACGGGATGCGGACCACGGCAAGCCCGCACAGCGCGATGACCACCGTGAGTCCTGCGAAGACGACCGCGCCGCCCGCCGTCGCGGTCGCGGTGGCCGCGGACTCCTCGACGTCCGCGCCGGACGCCAGTTGGGAGCGGTGGCGGGACACGATGAACAGCGCGTAGTCGATGCCGACGGCGAGGCCGAGCATCGACGCGAGCGAGGGCGCGGTGCCGGAGACGGTCAGCACGCCGGTCAGGGCCTGGAGGCCGAGCAGGGTGACGGCGACGCCGGTCACCGCCGTCAGCAGCGGCATGCCGGCGGCGAACAGCGAGCCGAAGGTCACCGTCAGCACGACGAGCGCGAACAGCAGCCCCATCGCCTCCTTGGAGTGACCGGTGCTCTTGTCGCTGCCGTACGCGGACCCGCCGACGTCCACGGTGAGTCCGGCGTCCTCGGCCGGCCGGGTCGTCCTCTCCAGGGCGGTGAGGCTGTCCGCGGCCAGTTGGGCCTTCGTCACGTCGTAGCGCACCTGCCCGAGGGCGGTCGTGCGGTCGCGGGAGACGAGGCCCGCGGTCATCGGGTCGGTGACGTGGGTGACCTGCGGCGCTTTCCCGGCCTGTGCCATGGTCGCGCTGACGGCCCGTGCGTACGAGGGTTCGGTGATCTCGTGGCCCTCGGGGGCGACGAAGACGACCTGGGCGCTGGTGCCGGCCGCCGAGGGCAGTTCGGTCCTGAGGGCGTCCATCGCGGTCTGCGACTCGGAGCCCGGGATGGTGAACTCGTCGTTCGTGGTGCCGCCGAAGCCGGCCACGCAGGCGACGGCCGCGGCGAGCACGACGAGCCAGCCGGCCAGCACGGCACGGCGATGCCGGAAGGCGCCGCGGCCGAGCCGGTGAAGCAGGGAAGCCATGGGAGAACCACTCCTTGAAGGGGGACTTGCGGGGGCGAGCGGCACGTTCGGGGAGGGGTTTCTCGGGCGTCGGCCGATACGGTGCGGCGGGGGCCGGTGCGGTCCCGCACGCCCGGTGCCGGTTCCGACGGGGGCGGAGACCGGGGGCGTCGGGGATCGACCCGGTCCCGCGCCACCTGGGCCGGCGCCGGTCGGGACGGATGCGGGGACGGCGGGGATGGGTACGGTCCCGCGCCACCTGGGCCGGCGCCGGTCGGGACGGATGCGGTGACGGCCGGGGACGGTGGTGCGGTCCCCTGTGTCCCGTGCCGCGCCGGCGGGGTCAGCCGTCGAGGGCGGCGCGGCCGCCGCGCAGGCTGAGCCGCAGCCCGTCGTCGGTCACGGCGAGCTTCTGCGGCTTCATGTCCATGGGGAGGCCGGTCAGTTCGACGGTGCGCCGCACCTTGCCGGTGATCCTCGCGGACAGCGCGTCGGGGAGGGGAGCGCCGTCGAACGTCGGCCGGGCGGGCGTGACGCGGACGGTCGTGCCGTCCAGCGACGGGGTGACGGGGACGGTGAGCGCGCCCGTGCGGCCGAGGTGGACGAGGAGCCGTCCGGTTCCCGGGTCGGGGACGACCACCCCGTTCATCCGTCTCAGCTCGTCGCCGCCGAGCCGGTCGGCGCCGACGGTGACGTCCGCGGTGCTCGACCCGACGGTGACCGTCCCCGCGGCCCGCCGTACGTCCCGCAGATGGACGTCGACGCCGAGCCCGGTCATCCGCCGGGCGGTCACCCCGTCGGCCGTGAGCTCGACGTCCGGGAACGCGCCCCGGGACAGCTGCATCAGCACGGGAGTGCCGCCCAGGCCGACGGCGGGGACCGTGCCCAGCCGCTCGGCCGCCGCGGTCGCGAAACGGTCGCCGACCCGGTGCCGGACCACCGCCTCCGCCGTCACCGCTCCACCGCCGAGGGCGAGGACCGTGAGCGCGGCGACTGCCCTGCGGCGTCTCGTGACGGTGCGTCCCGCGGCGGGGTGTCCCGGGCCGCGACGTCCCGGGGTCCGGCATGTCAGGGCGCGCAGAGGCAGCCGCCCAGCAAAAAGTGTCATGACTGACACGATACACAAAGTGTCACGACTGACACTTTGCTGCACGAGGGCCCGGCACCGCGCCCACGGCGTGACAGGATGACCAGGTGAACGACTCGGGCGAGCGCGAACCGGGGCTGCGGGACCGGAAGAAGGCCGCGACGCGGCGGACCCTGCTCCAGACGGCGGCGCGCATGTTCGCCGAACGCGGCTACCAGGAGACGACCGTCAAGGACATCGCCGCGGCGGCCGGCGTCACCGAGCGCACCTTCTTCCGCTACTTCCCCTCCAAGGAGGACCTGGTCTTCGCCGAGGTCCTCGACCTCGTACCCCTGCTGCGACGGGAGATCCCGCGGCGCCCGGCCGGCGAACCGCCGCTCACCGCCGTGCTCAACGGCCTCGTCGAGGCGGCCGGCGCGCTCGACGAGGGCCTGGCCATCCTGTTCGTCGGCACACCGCCGCGCGCCCTGCCCACCGGCGCCCGGCGCACCCACGTGCTCACCGACTTCGAGGACGGCATCGCCGACGCGCTCGTCGTGCGTCTGGCCGAGCAGCACCCCGACGAGCCGGACGACCGGCGCGCGCGAAGGGCCGCGGTGCTGGCCCGCGTGTCGGTCGCCGTCATCCGCAGCGCCCTGCTCGCGCACGTGTCGGAGGACGCCGCGGGGCCCGCACGGCGTTCCGTCGACGACTTCGGCGCCCTGCTCCGGGAGGCGTTCGACGCCGTACGGGAGGCCGTGTGACCCGGGCGCCGGACGGCGGCCGGCCCGGGTGCCCGCCGTTGGCGTACCGCCGCGCCGCAGGGGTGCCGGGCGGCGCCGAGCCCGGCCCCGCCGTCACGCCCGTCCGGTGCGCCTGCGCTGGCGCAGCCACAGCCACAGACCGCCGGCCAGGAACGACGCGACCGCCAGGGCGACCGCCAGCACCGGCCATCTGCTCCCGGCGATACGCAGGTCCGCCACGACGGCCAGGGTGACCAGGGCGAGCGGCGCGAGCAGCGAGACGCACGCGCGCAGTCCCGCGGACAGCACCTCGGGCTCGATACGGGCGATCCGGTGGCGCGGAGCGGGTGCGCTGACCGCGCCGTACTGGGTGAGGGCCCGTTCCATCAGACGGTTGTCGGAACGCCGATAGACGTACGCCAGGTAGGGCAGCCAGACGAGCGGGACCACCAGGCCCACCAGGAAGACCGCGACGACCAGTGTCCAACGCCCCGTCTGGACGGCGATCCTGCGCATCCGCCGTTGGCCCGCGGTGTCGTCGCCGGTCGTGACCAGACCCAGCAGATAGGCCATCCGCACGGTGAGCCGCCACATGGCCGGCCAGCGCCTCAGGCGGGGGAGGGGTTCGGCGCGGGCGATCCCCGCGAGTGCCTCCTGCGCCCGCGGGGTGTCCTCGTACACGCCCTGCAGGGCGAGGAGTTCGGCCACGCGGGCGCTCGTCGTGGGGTCGTGACCGTCGAGCGCGGCCAGCTCCAGAACCGTCCGCCCCTGTCGCAGCAGCGCCGCGCAGAACGCGAAGGGCACCAGCACGAGGAACGGGCCGCCCACCATCGCCCCCTCCGCGACGACCGCGCGATGGCCCCGCGTGATCACCTGAGCCCGCAGTTCCGGGGTGCTCGCCCCGGGGTGGTCGTGGCGCAGCCGGGCCACGGAGTCGGCCGCCGCGTGCCCGTGCCGCGCGACCGCGAAGGCCGCCAGGATCTCCGGCAGCCGGCCCGGGTCGCCGAGTGCCGATACCAGCAGCGACCGTTCGGGCGAGGGCCCGGCGGGCCGGCGGGGCGCGGCGCGGCTCATGGGGCACCACACCGCCGCGGGCCCCGCCCCGGCCGGCGTGAACGGATCGGCGCGTGCCTCGTGCGGTGCGTCGGTTGTGGGGCGCAGCGTCGTCGGCCGGGTGCCCGCCGCGGTACGGCGCCCGGGTGTGCTCGCCCGGTCCGCGTGCCCCGGATGCGGCGGGGCGCACGGCTGTCGCGGAAGGGAAGGGGCGGCTGCGCCATATGTCGTATCTAGCACGAAACACCCGCCTCGGTGTTTCGTACGGGCGCCGGTACGGGCCCGGCGACGCGGTCCGTCGCGCGGGCCGGGCCGCCGTCGTGCACGGGCCCGCCGACGCCGGCGCGGTCGTCACCCGAACGGCCGAACCCGTGTGGCGGAGCGACGGGCCGGGACCGAGGCTCGAACTCGACTCGGTGCCCGCCGCACGGGCGGGCCCGGCCGGCACCGCACGCCGACACCACACAAGGGGTCGCACATGAGCCAGGACGCCTCGCAGCCGTCGGACACTCCGCACGCCACCGGCGCCGCAGCCCCCTCCACCGGTTCCGCCGGGGGCGGCGAAGCGCCCCTCTGGGGAGAGCAGGAACAGCCGGCGCCGGGCGCGGGGGGCACGGGGGCCTCGCACCGGACCCGCGACGCCTGGGCGGCCGGGGGCACCGTCTTCGCGGGTGTCCTCCTGTGCGTGAACGGCGTCCTCCACGTCCTCCAGGGCGTCTCCGCCATCGTCGAGGACACCGTGTACACGCGCGTGAACGGTTACGTGTACCGGATCAACCTCACCGGCTGGGGCTGGATCCTGGTGGTCCTCGGCGCCATCGCGATCGTCGTCGGCTGGGGCATCCTCAAGGACGCCGACTGGGCACGCCTGACCGGCATCCTGCTCGCCTCGCTGAGCATCATCTTCCAGTTCATGTTCCTGCCGTACGCGCCGGTGTGGTCCCTCGTCGTGATCGCCATCGACTGCTTCGTGATCTGGGCCCTCGCCGTCCACAAGCCCGGCGCCAAGACGGGCTGACACGCGGCCGGCGGCGGGCCGGACGGACGGCTTCGTGCCGCACCGGCCCCCGACCCCACGCAAGGAGCATCCATGGCCAGTCCCGAGGACCACGGGGCCGGACGCACGGCGGGCGCGGACGGCGGTAAGGAACTCGCCGACCTGCGGGCCAGGGTCGCGGAGCTGGAGCGCCGGGGCGGCCCCACCGCCCCCCGGCATCGGCTGCGCTCGCTCGTGGCCGGTCTGCTGATCCTCCTCACCTTCGTGCTCACGCCGCTCAGCGCGGTGGCCGCCTGGGCCCGGAGCGAGGTCGCGGACACCGACCGGTACGTGGCGACCATGAAGCCCCTCGCCTCCGACCCGGACGTCCAGGCCGCAGTCGCCGACCGGGTGACCGACGCGGTGATGCAGCACATCGACCTCCAGACACTCCTCGAATCCGTCGCGCCCGAGGACCGGCCGCGGCTGAGCGCCGCCCTGGAGAAACTGAGCGGCCCGCTCACCTCCGGCCTCACCGGCTTCGTGCACAGCACTGCCGAGAAGTTCGTCGACAGCGACGCCTTCGCCACCTTGTGGACGGACCTGAACAGAAGGGCTCACGCCGCCGTCGACAAGGCGCTGACCGGCAGCGGCGGCGGCGCGGTGAAACTCACCGACGACTCCGTGGTCATCGATCTCGCGCCCGTCATCGACCAGGTGAAACAGGTGCTCGTCGACAAGGGCCTGACGGTGGCGTCGAAGATCCCCGAGGTGCACACCGACTTCACGGTCCTGACCTCCGACTCCGTCGGCAAGGCCCAGAAGGGCTACCGGCTGCTGCAACTCGTCGGGTTCTGGCTGCCGGTGCTGACGCTGGTCCTCGCGGCGGCGGCCGTGCTGGCCGCCGTGCGCAGACGCCGGGCCCTCGTCGCGGTCGCCATCGCCGTGGCGCTCGGCGCCGCCGTCCTCGGGGTGGGTCTCTGGATCGGCCGCGCGCTCTATCTCGACGAACTGCCGGCGAAGGTCTCGCAGCCGGCCGCGGGGGCCGTCTACGACGCCCTCGTCCGCTACCTTCGGACCACGGTCCGCATGCTGATCACCCTCGGCGTCGTCGTGGCGCTCGCGGCCTGGCTGACCGGGACCGGCCGGGCCGCGTCCCGGGTGCGCTCCGCCTGGACCTCCGGCATCGGTGCCGTGCGCGAGGCCACGGGCTTCGAGGCGGGATCCGTCGGCACCTGGGTGCACCGGTCGAAACGCTGGCTGAACTGGACCGTGGTCGCCGTCGCGGCCGCCACACTGCTCGCCTGGAGCTACCCCACCGCCGCCGTGACGCTCTGGATCGCGCTCGGCGCCCTGCTGGCCCTGGCCCTGGTCGAGTTCCTCGACGATCCGCCCGAGTCGGGCGGACTGGAACTCGCCGGCTCCGGCTGACCGGGGTCGGGGGCTCGTCGGCTCCGGCTGACCCGGAGGTCTGGGGCTCGTCGGCTCCGGCTGACCGGAAGCCTGGGACTCTCCGGCTGACCGGCGGAGGGCCGAGGGGCAACCCTTCGGATCACTACAGCTAGACGCTGTAGCCGCCGTCGACGCCCAGCGCCTGTCCGGTGATGAATCCCGCGCGGTCGGAGGCGAGGAACACGACCGCCTCGGCGATGTCCGTCGCGGCGCCGAAGCGGCGCAGCGGGATGTTCCGCCGGGTGATCTCCAGCGCGGCTTCGTCGAGCTCGCCGGAGCCGATCAGCCGCGCCGCGTTGCCGTCGGTCAGCATGCCGGGGCCGACGCAGTTCACGCGGACGCCGTACCGACCCTCCTCGGCGGCCAGCGCCCGGGCCACCGCCTCGACGGCCCCCTTCGTGCCGGACGACAACCCGTCGCGCACGGGGAACCGCCGGGTGGCCACGGTGGTGACCGCGACGATGCTGCCCCGGCTCTCCCGCAGCAGCGGCAGCGCGGGATGCACGAGATTGAAGAACGCCCCCGCGTCCGCGTCGAGTTGTGCGCGGTACTGGCTCGGTGTGACCTTGCTCAGATGCACCATGGGCACGTGCGGACCCGCCGCGTACACGAGAGTGTGCAGCCCCCCGGAGGCGGCGGCCTCCGCGACCGCCTGTGCCGTGGCCGCCTCGTCGCTCAGGTCGACGCGCAGTGCCAGCGCGCGGCGCCCCCGCCGACCCACCTCCTCGGCGAGCGCGTCGGCCGCCGCCCGCCGGCCGCGATACGTGAACGCCACGTCGCTGCCCCGCTCGGCCAGCGTCCGTACGACCGCGGCGCCGATGCCGCCCGTACCGCCCGCGACGAAGGCGACGCCCGGCCGCTTCGAGAAGTCCTCCACACTCACGCCCCACAACCCCCGCGTACTCGGCGACGACGACCACCACGACCACCACGACCACACCCGTCCGGCAGCGGCAGGGTGCTGCTCGCATGCAACGGCCCCCGGGCGAACGGGAGTTCCAGGATGCACTGCCGTGCGCCCCGGCGGGTCCGACTCCGGTGATCGGGCATGCGTCGGGTGTCAGGGGCGAGGCGAAGGCGCCGGAGGTCCGACGCATGGACGCCGGTGCTCGACAGGTCATCGGCGCCGTGGAGACCGCCCGCACCCGCGCCAGGACACTCCGGTCCGGCAGGACGAACCTCCCGCCGGGCGGCAGGAGTTCGTAGCGGCCGTGCCTGGGCGCAGACCACGGCGGGACCCGTCGCGACACCCCGGTGGCGGCTCATGCCCTGCCCCTCCGGCAGGATGAAGTGGGGACGCAGGGCCGGGCGCGGCTGTCAGGCCGTCGAGAGGGCAGGGGCGGTCCGGGCGTCAGGCGTTGGAGAGCGACACCTCGGTGGACTTGACGAGCGCCACGACGCGGGCGCCGGAGACCAGGCCGAGTTCGGTGACCGCGTCCCTGGTGATGGCCGAGGTCAGCTCGCCGCCCGCGACGTCGACCTTGACGCGTGCCATGGCCCCGCCGGTGGCGACGTCCGTGATCGTGCCGGGCAGTTGGTTGCGGATGCTGACTCCGTCGACCGGCCCGGTCGCCAGGGACACCTCCGTCGACTTGACGAGGGCGCGCACCGTGGAGCCGGCGGTCAGGCCCAGGTCCTCGACGGCTTCCAGAGTGACCGCCGCGACGATCTCCTGCCCGCCGTCGAGACGGACCTTCACCGTCGCCATCACCTCACCCGCGGTGACGGAGACGACGGTGCCGGGAAGCTGATTGCGGATGCTCAGACTCATGAGGAGGCCTCGATCGCTCTGCTGGGTGCCTGGTTTGCTGGACTATGCGCAGTTTGCCGCAGCGAGTGGGCGTGCGACCGTGTCGCGGACCGTGTCGCTGTTGGGCCGAACGGGTGACCATGCGTAAGAATTGCCCGGTGCAGATACTGAGTGCGAGTCAGGACGGGGTGGACGGGTGAACAGCCACGACGTCACCGACGAACAGTGGGAGGGGCTCGCCCAGGTCGTTCCGCTGCGGGGCAGGGACGCATGGCCGTCGGCCGTCGGCCACCGGGCGATCCCCGACGCCCCGACCGAGGCCCGGCGCCGTTTCGTGGTGCTGCGGGTCAATGTCTTCGCGGACGCCCGCGAGGTCGCCGAGACACTGATGGCGGGCATTCCGGTGCTCCTGGACCTGACCGGCGCGGAGACCGATGTCGCCAAGCGGGTGCTGGACTTCAGCACGGGCGTGGTCTTCGGACTCGCGAGCAGCATGCACCGGGTCGACCGGAACGTGTTCCTGCTGACACCGCCGGGGACCGAGGTGCGCGGGCTGATGGAGGGGGCCGGGGTTCCCGGCGTCTGAAGGGGAGTCGGGCGAGTCCGGTACGGAGCCCCCCGGGGGGTGTGCGGGGTCCGGTACGCAGTCCGGGGGTGCGCGGGGTTCGATCCAGGGCCCGTGGCCCCGGGGCCGGGGCGAACCGGGCCCTGAGCCGGTCGCGGTGTGCGCGGCAGGCCGCGGCGCGCTCCCCCGATCGTGGGAAGGTCTCCGGGCCGGAACGGTTCGCCGCCCGGCGGAGGCCTACGGTCCGGATATGACCGTGTCATCCCCGGAGGCCGTCGCGACGGCGCGCACGCGCCCCGACCGCCCGGGCATCACCGAACTGCGGCTCGCCGCCTTCGCCGTCCACCGCCGGGTCCGGTTCCCGTTGGGACCGCTCACCCTCGTCACCGGTCCGAGCGGCAGCGGCAAGACCGTCGCCCTGCGGGCGTACGAGGCGCTGGCGCGGCTCGGCGGCGGCGCCGGACTGCCCGAGGTGTTCCCCGATCCGGTCACCTGCGTGCCCGAGACGGCCCGGCCGGACGCCCAGCGGCGACGCGGCTTCCGCATCGGCTGCACGGTGGACGGCCCCGAGGGCCCGGTGCGGCTCGACGTCGCCGTACAGGCCGAGCCCGAACTGCGCATCGTGGGCGAGCGGTTGACGGCGGGCGGACGGATCCTGCTGGAGACGGCCCTGCGCGACCCCGGTCGCCGGTCCGTCCAGGCGGCCTGGCACACGGGAGGGTCGTCCGTGGTGACCAGGGGACCGCTCCCGGACGACTGCCTCGGCACCGCGCTGCTGCCGTTGCGCGTAGCGGGCCGCACGGACGGCGAACGCCAAGTCCTCGCCGCCGCCGAACAGATGGTGCTCGCCCTGCGGTCCGTCTACGCCTGCTCCCCGAGCCCCCGGCGCATGCGCGCGCCCGCACCGGTCGGCCCGGGACGGCTCCTGGGCGGCTGCGACAACCTCGCCGAGGTGCTGTGGCGCACGCGTTCGGAGTGCGCCCACCGCTACGCGCACCTGGTGGCGGCGGTACGGGCCGGATGCTCGGGCCCGGTCGCCGACGTGTCGGCCGAACCGCTCGGCGACGGCACCGTCCGCGGACTCCTCGACCGCGGCGACGGCGTGCGCACACCGCTCGGACTGCTCGGCGACGGCGAACTGCGGTACCTCGCGCTCGCCCTGGTGCTGCTCACCGGGCCCGGCGTGCTGGAGGTCGACCAGGCGGGCGAGGTCCCGCAGGCGCTCCAGTCGCTCACGGTCCTGGCCGACGGCTTCGACCACTGCCTGGACGCCCGGCAGACGCAGGAACTGGTGCGGCTGGCGGTGCGGATGTGCGAGCGCGGCCACATCCGGCTGCTCGGCGCCGTGAGCGACGCCTCCTGGGCCCGCGGGCTGCCCGGCGTCTCGGTGGTAGACCTGCGGTCGTGACGAGAACGTACGCACCGAAGGCGGGACTCTGGCCGTGACGGACGACCTGAACGTGGCGAAGCTCCAGCGCAGACTGGCCGAGTTCGCGGCCGCCCGGAACTGGGAGCCCTACCACACCCCCAAGAACCTGGTGGCCGCACTGAGCGTGGAGGCCTCCGAGCTGGTCGAGATCTTCCAGTGGCTGACCCCGGAGGAGTCGGCCCGGGTGATGGACGACGCGGACAGCGCGCACCGTGTCACCGACGAGGTCGCCGACGTCCTCGCGTATCTGCTCCAGCTGTGCGAGGTCCTCGGCATCGACCCGCTCGCCGCCCTCGACGCCAAGATCGACCGCAACGAGCGGAGGTTCCCGGCGCCGGGGGAGAGGTGACGGCATCGGCCGGAAAGCGACGTCGTCACTCTATGAAGTCATGGAGTCGGCTTCAATCAATTCCGTGTCCGCAGATTTCGGGCTTCCTCTGGCTTTTCGTCCCACAGACCCTCACTCTGGGTAGTGAACAACGGAGTTCGGGCGGACGTGCGAAAAGCGCGTCGGGACAGACGGGGGCAGCGCATGGACGCGGTGCGGCTCATCGTGACGAGCAGGCGTGCCCTGGCGGAGAGCGGCGACACCCCGGAGGTGATGACGGAGGCGTGGCAGGCACACGCCCTGGCTCAGGCGATAGGCAGCCGCTTCGCCGTGTCGGGGCCTCCGGAACTACGGGGTGAGGCCCTGGGGTTGACGGAACTGGCGGGCCGGGGCTGCGGGGTCCTCGGCGCGCCCGCCCTCGACCTCGGGGCACTGCGCGCCGCCCAGCTCTCCGAGCTGGGGGACGCCCGGGAGTCGTTGCTGTGCCTGGGGGCCCTCCTCGGCGAGGTCGGCATCGCCCTCGTCACCGTCGCCTGCGCGGCGGACGACGAGGGCACGTACTGGCAGTGCATGGAGGCCATCGACGCGGCCGACGAGTCACGGGACCGCGTCCTGGAGATGCTGCGACGGCTGGCGGTCAGGGACCAGAAGGCCGTGGTGGAGCGGGATCGGGCCGCCGGGTAGGGGCCGCTCACGCCCCACCGCCGTGCCGCGGCGGGGCGACACCCCCGCGGTGGTGTCACGCGCGGTCCGGCCCGTCCACCGGCACGGGCCGCCGTCGTGCGCGGAGTTGACGGACATCACCCCGTAGAGAATGCCGACGTCGGCCGGTGCAGCGGGAGTCGGCCACGGCCCTCGGCGCCGCGAGCTACACCAGCCGGGGCATCACCTCGGAGGCGATCAGCTCCAGGTGGTCCAGGTCGTCGAGATCCAGCATCTGGAGGTACATGCGCTGCGAACCCACCGCCTGGTACCGGGCGATCTTCTCGACCACCTCCGCGGGAGAGCCCGCGAGCCCGTTCGCCTTCAACTCGTCGACATCGCGCCCGATGGCGTCCGCGCGGCGCTTCACCTCCGCGTCCGTCCGCCCGACACACGCCACCAGGGCGTTGGAGTACACCAGATCGTCGCCCTTGCGCCCGGCCTGCTCGGCCGCCGTGCGCACCCGGGCGAACTGCTGCTCCGTGTCCGCGACGGAAGCGAAGGGGATGTTGAACTCGTCGGCGTAGCGCGCCGCGAGGGCCGGAGTGCGCCTCGCCCCGTGACCGCCGACGAGGACGGGCACCTTCGACTGCGCGGGCTTCGGCAGCGCGGGCGAGTCCTTGAGCTGGTAGTACCTGCCGTCGAAGGAGAAGCGCTCACCGACGGGCGTGGTCCACAGCCCCGTGACGATCGCGAGCTGTTCCTCCAGCCGGCCGAACTTCTCCTTGGGGAACGGAATGCCGTACGCGTCGTGTTCGGCCTCGTACCAGCCGGCCCCGAGACCGAGCTCCACGCGCCCGCCCGACATCTGGTCGACCTGGGCGACCTGGATGGCCAGGACTCCCGGAAGGCGGAAGGTGCCCGCGGTCATCAGCGTGCCGAGCCGGATCCGGCTCGTCTCACGGGCGATACCGGCCAGCGTGATCCAGGCATCGGTGGGGCCGGGAAGCCCGTCGACGGAACCCATGTGCAAATAGTGATCGGAACGGAAGAAAGCGTCGTAGCGCAGGTCCTCGGCGGCCTTGGCGACACGGAGCAGCGTCTCGTAGGTCGCGCCTTGCTGCGGTTCTGTGAAGACTCGAAGATCCATACACCCATCATGCACCGGTCACAACAACCGCCCCGCCGCGAACCGCTGGCACCTGGTTCACAGTCGTGAAGGAGTCCGCGCGCGGGCGCAGGCAGCGGGTCCGGGGAAAATCCCGAGTCTGCCCAGGATGTTCACTGTACGTTGTCAGGGCGCGCCGAAATGCGTCGCATCCGACCACGTTTTTGCAGCTCAGAAGCTGCTTTAAGGCAGAGCCCCGTGTTCCTGACGATCAGTACCACCGGTACCCCAGAACGCCCCGCCACCGACCTCGGCTTCCTGCTGCACAAGCATCCCGACAAGGCGCAGGCGTTCTCGACGTCCTACGGCACAGCGCACGTCCTGTATCCACAGGCGTCCGAAGAGCGGTGCACCGCCGCGCTGCTGCTGGAGGTCGACGCGGTGGCACTGGTCCGGCGGGGCAAGGGCAAGGGGCGCGGCGGCGCGCCCGACGCCGCACTCGCTCAGTACGTCAACGACCGCCCGTACGCTGCCTCTTCGCTGCTCGCCGTGGCACTGAGCAGCGTGTTCTCCAGCGCGATGAAGGGCCAGTGCGCCGCCAGACCGGAGCTGCCCGCACGACCGCTGCCCCTCCGGATCGAGGTGCCCGCACTGCCCGCGCGCGGCGGTGCCGAACTCGTACGCAAGCTCTTCGAGCCGCTGGGATGGACGGTGACGGTCGAAGCCGTCGCCCTCGACGACCACTTCCCCGAGTGGGGCGACTCGCGCTATGTGCGCCTGGTGCTGGAGGCGGCGGACCGCACGCTCGCCGAGGCCCTGCGCCACCTCTACGTCCTGCTCCCCGTGCTCGACGACGCGAAGCACTACTGGGTGGCGTCCGACGAGGTCGACAAGCTGCTGCGGGCCGGCGAGGGCTGGCTGCCGGACCACCCCGAGCAGAAGCTGATCACCAGCCGCTACCTCGCGCGCCGCTGGTCGCTGACCCGGCAGGCCAACGAGCGTCTCGAACTCGTCCGCCTCGCCGAGGCCGACGACACCGACGTCGCGGAGATCGACAACGCCGTCGACGAGGAGAGCGACACGGAGGAGAAGCCGGTGCCGCTCGCCGTGCAGCGGAGGGACGCGATCCTCGCCGCCCTCGGCGCCGCCGGCGCCGCACGGGTCCTCGACCTCGGCTGCGGGCAGGGGCAGTTGGTGCAGGCACTGCTCAAGGACGTGCGGTACACCGAGATCGTCGGTGTCGACGTGTCGATGCGCGCCCTCACCATCGCGTCGCGACGGCTCAAGCTGGACCGCATGGGCGAGCGTCAGTCCTCGCGCGTCAAGCTCCTGCAGGGCTCGCTCGCCTACACCGACCGCCGTCTCAAGGGGTACGACGCCGCCGTGCTCAGCGAGGTCGTCGAGCACGTCGACCTGCCGCGGCTGCCCGCCCTGGAGTACGCGGTGTTCGGATCCGCGCGCCCGAGGACCGTCCTCGTGACGACACCGAACGTCGAGTACAACGTCCGCTGGGAGACGCTTCCCGCGGGCCACTCCCGGCACGGCGACCACCGCTTCGAGTGGACGCGCGAGGAGTTCCGCACCTGGGCCCGTGGGGTCGCCGAACGGCACGGCTACTCGGTGGAGTTCACCCCCGTCGGACCGGAGGACCCCGAGGTGGGGCCGCCGACCCAGATGGCCGTCTTCGCACTGACCACAACCGCCCCGTCCCCGAAGGAGGAGAAGGCCGCATGACGCACGACGACACCACCACCCCCGGGCGGGTCCTGCCTGTCACCGACCTCTCCCTCGTCGTGCTGATCGGCGCTTCGGGATCGGGCAAGTCGACCTTCGCCCGCAAGCACTTCAAGCCCACCGAGGTCATCTCCAGCGACTTCTGCCGCGGCCTCGTCGCCGACGACGAGAACGACCAGAGCGCGAGCGGCGACGCCTTCGACGTGCTGCACTACATCGCGGGCAAGCGCCTCGCGGCGGGCCGCCGGACCGTCGTCGACGCCACCAGCGTCCAGCAGGAGAGCCGCCGCCAGCTCGTCGAGCTCGCCAGGAAGCACGACGTGCTGCCCATCGCGATCGTGCTCGACGTGCCCGAGGATGTCTGCGCCGCGCGCAACGCGGCTCGCACCGACCGCGCCGAGATGCCGCGCCGCGTCATCCAGCGCCACATCCGCGAACTCCGCCGCTCGCTGCGCCACCTGGAGCGGGAGGGCTTCCGGAAGGTCCACGTCCTGCGCGGCGTGGAGGAGGCCGAGGGCGCCGAGGTCCGCACCGAGAAGCGGTTCAACGACCTGACTCACCTCACCGGCCCCTTCGACATCATCGGCGACATCCACGGATGCGCCTCGGAACTGGAGAGCCTGCTCGGCACGCTGGGATACGTCGACGGCGTCCACCCGGCGGGCCGCACGGCCGTCTTCGTCGGCGACCTCGTCGACCGGGGACCCGACACCCCGGGCGTGCTGCGCCGCGTGATGTCCATGGTGGGCTCGGGCAACGCCCTGTGCGTGCCCGGCAACCACGAGAACAAGCTCGGCCGCCACCTCAGGGGCCGCAAGGTCCAGCACACCCACGGGCTCGCCGAGACCATCGAGCAGCTGGCGGGGGAGAGCGACGAATTCGTCGTGGGCGTACGGGCGTTCCTCGACGGGCTGGTCAGCCACTACGTCCTCGACGGCGGGCGGCTCGTGGTCTGCCACGCGGGCCTGCCCGAGAAGTACCACGGCCGTACCTCGGGCCGGGTGCGCTCGCACGCGCTGTACGGCGACACGACCGGCGAGACCGACGAGTTCGGGCTGCCGGTGCGCTACCCGTGGGCGGAGGACTACCGGGGCCGCGCGGCCGTCGTGTACGGCCACACCCCGGTGCCCACGGCGACCTGGCTGAACAACACCATCTGCCTGGACACGGGAGCGGTCTTCGGCGGCAAGCTCACCGCGCTGCGCTGGCCGGAGCGCGAGCTCGTCGACGTACCGGCCGAGCGGGTCTGGTACGAGCCGGCCAAGCCGCTCGCCACCGAGGCGCCCGGCGGGCACGAGGGACGCCCGCTGGACCTGGCGGACGTGCACGGCCGCCGGGTCGTCGAGACCCGGCACGGCGGACGGGTGTCGGTCCGCGAGGAGAACGCGGCGGCGGCGCTGGAGGTCATGAGCCGTTTCGCGGTCGACCCGCGACTGCTGCCGTACCTGCCGCCGACGATGGCGCCGACCGCGACCTCGCACGTCGAGGGCTACCTGGAACACCCCGCCGAGGCCTTCGCGCAGTACCGGGACGACGGGGTCCCCCGGGTCGTGTGCGAGGAGAAGCACATGGGGTCGCGCGCGGTGGCCCTGGTCTGCCGGGACGCGGCGGCGGCACACGAGCGGTTCGGTGTCCCGGGTCCGTCCGGTGCGGGCACGACCGGTCCCACGGGGTCGCTGTACACCCGTACCGGCCGTCCCTTCTTCGCCGACGACGCCGTCACCGAGGAGATCCTCGGACGGGTGCGGGCCGCCGCGACGGAGGCGGGGCTGTGGGAGGAGCTGGAGACCGACTGGCTGCTGCTCGACGCCGAGCTGATGCCGTGGTCGCTGAAGGCGTCCGGGCTGCTGCGCAGCCAGTACGCCGCGGTCGGCGCCGCGTCCGGCGCCGTGTTCCCGGGGGCGCTGGCCGCGCTCGAAGGGGCGGCGGAGCGTGGTGTCGACGTGGCGGACCTGCTGGGCCGCCAGCGCGAACGTGCCGCGGACGCCGAGGCGTTCACGGACGCCTACCGGCGGTACTGCTGGACGACGGAGGGCCTGGAGGGCGTCAGGCTGGCGCCGTTCCAGATCCTCGCGGTGCAGGGCCGCAGCCTCGCCGGGCTGCCGCACGACGAGCAGCTCGCGCTCATCGACCGCCTCGTGGAGAACGACGGGAGCGGGCTGCTGCAGACCACCCGGCGGCTCTTCGTCGACACCGGTGACCCCGAGTCGGTGCAGGCGGGCGTCGACTGGTGGCTGGAGATGACGGGCCGCGGCGGCGAGGGCATGGTCGTCAAGCCGGTCGGCGCGGTGGCGCGCAGCGAGCAGGGCCGGCTCGTGCAGCCGGGCATCAAGTGCCGTGGACGTGAGTACCTCCGGATCATCTACGGCCCGGAGTACACCCGTCCCGAGAACCTCGCCCGGCTGCGCGGCCGCTTCCTCAACCACAAGCGGTCGCTGGCGATCCGCGAGTACGCGCTGGGGCTGGAGGCCCTGGACCGGCTCGCGGACGGCGAGCCGCTGTGGCGGGTCCACGAGGCGGTGTTCGGAGTCCTGGCCCTGGAGTCCGAACCGGTGGACCCCCGTCTGTGACGGGTACGCACCCGACTCAGGGGGCCGGGGCCTCGGCCCCGGCCCCCTGAACACGCTCCCGTCCCCGCCGGCCGCACTCCGTGCGCGGGCGGCCGGGGCGGGCCCGGGCGCCGGAACCATGTCGTGACGGCCCGGCGTCTCCCAAGTGATCAACCGGAGGAGTGCGCGCAGTGCGGATCTACATCAGTGCCGACATGGAGGGCATCACGGGACTCGTCGACGCCGACGACGTCCAGCCGGCCGGGCGGGACTACGAGCGGGGCCGGCTGATGATGGCGGAGGACGTCAACGCAGCCGTCCGCGGCGCCCTCGCCGCCGGTGCCACCGACATCGTCGTCAACGACGCGCACGGCCCGATGCGCAACCTGCTCCCCGAGGCCCTGCACCCGGCGGTCCGCCTCGTCCGCGGCAAGCCCAAGCAGATGGGCATGCTCGAAGGCCTCACCCCCGGACACCACGCCATGATCGGAGTCGGGTACCACTCCCGGGCCGGAGTGCTCGGCGTACTCAGCCACAGCTTCATGGGGCACGAGATCGAGGACATGTGGCTGGACGGGCGTCCGGTCGGCGAGATCGGGCTGGCCCACGCCACCGCCGCGGCGATCGGCGTCCCCCTGGTGGCGCTCACCGGCGACGACACCGCCTGCGAGGAGGCGACCGCGTGGGACGACTCCGTCACCACCGTCGCGGTGAAGTACGCGCGGGACCGTTTCGCGGCCCGGCTGCGCCCGGTGGACGAGGCGCGCGAGGCCATCGAGAAGGCCGTCACCACCGCTCTGTCGGCCCACGCCGTACGGGCCGAGCCGACGCCCCCGTCGGGACCGCGGGCTCCCCGTGAGCTCACCGTGCGCTGGCAGTCGGCCTCCGTGGCCGCCACGCTCCAGGGCATCCCCGGCGTCACGGCCACGGACAGCCGGACCGTCCGGGCGGAGGGCCGACTTCCCTCCCTGTACCGGCTGTTCGGTGTGTGGATGCGGGTGGCGGCGTCCCTGACCAACCAGCCGCCGTACTGCTGACGGGGCGTCGCGGACGGCCTGGTCGCCGTCCGCCGTGGCCCGCCCGCCCCGGCGTCATCCCACCAGCCGCAGCCGCACCCCCGCCACCCCCACCCGCACCGTCTGACCCCACACCAGCTCCAGCGCGTCGCCCTCCATCCCGTCCCCGAACGCGATGAGGCGGTCGGACTCCACGGTCAGGGACAGGCGGCCGGACGCCGTGAGGTGGCCGGCCACGAGTGAGGTGCCGGTGGCCGGCGACGGCCAGGCCTCGCGGACGAACCACAGCAGGCGTTCGTCCGTGGGGCCGGGCAGCGTCAGCTCCCCGCCCCGCTCCTGCCACACGGAGCGGAGCCAGCCGCCGGCCCCCGTCCCGGTGCCCACCAGGACCCCGGAGGAGGCCTGGGGCTCGACGGCACCCCCGTACTCGTCGAGCCCCAGCCGGTAGCGGGCCGTCTGATGGCCCGCGGCTCCCAGATAGATCTCGTTCAGCGCCACCAGGCGCTGCGTGTCGTCCGCGACGGCCTCGACCATGGTCAGCTCGTCGGCCCGGCTGCGGTGTGCCGAGGCGAGCAGCGCCGCCGCGTCCCCGGGGCGGTGCCGCACCAGTACCCCCGGGTTGCGCCCCGGGTCCGAGTCGATGCCGATGACGGGCTGTCCCGAGAGGTACTTGGCGACGTTCGCGACGAGCCCGTCCTGGCCCACCACGACGACCACGTCCTCCGGGGCGAACAGGAACCGGTCCAGGTCGCCGCGTTCGACCCGGGCCTGACGCCAGGTCAGCGGGATCGCCGCCACCACACCGGCCAGCGCCTCGCGGTCCCGCCGGTGCCGCTCGGCCACCTCCGCGATGTCGCGCCCCCGGGAGGAGAGGAAGAACGCCGCCTGCCCGTGCGTCCCGTGCCGGGCGACGAGCTCCTCGTACTCCGTGGTGCGATGGACGAGGACCACCCGGGGCGCGAGGCTCACCGTTCGTCCCCGGCGTCCGGGTTGCCCAGCTTGGCGAGCAGCCCCGTGAGGACGTCGGGCGACACCGTGACGCTGTCGATCCGCGGCAGGTTCTCCGCGAGCCGGGTGCCCGTGAGGGCGTGCAGCGTGCTGACGTCCACGTCCGCGTGGACCCGCAGCCAGGCGGCCTGTGCCTCGGCCCGGGCCGCGCCGACCTCGCGTTCGGCCTGCGCCTCGGCCCCGGCGAGCCGCACCTTGCGGGTGGCTTCCGCCTCGGCGAGGCGCAGCGCGCGGGTGGCCTCCGCCTCCGCGAGCCGCACCGTCCGCGCCGCCTCCGCGCCCGCCCGCACCGCGTCGGCGGCCGCGTGCTCCTCCGCCTCGCACCGCGCGTTGGTGCCGCGCTGGTCGACCAGCTGCTCCTCGCGCCGCGCGAGTTCGATCTGGCTGGCGAGCTCGTTCTCGGCGATGGCGCGTTCGCGCTCGACGGCGACGGCGCGGCGCTCGTACGTCGCCTTGTCGGCGTCCTGCTGGATCTGCTCGCGGGCCGGCGTGCGCAGCGCCCGCTCCACCTCGGGCTCCGGGCGCAGGGCGACCACGCGGACGGCCACCACCTCGATACCCGTCGCGGGCAGCCGGGGCTCGGCCGCGAGCCCTCCGGCGATCCGCTCCCGCACCGCGGCGACGCCGTCGACCAGGGCGGACGCCAGCGAGGTGCGGGCCAGGACGTCCAGCGCGTGCTGCTGGGCCGTCTCGGTCAGCAACGATCCCAGCTGTTCCAGGGGAGTGCCGCGCCAGGCGCCGGTGTCGGGGTCGATGGAGAAGTCCAGGCGGGCGGCGGCGATCGCGGGGTCGACGACGCGGTAGGTGACGGTCGCCTGGACGGCGACGTCCTGGAAGTCGGAGGTGCGGGCGTGGAACGTCATCGCCAGTTCGCGGTCGTCGACCGGGACCTCGGAGAGCGCGGCGGTCAGGGAGCGGTACCAGAAGCTGAGCCCGGGGCCGTCGTGGACCAGCCGGCCCGACCGGTGGTGCCGGACGTGCGCGGTCGGCGCTCCGCGCAGATGGCGCCAGCCGAACCGGCGCGTGATGTCGGCCATGGGAAACCCCCTCGTCGTCGGGCGTCCCCCGGGCGGGGATGATCTCCCGCCGCCGTGCGCCCGTCGTCCACTCCTGGTTGTCGTCAGTGAGACGATAAAGGCGGGGCAGGCTTATCGTCAAGAGGACGAAATGAATGCGTTCGAGCTCGTGCGATCGGCGGGTGAACGCGCGTCCGGATGGTCAGGATGGAGGCATGGGATTCCAAGTCGACTCCGAGGCCGGGCGGCTGCGCCGCGTCATCCTTCACCGGCCGGATCTTGAGCTCAAAAGGCTCACCCCCAGCAACAAGGACGCCCTGCTCTTCGACGACGTGCTCTGGGTGCGCCGGGCGCGCGCCGAGCACGACGGATTCGCGGACGTCCTGCGCGACCGCGGGGTCGCCGTCCACCTCTTCGGTGACCTGCTCGCCGAGACGCTGGAGATCCCGGCGGCCAGAGCGCTCGTCCTCGACCGGGTCTTCGACGAGAAGGAGTACGGGCCGCTGGCCACCGACCACTTGAGAGCCTCGTTCGAGACCCTGCCCGCCCCCGAGCTGGCGTCCGTCCTCGTCGGGGGGATGACCAAGCGGGAGTTCCTGGACGTCCACCCGGAGCCGACCTCCGTGCGCTTCCACGTCATGGACCTCGACGACTTCCTGCTCGGGCCGCTGCCCAACCACCTCTTCACCAGGGACACCTCGGCCTGGATCTACGACGGGGTCTCCATCAACGCCATGCGCTGGCCGGCGCGCCAGCGCGAGACCGTGCACTTCGAGGCGATCTACCGGCACCACCCGCTCTTCCGTGACGAGGGCTTCCGCATCTGGTCGGAGGGTCAGGCCGACTACCCGTCCACCATCGAGGGCGGCGACGTGCTCGTCATCGGCAACGGCGCCGTGCTCATCGGCATGAGCGAGCGGACCACGCCGCAGGCCGTCGAGATGCTCGCGCACAAACTCTTCGCCGCCGGCTCGGCGCGCACCATCGTCGCCCTCGACATGCCCAAGCGGCGGGCCCTGATGCACCTCGACACCGTGATGACCATGGTCGACGCTGACATCTTCACGCAGTACGCGGGCCTCGGCATGCTCCGCTCGTACACCATCGAGCCGGGCGTGGAGGACAAGGAGCTCAAGGTCACCGACCACCCCCCGGAGCACATGCACCGCGCGATCGCCGCCGCGCTCGGACTCAATGAGATCCGTGTGCTGACCGCCACCCAGGACGTCCACGCGGCCGAGCGCGAGCAGTGGGACGACGGATGCAACGTCCTCGCCGTCGAGCCGGGCGTCGTCATCGCCTACGAGCGGAACTCCACCACCAACACGCACCTGCGCAAGCAGGGCATCGAGGTCATCGAGATCCCGGGCAGTGAGCTGGGTCGCGGCCGGGGCGGGCCGCGCTGTATGAGCTGCCCGGTCCAGCGGGACGCCGTGTAGGCGGTCGGCGCCCGCGGTGGGGCCGGTCGGGACGCCGCGTACAGGAGGTGGGGGCATCGTGGAGGGGGTGCGGCTGCCGCGCACGAGGAGGCAGGGTGCTGTATAGAAATGCTGAGTGTCGTATAGAATTCCAAGGTCCTCGTCTTCGTAACCCTGGAGCGCCCCCATGGCGACAGTCCCGACCGCCCTCGCCGGCCGCCACTTCCTCAAGGAGCTGGACTTCACCGAGGAGGAGTTCCGCGGTCTGATCGAGCTGGCCGCGGAGCTCAAGGCGGCCAAGAAGGCGGGGACCGAGACCCAGTACCTGCGGGGCAGGAACATCGCGCTGATCTTCGAGAAGACCTCCACGCGCACCCGCTGCGCGTTCGAGGTGGCCGCCGCGGACCAGGGCGCCTCGACGACCTACCTCGACCCCTCCGGCTCGCAGATAGGGCACAAGGAGTCCGTGAAGGACACCGCTCGCGTCCTCGGCCGGATGTTCGACGCCATCCAGTACCGAGGGGACAGCCAGGCGTCCGTCGAGGAGCTCGCCGCCTACGCGGGCGTGCCCGTCTACAACGGCCTGACGGACGACTGGCACCCCACCCAGATGCTCGCCGACGTGCTCACCATGACCGAGCACTGCGACAAGCCGCTGGGTGAGATCGCCTTCGCCTACCTCGGCGACGCCCGCTTCAACATGGGCAACTCGTACCTGATCACCGGCGCGCTGCTGGGCATGGACGTCCGTATCGTCGCCCCGCGGTCCTACTGGCCCGCCGACGAGATCGTCGCGCGCGCCCGCAAGCTCGCCGAGGGCAGCGGCGGACGCGTCACGCTGACCGAGATCCCCTCGGAAGGGGTCGCCGGCGTCGACTTCGTCGCGACCGACGTCTGGGTCTCCATGGGCGAGCCCAAGGAGGTGTGGGACGAGCGCATCGGCGCCCTGTCCCCGTACGCCGTGACGATGGACGTCCTGCGGCTCACCGGCAACCCCGACGTCAAGTTCCTGCACTGCCTGCCCGCCTTCCACGACCTCGGCACCAAGGTCGGCCGCGAGCTGTACGAGACCCACGGCCTGGACTCCCTGGAGGTCACCGACGAGGTCTTCGAATCGGCGCACTCGGTCGTCTTCGACGAGGCGGAGAACCGGCTGCACACCATCAAGGCGATCCTCGTCGCCACGCTCGCCTGACCGCCGGGCAGGTCGCGCCCCGGGGTGCCCCGGTCCCGGCACGACCCGCGCCGCCGGCCCCGGTGCCACCCGTACCGCGCGTGGCTCCCCGGCCCGGCGGTACGCGCGCCGCGCACGGCACCTTCGTCCGGCGGGGCCCGCGACACGTGTCGTACGCCGGCCGGGAATGCCGACGCGTGTCGCACACCGGCCCGACCTGCCCGTACCATCCTCGACGGCCCCGGAACCACCCCTTCCGCAGCCCGTCGCGCGGCCAACCCAGCCGCACCCGCACCACCGAAATGAGCACCACCCGCATGCCCGCTCCCACCCTCAGGCCCACCCGCCGCGTCAAGTCCCCCGAGCTGCTGATCGCCGAATCCGGCGCGGACCTCGACGGGCACGGACTCAAGCGCACCATGGGTCTCTTCCAGCTCATCTGCTTCGGCGTCGGCGCGATCGTCGGCACCGGCATCTTCGTCGGCCTGTCCGACTCGGTCGCCCAAGCCGGACCCGCCGTGGTCGTGTCCTTCATCCTCGCCGCCATCACCTGCGTCTTCACCGCGTTCTCGTTCGCGGAGCTCGGCGGCGCGATCCCGGTCTCGGGCTCGTCCTACTCCTTCGCCTACGCCGGACTGGGCGAGGGCACCGCCTTCCTCGTCGGCTGGTGCCTGCTCCTGGAGTACGGCGTCTCCGTGTCGGCCGTGGCGGTCGGCTGGAGCCAGTACGTGAACGAACTGCTCGGCAGCCTCACCGGCGCCCAGCTTCCCGCCGCGCTCTCCGCGGGCCCGTCGGACGGCGGGATCGTCAACCTCCCCGCGGTCATCGTGATCGCGCTGGCGTCGGTCCTGCTGGTGCGCGGCGTGCGCGAGAGCGCGCGGGCGACGGCCGCGATGGCCGTGCTCAAGCTCGTCGTCCTCGTCCTGTTCTGCGCCGTCGGCTTCAGCGCCTTCAAGGACGGCAACCTCACCCCGTTCTCCCCGGCGGGACTCGGCGGCATCGGCGCGGGCACCACCGCCGCCTTCTTCTCGTACATCGGCTTCGACGCGATCACCACCGCCGGCGAGGAGGCCAAGAACCCGCGCCGCAACATCCCCATCGCCGTCCTGGTCTGCATCGGCCTGGTCACGCTGCTCTACTGCGCGGTCGCCCTCGCGGCGATCGGCGCCATCGGCGGGGACGAGGTCGGCGGCCGCCCCGCCGCGCTGTCGTACGTCGTGAACGAGGTCACCGGCTCCTCGGTCGGCGGCGGGGTCATCGCCTTCGGGGCCGTGGTCGCCATCGCGTCGGTGGTCCTCGCGGTGATGTACGGCCAGACCCGCATCCTCATGTCGATGTCCCGCGACGGCCTGATCCCGCGGGTCTTCGAGCGGGTCTCCCCGAGGACCTCGACGCCCGTCGCCGGCACGCTGATCGTCGCGATCGTGTTCGCGATCCCCGCGGCCTTCGCGTCCCTGGACTCCGTGGTCAACCTGTGCACCATCGGGACCCTCGCCGTGATGGCCGCCGTGAACATCGCCGTGATCGCGCTGCGCCGTTCGGAGCCGGGCCTGGCGCGCACGTTCCGGGTGCCGCTCCACCCCGTCGTGCCCCTGCTGGGCGTGGGCTTCTGCCTCTACCTGATGTACGAGACGGGCTGGACGACCTGGATCCAGTTCGCCTGCTTCCTCGCGGCCGGACTCCTGGTCTACGTGCTCTACGGGCGCCGCAACTCACGGCTGGCGGCCCGGGCCGCGGCGACGGCTACGCAGGCCGTCGCTGACGAGGTACCACAGGCAGTCTGAACCAGACCGCCTTGCCCGTGTCGGTGGGGCGGTGGCCGCAGGACGAGCTCAGGGTACGGATCAGCAGCAGGCCGCGCCCGTGCTCCTGCCAGGGGTCCGGCTCGCCCACCGGGTGGGGCACCGTGAGGTGGCCCGGCGGCGCCGGGTCCGGGTCGTGCACCTCGACCCGGCAGCCGGTCGGCAGCAGCTCCACGACCAGCTCTATGGGGCCGGTGCCCGCGGTGTGCTCCACCGCGTTCGCGACCAGCTCCGCGGTGAGCAGCTCCGCCGTGTCACTGTCGGCCGCGTGCTCCAGCTCGGCCAGTGCCGTCCGCACCAGAGCGCGCGCGACGGGCACGGCCGCGACGGTGTGCGGCAGCGCGATGCGCCAGGAGGCGGGGGCCGGGGTGTCGTGCAAGGCGAGTCCGTTCATGGAGCAGCCTGTCCTGCTTTCAACCTCAGGAATGGTACGGCGCCGCCGGGCAGAGGCGGTCGGCGGGCCGTTCGGGACCTTTTGGTGGTGCTGCGGGACGTCGGTCGGTGATCCGCCGGGACGTTCGCCCCGGCATGAGGGTGCGTACCCAGGGGGACGCCCCGTCTCCCCGAGGTGCTCCAGCCGTTACGCGGCTATCGAGGAACGGTGACTCGGTGACGGTGCGCTGTCGCCTCGTGACGACGAGGTGCGACACCCGACACACCACGCGGGCTATTGCGTGGTCGTGACGACAGTCACGGATCGGTGATAACTTCGTGAGGGAGGAGCCCTCCGGCACCCGCCGCCCCGTTCCCCCAGGCCGCAGACCGCCGCCCCCGCCCGAGGAGGCCGCACGTCATGAGTCCCTTCACCGGATCCGCCGCCCGCACCTCCGACTGGCAGCACCTCAGGTGCGAGATCGCCGACGGGGTCGCCACGGTCACGCTGGCCCGCCCCGAGAAACTCAACGCGCTCACCTTCGGCGCCTACGCCGACCTGCGCGACCTGCTCGCCCAGCTGTCCCGCGAGAGGTCGGTCCGCGCCCTGGTGCTGGCGGGCGAGGGCCGCGGCTTCTGCTCCGGCGGTGACGTCGACGAGATCATCGGCGCCACCCTCGCCATGGACACCGCCCAGCTCCTCGACTTCAACCGGATGACCGGCCAGGTCGTCCGCGCCGTACGCGAGTGCCCCTTCCCGGTGATCGCGGCGGTGCACGGAGTGGCCGCAGGAGCGGGAGCCGTCCTCGCGCTCGCCGCCGACTTCCGGATCGCCGACCCGAGCGCCCGCTTCGCCTTCCTCTTCACCCGTGTCGGACTGTCCGGCGGCGACATGGGCGCGGCCTATCTGCTGCCCCGGGTCGTCGGACTCGGCCACGCGACCCGGCTGCTCATGCTCGGCGAACCCGTGCGCGCCCCCGAGGCCGAGCGCATCGGACTGATCAGCGAAATGGCCGACGAGGGCGGAGCCGACGAGACCGCCCGGCGGCTCGCCCACCGCCTCGCCGAGGGTCCGGCCCTCGCGTACGCCCAGACGAAGGCCCTGCTCACCGCCGAACTGGACATGCCGCTCGCCGCCTCCGTCGAACTCGACGCCTCGACCCAGGCCCTCCTGATGAACGGGGAGGACTACGCCGAGTTCCATGCCGCCTTCACGGAGAAGCGGCCGCCGAAGTGGCGGGGGCGATAGCCATGACGACACCGCGCGACACGGCCACGGCGACGCACAGCGGCACCTGCGGACGGCCGGGCGACCCCCTGCGGGTCGCCGTGATCGGCGGCGGGCCCGGCGGACTGTACGCCGCCGCGCTGCTCAAGCGCCTCGACCCGCGCCGCGAGATCACCGTCTGGGAACGCAACGCCCCCGACGACACCTTCGGCTTCGGCGTCGTGCTCTCCGACGAGACGCTCGGCGGCATCGAGCACGCCGACCCGGTCGTGTACGCGGCGCTCCAGGACGAGTTCGTACGCTGGGACGACATCGACATCGTGCACCGCTCGGTCCGTCACACCTCAGGCGGCCACGGCTTCGCCGCCCTCGGGCGGCGCAGGCTCCTGGAGATCCTGCACGACCGCTGCCGCTCGCTCGGCGTCGACCTCCGCTTCCGGGCGCCGGCCCCACCCGTGGCCGAGCTCATGGCGGCCCACGACCTCGTGATCGCCGCCGACGGCGTGCACAGCGCCACCCGGGCCGCCCACGCCGACGTGTTCGGGCCGTCCGTCGAGGAACACCGCTGCCGTTACATCTGGCTCGCCGCCGACTTCGCCTTCGACGCCTTCCGCTTCGAGATCGCCGAGACCGAGCACGGCGTGATGCAGCTGCACGGCTACCCGTACGCCCCCGACGCCTCCACCGTCATCGTGGAGATGCGCGAGGAGGTGTGGCGCGCGGCCGGCTTCGCGGACCTCGACGAGGAGCAGTCCGTCGAACAGTGCGGGAAGATCTTCGCGGACACCCTCGGCGGCCGGCCGCTGCGGTCGAACAAGTCAGCCTGGACGACCTTCCGCACCGTCGTCAACGACCACTGGTCGCACGAGAACCTGGTCCTGCTCGGCGACGCCGCGCACACCGCGCACTTCTCCATCGGCTCCGGCACCAAGCTCGCCGTCGAGGACGCGCTCGCGCTCGCCGCCTGCCTGGAGGAGCAGCCCGGCCTCACCCGGGCCCTCGCCGCCTACGAGGAGGAGCGGCGGCCGGTCGTCGCCTCCACCCAGCGGGCCGCCCGCGCCAGCCTGGAGTGGTTCGAGGACATCCGCTTCCATCTGGACCAGCCCGCCCGGCAGTTCGCCTTCAACCTGCTCACCCGCAGCCGCCGCGTCACGCACGACAACCTGCGGCTGCGCGACGCGCGCTTCACGGAGTCGGTGGAGCGCGAGTTCGGCTGCCCGCCCGGGACACCCCCGATGTTCACGCCGTTCCGGATGCGCGGCCTGACCCTGCGCAACCGCGTCGTCGTCTCACCCATGGACATGTACTCGGCCGTCGACGGCGTCCCCGGCGACTTCCACCTCGTCCACCTGGGCGCGCGGGCACTGGGCGGCGCCGGCCTGGTGATGACCGAGATGGTGTGCGTGAGCGCCGAGGGCCGCATCACCCCCGGGTGCGCGGGGATCTACACCCAGCGACAGGCGGACTCCTGGCGGCGGATCATCGAGTTCGTGCACCGGCAGTCCCCCGGCACCGCCATCGGCGTGCAGCTCGGCCACGCCGGGCGCAAAGGGTCGACGAAGCTGATGTGGGAGGGCATCGACGAGCCCCTGGACGACGGCAACTGGCCCCTCGTGGCGGCCTCCCCGATCCCCTACAAGCCGGGGAGCCAGACGCCCCGCGAGCTGTCCCGCGCCCAGCTCACCGATCTGCGCGAGCAGTTCGTGTCGGCCGCCTGGCGGGCCGCACGCTGCGGCTTCGACCTGCTCGAACTGCACTGCGCCCACGGCTATCTGCTCTCCGGCTTCCTGTCGCCGCTGACCAACAGGCGCACCGACGGATACGGCGGCGACCTCGCCCGGCGGCTGCGTTTCCCGCTCGAGGTCTTCGACGCCGTACGCGCCGTGTGGCCCGAGGAGCGGCCCATGACCGTCCGCATCTCCGCCACCGACTGGGCGGACGGCGGCACCACCGGCGACGACGCCGTGGAGATCGCGCGGGCCTTCGCCGCGCACGGTGCCGACGCGGTCGACGTGTCGACGGGGCAGGTGGTGTCGGACGAGCGGCCCGACTACGGCCGGTCGTACCAGACGCCGTACGCCGACCGGATCCGCCACGAGACCGGCGTCCCGGTGATCGCCGTCGGCGCGATCTCCTCCTGGGACGACGTCAACTCCCTCGTCCTGGCCGGACGCACGGACCTGTGCGCGCTCGCCCGACCGCACCTCTACGACCCCCACTGGACCCTGCACGCGGCGGCCGAGCAGGGGTACGACGGCCCCGGGATCGCCTGGCCGATGCCCTACCGGGCGGGCAGCAGGCCTCCGCGGACCGGGCGCACGGATGCCCCCAAACCCCGCCTCACGCTGGGCACTTGAGGGTGTCGAGGGCCGAAGGAGCGGCCGTCGCGGGCTACGCGGACAGGTCGGCCATACCGGCTGTCAGCGTCGCCCCGTCGGCCGGGTCGACCAGGATGAACGCACCCGTCCGGCGTACCTCGGCATAGTCGTCGAGTGCGAGCGGACCGGCGGTGCGCAGCACGATCCTGCCGAGATCGTTCGCGGTCAGCTCGGCGGCGCCGCCCAGATCCTCGACGACCGCCTTCACGGTCCGTGTCGTGTGCTTGACCAGCACCCGGTCACCGACCCGCAGCGCGCGGTCCGCCAGATGACCGTCGAGGACCTCCACGCGGTGCCCCTCGGCCCTCAGGCGACTGCCCAGGATGCGTGCGATGGTCGTCTTGCCCGCGCTCGGCAGTCCCGTGAGCCAGACGGTGGCTCCCTGAGCCCTTGCCGTGATGGTCATCCGTGCTGTCCCTCTTCCTCTCCTGGCGTGCGGTTCACGACGCTAGGCAAGGAAGATGAGAAGAGGGACGGAGGAGCCTGAGGGTTCCCTTAGCCACCGTCGATGTCACCGGGGTCACACCCGGCGGAGCCCCCGGATCCCCCGGGCACCTGCGCGAACTCCGCCCCGGCGTCCCGCAGTCGTGCGTGCAGCGCCCTGAACACCGCGGCCGAGCGGGCGCCGGGCCAGTCCCGGGGGAGCAGCGCGGCGGGCAGCCCCGGATCGGTGTACGGGAGGTGCCGCCAGGAGTCCAGGGCCAGCAGGTAGTCGCGGTAGGCCTCTTCGGGCGAGGTGTCCGCGCGCCGCTCCCAGTCGTGCAGGACGGGCGCGTGCTGGTCGAGGAACGCCTCGTGCTCTTTGGCGATCGCGGCCAGGTCCCACCAGCGGGCGACCGCGTCGGCCGTCGCCGCGAACCCCAGGTGTTCCCCGCGGAACAGTTCCACGTACGGGTCGAGCCGCAGGCGCTCAAGAGTGTGCCGCGTCTCCTCGTGGAGCCGCGCCGGGGCGATCCAGACCCCGGGGGCCGCCGTCCCGAAGCCGAGTCCGGCGAGCCGGGAGCGCAGTACGTGCCGCTTCTGCCGCTCCGACTCCGGTACCGAGAACACGGCGAGCACCCAGCCCTCTTCCTCGGGAGGCGTCGTCGCGTACACCCGGCGGTCGCCGTCGTCGAGCAGCTGCCGCGCGTCCGGGGAGAGCGCGTACCCGGCCGCACCCGCCGCCGTGCGGACCGGTTCGAGAAGGCCACGGCGTTTGAGCCGTGACACCGACGACCGCACGGAGGGCGCGTCGACGCCCACCGCGGCGAGGAGCCGGATCAACTCGGCCACCGGCACGGGGCCGGGCATGAATCGGCCGTACGCGCCGTAGAACGTGACGATGAGGGACCGGGGGGCGTGCTGCTCTGACACGTTGATCACTCTAGTGCGCGAAGATCACTTGGAATCGCCGCCCGTGGGCACGCCACCGGTCGCGGGGGGACCGGGGACCGCTTTGGAACCCGTCCCGGTGCGCAGCCGGAAGCGCTGGAGCTTCCCTGTCGCGGTGCGTGGCAGCGCGTCGAGGAAAACGATCTCGCGGGGGCATTTGTACGGCGCCAGCTCGGACTTGAGGAAGCCGCGGAGCGCCTCGGGGTCCCGGTGCGCGCCGGGCCGCAGCACGACGTGGGCGACGACGACCTGCCCGCGGTCCTCGTCGGGTCTCCCCACCACCGCGGTCTCCACCACGTCGGGATGGCGCAGCAGCGCGTCCTCGACCTCCGGGCCGGCGATGTTGTAGCCCGCCGAGATGATCATGTCGTCGGCGCGGGCGACATAGCGGAAGTAGCCGTCGGGGTCGCGCACATAGGTGTCGCCGGTGATGTTCCAGCCGCCGCGCACGTACTCGCGCTGCCGCGGGTCGGCGAGGTAGCGACAGCCCACCGGGCCGCGCACGGCGAGCAGTCCGGGCTCCCCGTCCGGCACCGGCTCCCCGTCGGCGTCGACCACGCGCGCGTGCCACCCCGGTACCGGGACGCCGGTCGTGCCGGGGCGGATGTGCCCGTCGGCGGCGGAGATGAAGATGTGCAGCAGCTCGGTGGCGCCGATGCCGTTGATGATGCGCAGTCCGGTGCGCGCGTGCCAGTCCTGCCAGGTCCCGGCCGGCAGGTTCTCGCCCGCCGACACGCAGCGCCGCAGCGACCCGGTGTCATGGTCGTCCAGCTCGGCCAGCATCGCCCGGTAGGCGGTCGGGGCGGTGAACAGCACGGAGACGCGATGCTCGGCGATCGCGGGCAACAGCTGCTTCGGGCCCGCCTGTTCGAGCAGCAGGGAACAGGCGCCGGCGCGCATCGGGAAGACGACGAGCCCACCGAGCCCGAAGGTGAATCCCAGCGGGGGGCTGCCCGCGAAGACGTCGTCGTCGCGCGGCTGCAGCACATGCTTGGAGAAGGTGTCCGCGATCGCCAGCACATCGCGGTGGAAGTGCATGCAGCCCTTGGGCCGGCCGGTCGTGCCCGAGGTGAACGCGATCAGCGCGACGTCGTCGGCCGCGGTGTCGACGGCCTCGTACGGTTCGTCCGGCGCGCCCGTGATGCGCAGCAGCAGGTCGTCCGGGGTGTCGCCGCCGAAGGTGGTGACCTGGAGCCCGGGGATCTCCGCCTTGACCAGGTCGTCGACCGACCGTACGTCGCACAGGGCGTGGGTCACCCGGGCGATGGCGCAGATCGTGCTCAGTTCGTGCTGCCGCTGCTGGGCGAGCACCGTGACGGCGACGGCCCCGGCCTTCAGGACCGCTAGCCAGCAGGCGGCCAGCCACGGCGTGGTCGGGCCGCGCAGCAGCACCCGGTTGCCCGGGACGACGCCCAGCTCGGCGGTCAGCACATGCGCGATGCGGTCGACGCGGGCGCGGAGCTGGCCGTACGTCCACGGCTCGCCGGAGGCCGTGCGGAACACGGGGCGCTCGGGGCGGGCGTGGCCGAGGAGTTCGACGGCGCAGTTCAGCCGGTCGGGGTAGCGCAGCTCCGGGAGGTCGAAGCGGAGCTCGGGCCACTGCCCGGGGGGCGGGAGATGGTCGCGGGGGAACGTGTCGACGTGGGCCGAGTCCGTCGGCCGCACGGTGTCACCGGCATCCCTGGGGTCCATGGTGGTTCGCCCCCTCGTCGTGGTGGGCTCGCACAAGGAGCGTATCGTGTTGGTGACGACAGTCAACGGTACGCGATAACGTGGAGGCGCGACCCGACCGGCCCCGACGCGCGGGCCACCGGGGGAGAGGGGACCGGCGATGACCGCATTCTCACTCGATCCGGCGCGGACCGCCTGGTGTGCGGAGCTGCGCGGACTGGCCGGTGAGCGGCTGCTCCCGCTCGCCCAGGAGGGCGAACCGGGCCACGTCAACCGCCCCCTCGTCGCCGAACTCGGCCGACTCGGCCTGCTCGCCCGCCTGTTCACCTCCGACGCGCTCGACCTGTGCCTGATGCGCGAGTCGCTCGCCCAGACCTGCACGGAGGCCGAGACCGCGCTCGCCCTCCAGGGCCTGGGCGCCCATCCGGTGCACGCGTACGGCACCGGGGCCCAGCGCGACCGCTGGCTCCCCGGCGTCCACGCCGGCACGACGGTCGCCGCCTTCGCGCTCAGCGAGCCCGGCGCCGGCTCGGACGCGGCGGCGCTCGCCCTGCGGGCGGACAAGGACGGCTCCGGGGCCTGGCGGCTGACCGGCGAGAAGTGCTGGATCTCCAACGCGCCCGAGGCCGACTTCTACACCGTCTTCGCGCGCACCACCGCCGACGCCGGCGCCCGCGGCGTCACCGCCTTCCTCGTCCCCGGTGACCGGGCGGGACTCACCGGCACCCCGCTCGACATGCTCTCGCCGCACCCCATCGGGGCCCTCGCCTTCGACGCCGTGCCGGTCACCGCCGACGACGTGCTCGGCGAACCGGACCGTGGTTTCCGGGTCGCCATGAACACTCTCAACCGCTTCCGGCCGAGCGTGGGCGCCTTCGCGGTCGGCATGGCGCAGGCGGCACTCGACGCGACCCTGGCGCACACGAGCCGGCGCGAGGCCTTCGGCGGCCCCCTGAAGGACCTCCAGGCCGTGGCCCACCAGGTCGCCGAGATGGCCCTGCGCACGGAGGCCGCCCGCCTGATGGTGTACGCGGCCGCGGCGGCGTACGACGAAGGGGCCCCGGACGTGCCCAAGCGGGCGGCCATGGCGAAGCTGCTGGCCACCGAGACGGCCCAGTACGTCGTGGACGCCGCCGTCCAGCTGCACGGCGCCCGCGCCCTGCGCCGCGGCCACCTCCTCGAACACCTCTACCGCGAGGTGCGCGCACCGCGGATCTACGAGGGCGCGAGCGAGGTCCAGCGGGCGGTCATCGCCAAGGAGCTGTACCGGCCGGCCGGACCGGCCGGGACACCGCCCCCGGGGAACGCCCGGGAGCGCAGGCCGCACTCCGGTGCCGAAGGAGAGAGCGAGGCCCCATGACCGCCGAGCGCGTCAACCCGCCCGGACTGTCGCCGCCCACCGGCTTCTCCCACGCGGTCGTCGCGAGCGGCAGCCGCGTCGTCTTCCTGGCGGGCCAGACCTCGCTCGACGCGGACGGGAAGGTGGTGGGCGCGACCCTGCCCGAGCAGTTCGAGCGGGCGCTGACGAATCTGCTGACCGCGCTGCGCGCGGCGGGCGGCGCCCCGTCGGACCTCGCCCGGGTCACCGTCTACGCCACGGACGTCGCCGACTACCGCGTCCACGCGTCCGAACTCGGCCGCGTCTGGCGCCGGTTGGCGGGGCGGGACTACCCCGCGATGGCCGTGATCGGCGCGGCCCGCCTCTGGGACGAACAGGCCCTCGTCGAACTGGACGGCTTCGCGGTGCTGCCGTAGCCCGGGACGTTCAGGCCGCGACGGCGAGCTGCTCGACGAACACCCGGTGCGGCGCTACGACGCTGCCGTCGGGGAGCAGTTCGCCGCTGTCGTCGAAGACGATCGCGCCGTTGCACAGGAGGTTCCAGCCCTGCTCGGGGTGGGCCGCCACGATGTGCGGGGCGATGGAGTCCGCGGACGGGCACGAAGACCGGTGGGAACACATGGTGCACCTCCACGTCGGATGCGATGAGTGTCGGCGGCGGTGTCGTCGCCCTCGCATGGATAGACCATGCGCGCGCCGCGAACTCATCGGAACAGCCGGCCGTGAAGCGTGACAACACGCGGACAACTCTCGGACGGGCCCGGGACGGACGGTGCGGATCCGCCACGGACTCGCCACCGTTGGGGTGACGGTCGCCGCCCCGGGGCCGCCGGGCCGGTACCTGTGGAGCGCCCGTCCCCGCACCCCGCCCCTGGAGGTACCCCATGTCGCTGCGTCATGCCGTGGTCACGGCCGCCGGTGCCGCGCTGCTCCTGCTCGCCGCCCCGTCCGCGTCCGCCCGCTCGACCCCGGGCGACGAACTCACCGTCGACGCGACCGGAAGCGTCGTCGCCGACGGCACCATCACCCTGTCCGGGACGTACCGATGCGCGAGCAGCACCGGACCGGTGTTCGTGTCCTCGGCGGTGTCGCAGGGGGACTCCGAGGTGCAGCACGGCATCGGCGGCACCGCCGCGGTCTGCGACGGCGTCCTGCACCGCTGGACCAACTCGGAGAAGCGCGAGCCGGGCACCCTCGTACCCGGCCCGGCCCACGTCGCGGCCACTCTCATGGAACTGAGCTCCGGCCCGCTGCCCCTGCCGATCTTCCACGCGACCCGGGAGCAGGACATCACGGTCGTCGCGGACTGACACCGCCGCGACCGCCGGAGACACCGCCCGTCGCCGGCGCCGCCGCACCCGTGCGGCGGCGCGGGCTCCGGTCCCCTCAGATGTCCCGGAACGTCTCGATCTGCGCCCCGATCGAGTTGAGGCGCTCGGCGAGGTCCTCGTAACCGCGGTTGATGACGTACACGTTGCGCAGGACCGACGTCCCGTCGGCGGCCATCATCGCCAGCAGCACGACCACGGCGGGCCGCAGTGCGGGCGGGCACATCATCTCGGCGGCGCGCCAGCGCGTCGGTCCCTCGACCAGCACCCGGTGCGGGTCGAGGAGCTGGAGGCGTCCGCCGAGACGGTTGAGGTCCGTCAGGTAGATCGCCCGGTTGTCGTAGACCCAGTCGTGGATCAGCGTCTTGCCCTGCGCCGAGGCCGCGATGGCCGCGAAGAAGGGGACGTTGTCGATGTTCAGGCCCGGGAACGGCATCGGGTGGATCTTGTCGATCGGCGCCTCCAGCTTGGAGGGCCGGACGGTCAGGTCGATCAGCCGCGTACGTCCGTTGTCGGCGAAGTACTCCGCGCTGCGGTCGTGGTCGAGGCCCATCTCCTCCAGGACCGCGAGCTCGATCTCCAGGAACTCGATCGGCACCCGTCGCACCGTCAGCTCGGACTCGGTGACCACGGCGGCGGCCAGCAGGCTCATCGCCTCGACCGGGTCCTCGGAGGGCGAGTAGTCCACGTCCACGTCGATGTTCGGTACACCGTGCACGGTGAGCGTGGTGGTGCCGATGCCCTCCACCCGGACGCCCAGGGCCTCCAGGAAGAAGCACAGGTCCTGGACCATGTAGTTGGAGGAGGCGTTGCGGATGACGGTGACGCCGTCGTGGCGGGCGGCGGCGAGCAGCGCGTTCTCGGTCACCGTGTCGCCGCGCTCGGTCAGCACGATCGGGCGGCCCGGAGTCACCGAGCGGTCCACCTGGGCGTGGTAGAGCCCCTCGGTGGCGGCGATGTCGAGCCCGAACCGGCGCAGCGCGATCATGTGCGGCTCGATGGTGCGGGTACCGAGGTCGCAACCGCCCGCGTAGGGCAGCTTGAAGTGGTCCATACGGTGCAGCAGCGGCCCGAGGAACATGATGATGGACCGCGTGCGGCGGGCGGCCTCGGCGTCGATGGCCTCCATCTCCAGCTCGCTCGGAGGCACGATCTCCAGGTCGACCCCGTCGTTGATCCACCGGGTGCGGACGCCGATCGAACCGAGTACCTCCAGAAGGCGGTACACCTCTTCGATGCGGGCCACGCGGCGCAGCACCGTGCGCCCCTTGTTCAGGAGCGTCGCGCACAGCAGCGCCACACAGGCGTTCTTGCTGGTCTTGACGTCGATCGAGCCGGACAGACGACGTCCGCCCACGACCCGCAGATGCATCGGCCCGGCGTAGCCCAGCGAGACGATCTCGCTGTCCAGGGCCTCACCGATTCGGGCGATCATCTCAAGGCTGATGTTTTGGTTGCCGCGCTCGATGCGATTGACGGCGCTCTGACTGGTGCCGAGCGCTTCGGCGAGCTGCGACTGTGTCCAGCCCCGGTGCTGACGGGCGTCACGGATGAGCTTGCCGATGCGTACGAGGTAGTCGTCTGCCATGGCGCGACCGTATATCGGATGTGAGATAAAGAAAAATGGAGCGCGCCCTTCCGGGTGGTGGGGGTCATCGCGGGTCCGTCACACGGGAGTTCGGGCGCTGTGTTCCAGCAGTGCGGCGACCGTGGTGGCGCATCCGGGGCGCAGCCAGTTCACGTCCTGTCCGGTGAGTGCCGCGAACAGTCGCTTCCATGACGATTCGTCGGTACTGATGAGCTTTGTCGCAAGTCTGGCGATTTCGTCCGTAGCCTCCCGCACCGCCGTGCGGACGGGATCGGGAAGCTCGCGGCGCACGGCTCCTTCGGCGAGGTAGTGCAGCACCCCTGCCGCGCCCGCGGCGCGGTGCACCAGGTCCCCGCCGGTGAGCAGGCCCCGCTCGACGAGGTGGTCGAACATCGCGGTCCGCACGTCGCGGTGGCCCGTCCGTTCGCGGTGCGCCACGGCGGCGCGGGCGCATTCGGCGCTGCGCCCGACCAGGGCGCGCCTGCGCAGCCGCTGCCAGTCCATGCCGGTCGCGGTGACCGTGTCGGGGGCGTCCGGCAGTTCCCCGAGCGCCCTCCACACGGCGGACGGAAAGGGCTGCTCCTCGTGCGCTCTGCGCAGCAGGCCCCAATCACGTACGTACGGCAGTTCGAGGACACGGAGTTCCTCGTTGTACGCCTTGCACGACCGCAACCGCGCCACCAGCCGGTCCGCGCCGAGCTCGCGGTCGAGGCGGGCGGTGAGCACCGCGTCCGGGTCGGCCGAGCCGAGCGCCTTCACGGCCAGCTTGGCCGCGGCGGAACTCAGCAAACCCCGGTCCACGAGCGACCGCAGGTGTTCCGGACCGCCCGACCGCAGCGAGGCGCGTGCGGCGAGCAGATGATCGAGCTGAGGACGCCGCCGGCCCCACGAGGCGAGCGCGTGCTCGACGATCTCGGCGTCGGCGGCTTCGAGCTGGATGCGCTGGAGGTGCTCCCGCTGGACGGAGTAGTACGAGGAACCCAGCAACTCCCGGCGCAGCTCCGGCGCCAGCGGCAGCAGGTCGTCCGGGCCCCGCGCCGCGCGGCCCTGCGGCCGCCGGGACAGGATCGTCCGGCGCACGTCCATGGAGGCCGCGCCGCCCAGCGCCCTGCCGTACAGGGCCGCGTTGACCTCGGGTTCGTCGAGACCGAGGAGCCGCAGCTGAAGCGCGTGGTCGCGGTACAGCTCGCGCCACGACCGGGCGAGCACGAGCAGCGCGTCGCGGTCGTCGCGGGCGAAGAGACACGCCACGAGCGCCTCGGGCAGATGGCCGCTCGCGCACGCGTGCCCGGTCAGCGCGGCCGCCGCCCCGGGGCCGAGCAGGGGGAGCACGGCCGTCAGCGCGTCGACGTCGGCGTGCAGCAGGAGTCGCGCGCCCGACGGAGTGACGGACGTGGCCTCCGCGCCTGTGCTGCCCGTGCCGCTCGTGCCGCCCGAGTCGGGCGCCTCTCCGAGGGGCCGGTCCGCCGTGCCCGCGTCGAGGGCCTCGCCGAAGGTCAGGTCGGCCCCGTCCGCCTCCAGCGTGCCGAGGGCGCGCAGCCAGCGCCCGCCGTCGACGCCGAGCCGCTCGGCGACCAGGGTGCGTGCGGCCCGCAGCTGCGGCCCCTCCGCGCCGTGCGTGCGCCACGCCTTCGGCACGGGGTCCATGGCACGCACGGGCGTCCGGGCGACCATCTCGCGGGGCGTGACGAACCCGTGCCGGTACTCGTCCATGTCGGACAGCGGCCGCAGCGGGGCCTCACGGGGAACCACCGGCTCACCGCCCGCGGCGGATCCGTGCGCGGCACAGGCCCCGACGAGCCAGTCGGGGCGCTCGACCCCCGGCACGCTGTAGGGGTAGGCGTTCGCCAGGGTGCGCAGCACCTGCCGGTCGATGGGCACGGGCGCACCCGGCACGAGCGTGCGCAGCAGATGCACCGCGGGCAGCGCCGAGAGGGGCCCCGCCTCCTCGCGCAGCGAGCGCTCCTGGACCGGGGTGAGGGCGGGGACGGCCGCGACGGACACCGAGGTCGCCCGCACCGCGGCCAGTTCGCGCGCGTCCCGGCGGGCCAGGTCCTCGGCGTCGGGCCGGGGGCCCGCCACCTGCGCGGCCACCTGGATCAGTTCGGCGAGCGTCCCCTCGTACGTCGGCAGGAGGTGCAGCGCCACGACCCATCCTTCGGGGTGACCGGCCAGATGCTCCCGTACGAGGCCCGCGGCGCTCGCGCGGGCCGCGGCGGCCACGGCGTCGTCGGGCCGGCGCAGACCGGTGAGCACCGCGCGGGCCGGGCGGGCGGTGTCGACCAGCCGCTCGGGGGCGAGCAGCCCGCGCCCCGCCATGCGCGCGAACCAGGCCCAGCCCGGAAAGGGCGCGGACCGCAGCCGCCCGGCCGGGTCGGCGTCCTGCCCGTCGTCGGCGTCCTCCGTGAACGCCGCCCGGACCGTGTCGTCGACGTCCTCGTGACGCAACAGCTCCTCGACCGGCTCCGGCTGGAAGGGCGTCGCGCGGTGCGCCGCCACCAGCCGCCCGAAGTCGTAGGCGTACGGCTCGTGGACGAGGACCGGCATCAGGCGCCGGGTGGCGTTGCGCCCGCGCGGCTCGGCGAGCAGCGCGGGCAGGGTGTCCGGGTCGTCGAAGGGGTACAGGTCCTCCTTCAGCCCGCCCGGCTCGTCCGTCTCCCGCGCCCTTCGGAGTACGGGGTGGGTGAGGGCCTCCTCGCCGAACAGCCCGAGCAGCCGGCGCACCTCCGTCGCGCCGCCGTGCTCCTGGACCCGGACGACGGCGTAGTGCCGTGCGCGGTCGCTGAGGAACGGCCAGGCGTGGTGCACGAGTTCGGGGTCCCCGCTGGTGACGAGCGGCGTCCGCAGATGCTGGAGCGTGTCGCCGAGCAGCGCGGTGCGCAGCTTCTCGTCGAGCGGCACCCGCTCCGAGCGGCCCGGGGTGCGGGGGAGTCCCGAGGCGATCGCGCGACGCAGCGACAGCGTGGCCTTCTGGTTCAGGAACACGGCGGCGTTGACGGACGGTTCGTCCAGCTCGGTGAGCCGGCGCAGCGCACCGGCGCCGAGCGCGACATTGCCGCCGATGGCGGCGGCGACCCGCGGATCGCCCGCCGAGAGCGCGGTGTCCAGCGCGTGCGGCGGCAGCGAGCCCTTGCCGAGCAGCGCCGTCAGCAGGTCGTCGGGCAGCCGCGGCAGCAGGGCGCTCAGATCGGCCGGCCCGGCCGCGTACAGCAGGAATCGGTACGGCTTCGTCAGCGCGGGCGGTTTCGCCGATCCGGCGGGTGCGGTGCCCTCGGCCACGGCGTCGAGCAGCGCGGCCAGCGCGCCCTTGTACCGGGACAGGGTGGTGCGCAGCGTGGCCCACCGGTCCGGGTCCGCGCCGAGGCGGAGGTGCAGCAGATCCCGCAACGGCGGAGTGGCGCCCAGCTCGGTGAGGGCCGCGGCGGCCGTGCGGGCGGGCGCGACGGCGTCCAGCACCACGGCGGAAAGGTCGGCGAGAACCGCGGGGGAGGGGGCGGCGGACGGGTCGGTGTCCTGCCTGCTCAGCGCGGCGCAGATCCGGGCCAGTTCCGGGTGACCGGGAGTGGCCGCGGCGGCGCGCACCAGCGCGGGGCAGGCGCGGGCGACGTCGGCCACGACCGCCGGGTGGGTGCGGTACAGCTCGGCGAGCGCGGACTTTGGGCAGTCGGAGCGAGCGGCCAGGAACCGCACGGCGGCCTCGGGAAGCGGCTCCTCGCGATGCGCGGCGACGAGCGCGTCCCACTCCAGCGTCCGGCGCCAGCGCGGTTCGGCCTCGCCCGCGCGCAGTCCCGCCACGAGCCCGTGCGGCCCCTCGGCGGTCACGACGGCGGCGCGCAGCCGGTCGCCGCCGGAGTCGAGCGCCGCGCGCGCGAGTTCGGCGACGGCGGGATGCAGCGGTGCGTCCGCCGCCTCGAACAGCGCGCGCAGCCGGCCGGGATGGGGCAGCAGACCCTGCACCGCGCGCAGTTGCTCGGCGCTGGTGAGGTCCCTGCCGCGCACCCTCAGGGCGTGCTCCACCACCTCGGGCACGTCGCTCACGACACCGGCACCCACGAAGTGCGGGACGCCGGGCAGCTCCCGTTGCGTGGCGAGGATGCGTTCGCGCAGTGGTGCGAGGGCCGCCGGGTCGGCGTGCCGCCCGGGCGTCAGGACGAGCCGGCGCATCCACGACCGTGCCCAGCGGTGCTCGTACACGTGCAGGTCGACGACCGGATCGGGGCGCAGGAGCAGCAGGGCCAGGTCGTCGGAGGTGACGTCCTTGGCCCGGACGAGCGCGCGCCGCACCAGTGGGTCGGGGTCCTGGGCGGCGCTCGCGCGGGCCTCGGCGGACAACGGCACCCAGGTGAGGTGGCGGGGCTCCCGCTCTCCGAGGCGCCGTCTGATCCGTCCCGCCTCGCCGGGCCCGGCCGCGGGCGTGAGCAGGGCCAGGAAGTGCGCCCCGTGGTGGTCGTATCCGGTCGTCGAGCCCGCCGTCACGCAGCGCCCCCTGTGCACGTGATCCCCGTACGGCACCGCCGCGACGGTGACCGACTGTCGTGCACACTTCATCACATGGGGTGCGAACGCCTGTGCGAGAGGCGGGAGGGGGCCTCAGCGTCGCCGGGCGCGTGTGGTGCGCCGCCATCCGAACGGCCCCGGCAGGTCCATCGACGTCGTCCGGCGCCCGGTGCTGCTGTGGGTGTGCTTCGGCCCGTGCCGGCCGCCGGTGGTGATGGACCACGACTTGCGGTTGATGTTGAGCCGGACCCCGGGAAGTATGCGGAAACTCTTGCGGAACGTGAGCGGCATGGCTGCCCCCCCTTGTGTCGGTTACGCCGGGTGGCTCCCGGCCGACACCGGGTACCCCGCAACGGGCCGGGCATGACCAGCCCGCGCCCATGTACTAGAGTTATCTCGACATCGAGATATCTGCCGAGGCGCCCCGCAGCCGCCACCTCGGTAAGGGTTACCTAACTTAGCCTTACCTTAGCGGATCGGCCAAGACCGCGTGGCGGCAGGATTGCGGTGGTACGCGCACATCAATGAAGGAGACTGTCGTGTCGGCGAACAGCTTCGACGCCCGCAGCACGCTGCAGGTGGGCGACGAGTCGTACGAGATCTTCCGGCTGGACAAGGTGGAAGGCTCGGCTCGCCTTCCGTACAGCCTGAAGGTGCTGCTGGAGAACCTGCTCCGCACCGAGGACGGCGCCAACATCACCGCCGACCACATCCGGGCCCTCGGCGGCTGGGACTCCCAGGCGCAGCCGAGCCAGGAGATCCAGTTCACGCCGGCCCGCGTGATCATGCAGGACTTCACCGGCGTGCCCTGCGTCGTCGACCTCGCCACCATGCGTGAGGCCGTCAAGGAGCTCGGTGGCGACCCCGCGAAGGTCAACCCGCTCTCCCCGGCCGAGCTGGTCATCGACCACTCCGTCATCGCCGACAAGTTCGGCACCAACGACGCCTTCGCGCAGAACGTCGAGCTGGAGTACGGCCGCAACAAGGAGCGCTACCAGTTCCTGCGCTGGGGCCAGACCGCCTTCGACGACTTCAAGGTCGTCCCGCCGGGCACCGGCATCGTCCACCAGGTGAACATCGAGCACCTCGCGCGTACCGTCATGGTCCGAGGCGGCCAGGCGTACCCCGACACCCTCGTCGGCACCGACTCGCACACCACCATGGTCAACGGCCTCGGCGTCCTCGGCTGGGGCGTCGGCGGCATCGAGGCCGAGGCCGCGATGCTCGGCCAGCCGGTCTCCATGCTCATCCCGCGCGTCGTCGGCTTCAAGCTCACCGGTGAGCTCACGCCCGGCACCACCGCCACCGACCTGGTCCTCACGATCACCGAGATGCTGCGCAAGCACGGCGTCGTCGGCAAGTTCGTCGAGTTCTACGGCGAGGGCGTCGCCGCCACCTCGCTCGCCAACCGCGCCACCATCGGCAACATGTCGCCGGAGTTCGGCTCCACCGCCGCGATCTTCCCGATCGACGGCGAGACGCTGAACTACCTCAAGCTCACCGGCCGCTCCGAGCAGCAGGTCGCGCTCGTCGAGGCGTACGCCAAGGAGCAGGGCCTCTGGCTCGACCCGGCCGCCGAGCCGGACTTCTCCGAGAAGCTCGAACTGGACCTGTCGACGGTCGTCCCCTCCATCGCCGGCCCGAAGCGCCCGCAGGACCGCATCGTCCTCGCGAACGCCGCCGAGCAGTTCAAGGTCGACGTCCGCAACTACGTGGACACCGCCGACGAGGCGGGCAAGGAGTCCTTCCCGGCCTCCGACGCCCCGGCCTCCTCCAACGGCGTGCCGAGCAACCCGGTCACGGTCACCGCCCCCGACGGCACGACCTACACGATCGACCACGGTGCGGTGACGGTCGCCGCCATCACCTCCTGCACCAACACGTCGAACCCGTACGTCATGGTCGCCGCCGCGCTCGTCGCGAAGAAGGCCGTGGAGAAGGGCCTGACCCGCAAGCCGTGGGTCAAGACCACCCTCGCCCCGGGCTCGAAGGTCGTCACCGACTACTTCGACAAGGCGGGCCTCACCCCGTACCTCGACAAGGTCGGCTTCAACCTCGTCGGCTACGGCTGCACCACCTGCATCGGCAACTCCGGCCCGCTGCCGGAGGAGGTCTCCAAGGCGGTCAACGACCACGACCTCGCGGTCACCTCGGTCCTCTCGGGCAACCGCAACTTCGAGGGCCGTATCAACCCCGACGTCAAGATGAACTACCTGGCCTCCCCGCCGCTGGTCGTCGCGTACGCCCTCGCCGGCTCCATGAAGGTGGACATCACCAAGGACGCCCTGGGCACCGACCAGGACGGCAAGCCGGTCTTCCTGACCGACATCTGGCCGACCGAGGCCGAGGTCAACGACGTCGTGGCGAACGCCATCGGCGAGGACATGTTCAACAAGTCCTACCAGGACGTCTTCGCGGGCGACGCCCAGTGGCAGGCACTGCCGGTCCCGACCGGCAACACCTTCGAGTGGGACACCGAGTCGACCTACGTGCGCAAGCCCCCGTACTTCGAGGGCATGGGCATGGAGCCGGCGCCGGTCTCCGACATCTCCGGCGCCCGCGTCCTGGCCAAGCTGGGCGACTCGGTCACCACCGACCACATCTCCCCGGCCGGTGCGATCAAGGCCGACACTCCGGCCGGCAAGTACCTCACCGAGCACGGTGTGGAGCGTCGTGACTTCAACTCCTACGGTTCCCGCCGTGGCAACCACGAGGTCATGATCCGCGGTACGTTCGCCAACATCCGCCTGCGCAACCAGATCGCGCCGGGCACCGAGGGCGGCTACACCCGCGACTTCACGAAGGACGACGCTCCCGTCTCCTTCATCTACGACGCCTCGCGCAACTACATCGAGCAGGGTGTCCCGCTGGTCATCCTGGCCGGCAAGGAGTACGGCTCCGGCTCGTCCCGCGACTGGGCGGCCAAGGGCACCGCGCTCCTGGGCGTCAAGGCCGTCATCGCCGAGTCGTACGAGCGGATCCACCGCTCGAACCTCATCGGCATGGGTGTCCTCCCGCTCCAGTTCCCGGAGGGCGCCACGGTCGAGTCCCTCGGTCTGACCGGCGAGGAGACCTTCTCCTTCACCGGCGTCGAGGAGCTCAACAACGGCACCACCCCGCGCACGGTGAAGGTCACCACCGACACCGGCGTCGAGTTCGACGCGGTCGTCCGCATCGACACCCCCGGCGAGGCGGACTACTACCGCAACGGCGGCATCATGCAGTACGTGCTGCGCAACCTGATCCGCAAGTAAGCGGTACGGCAGGGCAGTTGTAGCGCGGTCGAGGGCCGCATCCCCGGTGACGGGGGTGCGGCCCTTCGCGTTCCCCGTCTCGCCGTCCGTCCGGTGGGCGGGTCGGGGCCGTGCCGGTGATCCGCCCGTTGCGGCCGTCGTCCGATCCGGTGTGCCAGTGCGGTGGGTTCGTGTCACCGTCCGCAACGGGCATTTGATTCACCGGCACGGCCCCTTCGGTGGGGGAGGCGACTGCGGGTGCGAGTGGGGTGCGGGGGCCGGCCTTCGACCCGCCCCCCTCCCACACACGCGGCCGCTCCACTGACGCACAGCCCGCTCCACCCGGAGGGCAGGGAGCACCTCTCAGCCCGTCCGGCGTTTGAGGACGAGGCCGTCCAGGCCGATCGGGGGTCTGGGGGCGGAGCCCCCAGGGGCATGGGTCGGGTAGGGGCGGAGGGGGCGAGGATCGTCCGTCGGGCCCGTGCCGGGCCGGAGGCGGGCCACTCCGCCGCAGCGGGGGCGAAGGGCCCCGACGGGGCGGGGCGCCGGACCGCAGCCCCGCCCAGCCCGAGGCGCCGGAACCCCCATGCGGCCCCCGTGCGCACGGCCCCGCACTCGTGCGTCCCCCGTTTACACCGCTTCCCCGACGCGCTAGCTTCACGAACAGGTGAGGTGGGAGCGCTCCCATGCACCGGTGGACCGGAACCCGCCCCCGGAACCGCTCCCACCTCACGCGATCCGGACACCTTCACCGCGCACCCGCCCATGGAAGGACAGAATGACATGGCCATGACATCAGCCCTCCGGTCGCGACGCCGATTACCGCTCCCCGCCCGGCACAGGGCCCTCTTCCTCGTACTGCTCGCCCTGCTCACCACCCTGCCGGCCCTGGGGCTGGTGCTCGTGGCCGGCGGTGGCGCGGCGGCACACGGCACCCCCATGAAGCCGGGCAGCCGCACCTTCCTGTGCCGGCAGGACGGGCTGACCGACACCGGCGAGATCAAACCCGTGAACCCGGCGTGCAGGGCGGCCCAACAGGCCGGCGGCACCACGCCGTTCTACAACTGGTTCTCCGTGCTGCGCTCGGACGGCGCGGGCCGCACCCGCGGCTTCGTCCCCGACGGCGCGCTGTGCAGCGGCGGCAACCCCAACTTCACCGGCTTCGACCTGCCGCGTGACGACTGGCCGCTCACCCACCTCACGTCGGGCGCCACGGTCGACTTCGCGTACAACGCCTGGGCGGCCCACCCGGGTTGGTTCCACGTCTACGTCACCAAGGACGGCTTCGACCCGACCGGGACCCTCACCTGGGACGACATGGAGGAACAGCCGTTCCTCACGGTCGACCACCCGCCGCTGCACGGCACCCCGGGCACGGTCGAGGCCAACTACTCCTGGAGCGGCACGCTGCCGGCGAACAAGTCCGGCCGCCACATCATCTACATGGTCTGGCAGCGCTCGGACAGCGCCGAGACGTTCTACTCCTGCTCCGACGTCGTCTTCGACGGCGGCAACGGTGAAGTGACGGGCATTCACGACCCGGGCAACCCCACCGAACCCCCGCCCGGCGCCTGCTCGGCCACCCGCCGTACGACGAACAACTGGTCCGGCGGCTACCAGGCCGAGGTGACCGTCACCAACACCGGAGACGTGCCGATGCTCGGCTGGATGGTCGACTGGACCCTGCCGGACGGGCAGTCGGTCGCCGGCCTCTGGAACGGCAACGCCACGTACGACGGCCAGGACGTGATGGTGCACAACGCCGACTGGAACGGAGCGCTCGCTCCGGGCGCCGGCGCGACGTTCGGTTACGTCGTCTCCGGATCAGGCGACGACCCGTCGACATCCCTTCCCTGCCGAGTGGGTTGACCCCGCGCCCCTGCTCAGGGCGGACCGGGTGGGTGGTACGCGACTCACCCGGTCCGCGAGCCCGGACAGGTCGGGGGAGGCCCGGCCCGGGACGATGCCCCCCGCTCGCGGGAAACCGAGAGCCCGGGGACGTGGCTTGTGCCGATCGCAGTGTGCGACAACGTTGTCGAACGGTCTTCGGAAAACTCTACCGCCTCAACCGACAACGATGTCAAGCCAGTTGGTGCGGAGCAGCCCCTGCTGCGCCGTCCGGGGGTGCGCCGGACGCGCCCTCCGGGCCGCAGGCGGTCTTCCGTGGTACCCGTGGCGCACGCTACTGTCCCTGCGGCTTGTGCGACCTGTGGTGCGCGACCCGTCCGAAGGAGGAGGGGCCGCGTCATGCGTTTCCGTCCGTCATCCGTTCTGCTGGCCGTCGCCCTGACGGTCGCCGGCGCCACTCCGGCGCTCGCCGCACCCCAGTCCGACCCGCCGGACCTCGTCCGGGACCCGACCACGTACGTCGACCCGCTCATCGGCACCAAGAACGGCGGCAATGTCTTCCCGGGCGCCGTCGTGCCCTTCGGCATGCTGTCCTGGAGCCCCGAGAACACCCGCGGCGACGCGACCCGCACCGCCGCGCCCGGCGGCTACCAGTACGACGCCACCCGCATCCGCGGCTTCAGCCTCACCCACATGTCCGGCACGGGATGCGCGGGCGGCAGCGGCGACCTCCCGTTCTTCCCCTACGCAGGCGAAGTCACCTCCTCTCCGGCGAGCGACACCAAGGACGCCGTGTACGCGGCCGACTTCGCGCACACCGACGAGACGGCCGACCCAGGCCACTACGGGGTCGAACTCTCCTCCGGCGTCACCGCCGACCTCACCGCGACCGCGCGCACCGGCTCGGGCCGCTTCACCTTCCCCGCCGACAAGCCCGCCTCCCTGCTGATCCGCACCGCCAACTCCGAAGTCGGCTCGACCGCTTCGGACGTGCACATCGACCCGGCCACCCGCACCGTCTCCGGATCGGTCACCTCCGGGAACTTCTGCGGATACCTCGACCCCGAGGGCCGACGCGCCTACTACACACTCCACTTCACCGCCCGTTTCGACCGCGACTTCAAGAAGACGGGCACCTGGCAGGACGACAAGCTCAGCCCCGGGAGCACCGAGGCGAAGGGCGGAACCGGCGGGTTCGGCCAGGGCGGCCGTCCCGTCGCCGGCAAGGGCGCCGGCGGCTACGTGGAGTTCGAGCCGGGGACCGGGCCGGTGAACGTCAAGGTGGGCATCTCGTACGTCAGCCAGGCGGGCGCCGAGGCCAACCTCGCCGCCGAGAACCCGCCGCACCGGTCCTTCGCCGCGGTCCGGGACGCCGCCCGCCGTGCCTGGCGCGACCGGCTCGGCGCCATCCGGGTCGGCGGCGGCACCGACGCGTCGCGGACCACCTTCTACACCGCGCTGTACCACGCCCTCCTGCACCCGAACGTCATCAGCGACGCCGACGGCAGATACAGAGGCAGCGACGACGAGGTCCACAGGGTGGGCCGCGGGCACGAGGCCCAGTACGGCACCTTCTCCGGCTGGGACGTCTACCGCTCCCAGGTCCAGCTGCTGACGCTCCTCGACCCGGACACCGGCTCCGACATCGCGCAGTCGCTGCTCGAACTCGCCCGGCAGAACGGCGGCGTGTGGGACCGCTGGCTGCACGGCGCGAACGGCACGCACGTCATGAACGGCGACCCTGCGGCGCCCGCCCTCGCGGGCATCAGGGCCTTCGGCGGCACCGACTTCGACCTGCGCGGCGCGCTCGACTCGCTGGTGCGGGCGGCGACCGTACCGACGGAGCAGGACCTGTCGTCGGCGGGCAAGCCGGTGCTGTCGGTCGGCCAGCGGCCCTCGCTCGACAAGTACCTCCAGCAGCACTACATGCCCTCGGTGTCCAACGCGTGGGGCGGCGCGGCGGAGACCCTGGAGATGTCCGGCGCGGACTTCGCGATCTCCCAGCTGGCCACGGCGGCGGGGGAGCGGAAGACCGCCGCCGAGTTCGCCCGGCGCTCCCAGTGGTGGCAGAACAGCTTCAACCTCGCCGCCGACCCCAGCGGCGGCTACATCGCCAACCGCAAGGCCGACGGCAGCTGGGTCACCGGCTTCACGCCGGCGACGGGCAACGGGTTCGTGGAGGGCACCGCCGCCCAGTACACCTGGATGGTGCAGCACGACCCGGCCGGGCTGTTCGCCGCGATGGGCGGCCGTGCCAAGGCGCTGGACCGGCTGGACGCCTTCTTCCACAACGCCGACGGCAGCTGGGCGTTCACGGGCAGCGGCGGCGACAAGTCGGAGCTGGACAACGAGCCGTCGATCAACGTGCCCTACCTGTACGACTACGCGGGCGCGCCCTACAAGGCGCAGGAGACCGTGCGCGCGGCGATGACCCGGCTGTGGTCGACCGAGCCGGGCGGCATCCCCGGCAACGACGACCTCGGCGAGATGTCCTCCTGGTACGTCTTCTCCTCGCTCGGCATGTATCCCCAGGTGCCCTCGCGCGCCGAACTCACCCTGTCGTCACCGCTGTTCCCGAGGATCGAGATCGAGCGTCCGGGCGGCGCCGACATCGAGATCAGGGCGCGGGGCGCCGCCGTGGACGCCCCGTACGTCCGGTCGCTGCGCGTCGACGGGCGCACCGGTGAGCGGCCCTGGCTGCCGGCCTCCTTCGTCCGGGACGGCGGCACGCTCGACTACACGCTGTCCGGCACGCCCGACCGGACATGGGGCGCCGACGAGGCCGCCGCACCGCCGTCCTTCCGCACGGGCGAACAGCCGTACCAGATCGGTGTGGGGCCGACCACGGCCAGGCTCGCGCCGGGCGGCAGCACCACGCTCGACATCCGTGCCCTCGCGCTGAGCGGCGGCGCGGGCCCCGAGGTGCGCTTCCACGTGGAGGTGCCGAAGGGAGTGACGGCGACTCCCGCGGAGGGCACCGTGACCGACGGCGCGCAGCGGATCACGCTGTCGGCGGGCGCGGACGCCGAGCAGGGCTTCTACGACGTCGACGTCTCGGTGTCCTCGGACGACACCTCGTACCGGCAGCCGGTGGCCCTCACGGTCGCCGCCCCGGACTCGCTGCTCGCCGCCTACAACAACACCGGCGTCTCCGACGACAGCGGCGACCACGACGAGGCCGACTACGACGGCGGTGGCTGGAGCTACTCCCAGCAGGCCCTCGCCGACGCGGGGCTGACGCCGGGCGAGCGGGGCACGGTGGACGGTCTGACCTTCACCTGGCCGAACTCCCCGGCCGGCCGGCCCGACAACGCCTCGGCGGCCGGCCAGACCGTCGAACTCGCCGAGCCGGCCGCCCGGTTGTCCTTCATCGGCAGTGCGGTCAACGGCAACCAGCAGACCAAGGCGACCGTCACCTACACCGACGGCACCACCGACACCGTCGACCTGTCCTTCACCGACTGGACCGTCGGCGGCGGAGGCGGCACCGTCCAGTACGGCAACGCGACCGTCGCCAAGGCCGCCTACCGCAACGTCGCGGGCGCCGACAAGGACCCGGTGGCGACGTACGTCTTCGCCACCAAGCCCTTCGAGGCGCCGTCCGGCAGGACCGTCCGCAGCGTACGGCTGCCGGACAATGCCGACCTGCACGTCTTCACCCTCGCGGTCGGCTGACGGCGACGGGAGGAAAAAGCGGGGCGGGCGCGGAGTTCTCCGCGCCCGCCCCTTCTCCCGTGGGGGGTGTGCGTCAGCTCAGCAGCTCCACCTCCGCGAGGGTCGCCTCACCGTCGAGGACCAGCCGGTAGTGCGTGTACGCGCCCGGCCGCGCGACGGAGAACGCGCGGGTCTGCTTGTCCCAGGCGAAGGACTGGCCGGAGCGCTTGTCCAGGTCCGTCCACTGCGTGCCGTCGCTGGAGCCCTGGAGCACCCAGCCGGCCGGGGCCTTCGTGTGGTCGGAGGACGTCAGCGTGTACTGGACGCCCTTGGCGGACGCGGAGACCGGCAGGTCCACGGACGTGACGGTCGCGTCGGTCGCCGAGGTGTTGTCGAAGAGCGCGCCGTCGCCCTTGAGGGCGTCCGTGCGGGGTGCGGGCACCTTGTCGTCCTGGGTGATCGACACGGGTGCCGCGTTCTTGCCGGTGCCCCACGAGGAGGGCTTGGCGCCCATCTCGAACTCCAGCACCCCGCCGCGCGAGACGACCGAGTGGGGGAGCGAGGTCGACGTCCACTTCTTGCCGTTGACCCGCAGGCCCTGCACGTACACGTTCTTCGTGCTGTTCTTGGGCGCCTTCACGACCAGGTCGTTGCCGTTCTCCAGGTGGACCGTCGCCTTGGTGAACAGCGGGGAGCCGATCGCGTACTCGCCGCTGCCCATGACCAGCGGGTAGAAGCCGAGCGCGGAGAAGAGGTACCAGGCCGACTGCTCGCCGTTGTCCTCGTCGCCGTGGTAGCCCTGCCCGATCTCACTGCCGGTGTAGAGGCGGGAGAGCACCTCACGCACGTTCTTCTGCGTCTTCCAGGGCTGTCCCGCCGCGTCGTACATGTAGTTGACGTGGTGGGCCACCTGGTTGGAGTGGCCGTACATGCCCATCCGCACGTCGCGGGCCTCGGTCATCTCGTGGATGACACCGCCGTACGAGCCCACGAAGTCGGGGGAGGCCGTCTCGGGCGTCGCGAAGTACGCGTCGAGCTTCTCGGCGAGACCGCTGCGTCCGCCGTACAGGTTGGCGAGACCGCGCGAGTCCTGCGGCGCGGTGAACGCGTAGCCCCAGCCGTTGGTCTCCGTGTAGTCGTAACCCCACACGCGCGGGTCGTACTTGGAGGACTCGACACGCCAGTCGCCCTTGGCGTCACGGCCCTGGAAGAAGCCGGCCTTGGTGTCGAAGAGGTTGACGTAGTCCTGGGCACGGTTGAGGAAGTACTCGGACTCCTCCTTGTACTGCTTCTTGCCGGTCTTCTTGTAGAGGGCCTGGCCCATCTTGGCGATGCCGTAGTCGTTGAGGTAGCCCTCCAGGGCCCAGGACAGCCCCTCGTGGGTGTCGCTGCTCGTGTAGCCGAGGAACGGCGAGGTCGACATGCCCTTGCGGCCCACGCCCGACGTCGGCGGGACGACCGTCGCGTTCTTCACGGCCGCGGCGTATGCCGACTCCGCGTCGAAGTCGACGCCCTTCACGTACGCGTCGGCGAACGCCACGTCCGAGGAGGTGCCGGTCATCAGGTCCGCGTAGCCGGGCGAGGACCAGCGCGAGGTCCAGCCGCCGTCCTTGTACTGCTGCACGAACCCGTCGACCATCTCGCCCGCCTGACCGGGTGTCAGGAAGGAGTAGGCCGGCCAGGTCGTCCGGTAGGTGTCCCAGAAGCCGTTGTTGACGTACACCTTGCCGTCGACGATCTTCGCGCCGGTGTGGGTGGGGCTGTCGGGACCGGGCATCGGCGAGAACGGCGACGCGTACTGGTACTTCCCGCCGACCTTCTCGAAGCCCGAGTTCGGGTACAGGTAGAGCCGGTACAGGCTGGAGTAGAGCGTCGTCAGCTGGTCCGTCGTCGCGCCCTCCACCTCGACCTTGCCGAGCAGCGCGTCCCACTGGTGCTGGGCCCGCGACTTGACCTTGTCGAAGGACGTGCCGTCCGGGATCTCCTGGCGGAGGTTGTCCTTCGCCTGGTCGACGCTGATCAGGGAGGTGGCCAGGCGCAGGGTGACGGTGTGGTCCTTGGACGGTGCCAGGCGCAGGTAGCCCTTGACGCCGCTGGAGTCCCCGCCGGTGACCTTCTCGTCGAAGACGCCGTACACGAACAGCCGGGTCGCGCCCGTCGACAGCCCGGACTTCACGTCCGAGTAGCCGGTGACGACGCCGTTGTCCTTGTCGAGGGTCAGTCCCGCCTGCTCGGTGACGTTGTCGAAGACCACGCCGGCGTCGTCGCCGGGGTAGGTGAACCGCAGCGCCGCCGCGTGGTCCGTGGGGGCCATCTCGGCCTTGAGACCGTTCTCGAAGGTCACCCCGTAGTAGTACGGGCGGGCGGTCTCGTTCTCGTGCCGGAAGGCCAGCGCGCGGGCGCCGCGCCCGGTGTCCGGGGTGCCGGACGCCGCCGACGGCATCACCTGGAAGGTCTGCCGGTCACCCATCCAGGGGCTCGGCTCGTGGCTCGCGCTGAACGCCTGGATGGTGGGCAGGTTGTCCGAGTTGTTCGCCCGGGCGTAGTCGTAGAGCCAGCTCAGCGAGCCCGCGTTGGTCACCGGCGTCCAGAAATTGAAGCCGTGCGGGACGGCGGTCGCCGGGAAGTTGTTGCCGCGCGAGAAGCCGCCGCTGGAGTTGGTGCCGCGGGTGGTCAGCGCGTAGTCGGACAGGTGCGCCTTCGGCTTCTCGGGCGCGACCGTCTTCAGCGCGACGTCGTCCAGCCAGCCCCGGAACTTGGCCGGCCCCTTCGGGGAGTCGTACGCGACCAGGATCCGGTCGACCGTCCTGCCCGCCGCGACCGAACCGATCCGCGAGGCGACGTTGTTCCACTGGTTGACGTACAGCACCTTCGCCGCGCCCTGGCCCTGCGGGGTGAGCGCGAAGCCGTGCTGGTCGACCGCGGACAGGTCGCTGAGGTAGGTGCCGTCGGTGAAGGCCAGGTCCACGGACACGTTCGTGGCGTCGTAGTCCCGGTCGCCGTCGGCCATGGACGGGAAGATCCGGTACGACAGCTGTGTGTCGCGCCCGACCGCCACGTTCACGTCGAAGACCTTGTTGTACGAGTACGCGCGGCTGTCCGCCTTGTGCGTGCCGGCGTAGCGCAGGGCCCGCTTGCCGGTGAAGCCCGCGCCCGCCTTCGCGGTGGGTGAGCCGCTCGGTCCGCGGTCCACCAGCGACAGCATGTCCTTGGGCGTCGGGTCGTCGCTCTTGCCCGTGGAGAACTGGACGTCGGCGAGCTGGAGGATGTCGCCGCCGTTGTTCTTGGTGACGTCGAGCCGGAAGTGCTGGTACTCGGCGGGGCTGTCGAGGTCGTACGACTTGGTCTGGAACCGCTCGCCGAAGGACTCCCCGGCGCGGGTGTCGAGGGTCTTCCAGTCCTTGCCGTCCGTGGACCCCTGGAGGGTCCAGTCCTTCGGGTCGCGTTCGTCGTGGTCGTTGGCCGAGGTCAGCGCGTAGGTCACCAGCTTGACCGGGGCGTCCAGGTCGAACTCCGCCCAGCCGGTGGGCTCGAAGGTCAGCCACTTCGTGCTCGACTCGCCGTCGGCGAGGTTCTCCTTCACCTCGCCCGCGCCGGTGTTCTCACCGCTGGCCCGGACGTCGGTGACGTGGTCGGTCACATTGCCGGGGATGCCGGTGCTGTAGCCGCCGTCGACACCCGAGGCCCTTTTCGACCCGTCTGCGGCCGTGTCGACCGTGTTGAGCCAGTCCGGTGCAGGATCTCCCGATTCGAAGGAGGAGCTGAACTCCCGGTCCACGGCCGCCGCCTGGGCGGGCAGTGCGACCGCCACCCCCTGCGAGGCCACCACGAGGGAGAGTGCGACCACCCCCAGTGCGGTCGGTGAACCCCATCTCGGCCGAGTCGAAGGACTCCGTCTGTACCGAGCGCTGTGCTGCATGCGCGAGCACCCTCCCTGTCTCTGGCTTGTTCACCGGCGGGTGGCGCAGCCCGTGTCGAGGGTGCGGCGCGACGGGGCCCGGGGGCCGCGACGCGCTCACATCCTTGACGCCGGCGCCCCCTTCGGCTCACTCGCGTGCCGTGGACAACGTTGTCAAATTCGATGCGCAAGGACCATTTGTGAGTCAAGTTGTCAGCGGTGTCAAGGGTGTTGAGTGAGGCATCCGGTGTGAATGCGATCCGACGAACGGCACATTGCGTTCAATGCGGGAGGTTGACCCCGACGATCTTCACGGGGGCGGGGCGCGCGGGCCGCACATTTCCGCGAGGTCTCAACTCGGAAAAGACCGGCGGCCAAACCCGTATTCGATCTTGCTCCGTTGGCGGGAAGTGGACTATACCTGTCGGCGTCCGCCCAGCCGCTCGACGGCCGTGGACAGGCAGGACCCCGGGGGGAAATCGGGAGGCGGCGGAGGGTGTCACATACACCGACCGTCACGCCGGCTCGGTGAATCCCCCACGCACGACCCCAGCTTGACCTAACCGCGGTGCCGGGGAGGATCCGGTTCACCGCCTGAGTCCTGGAGAAGGCGAGGACTTGAGCATGGGATCCACCCCCGGCGTAGGCCAGCGCGATCTCATCAAGCGGAGCGAGACTGCCGCTCCGGCCGCGGCCCCGGCGACTGCTTTTCCGACATCACTCAGCTGATCACCATCGGTGCCGCTGAGCGGCTCCGAGACGACGGCGAAACGCCCCGGTGTGCATCTCCGCCGACATCTCAAGCGGAGACCCACACCAGGACGCGCTCAAAGAGAAGTGCGGCAAGCACGGGGCCACCCCGGCCCGGCAGCCGAACACGCAGCAAACCGTACAGATCCAATCGATCAGTGAGGATGCGGAAATGACCATTCGTGCCGGCTCTCTCGACAGGCGGACGCTCCTGCGCGGGGCGATCGCGACCGCGGCCATGGGGTCGTTCGCCGTCGCCTGTAGCTCCCCCTCCGACAGCGGTAATGACGACAAGGGGACGAAGGGCAAGACGAGCGCCAAGAACCCGTTCGGTGTCGCCGCGAACTCCAAGGTCGACGCGGCCATCTTCAACGGCGGCTACGGCGTCGACTACGTCACCTACGCCGGCAACATCGCCAAGGACAAGAGCAACGGTCTCGACGTCAAGGTCAAGCCGGTCGTCGACATCGCCCCGGAGCTCCAGCCCCGCTTCGTCGGCGGCAACCCGCCGGACCTCATCGACAACTCCGGCGAGGACCAGATCGGCTTCCTCGGCATCCTCGACCAGCTCGAGGAGCTCGACGACGTCCTCGAGGCGAACAACTACGAGGGCAAGAAGATCGCCGACACGATCTATCCCGGCATCAAGGGCCCCGGCACGTTCAAGGACAAGTTCGTCGGGCTGAACTATGTGATGACGGTGTATGGCGTCTGGTACTCGAAGACGCTGTTCGAGGCGAACGGCTGGACCCCGCCGAAGACGTGGGACGAAGCGCTCGACCTCGGCCAGAAGGCGAAGAAGAAGGGCAAGTACCTCTTCGTCCACGGCAAGGAGGCGGCGACCTACTACCGCACGCTCCTGATCGACTCGGCGATCAAGGAGGGCGGCGACGAGGTCCGGCTCGCGCTGGAGAACCTGGAGAAGGGCTGCTGGTCGCACCCGGCCATCCAGGGCGTGATCAAGGTCATGGAGACCATGGTCAAGGAGAAGATGTTCGTTCCCGGCGGCTCCGGCACCCAGTTCCAGAAGGCGCAGGCGATCTGGAGCAACGACCAGAAGGCGCTGCTCTACCCGTCCGGTGGCTGGATCGAGAACGAGATGAAGAAGGCCACCAAGGCCGACTTCCAGATGACCGGCTTCCCGTCGATGACGCTCACCGACAAGCCGAAGCTGCCCTACGAGGCGATTCGCGCGGCCGCTGGCGAGCCGTTCATCGTCCCCAAGAAGGGCAAGAACCCGGCCGGCGGCAAGGAAGTGCTGCGCGCGATGCTGTCCAAGGACGCGGCCGCCAACTTCTCCAAGACGAAGCTGGCCCCGACGATCGTCAAGGGCACCGTGCCCGCCGACGGTTACGGATCGTCCGCCCTCGTCTCGCAGACGAAGATGCTGGAGGCCGCGGGCACCAACATCTTCACCTACAACTTCGTCGAGGCCTACGGCATGAACACCGACCAGCTGGTGCCGTGGAACTCGTTCCTCTCCGGTGACCTCGACGCCAAGGGTCTGACCTCGGCTCTGCAGAAGATCTCCGACAAGGTCCGGGAAGACGACTCCGTCGACAAGATCAAGGTCAGCTAGCACTGCGATGAAAGACAAGACCACCATCTCCGACACCGCGAGCAGCCGGCCCGTGCCGGCCGCTCGCGGCGGGCGGCCCCGGCGCCGCAAGCTCACGTTCGACCGGGTGACGTTCTTCCTCGCGTTCCTCGGTCTCCCGGTCGCCATCTTCGTGATCTTCGTCCTGTACCCCTTCGCCCAGGCGATCTTCTGGGCGATGACCAACTGGCGCGGTTTCAGCCCGGATTACGACTTCATCGGCCTCGACAACTTCGTCAAGATGTTCCAGGACGATGTCTTCCTTAAGGCGCTGCGCAATGTCGCCCTGCTGGCGGCCTTCGTGCCGCTGGTGACGTTGACGCTCGCTCTCGGGGTCGCGGTGGCCATCACCCTGGGCGGGCCCAGCAAGGGCCCCGTCCGGGGGATCAAGGGGGCGTCGTTCTACCGGATCGTCTCGTTCTTCCCCTACGTCGTGCCGGCGATCATCGTCGGCCTGATCTGGGCGCAGATGTACGACCCGAACGCCGGCCTGGTCAACGGCATCCTCAGCGGGCTCGGCCTGGACGGCTTCAAGGAGTTCGCCTGGCTGGGCGAACAGGCGACGGCGATGCCGGCCCTGATGTTCGTCATCGTCTGGGGGCTTGTCGGGTTCTACGCGGTGCTCTTCATCGCCGCGATCAAGGGCGTTCCCGCCGAGCTGTACGAGGCGGCCAGGATCGACGGAGCCGGCCGGTTCCGGATGACGATCTCGGTCACGCTGCCGGCGATCCGGGACAGTGTTCAGACCGCGTACATCTACCTGGGCATCGCCGCGCTGGACGCGTTCGTCTACGTACAGGCCATGCTGCCGGGCGGTGGGCCGAACAACTCGACCCTCACGATCAGCCAGCGGCTGTTCAATGTCGCTTTCGCGAAGCAGCAGTTCGGACTGGCCACCGCGATGGGGGTCGTCCTCGCCGTCGTCACCCTGGTGTTCGCGGCGCTGGTGTTCGCCGTCAACCGTCTGACCGGCGGGGGCGAGAGCGAGGGCCGTAAGGAAGCGCGTGGGTTGAAGGCTCGGCGTGCCGTAGCCAAGGGGGGTGCCCAGTGAGCGTCATAGCCGCCGACCGGAAGCAGGCGCGTGACCAGAAGCGGGCGAGCGACCAGAAGCTGACGAAAGCCGTCGCGGGCAGCGACCGCAGGTTCGCGGTGATCGCGCACGGCCTGCTGATCCTGTGGTCCGTGATCGTGATCCTGCCCATGCTGTGGGTCCTGGTGTCGTCGTTCAAGACGACCAAGGAGATCCTGTCGTCGCCGTTCGCGCTGCCGAAGCACTGGCAGTTCGACAACTACTCGCGCGCCTGGAGCGACGCGAGCATCGGGAAGTACTTCCTGAACTCCGTGATCGTGGTCGTCTGCGCACTGGTCCTGGTGATGTTGCTGGGCGCGATGTGCGCGTACGTCCTGGCCCGGTTCCAGTTCCCGGGACGCCGGCTGATCTACTACGTGATGCTCGCCGGGCTGACCTTCCCGGTCTTCCTGGCGATCGTGCCGCTCTTCTTCCAGCTGCAGAACTTCGGGCTGCTGAACACACGCCCGGGGCTGATCCTCACCTACGTCGCGTTCGCGCTGCCGTTCACGATGTTCTTCCTCTACGCGTTCTTCCGCTCCCTGCCGCACGACGTGTACGAGGCCGCGCTGATCGACGGCGCGGGGGACTGGCGGGCGTTCTTCCAGGTGATGCTGCCGATGGCGCGGCCGGGCATGGCGGCGGTGGCGATCTTCAACTTCCTGGGCCTGTGGAACCAGTTCCTGCTGCCGGTCGCGCTCAACACCGACCAGGACAAGTGGGTGCTGACCCAGGGCATGGCCGCCTACGCGTCCTCGCAGGCCTACGGCATCGACTACGGTGCCCTGTTCGCGGCGATCGTCGTCACGGTTGTGCCCGTACTGATCGTGTACGTCATCTTCCAGCGGCGGATCGCCGGCTCGGTGTCGCAGGGCACCTTCCGCTGACGCCCACCGTCGCGCCGTACGGCCGGCCGGGTCGCTCGGCCGGTCCGGCGGCCGACGTCATCACGTAACCGCTGCTTCACCCGCTGCGCACAGGGGTGGGGGGGGCGGGGGGGGAAAAAAAACGGGGGCCCCCCCCCGGGGAGGGGGGGGGTGGAGAATTATTTTTATGTGTGTTTTGAGCCAGTGTGTAAACCGGTTGTTTTTTT